>NZ_FNZO01000013.1:0-217594 GCF_900109305.1 Paenibacillus sp. cl141a
GCTCCGCCTTTCATTATCTCACAATGCTGCAAAATAAATTATCCGGTATTAGCTACCGTTTCCGGTAGTTATCCCAGTCTTGAGGGCAGGTTGCCTACGTGTTACTCACCCGTCCGCCGCTAACCTTCAGGAGTGCAAGCACTCCATCAAGTCCGCTCGACTTGCATGTATTAGGCACGCCGCCAGCGTTCGTCCTGAGCCAGGATCAAACTCTCCAATAAAGTTTGACTTGCTCATTTCTTAACTGACGAGAATTTGTTCAATTCTCTATTTCAACGTCCCACCGAAGTGGTTCGTTTTACTCACTCGTTGTTCAGTTTTCAAAGATCAACTTCTGTGTCTTTCGCTAAAAAATCATTTTCAGCGGCGACCTTTATAATATATCATGCTGCCCATCATTTCGTCAAGAACTTTTTTTTGAAAACTTTTTAATTCGACATCTTCTTAACCGAATTATCAAAGTCCCTTTCGAAGGGGCGAGTTATAATGTATCACAGAAACAACCGGCTCGTCAACATGATTCGGCAAATTATTTTTCGACTTTATGTAACAAAGTTATCGACACATTATTCGCTAAACCTTCCCCCTATCTTGATGTCACTCTCGTTAGATACTGTTTCCTGAGACGCGGTTTCATAAACGTTAGTATCAACTTCTTCTGCACAAAAAAAGAAGGACTCCCGTCCTTCCTCATACGTCGGTGTAATACCGGATGGCTTCAGAGCCATAGGATCTGGATTCCCTCCATATCGGAACTTCCTTCACCAGCGACCGATATACCAATTTGCGCATCACGATCGGCAGTTCCTTGCATACAGGTGCCAGCTCAGGGTGGAGTACCAGCTCCTGTATCGTCCAAGGATTCCGACGGCTTCTTAATATGCGGAGCAATAGCGCAGAAGAGCTCTCCAGCTTGGATATCATGGAGAATTCATAGGCAAGCAAGGCAAGCTCAACCCGTTGTCCCAGCGTTTCCGTGCTGACCGTAAGCTCTTCATATAACTTGCGTACCGGCGTGTTTAAACCTGTAATCTGCTCCCAAACCGCCGATTCCGGATGAATTCCCCGCTCGATCAGCTCCAGCTCGCCCCAATGGTGCAGACCTTCCAATAAAGTATGGTAAGCATCCAGCACTCGTTCCTCCTTCAAAAGCATCTTGGCATCCATGTACTTTTGCAGGAAGTGGGCAAAGCCTATAAACAATTTTTGCTCCCGGAACGGTTCTGCGAACCTGAGGAAATCTCGCCGCAGATTGGAAAGGCGATCTTGATCGTCTTTTATGACATCCCCTTCCAGGAGGCATTTGATCAATACTTTATGCGTGCCCCTCAGGAGCTCCCGATGCAATTCGTCCAAGCCTATGCTGAACACCTGACAGCGTTCCCCGCCTACGATAGAATGCTGGATGGGAGGCTCATCAGGCGTTCCGTCATACACGACAACAATATTGACCTCAAAATCGTGAACAAGTGATCCTCGCTGCATTTTGTCCGAATTACGGTATGCTATCGCTCCTACAGCTTCCTCATCAACCGTATTTCCATAATAAAAAGAAAAGTTGGTTAATTCCACGTTTCCCTCCATACATTCCTTGGCGAATTTCAGCCATATCAGTTATAATGTAATTCTACATGTCCATGTAAGTTCCTTCTTTTAGGAGATAAGATCTTATAAGATGACAAACGGAATTCAAGATTTCATTTCTTGTTTCGCCTTATTCCATAAACAACTATATGAATGGACAGGAGTTTTCGAGCATGATCTTTAAGAATGCAAAAATCAACGCCTTCCGCACATGGGGATTGCTGCTGACTATGCTGGGCATGGGCCTTATGGTGCTTGGCACGGCCGGTATCGTATTCTTTGGACAAGCAGGCAAAATATTTGCCGGTATCGGATTGGTGTTTGGCCTGATTATGATGCTGGGAAGTCTCGGCATATACTTTTGGGCAGGCATGCTGTCCACGAGCGCCGTCCAAATCCAGTGTCCGGAGTGCAATAAACTGACCAAAATGCTGGGCAAAACCGACCGCTGCATGTTCTGCCATACGATTTTGACGCTGGATCCGAGCCAAGCCAACATCACAGCAGAAGAGCTTGAAGCCCAGCAGATCAAATCCTGACAAGGATTTGATCTGCTTATATGTAGGATTCGCAACGCATAAGACGAATAAACACAAAAGAACCCGGTTATCGCGAGGATAACCGGGTTCTTTGTATTTAGGATAAGAATGATAAGTTCCATGGTTCCCTAATCATGTATCGTCTTAAGAACATGCCAGGTTTCCGGGACGGCAAAGCTTCGATTCCACGAAGCAATGCCGCCAAGCTCCAGCTTTTTGGCCATTTTGACCCGGGATTGCAATGAAGTGCCGTCTTCCATCCATATCTTCTTAATGGACTCACCTTCCATGAATTGGACATAATTCTGTCCTGTCCCGGCATCCAGCGAGCCTTTCACCTTCTGCTCCTTCAGCAGAGCTTGCAGCTTCTCCATACCAATTGCTTTGGAGGACACCTTCGTCTCTCCCGCTTCGCTCGTTTCGGTCCAGACCCGCGTATATAACGGTACGCCCAACACCAGCTTGGATGGCGGAACTGCATCCTCTTCCAGGATTCGCCTTACCGACTGCTCAGCCCATGGCAACGAGGAGACCGATCCCGCTTTCGGACTGGTGGCCCAGTGCTCGTCGTAGGCCATCACCATCATGTAATCAACGGTTTCGCCGAGTCGTTTCCGGTCGAGAAAGAGCGACCACATCTCGCTGTTCGATTTGGGCGTGACATCGATGGACACAATCAAACCTCTGGCTTTGGCCAGCGGCTTCATTTCCCGCACGAATTGTACGACATGATCTTTATCCTTGGTGTAGACATTTTCAAAGTCGATATTGATGCCGTCGAGATTGTATTGCTTGGCATAAGCCAGCATCTGTTCGATGATATGGGATCTTCTATCGAACGTAGACAGCGCTTCGGTTGTCAGGTCAGGGTCGAAGCTGTTATCCATGAGACCCCAAACTTCCTTGTTCCTGTTATGCGCCCAACTCACATACTGCTTAACCGCTTTGGACTTGACCGTTCCTTCACCGTCCACGATGCTGAACCAGGTCGGACTGACCACGTTGACACCGGGCAGTTCGCCAATGCTATCCGTGCTCGGATTCTTGGTGTAGACGGCTTCCCATACCAGGTTGACCGACTTGCCCTTCCATTCCAGCTCAGCCCGCGAAGGGGTCTGCTTCAAATACGGAATTTCCTTCAGTTCCCCAAGCTCGATCTGCTCTTTAAGAACATATCCGGTATACCCGTTATCCGCCTGAACGAATAACCATCCCTCCTCTTCGCGCCATACCCGAAGCCGCTCGCCGACCGGCATGTCCAGTACGATCGGAGACTTCTTCTCCCCGCTCTCGCGCAGAGCCACGGTGTCCTCAGGTTTACCGGGAGCCGCCTTCGCAAGCTGAATCGCATCCCCAGCGCGCATCAAAATGACCGCGCCTGTTGCCGAGTCCTCGTGAACAGCCACCCCATAATGCTGTTTAAGCGGCTTCAACGGAACATAGGCAATGCCGTTAACCAGTTCAGGCGCATAAGGCAAGGTTACCGTTTTGCCGTTCAGCTCTCCCTTCGTGCTATCCATCTTCATGCGAAAAACCGATTCGGAAGTCGTGATAATAATCGATTCCGTTTCCTGCTCGTAACGGATGTTGGCATCCACGCTCTCCTGAATTACCGTGATCGGCAGCAGCAGCTCTTCGCCAGATCCCAGAGCAGGATGCTCCTTCAATTCGCCCTGAACGAAAATCGGCTTGTCCATTCCGCGCCAGTCCGGTACGGTATAGGTCTGGTTCGGAAACAATGTGGTGACAACCCACCAGACCCCTACCGCGATCAGCATCAGTCCCAGATAATAAGAGCTTCTGTTTGTACGCCTCTTTTTTCCCCGATATCTTCTTCTTGCCAAACTGCTCCCCCATTTCACATTCGCCAAATCGCCCCAATGCCAAATCGCGAAAAATTAGCCCTTAAAAATAAAAACGTGTGGAATGGTTCATTCCGCACGTTCATCATCTATAACAACCGGCATCTATTGACAGGACTTGCAGAGCCCATACAGCTCCATTCTCAGTCCCTTTACTTCGAATCCGGTGCTTTTCTCAGCCTGCACTCCCACATCTTCGAGGGATGGATAGCTGAAATCTTCGATTTTGCCGCAACTTTGACAGATGACATGATGATGGTCGGAGACGTTGGCGTCAAAACGACTCGAATTGTCTCCGTACGTCAGCTCACGCACCATGCCGGCTTCAATAAACATTTTTAAATTGTTGTATACTGTGGCTACGCTCATACTAGGAAAATTAGGTTCCAGAGCCCGATAAATATCATCCGCTGTCGGATGGCCCATAGATTCCACCAAATACGTTAAAATCGCATGACGTTGCGGCGTGATACGGACACCGGTCGTTTTCAGTTGTTCCAGCGCATGCTGTACGGACGTTCCCATGGTTGCCCACCGCCTTCAAGTTTAACTGGGTTTTTACAAAGCTCAGATCGCTCTTACGCTTTATTGTACGGCGTTTCTTGGATTGTTGTCAATCCGGCAGAGGCGTCCAGCCCCCGCTGTTGCGGCCCTCCTCCTGTTCCGGGTAGCTCCGGTAAATGTTCAGGTTACTGTTACCTTCAATGCGAATGGAATGCTCGCCGGTGCCGGATTCCCCGGAAATGGTTTTCTGCTCGACCCGAAGATTAGGGAGCGTGGTCAGAATTCTTCCGTAACTAATCGTCCCTTCAAGCTTGTAATCGCCCTCGAGAGGAACGTGAAGATTCATCTCTCCAACCGCGCTATATACATTCCAATCGCCTCCGATCCGAGGGGAACGAATGGCTATTCCGCCATTAAGGGACTCGGCGCTTAATTGCGACTCCGCGCCGCTGATCAGAATATTGCCGTTCCTCGTCTGAACCCGGATATGATCCGTCGTTCGCTTGACCGTTATGTTTCCTACTTGCGTGGTCAAGTCGGTCTCGCCCGTGATGTCGACGGCCAGCATATTCCCGCGGTTGGTGGACATTTTAATATTACCGATAACGCCGCGCGCGGTCATTTCGCCGTTCAGCGTTTTGCCTGTGACATTCCCGTAGACCCGATCCATCGTGATGGGCCCGTTCCCGCTCTCCAGCAACATATTCTCAATCGCTTCCACCCGGTTTAAGGTAATTGCTCCGTTCATCGTCCGTATCTCAAAATTGAACCGGCGATCATCCGGAACCGCGATATTCAAATTCATTCGGGGTTGACGTTTACCCGATTCTCCATAGGCCTTTCCCTTGGACCGAATCGTGATCGTCTTGCCTTCCCCGACCTCGATCGTCGACTGCTCGGCGATCGCCTCCGCTACACCGGGCTGCTCTCGGTCGACCCACACTACCGCTTCCACCCGGATATCGTCGACATCCTGCCGCGTGATGGAGATATCTCCGTTCAAGTGATCAACGATGATCTTCTCGGTGTCGAGCTCCACCGGTATATCCAGTGCCGGCTTCTGGAACCGGTTATCTTCCGCTTCGCTATAATCCACGCCCGCTGCCGTCAAATTCAGGCTCACCCGGTTCCAAAGATGAAGGAAATGCTCCTGCTGGGAAATCACGAATACGGACGCCGTTACGGCGACTGCCAGCAGAATTCCCCGAATATCCGGCCGAAACCGAAATTCCCTACGCCGGCCCTGGGCGCGGGACAGCGTATACCTGACTATATATTCAACGCCGAGCAGGATAAACAGCAGCGGCCACCAACGCTGGAGCATGAATATATAATCCGTCCCTCTCCACTCGTCAAGCAGCAGCAACGCGCCCGTACAGACAAGCAGCAAGGCGGCCGTATATCGTCCAACTCTGATTTTATGTTTCATCCGTCTCCTCCCCTCGTCTGATTACGCGGCTTTCACCAATGTGCCATGTATTATAGGGATTTTCTCTTGTCTTTATGATGCCTGAGAGCTTCCCGGATCCCGGCCCAAATCCCGATAACGATGAGCACGACGGCGGAGGCCTCCGCACCGTAGTCGCGAATTCCCTGCTGCAGCCAAGGCGGCTTCTGGTGAAACAAAATGAGCATGGACCCGGTAACAACCAGCATCAAGCCAAAAGCGATTCCCCGTTCGCCGCGGAACAGATGATTAGCCCCGTTCCCTCTTCCGTCACCTTCGGAAGCAGAGGCTGCCTCGCCGCGTCTTTTACGGGAAATAATATATTCGGCTGCCTGCAGCACGTCATACACGTTATAGAAATAACCGACCGGAATCAGAAGCCCCAGCACGACAAGCAGCGGAACGTTGATCTGCATGCCGATGGAAGAGAAATATAGAAGCGCCGATATATCAAGCAGCAGCAGCATGATGAACGTGATTCCCTTACGGTACATCCCGAGGTACAGATGACCCAGACCTGGAATGAGAGCGGCTAATATAAGCGCATAGAATTTCCGCCTTTTTCGCTGAAGTCCGGGATGCCGCTTCATCCGAATCGAGCGCCTTTTTTTCTTGCGGACTGCGGTTTGCGTTTCGGTGGTTGGATTCATAACCTTCTCGCCTCCTTCCAAACATCAAGGGACTGGCGTTGTTTACCGATGTTTTTCTTTGATAGTACCCCAATGCGAAGCCGAAGTAACTGGAAAAAAACTGGATAGGCCGTTCAGGAGAAGCACATAAACCTACAAAAAAACGGCCCTGCCGGTAATTCAGCAGATGCCGTTTGGTTATGATGATGGAAGCCGGTTATTCAGCCGTTACCATCGTTACATGGCCGATTCCCCGCAATTGCCGGGTGATCTCCATCGGTTCGAATTTACGGTCGGTCAATACTTGCAGCGAAATTTCGAGTCCTGGGACCGCAGGCTGCAATTCCCCGTATGCCGCATTGCTCCGCTCGTTTACGACGAGCTTCTTGATCACGAATTCCTGCTCCACCAGAACTGCCGATATGTCATCCAAAATATTCGGCGTATTCGCCGCATGCAGGGTGATCAAATGCAGTTTGCTGCCGCGGATGTACCGCTGCTCCAGCTTATTAAAGACCACCAGGTTCAGAAGGATCAGCACCGTGGATACAATCGACGCAAAATAAAACCCGGCTCCTACGGCTAGCCCCACGGCACCCACAACCCAGATGGACGCGGCAGTCGTTAATCCGGTAATGGATTTGCCTGTAAACAAAATGGTGCCGGCGCCCAGGAATCCGATCCCGGTAATGACGGCCGTGGCCAAGCGCGCAGGGTCAATCCGAACATTAATCTCGGCAACGAAATCGGAAAAACCGTAAATGGATAACAGCATAATCAGCGCAGAGCCCAAGCACACCAAGATGTGGGTACGCAACCCTGCCGCATGGTTGGAACGCTCCCGTTCAAAGCCGATCAAGCCGCCAAGCAGCATAGCCAGCAGCAATCGTAATAATATGGATACATTATCTATCACCCAAGGATTAGTCAAAAGAACGATACTCCCCTCACGTCACGTCTGTCGAATATGCGATATCATTCATTGTTTATGAAGATGAAACTCGGTCAATTCCACGCCCGGAGCAACCTCGAATGCATGGTCCCTCACGAACCCGAATTTCTCGTACAAGGTCACCGCCGGCGTATTGCGCGTCCCTGTCGAGACTGTGAACATCGGCGCTTCCTGGTAGCATTCCAATACATGTCGAATTAAACTCCCCGCGATACCTTTGCGAAAATGACCGGGATGGACCATCATCCGCGATATGGTGACCTGATCCTCTTCGGGCTCCACCGCTATGGCTCCGATGAGATCCCCTTCTTCATTTATATAACCAAAAAAGGTTTCCCCGCTCGCACGGATCGTCTCAAAGGTGTCCTGCAGCGGAGGAATTTCGGAGAATCCGATCAATTCGGCTTCCAAAGGGTACGCCATGTGCTGCAGGCTCCATATCTGCTGTACGGTATCCCGATCCTCCAAGGATAGTTCCTTAATCATCCGTTCATCCCCTAACCGAGTTATTGTAAGAAAAAAGTCATCGGCGTACTCTCAAAGAAGACAGACCGCGTTTAACGGTATTTTTTCTTGCGATATCAGGCAGCAGCCCCTCCGAAGTTCATACTTTCTGATATCTTAAAAAGGAACTTGCCCCGATTTCGGGACAAGCTCCACATCTTCTAAAAACATGATTCGAGGAAAACCCCCGGATCGTTAATTATCCGTTCAGCACCTCTACCAGCAGTTTGTTGGCGAGGGCCGGGTTGGCTTTGCCTTTGCTCTCTTTCATCACTTGACCAACCAGGAAGCCGATCGCCTTCTGTTTGCCTGCCTTGTAATCCTCCACGGATTGCGGATTGTTCGCGACCACCTGCTCGACAATGCCCTTGATCGCACCTTCATCGCTGATTTGGACAAGTCCCTTTTCCTCAACGATTTGCGCAGGCAGCTTGCCGCTTTCCAGCATCTCCTTAAAAACGGTTTTCGCGATTTTGCTGCTGATGGTCCCCTTCTCGATCAAGCCGATCATCTCGCCCAAGCCTTGGCCCGTAATCTTCACTTCAGACAGCTCCAGACTGTTCGAATTCAAATAACCCAGCAGATCGCCCATGATCCAGTTGGATACGGATTTGGCATCCTTCGTGTAGTTCAAACTGTCTTCAAAAAAGTCGGCGAGCAGCTTGGATGACGTAATGACCGCAGCATCATAGTCCGGCAAGCCGTACTCGGAAGCATAGCGGGCCTTGCGGGCATCCGGAAGCTCGGGGATCGTCGCGCGAACCGCTTCTTTCCACTCTTCGCTGATATGCACCGATACCAGATCCGGATCCGGGAAATAGCGGTAGTCGTGCGCCTGCTCCTTGCCTCGCATGGAGAAGGTCTTCGCCTGGGCTTCGTCCCA
The DNA here is from genome assembly GCF_900109305.1 of Paenibacillus sp. cl141a. NCBI lineage: Bacteria > Bacillati > Bacillota > Bacilli > Caryophanales > Paenibacillaceae > Paenibacillus > Paenibacillus sp. cl141a. The sequence goes on from NZ_FNZO01000013.1 coordinate 8,905, forward strand.
GCGCCGCGTTTCCTGTACGATCACGCCGCCTTCATCAAGGATTTCCGCTTGACGGAACTGCTCATATTCCAATCCGCGCTGCACGCCGCGGAAGGAGTTCATGTTCTTCAGCTCGGCTTTCGTTCCGAATTCCTTCTGTCCCCATGGACGAAGGCTGATGTTGGCGTCGCAGCGAAGCGAGCCCTCTTCCATCTTCACGTCGGATACGTCGCAATACTGCATAATCGCGCGCATTTTCTCCAAGTAAGCCTTGGCTTCCTCCGGCGTTGAGATCTCCGGTTCGGACACGATCTCAACGAGCGGCGTTCCGACCCGGTTAAAGTCCACCAGCGATGCATACCCTCCGTCGACATGCGTGAGCTTGCCGGCATCTTCCTCCAGGTGCAGGCGGGTAATGCCGATCCGCTTCGTCTTCCCATCCACCTCAATATCGATCCAGCCGTTTTCGCCGATCGGCTGATCATACTGGGAAATCTGGTATGCTTTCGGGGAATCCGGGTAGAAATAGTTCTTGCGGTCGAATTTGCTGACATCGCCGATGGTGCAGTTCAGCGCCATGGCAGCCTTTATGGCATATTCCACAGCCTGGCGGTTCAATACGGGCAGAACGCCGGGATGGCCAAGGCAGATGGGACATGTATGCGTGTTCGGCGGAGCTCCGAACGCAGTGGAGCAGCCGCAAAATATTTTGGAATGGGTATGCAGCTCTACGTGAACTTCCAATCCGATAACCGTTTCATATTTAGATGTAGACATCGATTGTTTCCCTCCTTCTCTGCCGCCGGTTTACAGTTCAGGGCGCCGTTTATGATGATCTGTATTTTGCTCGTAGGCATGCGCGACGCGCAGCACGGTCGACTCATCAAAGGCTTTCCCGATAATTTGCATTCCTACGGGCAGTCCGTCCGCGAATCCGCAAGGGACGCTTACTGCCGGCACTCCCGCCAGGCTGACAGGAATCGTCAGGATATCGTTCAAATACATCGTCAGCGGATCATCGACCTGCGTCCCCAGCTTGAATGCCGTAGTCGGAGCCGTTGGTCCGATGATGACATCATATTGCTCGAATACTTTATCGAAGTCCTGCTTGATGAGGGTGCGGGCTTTCTGCGCCTTCAAATAATAAGCGTCGTAATAGCCCGAGCTGAGCGCGTAAGTCCCCAGCATGATACGGCGTTTCACCTCATCGCCGAAGCCTTGGCTGCGGGATTCATGATACAGGTCGATCAAACTGCCTGCATTGTCGGAACGAACGCCGTAACGTACGCCGTCAAAGCGGGCCAGATTCGAGGAAGCCTCCGAAGATGCAAGCAGATAATACGTAGCGACCGCATAATCGGTATGCGGCAGGGAAACCTCGTCCCAGGTAGCGCCCAGCGATTCAAGCACCTTCAGCGCGTTCAGGACGGTTTCCTTTACTTCGGCGTCAACGCCCTCGCCCAGATATTCTTTAGGCACGGCGATGCGCAGGCCGGCAACGTCTCCGGACAACGCGCTCAGATAGTCGGGCACGTCCACTTTGGCGGATGTCGAATCCATCGGGTCATAACCGGCGATGGCTTGCAGGACATAGGCAGAATCTTCTACGTTTTTTGTCAAAGGCCCGATCTGATCCAGCGATGAAGCGAAGGCGACAAGGCCAAACCGGGATACGAGTCCGTAGGTCGGCTTAAGTCCCACGACGCCGCAGTAAGAAGCCGGCTGCCGAATGGAGCCGCCGGTATCCGAGCCCAGCGCGAAGTAAGCTTCGCCGGCAGCTACGGCCGCAGCCGAGCCGCCGCTCGAGCCGCCTGGTACCCGGTCCAGGTCCCATGGGTTGCGCACGGGATAAAAGCTGGAGTTCTCATTGGAGCCCCCCATTGCAAATTCATCCATGTTCAGCTTGCCGATCGTTACGGTGTCGGCCGCGCGCAATTTACCGACAACCGTCGCATCGTAAACCGGCGTGAAATTAGACAGAAACTGACTTGCGCATGTGGTACGAAGCCCTTCCGTTACGATATTGTCCTTAATTCCGACAGGAAGTCCGAACAACAGTCCGCGCGTCTCCCCACCAGCCAGCTTGTCGTCCAAAGCCTTGGCCGATGTACGCGCGCCTTCCTCGTCCAGCGTAATAAATGCCTTTACCCGATCCTCACGTTCAGAAATACGGGTAAACGCTTGGTCGACCAGATCGGTTACGGAAAGCTCCTTATTCTGCAGCTTATTATGTATCTCCGATAACTTGTAATCAAACAGACTCAAGTGTGTGTCCTCCCTCCAGGCTATTCCAAAACAGCAGGTACTTTAATTTGATCGTCTTCTTCATCCGGTGCGTTGAGCAGCACTTTCTCGATCGGCAGGCTCTCGCGCACTTCGTCTTCCCGCATGACATTGCTGAGGTGCAGCACGTGCGTAGTCGGCTCAACGCCGTCCGTATCCAATTCGTTTAATTTCTCGGCATATTGTAAAATCGCATTCAGTTGGCCGGTAAACATCTGCTCTTCTTCAGGCGTCAAATTTAATCGGGCCAGCTTCGCTACATGCTGAACATCCTTATCGGTAATGCTCATGGCTTTGCGTCCTCCTTCATGCCCCTATCCAGTTAAAGGGGTAAAGTCTGTCTCGATAACTTTTCTCATTATATTGTAGAAGCATGGAAGATTCAATCCAATGGCTTGAAGCGTGGAGCTTTCAGGAACTGGTTGCCTCTCACTTCAAAAAAGAGTCGGCCTCGGCCGACTCTTCTAGATCCAAGCGCGAAGATTCACCTGTTTGATGAAGTCCGCCTGGGACATTGCTTCCTTGGTTTCCTCTTCCTCTTCAACACTTTCCAACTCGCCGTTCATCACTTGACGAAACAGCTTCTCATTATATGTCGACAGGGCGAAATCGATGAGCGCTTCCCGCTCGACCCGCTCGGCTTCCTGTTTCAACACGATTGCTTCCAGCTCTACATCATCCGCCGGAACAAAAAAATTACGGTTGAGGCTCGGAATCCGAATGACGTAATCGAACGCATTGTCCGGATTTCGGTCATACGCGATGATATAACCGTATTGACCGATTGGAAGATTCTGCTCAAAGGCATCCGCAACGATTGTGATCTTTTCCCCTAAACGCAGCATCGTCTACCTCCTGAGTTGTCCATCCTTTTTTCAAGCGATAAGAAAGTATAAACTTCTATGGCTAATCATCCTTATTTCCAAGAAAACTTCCGATATGTGCGGTCTGTCTTCCGAAAAATAAGTCGATTGCCGATTTCTTATCTTCATAGTCTACTAAAAAAAGATAGAGATGTCCATGTGATTCAGATAAAACCTGAATCTCCCATGGAAACTAGGATTGCGGGGACAATGGACTCCGTCTGAGCAGCCTCGCGGCAACGATAATCGACAGTACCATGAGCAGTATCGCCACGATGATCGGAGACCAGACGCTGCTCCCTTCGCCGACAATCCGCTCCGCGGCCATGCTGCTTAATCGGCCCGGGTTCCATTGAAGGCGGGAGGGCAGCAAACCGGACAAGAGCGAAAGCGCGCCGGCCACCGCCAAGCTGATGAAAGCGGCAGCAGGCCCACGGAGGACGGCGCCGAGCGGCAGGGCAAGCGTTACGATCCAAGCCAGCCATACGACATACAATCCCCCGCCGCTGGCCACCGCCCCCCATTCCAAGGGACCGATGAGCAGATGCGTATAATACGCTGCGCCGCCAAGCCCAAGCGCAAAGGATGCGGCTACCAAAGTCATCATGGCGGCCCATTTGGCAGCCATCATGGGAATCGTGGATACCGAGCGTGCAAGAACAAGCTCAGCCGTGCCGGTGGCCCTTTCCCCAGCTACCGTGTTCATCCCCGCAAGCACAAGCACCAGCAGGCCGATGACGCTGAACTGGCTTAAGGCTGACGCCATCACGCTCTCGGCGGACGGGACGGTAAATAACGCCGCCGCTTCCGGCGGCACTTCTCCGGCCATGGTCAGGATTTCCGGCAAATAATAGGTCGATACCGGCTGCATAATGCCAAGCAGCAGAAAAACGGCGGGGACCCAAATCCATTTATAGGTCCGGCCGGACTCAAGCATCTCTTTTTGATAATAGATCCAGAACGGCTTCATGAGCCCACCACCTTCATAAACATGTCCTCGAGCGTAGACGTGCCGGCTTCAAAACGAAGCAGCTCGATTCCGCCGTCGGCAAGCTCTTGGATTAAAGCGGCACGCGCCACCTCCATATCCGTCACCATCAGCTTGGCGCCGCGTTTGCCGAGCTCGATCTCTTGCACATAAGGACGGTTCGCGAGACTGTCGAGCCAAGCAACCTCCCGCTCCCCCGGTTCAACATCAATCGATAAGACCGGCTGGCGGTATTTCGTGCGAAGTTCGCTAAGCGCGCCCTTCTCCGCAATCTCCCCGTCTACCATCAGTATCATGTCATCGCAAATTTCCTCCGCATCATGAAGCACATGGGTCGAGAACAGAACGGTGACTTCCCCTCGCAGGCGGTCGAGCAGGTCCATAACCTCCCGGCGACCGATCGGGTCCAGCGCCGAAACCGGCTCGTCCAGCATGATCAGCTCCGGCTCGTGCACAAGCGCCTGTGCGATGCCAAGCCGCTGCTTCATTCCGCCGGAATAACCGGATATCCGGCGTTTGGCTGCCTGCTGCAGGCCCACCATCTCGATCACTTCCCGACTACGCCGAAGGGCCTCTTTTCCGGATAATCCCGACAGCTTGGCGCTGAATGACAAATATTCCATGCCTGACATCCAGCTATAAAACTTCGGATACTGCGGCAAGTAACCAATCCGGTGACGCCAGCTGTCCGTATGTCCATCTCCCGATCCATATCGGATCTCGCCCCGGGTCGGAGGAATCAATCCTGCCAGCATTCGCAGCGTTGTCGTCTTCCCTGCGCCGTTCGGTCCCAGCAGTGCCGTACAGCCTCCGCGTTTCAGTTCAAACGAGATGCCCTTGACCGGCATGATGCTTCCGATGCTTTTGGTCAGTTCATGAATGCTAAGAAGTTTCTCCGTCAAGCCTCTCGCCTCCCCGCAATGAAATATGCAACGCTGCCAAGAATGTTACCCAGCAATATAATCAACACCCACATCCATCTCGGTCCACGTATGTTTGCCGGCTCTGCCCGAAACAAAGATATAAGACCCGTGACCGCAAGAATCGCTTGCAGTGCAAGGATCGGCCAGATCAATCCCCAGTTAATATCCATAATAATCCTCCCATGTTCATATATAATGAAGAAGCTTAAGACTCGCTGCCGTCTTTACGAATGACGAATATCCAGTAAAAGAGCAGCGGCAACGGCATCGTCGTAGACCCCCATATCCCCCAGAACCAAGCCATCTTGCCAAGCCCCCGTTTCCTTGCATCCAGGAAAAGCCATGTCCCTTGGATCAGCACCAGCACAACGGCAATGACGATCACTACCAGCGGGCTCTCGTTCACTTCATTCATCGAATCCCCTTCTTTCCGGCAGATCGCAGACTCTTGGAAAATACCAGAACGGAAATCCCCGCTACCATGCCGAACCCGTGAATAAACAGCAGGATCCTCGGCGCTGCCAAGGCAGCCATCAATCCCCCGCCGACGATAAAGAGCGCAACCAGAAGAAAGAGCAGCAACTCGTATTTCATCCGCTTCCGTTTGCGTTCCAAGGTATGAACGGCCAACGCATGCAGTCCTTCCAGGGATGGGGATGGCGCGTCATCAAACAATTGATCCACCCGCTTCATTTCCTGGTTCAATCCTTCAATCCATTTTTCATCCTCATGTTCAGGTCCTTTGACCATCGTCACCCATCTCCTTTCGCAGCTGTTTTATGCCGTAGGCGGTCCGCGATTTCACCGTTCCTTCGGGAATGCCGAGCATCGTTCCGATTTCCTCGTAGCTGTAGCCGTAATAGTGCTTCAGCAGGATGGCAATCCGATGATCCTCGGATAATCGGGATAATCCATCCAGCATATCCGTCCAATCTTCTCCCCGCCGCTCCATCTGCCAGCGCATCCGCCTTGCCGACTGAACCGCCTCCTGCTCCAGCCATTTCTTCTCCCGTTTCTTTCGCCGGGTATTATCGATGAACAACCGGGTAGCAATGGTAATCATCCAAGAGGAGAAGGACGAAGTCCCGTTGTAACGGGTCATATTCTCCATGCATCGAACGATGGTATCCTGCGCGGTATCTTCGGCAACCATCGGGTCCATCGTCACTTTCAGCAAATATTTATAAAGGAAGGAATAATGCTGCTTAAACAGCAGCGCCATGGCAGCAGCATCTCCTGACTGCGCTTGTCGTATCAAATCCTCTTCGCCAGGGATCATGATTGAAATCATCACCTTCTTTCGCCTTCGCCTGTAATACGAATAACAGCTGCCAATCGTTCAAACGTTTATTATATTTATCGTGTACCAAATGATGTAATTTATATAGATGCCTCCGGATGCTTCTGAAATTCCTTATGGTATCCGTTAAAAAACAAAAAAAAGCAGCCGGCGGACCCGGCTGCAGTCTCCAATCGGAGGATCATGGTTTCTCACTTCATGATGAGGGTATCATGTTAGCGTTCCAACCTATTGATTCAATCTGATTACCTGCAGCCGATGATGCCATGGCTGCTGCGCGATCCCTTCATCCTTCACCAGCCTGTCCCAGACAACGGATGAAATATCCGTCTGGCCCCGCCGGCGGAACTCCGGTTGCCGATCAATCGCTTCGCTTCTTGTAACATTCCCGTTCAGCAGCGATAGATGATCTTTCCTCACTGGCGCTTCCCCCTAATCACGTCCATGCCAATAAAACTCCCCATAAAATAAAAGAACGCAAACCGGGATAAATTCCACAGTCTGCGTGCTTCGCAATGGGTAACATTTAATTAATCGTATTGTATCAATCTTGTCTATATTTGTCCAGACAAACTTTCCCGATTTATGTCGGATGTTATCCTACCTGCCCGCAGGGACATAAGGATTCCGCTGCTTTTCATAACCAATGGTTGTCCGAGGCCCGTGGCCGGAATACACAACGGCCTCATCCGCAAACGTATACAGCGTGTTCTGAATGGAATCAACCAAATCGCGTTCACGGCCGCCCGGAAGATCCGTTCGCCCAACGCCTAGACGGAATAGCACATCGCCGGAGAACAGATCATTTCCGCACTTGAAGCTCACGCTTCCCGGCGAATGGCCCGGTGTATGAAAGACCTTGAAGGTATGCCCGATCAGCTGCAGCTCCAGTCCATCGGCCAAATCGTACTCCGCCGGCTCGGTGGACAGCGGTCCGGTGACCTGAGGCCACATCAGCGAACCGTTAAGCTTTGGACTGGCCAGCCATTCGCTCTCCAAGGTGTGGAGATAGACAGGACAGCCCTTCAGCTTGCGGATCTCCTCGACGCCCCCCATGTGGTCGAAATGCGCATGAGTCAGCAGGATCGCTTCAATCTCCAAATCCGCTATTCGCTTCACGAGCGGCCCCGGATTCATGCCAGGATCGATAATGATTGCTTTGCCTTCTGCAGGGCCTGTCAGTAAATATGCATTCGTCTGAAGCGGTCCTAAATTAAAGGTCTCAATATGAAGTGTCATGATTAGAACCCTGAGATCAGTTCACGCAATTCCTTAATGATGGCAGCGTGAAACTCATACCCTTCCCCGTAGGCTTGAATGATGCTTTGCCGCGTGACGGCAAGGTTGTCCTGATAGTCCGTTGCTTCACGATCCGGATTGTTCTGCTTGAACTCAATCATAAACTTCTGAACATGCGCCGGACGCGGTCCCCATGTGCCGAGGACATGTCCCCCGGTATCCGAAATGATCACAACCGGGATGGAACGGGCGCCCATGGTCAGGAACTGATCCATGACGTCCAGATTCTCTTCCATAATCAGCACTTCCGTCTCAATCCCCGCGGTCTCCATCGCACGGAATACGACAGGAATATTGCGCGCGACATCTCCGCACCAATCCGCTGCCAGAATGAGGACCCGCAGATCATCCCTGAAATTGAGGCTTTCAAAAAACTCTTTATCCTCTTCATTCTCCCAGGTAAACTGCTCGTAGCCTGCCTTGAACGCATCCTGGTTCTTCTGCATGCCGTCCATGAATTGCTGCGGAGTAATGCCCGTACCTAAATGATTTGCCATATTCATACTCATTCGTTATTTCGACCTCGCCTTCGCTGATTTTATCCATTTTATCAAAAAATAAAGAATCATGACGGCTAATGCGCCCAGCAGAATTTCCCGAACGTAAGGCCCTGCCTTCTCGTCGATATGCTCCCACTGGTCACCCAGAAGCAATCCGAGGTATAAGAATAATGCCGTCCACGGAATAACCGCAAGAGTGGTCAACAGCGTAAACCTGCCCACATGCATTTTGGATATGCCCGCCGGGATGGAAATCGCATGTCTTACCACCGGTACAAACCGAGCCGTAAATATAACGCCGGTACCATACTTGCCGAACCATTCCTCGGCGTAGTCGATATGCTTCTTCTTAATCAGTATGTACTTCCCGTACTTCTCCAGGAAGGGTCTGCCCCCGTAACGGCCGATCCAATAAATGAACAATTGGGCGAGCACGCCGCCAATGGTACCAAAAATCATGGCACCGATAAAATGAACCTCACCCATGGAAACCAGATAACCGCCATAGGCCAGTACGATCTCGCTTGGGATGACCTCCACCATTAATCCGAGCATGATTCCGAAATAGCCCAGCTGCTGGATCCATTCAAACAGTCGGCCCACAGCCTCGTAAAAGAATTCCACGCTTGTCCCCCGCCTTCCTACTGCGTTGATTTCTAGTACTAGCCTATTCTAACACAGCCCGGGACATGCCTTCTACATGCCTTCTAATGCGCCCAATTATGGGCGGCGCAGTGACTTTCGCCCGTTTCGGGACATATGGTGAAGTAAAGGAGTGAGTTAACGCATGCATTCTCCCCATGCCAAACGACCGGGCAGCAAGCCCCCCTCCCCGCGCGGGATACGGCGGGCCTGCAGCAAAGAATTATACCGTACGACCAAGCGGCTCAAGCTGTACCTTCCTCCGGAAACCTTGAAGCAAGGCGAGGAGTTGTATTATCGGAAGGTCATCGGAAACCTGATCTGGATTCACGAAAACTACAGCAACAAAAAACTGCTGTGCGACTGGTGGGAAAAAGACGTCTGCGGCGAGCTTGCCGAGCTCTGGCAGGTTCCGGAGCGCCAGCTGGCCTCCGCCTTTCGGGATGCCTTCGGGGGATGACCTATTCCCCCTCTCTTCCCCCGTCACACCGTGAGAAATTACGACAAAAGGCTGCATTTGGATCGTCAACCGTAGATCGATAGGTCGGTCCTTTCTACACCGTTCGTTCTAAAGGGAACCATCAAAGCGTCGTCAACGCCATGCCGCCCTTCATAGTGCCGCGTCAGGTGGGGCAAGGTAAGTCGCTGCGATTGGTTGCCATTCGCATGATTCGCCATAGGCTGTGCGGAGATAACGGATATCAGGGCTGCCTTGCAGCATGCTCCCGTTCTCCCCATGTCATCGTGTTATCCAAGCGGTTGGCCTGCCGAGCCGCAAGCACGGACAGATGAAAGCCACGGTCATTTCGAATAGGATCAAGCTCATGAAGAGCGGCCGCAAGGAAGCGATAGCGCTTCAAGGTATCCCATCCGGCCCGGGCCGCGTCAACCGCTCGGGGGGAATCTCCCGCCCAGCGGTACCCGTCCGCAAGGGCGGCCAGCTTCAGCACCGCCCGGGTTTGCTTGACCGCATTTAAACGATCCAGTTCGATGCCCCTTTTGAACCATGCTGCTGCTTCCTCCGATTCGCCTCTTAGGGAATAGCCTTCGGCCAGCTGCCAGCTTAAACCCGGGTGATTCGGCGCATGCACCATGCTTCGTTTCAGCAGCGGAATCTGCTCGCTTGGGGGAAGCCATGCCGAGAGCTTAATGGACGCATCCGTATTGGCAGGGTTCCACTTCAACGAGGATCGGAGGAGCACGATCTGCCGGCCTGGCGGCTCTGTTGCGGCCCATCGCTCCTGGAGCTCGCTGATGCCCAACGCCGCGGCGAGGAAAGTCCAAGCCACGAGCGGGAGAATGACCATAACCCTGAGCCGTCGCGGCGAGGAGCGGGCACGCTCCCCTTCATAGCCGGCTTGCAGTTGATTCCATCGTTTGAACGGCCGGGGTAGCCGAGTTGCCATAGATTCACGCTGCGGCGCCTTATCGGGGGAACCCTCGGCCAAGCCCATTGCCGTAAGCCACAATAGGAGCAGCCATACCAACCCGAAGCCCCAATCGAAATCCACGGACGCATGTCCAATCAGCACGAGGGCGGGGGGCATGAATCGTGAGCTTGCCCGGATGAGCCTCGCAACCATAAAGATAACCAGAATAAGGACAAGCAGCAGTCCAATGACTCCCGTATTCAACAGGATATCCATATATCCGTTATGCACCTCGGCACCCACGTAGGGTTGGGACTGAATGGCGAGGTAGGATTGCCGCCACGTCTCCCCTCCCCGTCCCAGCCACGGCGACGACCGGGCCAGCTGCCAGGCGTCGCTGTACATGAGGCGGCGCGCGCTGATCGTTGCCGCGCCGCCCAGGGTCCGATCCTGCACCTGGAGCAGGATCACGACCATCGCTGCGGCTGCCAGCAAGGCCGCAGCTCCCAGGGCCCCGGGCGCGGCGTAACGCCGCCCGGGCCCTCCGCTGTGCCGCCAGCGGCACAGCAGCAGGCCGGCGAGGACGCCGCCGGCCCAAAGCCCGGCCAGCCACAGCAGGCCGGGCAGCACGGCTGGCGCCAGCCTGGCATCCGCCAGCTGGCGGTACAGCAGCGCCGCGCTCGCCACAGGCGCGGCGGCAGCCACCAGGAGCGGCGCCAAGGCACGCCGCTCCTGGGCGAAGCCGGCCGCGCACGCAAGGGCGGCCGCAAGCCAGGCGCCGCGCGACTCCGTCAGGAGCAGCGCGGCGGTGTAAGGCGCAAGCGGCAGCAGCGCTGTCGCAGCGCGGAGCGTGCCCGTCCGGTTCCGGAGGACGGACGGCAGCGCGAACAGCCGCTCCAGCAAAAAGGCGGCCATCACCGCCCCGAACGTGTTCGGGTACTGAAGCAGGCCGCCAAGCCTCGCGCCGGTCGCGCTAATGTCCGCATCCGCCGTATGATAGATCCCATACGGCAGCTCCATAAGCCCGTATACGGCAAGCAAGGCGCTGCCGCACAGCACGGCGCCCAGCAGATGCCAGCCGGCATGCAGGATGCGTAAGCCGGAGCCTGTACGGCACGTGCGCCAAGCAACCATGGCAAAAGAACCATAGCTTCCCCACAGGATGATCTCCCTCATCGTGCCTTCCAGAGAGAGGGGACGCCCTATCCCGTGAAAGACGTAGATGAGAAGGATTGCGCAGATGCAGCCAAGAACCACCCGCAATTCTCTGTCCGAAGGAACCGCCTCCGGCAGTTTTCCCATGCCATGATTCTTCCGGCTTTGAACGGCAGCATGCCAATCCGATCCCTTCATGAGCAGCAGAAGCACGCCGAAACCCGCTCCGATCCAATATACATCCTCGTCAAAAAACATTCCGCTCCGGATACTGGCCGCAAGCCCCAGCCCGATCAGCATCATCCCGCAAACACGATGCAGGGTATTCGATGCCATTACACCACGCCCCGTTCAAGAAAGAATGCGCTACCCTTCTCCGCTTCTGCCACCAGCACGATCCCGCTCCTCCGTGTGCTGAAGATGAAACCCACCCTAATAGCCATTGTGGACAAGGACGGTAGGCGTTATTCTTGATTCAATGTTGGCGATCACATCTGGTGCTGTAAGGGACGCACGATTCCCTAAATCAAGGCTTTGATTGCCATCGCAAGAAAAACGTCTAACGACGTACATTCTCAGAAGAAAGACCCCTTTTAGATGTTGATTATGTTGCGATAACTGGAAGGTCGGCTCCGAAGTTCCTATTTTTCATTAAAAAAAGCGATGAACGTGCGCGCTCGCAACAATCATCGCCAATCCGGTTCAACGCGGCTCCATTTCCGTATTCGGGAGCAGGTCCTTGCAAGCCTGTTCAAGGTACGGCGAGGCGCTTAAAAAATTTCGAAAGGCGGTATACTCCTGCCATAGTTTATCCCGGTCTCCGGCAGAACCGCTAACCGCACGGATCAAAATATTCTTGGGCGTATGTTCCATATCGATAAACTCCAGCAGCTGCGTCTTGTATCCCATCAGGTCGAGAAGCTTGGCCCGAATGGCGTCCGTGGCCAGCGCCGAGAAGCGTTCCTTCAGTATGCCGTGGGACAGCAGCGGCTCCATGACCGGGCTCTGGACTTGGGCGAACAGCTCGTGCTGGCAGCAAGGCACCGACAGAATCACCGAAGCCCCCCAGCGGACCGCTTTTTCCAGCGCCGCATCGGTTGCGGTGTCGCATGCATGCAGCGTGACCACCATATCCACCTGCTCCAGTTCGTCATATTCCGCAATGTCGCCGACAAGAAACCGCAATTGGGTATAATTCAGTTTTTTCGCCAGCATACTGCAGTGTTCGATGACATCCGCTTTGAGATCCAATCCGACAATATTCAGCTTTCTGCGCGCGGTTACCGCCAAATAGTGATACAAGGCGAAGGTCAGATAAGATTTGCCGCAGCCGAAATCGACGATCGTAAGCGGACGGTCCGCCGGCAGGTGAGGGAGGACATCCTCCACCATCTCCAAGAAGCGGTTGATCTGTTTAAATTTATCGTATCTGCGGGCAAATACTTTGCCATCCTCGCTCATGATGCCCAGCTCCACCAGAAACGGAACCGGCTCTCCCTCTTCAAGAATGTAGGTCTTTTTCCGGTTATGCGCCAAATCCGTTTTGGTCTTGGAAGCGGATTTGGTCAGAATCGAAACCTTGTATTTCTTCGAAATCAGAACCTGATAGTCCGCTTCCGGCGTATAGATCATCGCTTGCCGGAATACATTTTCGAACATATCCAACAGTACGGCCTCCGCCTCATCCGCCGGCACATTCTGATGGGTGACCTTGGTTCCGGAATAATAGGCGAACTGATAGTGCAGCTTGTTCTTAAGCTCTACGGGCTTCACCGTTACTTTGCTGTAGGTCATGCCTTCCCGCTTGCGAAGCTGGCTTAGCGTAGCCGTAATCAATGACGCTTCTTCCATGATGTTATGAATCAATTTTCTTAATGCATCCAAATGGTACATCTCGCTTTCTTTTATGTTATAGACAGGTTAATCGAGGCTGGGAAACGCCTTGTCTCCGTCCGCCGCCGCATGCGGAAAACGGCGGTGGAGCTCGTCCATTCCTTCCTCGACTTCCTCCAACGGAAGGCCGCCTTTTGCCAAATCCTCGGGCCGTTTCTGCTGCAATCTTTGATAGAACCTTACAGCTTCGTCATATTCGATCATACCGCTATCCAGCAGTTGGTACAGGGTATTCTCCGCTTCCGCGAACATCCCCTGCTGTTCCGTATACGCATAATAATCCAGCATCGCCGTTTCGGGCCACGCGTAAGCCCTTAAACGTTCTTTCACCAGACCGATCCGTTCCGTCAACCCGATCAGTTTCGGATCCGCCCCTTGCAGGGCTGACTTCAAATATAACTGAAAGACCTTGGTATAGAGCATAACGGCTTCTTCTTCGCGCTCAAGCTCGAGCAGCAGCGATGCTTCCTCTTCCATCAGCCTTGCGGCACTCTGCAGCTTGTCCGCTTCCAGATAACCATGGTTACGAAAGAGCTGCTCGATATCGGCTGCGGACAAGGAGCGAAGCAGCCCTGAATTCAACCGGAACTGCCGTTTAAAAAGCTCATCCAGCTCCCATAAAGCTTCGGTGTGCTTGCGCTCCTGCTTGAGCGAAAACACTTTGGCTATCATCTGTGTCATATCCTCAATAAGCCGCACAAGATAATCCCTGCGAAACATACACTCGCCCCCAACCTGCATCCGTGACGGATGCAGCGAATTGTTGACCTCATCTTTAACCTTCCGGTAATTCCCGCTGCGGAGGAACTTAGGACCGGCATGCCCGGCAGCTTCGGTGAATCCCCTGCAGATGCATACATGCCGGGTCTATTCCCAATCCGGATCCCGATTAAATTGTAGGCTATCCGGGACCAGAATTCCAGTAGCCGCCCTCCTGCCCGTTCACGCTTTGTTCAGGCGGGGTCCGGAAACAATGGAAGGTCCACTGCAACTGCAGCCCACAATGCAACAAACGGACACCCCGTTAATAGGAGTATCCGTTTATTATAAACGATATGGATTTATTCTTGCTCCAGCCGTCCCATGAAAGCGGAAATGACTTCGCCGAGCTTCTCGGGCGTCTCCATCATACTCATATGACCCGCGCCCTCGATCACGATCCGGGTTACGTTGTCATGGTCTGTGGTAAAGGTGCGCTCCGCCGGAATCAAGCCGTCCTTCTCTCCTGCTACAAGCAGGATCGGCAGCGTGGATGCCGAGAGCACATCTCGCCGGTCCGGACGCTCGCGCATGGCCAGCGCCGCCCCTATCGCTCCTTGCGGCGGCGTAAGGTAACCGATCTCCTTCGCCCGCTGAATGCATTCCGGCTTGGTTTCCTTCGTATCCGGAGCAAACAGGCCCGGCACCAATCCGTCAACAAAAGCCGTAATGCCCTCCCCTTGGATGGTGCTGACCGCTTTCACCCGTTTCTCCTTCGCTTCATCCGAATCCGGATAGCCCGTAGAATGGATGAGGCCAAAGCCGTTCAATCGAGAAGCGTAACGCTGGGCGAAGGAGAGTGCTATATATCCTCCGAGGGAATGACCGAGCAACGCCGCCTTCGGAATATCGAGCTCATCCATCAATAGCAGTACGTCGTCCGCCATTTGTTCGATGGTATATGATCCCATCGGTGCATCAGACCGCCCGTGACCCCGGAGATCCGGTACAATGACTCTGAAGCCTTGAAGATATGGCAGTACCTGTTCCCAATAGGCGGAGCTTCCGCAGAAACCGTGAAGCAGAATGACCGGCTCACCTTGTCCCTGATCCACGTAGCAAATCGTGCTGCCGTTGCATTGTACTTTTTCCATAGCGATACCCTTCTTTCTATTCAGCGATGCCCTAGGATAGACACCCATTATTTTATAAAGAATGAACTATTATTAAACCAAAACACCCCCGGTTGAAACGCGTGTCTTACGGCCAAAGGCCAAAGGCCGCAGCGGCTTGCTTCGCTATCTGCTCCGCCATTCCCATGACCTGGTAAAGGGACGTCACTTGGAGGGTCCAATACGGCTTCGGTCCATGAACGTTCACGACCGCTGCCACGCTGTAGTCTCCCACTGCCGGCAGCTTCCCGCCGACGGATTGGGCCGGTGTCAGCGGACCTTCGCCTGCAAAGAAATAACCGACGGAAGAGGATTGTCCCAAGCAAGCATCAATGGCAATAACCACCTGATCCTCGGGTATGCCTTGAAGCTTTGCCACAAGATTAAAAGCATCACAGGGTTCGGGCAGCGTCCCGATCACCTGCGGAAAACCGCATTCCACAAGCCGGCTTCCAGTCAACGGACCGAGCGCGTCACCTGTGGAACGGTCGGTGCCAATACATAAAAATACGATGCTGCCCAGCGCATGGCGCTGCGAAATCCCCCGAAAAAAATCGGCCAGTTCATGGCCCGACATCTTGGCTTTGGCAGCATGCACGCTTGGCGTCTTGCCGGCTTGTTCGCTCATGACGGACCTCCTTGATTAAATGGTTCGATGATTAGCATCGCTGACGGCGAAGCGTTTTTTTCTGATTTTAACCTATCTTCCTCATAGATGGCAAAAACATTGGTCGAGCCGCACGCTAACATGTTACAATACAGGGATGAAAATCGTAAATCCGCCTAAGAGAGGATGGTGTTATTCCATGGATTTGAGTGAAAAATCCCAAGCCAATGTCGAGTATATGATCGAACAGATTAAAACGAAGCTACGAATGGCTACAGGCGCTGCCATGCAGGCCTCCGCCTTCTCGGTTAACCAATATGATGACATTTATGATCTGTACGATATGGTCATGAATAAACAGAATCTTAGCATTTCGGAAGTGGAAGCCGTTGTATCCGAGCTTGGACAGCTCCGCGGAAACCAGTAGGACGGTATCTTCACGAACGTTGAGTGTATTCTTAAGAAGCGCTTTTGTCATGACAAAAGCCCCGGGTACTTGCGATTCTCGCAAATCCCGGGGCTTTCTGTTTACGTTATGGCATATCGATAAGGACCATTTCCGAGCTTCCCTCACTGGAGTTCCCCCGGAAGGTCAGCTCATGACGACGCTGTATCCTTGCCGCATCGCCCGCCTTAATATCGAATACGCCGTCTTCCGATGATATTTCGACATGACCGCTTATGACGTATAGATGCATTCTACGATCCCCGGCCAGACTGTACGCCAGTTCTTGTCCGGTCTCCAGTATGCTGCTGTACATCACAACATCCAGCGACTGGGGCAGGCTCGACTTACCATTGCCTGAACCGAGGATCGGAAGCATCTGGTTTAATTGCTGTTCTTTTGTGAAACTGCTTTGATGGTGACTGGTCTCAAGTCCCGGCTCTGCCGGGAGAAACCACATTTCCAGATAGCGTACGTCCTCCGAAGATGAGGCATTCCTCTCGGCATGGTACACGCCGGAGCCTGTATTCACGACATGAATCGTACCGGGCGTAAGCTCTATGAGCTTCCCTGTATCATCCTCATACGTCAACGTGCCTTCCAGCACCAAATGCACAATCACCAAATCATGATGAAACCTTCGATCAAACCCCTCCATCGGTTGGAGCACGTATTCATTATGCGCCAGAAGGCTTCCAAAGTGCTCGTTATGCGGGTCTGTATAATCACCAAAAGAAAAGCTGAATTCGCTGTGAATACCGTCTTCATGGGTAGTATGTCTTTCCGCTGCCGTCATGATTTTAATCATGGCCGGTCACCTCCGCCTTTTTTACTATTCAATACCCCGGCGGTTTCCGGTCTAATCAGTCGCCCTTAAGCGTGGAGCAGCTTAAATCCGATTTCTACCCTGCCTACTCGAAGACCCTCATCATTATATAAATCCTTAGGATATGCAGCTTTCAGCCGTTCGATGGTCGCTTTGCTGCCATAGCCGATTTGTTCCAATATGGACTCCGCGATCCAGCCCCATTCTTCCTCGGAGCCGTCCGAAATTTTGAAAGAGATGCCGAGCCGCTCCTTCTTAAGGCCGAAACAGTACACTCCCTTGAAGCCGCCCTTGGCCACAATATTAGGATCTTCCAGAAGAAGGGTA
The DNA here is from genome assembly GCF_900109305.1 of Paenibacillus sp. cl141a. NCBI lineage: Bacteria > Bacillati > Bacillota > Bacilli > Caryophanales > Paenibacillaceae > Paenibacillus > Paenibacillus sp. cl141a. The sequence goes on from NZ_FNZO01000013.1 coordinate 26,176, forward strand.
TCCACTTTGTGTTTACCCGCCACCATATAAGGGGCTGCATGCATGGCCTTCGTGATTTGCATGACCGCCTTTCGCGTCGGCTCGTCCTCTATGAGGTCCGGGCATGCAAGCTTCATGTAGGCGGTTGCCAAAGCGCAGAGCGGCATGGCGAATACCGGCAGTCCGCATCCATCGGTTCCCAGTTTAACATCGCCGGGAGCCAATCCCGCCAAATAGGCGACCGTCCGAAGGATTTCCTGCTGCAGCGGATGTTCCGGCTGATCGTATCCCGTCAGCGGATATCCCGCCATCTGGCAGTAGGCCAGCATGCCATAATGCTTGCCGGAGCAATTATGGTACCATTTACTTTTATCGCCGCCGCCTCGCAAAAGTGTTTCTTTGCTTCCTTCGTCCAGCGGCCAGCTGGATGCGCACACCATGTGGGTTTCGCTGATGCCCGCCTTGCGTGCAAACCGCTCCAATACTTCCACATGAGCCCGCTCCGCACGATGCGAAGCCGTCATGATCGCAATTTCCTCATCGGACAGTTCGTAATGATCAGCCAGCCCGCCGCGAATGGAAGGAATCGCCTGCATCGGCTTGGCCGAAGAGCGCGTAAATGCGACATAATCCGGATCTCCCGCATAAGCCTCGACCTTACCTTGTTCATTCACGACGCATATATGTCCATTGTGGACGCACTCCAATATGTCCGCCCGATATTCCTTCACCAATACAGTGTCCATGTTGAATATCTCCTTCTATATACCGTCTGTTACGTATGATGCCTTGAGAAGCCTGTATGCTTGCATTTCCCCGAGATCACGCTTATTCGAGAATGATTGCAAATCTGTATTCAGTATAGTACAAAAAACTGCAATTGACAGCAGAATACGTTCCATAGAGGACGGACATTTCATTTATCTCCCGTTTTGCACGTCTCCTGTTTCATGGTGTGGCCTTGCGTTTAATTACGAGATAAGCAAGCCCACTCGAAACACATTGCTCTGAAAAAGGAGGCGATCGTATGTGGGGAATCATCATCAGCATCGTGATGGCAATCATCATCGGGATAATCGGGGATGCGCTGGTTGGTCATGAAATGCCGGGCGGAATTATCGGTTCCATGATCGCAGGTTTCATAGGCGCATGGCTCGGACCGTGGCTCTTCGGAGCATGGGGTCCTGTCATAGGCGGATTTGCCATTGTGCCCGCAATCATCGGTACGGCCATCTTTGTATTCCTGCTCGGTCTTGTTGCCAAGTTGTTTAGACGCACAGCCTGATTCTCGTGTTTATATTCATTTTTATATTAACTAAAAGGAGTGAAAGTTATGAATAACACAGAACAAGAATATCCAGTACAAAGCGGTTCCACATTCTTCAAAGGTGCTTTTATCGGTGCTTTGGTCGGAGCAGCAGCAGCTCTGTTGTTCGCTCCAAAGCCAGGCCGCGAGCTGCGCGGGGATTTATCCGAGAAGCTGAGCATGGTGTCGGATAAAACCAAAGAAGTCGCTTATACCGTAGGCGATAAAGCTTCTGAACTGGCAAAAACGGTGGGCAGCAAAGCTTCCGATGTCATGGCCACCGTGAATGAAGGCCGCCAAAGCATTATGTCCAGCGTCAAGGAAGCATCTGCAGACGTGTCAAGCGAGGTTTCAAGCGCTTCCAAAGATGTGAAGGATAAAGCGATGGACACCTCTTCCGAAGTCAGCCGTGAAATGAAAACGACAACGAATTATTAATTCGTAGGGTCACGAATAGCCAGCTGACGCAGCTGGCTATTTTTGTGCCAGATCCGGCACGTTGTCTTATCCACATTGTATGGATTCCGAAGTGAAATGAAACGGCGCATCTGCCTGGAAAGCGGGGATATTTCATGAGTAAAGCAAACCCATATCATGGCGGCTCCGGCTTCTCAACCCGAAGCGGCAGTCGGTCGACACGAAACGAGGAACAACGAGTGCAATCCGAATCATCCAGGGAAAGACACTCCAAAGAGGCGGATGAGGTCCAGGAGCATCCCTTTGAGCTTAGGCACGAAGTGAAGAAATTAAACACGCGGCTGGACAAAATCGCCGCCACGCTGGAGAAGTCCGAAATGAAGGACATGATCGATAATTACATGAATCCCAAGAAACGCATCATTGCCAACCTCACAGCCGGTCTGGCCCGGGGGTTGGGATTAACCCTTGGCACGGCTCTCGTGCTGGGTCTTCTGGGTTACATTCTCAGCTTCTTTGTCAATGTGCCGATGATAGGGGATTTCATTTCGGATTTGCAAGGATATATCGATCAATCCCGATCCTAGTGTATCTTCAATGCATGAAAACGCCCGGTACCTATAGAGGTACCGGGCATTTTCATCATTTTTGCTTTCATGCATAACCTTTGTGCCTCAAAGGTTTTTGTTTTTGGACTTTACTTGAAGCAGGTCCCCCGTCCATCCCCTCGCACGCATCCAAAGGTACATCCCCCCGGTCCAGAGCAAGGTAAAGCCGATGACTGCCGTGAAGCCCCAGAACGTCTTAATGCCGGGCAAGTTCTCGAAATTCATGCCCCATACGGCTCCGATCACGGTTGCCGGTGTGAATACGACCGTAAAAATGGTCAAGGTCTTCATGATTTCATTGCCACGGAACGCCGAGATTGCATCATCTATGGATACCAGCGTATCGATTTCGCGCTCATAGTGATAAATCAGCCTTTCCATTCTTTCTACTCGATGCAGGAGCTGTTGGAACGAACGGCTGGCATCCAACTCGCCATGATATCCTTCCTTCGCCGCAGCAATCAGCTCCTGAAAAGGAATAAACAGGTTGCTCCATTCCAGCAGTTCAAACCTCGACGAGAGAATGTTATCCATTAAAGATCTTCGGTTGCGTGTACGCATATCCTTTTCGACAAGACGCAGGTTATGTTCGAATTGATCCATTCCTGCATGGTAATAATGCAGAATGGCCCGGGCCAATACAAACATGCCGTCTACGGGCCGCTCGCATTGATGAAGCATCGAGGCTCTATCTGCCTTGGCCATCACGCTGCGGGTATGCTCATCCACATTAATGGTGATCAGCACATGAGCATCCACATAGAAATAGAACTGTTCCGACTTATGATGCTCGTGTTCATTCGTGACCTTATAAAGCATGGACCCCATAATGACCGGCTCCACCCCATCCTTGAAACGAACGGATAAGTAATTCCGATCCTTTAACGACGGTGCCAGATTAAACCATTCGGCTGTATAAGGATAGCGTGACCGAAGCTCCCCGATCCAAGAAGATTGCCAGTTATCGGTTCGGACATCGTGCCATCGCCATCCCCCTGCAAAATTATAAATTTCCTGACCTTCTGTCGTATCCGGCCCAAGCATGATTTCCTTGCCACTCCCTTCGATAAAAACGGATATGAGGTTTCAAAAAAGGCACGCTTCCTCCATCACGGGAATGCGTGCCTTATGTTGCTATACGTCTGTCTCTACGAAGCTTGTCCATATCAATACGAAGAATTGGACATGATCTGCTTCAGTTTTTCCGTTGCCCGCTTCTGGATACGCGAGACACTCATTTGTGACACGCCTAACCTTTGAGCGATCGCTCGCTGGGACTGCCCCTCCTGAAATGCCAGCAGCAGCACCTTCTGCTCTTGCTCCTTCAGCTGGCTCATTGCCTGTTGAAGATCCATGCGCTTCTCGACGGAATCAAAGTCGTTCACGTCCGAACTGATCAGCTCTCCAAGCGTGGCCCCGGTTTCTTCCTGAGACAATGGGGAATCCAGTGATACATAATGATAGCATTCCCTTCCCGCTAACACTTCAACGGTTTCCTCAACGGAAAGATCCAGATAGGATGCAATCTCATTCACATCAGGCGATCGTTCAAGCTTCACCATTAATTCATCAATCGCCTGCTGGACCAAGGCCCCCTTCTCCTTGATTCGTCTTGGCACTTGAATGTACCATGATTTATCGCGGAGGAAGTTTTTCATATGCCCGATCATACTCTTCATGGCATAGGGCTCAAACGGAATCCCCAGGCTAATGTCATATTGCTGAAGCAAACGGATTAATGCCATTTGGCCAACCTGATATAAATCCTCATACAGATCGGGCCGATTCCGGGCAATTTTGCCTGCTGCCATCTTGACCATCGGTTCATATTTTTTAATCAGCACCGTTGCGATATCGTTATCCTTCGTCTGCTGATACTGTTCTATTAAATGAACTGCTTCATCTCTGGACTCTTGGGGAGTCGCCTTATCGCTCATACTGGCTCCTCGCTTCTTGCGAGCCGCTTCGTCAGCGTGACCTCGGTTCCCTTTCCAGCCTGGTTTGTCACGCTCACCTCGTCCATAAGCGCCTCCATCAGGTAGAAGCCAAGTCCTCCGATTTGGACCTCGCTGAGATCTTTATCATGAAGTGTACGATCGCCAACCGCCCCCACACTGTCGAAACTCTCCCCTTCGTCTCTGACCGTAATGGATAGCGACTCGCCGGCCACTTGAAATAAAACCTCTACCATTCCGCCTTCCTGGCTATAAGCATACAAAACCGAGTTGTTACAGGCTTCCGACACCGCGACCTTCATATCTTCGATCTCTTCATAGGAAAAGCCCATCTTGGAAGCTATCCCGTACAGATTCAGTCTAACAATATCCACGTATTCAGCACTGGCAGGCAAATTAAGTGTTATTCTTTGTACATCTGAATTCATTCTTTTCGATCCTTTCCTATTGGGAATTCTTCTTACGACTGAAAGAACTTCGCAATACCCGTCATATCGAACAGCTTTTGAATTTGCGGCGGAACTTCCTCAACTGCAAAGCGTGCTTCCATGCCATGTCTGGCTTTCAGTATCGACAGAAGAATACCAATGCCCGTACTATCAATATATGTCATGTCCTTCATGTTGACGATTAAGTCTACTTCGGAATTGCCCACAAGAGGCTCCATTACCAATCGAAAATCCGGCGCGACGGACAGATCAAGTTCACCGCTCAAAAACACAGTGCATACGCCCTCGTTCATTTGGGTCTTGGCATTGAACTTATCATTCGTTTTTGTATTCATAGACACTCTCTCCCAATCATTTGTTTTCCCTTTACATAACCCGTTATCTCGCTTGTTGAAACAGGTTAACGAGGGATAAAGACGCGCTAATATATGGAAAACGATTCATTCACTAGCCGTTGATGATTCGAACTTGGCTTGGGCCGTTGTCCCACCCGTCAGCCTCTACCGGCATATAACGTGATATCAAGTGCTTTACACAGCTGATTTTGACTGGTTTGCTGATATATTCATTCATGCCGGCATCAAAGCAGCGCTTCTGAATCCCGTCCATCACATTGGCCGTCATCGCAACGAGTACGGGAGCGTCCCTTTCAGGCTTCATCTGGCGTATGAGGCGAGCGGCTTCCAAACCGTCCATGACCGGCATTTGCAAATCCATAAAGATCATGTCGTAAGCTTTAGGCCCGGCAGCCATCTCGACGGCCTGCCTGCCGTCTTCGGCCATATCCGCCTTCATTCCCATCTTTTCAAGCATGCTCTCCATCAGCTTTCGATTAATCGGATGGTCGTCCACGATCAGAATGTTCCGCTGCCTGTCTCCGTGCACCCGATATTTGTCCGAATGCTCCTCTTCCCGGAGCCGAGGATACTCCTCCTCGTGCGTGTGAACGCAGATCGTGAATACGAAGGTGGCTCCCTCCCCTTCCTTGGAGTCAACCTTGATCTCTCCGCCCATCATTTGCACAAGCGACTTACAGATCGCAAGCCCCAGACCGGTACCTCCGTAGCGTCTGGTCATTGAGGAATCCAATTGAGAGAATGGTTTGAACAGCCGGTCAAGCTTCTTCGACGAGATACCGATTCCCGTATCCTTCACCATGAATTCAAGCGTTAATCGATTCTCTTCGGCCTTGGCAAGCGAAACAACCAAATACACGCCGCCCTCATTCGTAAATTTTACGGCATTGGATACCAAATTCACCAACACTTGACGAAGGCGCCCCATATCGCCGAATACCATGGAAGGGATTTGATCTTCAACAAAATACGTAAGCTCCAGGTTTTTCTTGGAGGCCTCTCCGGAGAACAAACCAAACACTTCCTGAACGCAGGACTTGAGATCAAACGGATATTCCTCCAGCTCCATTTTGCCGGATTCCATCTTGGAGAAATCCAGAATATCATTAATGATGTTAACAAGGGCATCTGCACTGTTACGGATAATCGTTGCATATTCACGCTGTTCATCCTGAAGCTCGCTGTCCATCAGCAAATCAATCATCCCGATGACGCCATTCATCGGCGTTCGAATTTCATGACTCATCATCGCCAGAAACTCGGTTTTGGCTTTGGCGGCAATCTCGGCCTCTTCCTTGGCCAGCACAAGCTCTTGATTAATCTTTTCCAGTTCCTGAGTCTTCTGGTGTAATTGCGCGGACTGGATCTTCAGCCTGTTATTGGTCCGGTACATATCGACAAAACCCTCGATCTTGGATTTCAAGATTTGAGGGATGAAGGGTTTAACCATATAGTCGATTGCACCGGCGGAGTATCCTGCAAAAAGATGCTCCGCGTCCTTGCTGTTTGCGGAAATGAATATGATCGGAATATCCTTTGTCTTGTCTCTCGCCTTGATCAGCCTTGCCGTTTCGATGCCGTCCATGCCGGGCATTTGGACATCGAGAACAATCACGGCAAAATCATACTTCAAGAGATATCGCAAAGCCTCTTCGCCCGAAGTAGCTTTAATGAGCGTGTATTGTTCGCTGTCCAGAACAGCCTCGAGTGCAAGTAAGTTTTCAGGGCGGTCATCTACCAACAGAATATGAATCGGTTCGTGAAACCCCATGAGATCCTCCTACAAAACTTCTATTTAATCTTTCGATAAATTTTCTCGACGCGGTCCAGTGTCTCATAAGCTTCGTTATAATTCGTAAAGTGTATGGACTCTTTGGCGCCCAGGACGAGAATACCGAAATGGCTTAGACTCTCGTGAAACAATCCGTGCACGTGATCCCGCAGCTGGTCATTAAAATAAATCATGACATTCCGGCAAAAAATCACGTTAAACTCGTTAAAGGAACGGTCCGTTGCCAAATTGTGCTCGGCAAATATCATGTTTTTCTTCAAGAACGGCTGAAAAATAACCGAGTTGTACTTCGCTGTATAGTATTCGGAGAACGAGCGGGTGCCGCCCGCCTCCAAGTAATTCTTCGTATATTGCTTCATGCGTTTGATATCGAATACGCCTTCCTTGGCCTGCTGTAGCGAACGCGAATTCATGTCCGTCGCATAAATCCGGGACTTCTCATACAGTCCCTCTTCATGAAGCAATATGGCCATGGAATACACTTCTTCTCCGGTTGAGCAGCCTGCATGCCAAATCCGTATATACGGATACGTACGAAGCAATGGAACCACCGACTGCCTGAATGTCAGGAATAGTTTCGGATCCCTGAACATTTCCGTAACAGGAATCGACAAATTATATATGAGCCGTTCAAAACATGAACGGTCATGTAGTACTCTGTCTTGGAGGGCAGAAATCGTGGAAACTCCCTCTGCATGAACATGATGCCAGATTCTCCGTCTCAACGATGGAATGGCGTAATTTCGAAAATCGTAACCATAGAATCGATGAATGCCTTCCAAAAGAAGTTCGATCTCGATCTGTTCCAGTTCACGCTCGCTATTCTCTGTCAACAACAGTTGTTCTGATTCCATATGGTCACTAGATGACATTACGCTTGCACCGCTTTCCGAGTGTTTATTTGCTACTTGTACTTTACCCACAAAAACGGCTTACGAATACAACCAAACCCTCATTAGGGAAAGAAGTTGCTCTGTCTGAATCGGCTTCTTCATATAATCGGAAGCACCCGCTTCGATGCATTTCGCGCGATCCTCTTTCATGGCTTTGGCCGTCAAGGCAATAATCGGCAATTTGTCGAATTCCGGCATTTCGCGTAAACGGCGCATCGCCTCATAACCGTCCATCTCCGGCATCATCATATCCATTAACACCAGATCGAAATCCGGATTTTGCTGAAGGAGCTCGATCGCTTCCCGGCCATTCTCGGCAAAGGTCACATCCATATTGTATCCCTCCAGCACGCTGGAGAGAGCAAACACGTTGCGGATATCGTCATCCACAAGCAGAATTTTCTTGCCTTCAAACAGTTCTTCCTTGTTGTGCAGCTTCTGCAGGATTTTACGTTTATCCTCCGGCAAATCAGCCTCGACCCGATGCAGGAACAGCGTCGTCTCATCCAAAAGCCGTTCCGGAGACTTTACGTCCTTAATGATGATCGACTCCGCATACTTGCGAAGCTGCATCTCTTCCTTCGAATCCAAATCCTTCCCGGTGTAAATAATGATAGGCAGATCCACCAGGTTCTCGTCATCGCGAATCTGGTCTAGCAGTTCAAAGCCCGTCATATCCGTCAGCATCAGATCAAGCACCATGCAATCGTACCGCTGCTTGCGAAGCTCTCTGAGCGCCTCGGCACCCGTGGATGCCGCGGTAATCGACACATCGTCATGGCCGATCAATTCGATAATGGAATTCCGCTGAATATCGTCATCCTCGACAATCAAGAGATGTTTCATCGATTTTTCCGCATAGGATTGGATATGCGTAAACGCGTCCTCCAGTGCTTCCCGGCTAGAAGGTTTCTTCAGGTAAGCGATCGCTCCCATCATTAAGCCTTGCTTCACTTCATCCACTACAGAGATGACATGCACTGGAATATGGCGGGTAACCGCTGAGCTCTTCAACTCGCCCATGACGGACCAGCCGTCGATTACCGGGAGCTGGATATCCAGAATGATGGCATCCGGTCTGTACGACTTGGCCATCTCCAGTCCGATGTCACCCTGCAGTGCGACCAAAGCCTTGAAGCCGCGGCCTCTGGCCATATCGAGCAGGATTCTGGCAAACTTCACGTCATCCTCAATGATGAGCAGCACTTTATCCGTCGGCCCGAGCTGGTTACGATCATCGTCTACCTGTATGGCAGGCTGAACCTCTTTCGTAACCATCTTGGCTTTCGGTACGATCAGAGAGCTCTCCGGCGGTGCCTCCATCGCTGCGGCCGCTTCCTTCGCACCGTCTGCCACTTCTGGATGGCTTGCCGGCAGGAAGAGGGTGAAGCAGCTTCCTTTGCCCTCCTCCGATTCAACCGTAATGCCCCCGCCCAACAGGCGGGAAAGCTCGCGGCTGATGGAAAGTCCAAGCCCGGTCCCGCCGTATTTGCGGCTAGTGGTACCGTCTACCTGCTGGAAGGCTTCAAAGATCAGATCCGTTTTGTCTGCCGGAATGCCGATTCCGGTATCTTTGACAGCGAAGGCCACATAGTCCGATTCGGCATTTAGGTAAACCGGAAGCTTGTCCTTGTCGGCCTTCTCCACCTGCAGCTCGACAGAGCCGCTATTCGTAAACTTGAAAGCATTCGATAACAGGTTGCGCAGAATTTGCTTCACGCGATGACTGTCCGTCACGATGCTTTGCGGGATATCCTCTTCAATATGCACGCCCAAATTGATATGCTTGCGCGATGCCACCGCTGCGAAATTCTGCTCCACGAAGGCTTCGATATCCGGAAGCTGGACGTCTTCATAGTTGATTTCCATTTTCCCGGCGTCCACTTTCGATAAGTCGAGAATTTCATCAATCATTTTGAGCAGGTCGGAGCCCGACATGTAAATCGTCTGTGCATATTCAATCTGCTTGGAGCTTAGGTTCCCATCCTTGTTCTCGGACAACAGCTGCGACAATATCAGCAGGCTGTTAAGAGGGGTGCGCAATTCGTGGGACATGTTCGCCATGAACTCCGACTTGTATTTGGTTGTAATCGAGAGCTGCTTCGCTTGCTGCTCGAGCTGCATTCGCGCCTTCTCGATTTCATCGTTCTTCTCTTCCACTTCCTGCACTTGCTCCTCAAGCGCACGCGTCTTGGCAACAAGCTCGGTATTGTAATGCTCCAGCTCTTCCTGCTGGCGCTGCAGCAGATCCTCGGAACGCTTGAGGGCATTGGTCTGCTCCTCCAGATTCTCGTTGGTACGGCGAAGTTCTTCCTGCTGCGTCTGCAGCTCTTCCGACTGAACCTGAAGCTCCTCGGTCATCGCCTGGGATTCGCGCAGCAGCTGCTCGACCCGCAGTCGGCCTGTGATATTGTTCAGAATGATGCCGAGGGACTGGCTTAGCTGAGACATCAGCTGTTCCTGCAAAGATGTCGTTTCCTCGAACGAAGCCAACTCGACGACGCCCAGCACTTCATTCTCGAATAGAATCGGGTAGATCATGATGGATACGGGCTTGGAAGCTCCCCAAGCGGATTCCACCTTCATATAGTCCTCTGGAGCGCCTTTCAGGACGACCGGCTTCTTATCGAGCGCCGCCTGGCCTACAAGCCCTTCCCCGATCATGAAGGCAACCTTCGGCTCTTCTCCGCCTTCATGGGCATAGGAGCCCTTCATCTCCAATTTGTTCGGATGTTTGTCTTCCTGACGGATATAGATGGCTCCGTAATGTGCTCCCAAGATCGGCGTGAATTCGCTGATGAACCGCTGGCCGACCTCTTCCAGGGAATTGATTCCTTCCAGCAGCTCGGTGACTCTGGCCATATTCGAGTTCAGCCAGGATTGATCACGCTGCGCCTGGAGATACGTTTCCTCGATGCGCTGCTTCTCGATGATGTCTTCGGACAAGTCTTTGAATACTCGAGCTACGTCCCCAAACTCGTCCTTCGAAGTAACCTTGATACGGCGGATGGCCTTCAGCCTGCCTTCGCCGAAGCTCTTCAGCATCATGGAGACCACGTTGATGCCCCGGGTAATGCTTGGGAGAATCCATAGAATGACCAGCATTCCGATAAGAAGCCCGCCGGCCATGATGTAGATGAACATTTGCACGGAGCGGTCGTAAGCGGCTTTCGCTGCGGCTATATCATCGTTGATCTTCTGATTCTCGTAGCTGCTAAGCTCGTTCAGGCTGATCAGCATCTCCTCCTGGACCGATTGCCCGGTAGAATTACGGAGTGCGTTGGCCCCATCTGCGTCGCTGGTAGAGAGCAATTCCAGCGTCTTGTTCTGATACACGATATATTCGTTAACCGCACGCTCGATCCGGACAAGCAATTGCTGTTCCTCTGCGGTATTTACGCTTTCCTTGATGGCCCTAAAATACTCCTCCGCCTGCGCCGTCATCGTCTCGATTTCCTGTTTGGACACCGTATACGTAGACGGATCGTTGCTCAGGATCATATTCGTAAGTTCGCGCGCCATATTGTTGACTTCTCCGCGCATGCCGCTGGAGTTTCGCACCTTCTGGTAGCGCTCCTGAAAGATTTGGTCCATCTGGTTGTTCATGTAACTGATCCGGTCGTACCCGATCAGGGTCAAAACCAGCATAAGCGCCAGTAATGTTGTAAAACCAATGACTAACTTGCTCTTAAGCTTCATTGATGGGTTTCCTCTCCTTTTTTAAGAGATATCCAAACCAGGCATTTATCGTCCTCTCGCTCCTGCGATGGATCATCCACAAAATACTGTTCCTTCATTTCGTCCTCTCTCCAATGGTGAGGGCCGCCCAGATGCTTCTTCAGGTGATCCAGCTTCTCGTCATGTCCGCCCTCTACCAGTTCGAGCAGGCCATCCGTATACATAACCAAATGACCTTCGCCTTCATAATGAAAGCTTCGTGGCTCCATGTCCTCGATCCGGTCGAACAAGCCAACCGGACAGCAGCCTTGATCAAGCGTCATGACCTCGCCGTCCTCCTTGAAGAAGAGAGCCGGGGGATGTCCAGCGTTGACGTAGTCCACCCGCTTCAAACGAGTGTCCACGACAAGATAGATGGCCGTGAAATAGTACTGAATCAGCTGTTCGCCCAGGTTCAATTGATTAAATCTGCGGTTCAATTCCTGAACCACCTTCTCCGGTTCGACATAAGTCGTAACCGTATCCTTCAGCACCGAAGCGATGAACATGCAAAACAGGGACGAAGTAATACCGTGTCCCATCATATCCAGCAGAATCACGCCATAACGGCCGTCGCCTAGCGGAAACCATGCATACAAATCTCCAGCAAGCTCTGCCGAGGGCTGATACAGTGCATGAATCTCCAGCTGCTCATCTTCGATGGGCGAGCTTAACACGGCATTCTGAACCATGGCCGCAAGCTTCAATTCCGCCTGGACCCGCTGTTCCCTTTCAATATGCCAGTCTTTCTCGTGCTTCAACCGAAGCGCGAGGCGTATACGTGCCATCAGCTCTACCTTGTTGATCGGTTTCGTGACGTAATCGACGGCACCGGCATCCAGCGCTTCCGCCAGCTTTTTCGAATCTCCGACGGCGGTGACCATAATGATCGGTATATCTTTCAAATGCTCGTATTGCTGAACAATACGGCAAGCTTCTATTCCATCCATCTCAGGCATCATCATATCGAGCAGCACCAAATCGATATCCGCCCTACGGGGATTCGGATCATGGCTGCGATCGCCGATTCCCAGGTGTTCCAGCATTTCCAGGGCCGAAGATGCAGATAGTGTATTTTGATAATTTTCCTTCTTCAAGATTTCTCGAATAATAATGACGTTAGTCGGATTGTCATCTACGATTAATATTCTCATTGCCCTCTCCTTTAACGTTACGGCTTATGCGACAGAAATCCTTTTCCTACTATTATACTATAATAACCCTATGATCATTTGCCATAGAAAAAGGTTCTCAAGCTTGAATCTTCCACTTTTAATAGATATATGGAACATTCTTTTAAAACATAGATAAGGAATGAGACGTCAATAGTCTCATTCCTTATCTATGTTTTAAGTCCTATAACTCCTATGTCGAATCAGCGCCATAGCTGAACATTCAATGCTTCCTCAATCCTTCTTAGCAATCACGAGTACTTTGCCAAGGTCCAATTGTTTCTCGTAAAATCCCGCCTCGGCTTCGGTAAAGCCAAGCGATACGATTTTGGCACGCAGCTCATCTCCGCGGGACCGGAACAGGTTCGCCAGGGCATCAAACACGCCTTCTTCCTTAATGCCTACATTATTGGCATCGGATGCTTCCACAATTCGGCTCGTCTTGTCCGAATCATGGGCCAATACATAAATGTGATCCAGATCGTAACCGGACTGCCGAAGATTCTGAACCTCCTGAACCGCTTGCGTCCCGTTTTCCACGACTTTGGCGTATGACTTCGTATTGGTGAATTCCATTGTGAAAACCTCCCCTAATAGTATTAAACCTCAATTTAGGTTATAGTCCATTGGTTATTAACCGTAATTCTCAAGGTTGAAACAAATTTATTCGCTGTAATCGAAAAATAAATCGACGCCTTCGATTTCACCGGTATCCCGGTCAATGTATACCTTAAGCGCATGATGGTTCTCAAGGTATACATCTCCGTCCTCCGCTTTGAAATACGGTGTACCCAGGGATGCCCGGACATGATCGGTTGACATGCCTATACGCTGGCCTTCAACCTGAAAGGACTCGGCAGAGGGCTTGACATGAACATATTCCGTGTAGCCGTTGCGGACTCCAACCTCCATATCTTTATAAAGAAGCTTAGTAGTTCCGCTCAGGCCGTCCTGCTCGGTTCGTGCAGGCGTTCCCAGCTTGCGGACGATATCACGCTTGGTATCCGCAAGCGATATCCCGTTTAACGTCCCGTAGCCCTCTGAAGAGTTGTCGCCGGTGTGTGCTTGTCCAACATCCGCAGCGGCATGAACTACAGGCGGTTGCCATATCTCGGCAGCAGGCTGCTGCGCTGCCGCAGCACCTCCACCTCCGGAGTAAACCATGAGCCCGACCATCAACAGTGCGACATTCCACATGCGACCTCCTCCTTTCATCATCTTGCCGTGTTATACCCTGGCTTGCCTAAGCCCGGTTATCTGGCTTTTTGACGACGGAAACTGTTCCACAAGCCAACCGCTGTATCCACATAGGACAACCAGTTCCGGCTGCGGGATTTTTCTTCCGCTTCCGTCTTCTGATAGACGGCGTCATACGATTGGAACGTGCGATCTTGTGCCGTCAAAGGCACTTCCATGCGAGCGGGCTGCTCTTTCTTCTGCTCTATCCGGGATTGCTTAAAGCGGCTAACCAAGCCGGAAGAAACTTGCTTCACCGCATAAGTCACTTCGCTTAAAGCTTCTCCCAGGTTTTTGACGGTATCCATAACCGGATCGATTTGTTTCATCTTATGCTGAACATCCACCGTAATATCGTTCGTATTTCGAATGGTCTGCTTCACTTCATAACTCAATTCGTCGACCGTCTTTTGTACTTCCTGAAGCGTTTGTGTTACCTTTTCGAGCGATTGCGTGGCCGCCTTCAATGTCTTGATCAAGAAGAATACGAGAACCGCAAATGCCACGGCAATAATGGCAACGCTGATTTGAGTTAGCATACGTTGTCCCTCACTTTCAAGTTATGTTTGGTTTCGGATACGCAATAGTTACCCTATCCCCCACCTCACGAAACAAAGGGTTCCTTGCCATTCATGCCACTGTTCTCCAGCTTGTTTCATCCCCTGCCGCCCCGGTTAAAGAACACTACGAAGGGCGCTGCGGCAACGCCGATGGCCCCTACCGATCTTCAAATTGGATAAGAGCTCCTTACCTTGGAGCAGCATGCGATGACATGCCGTATATCCAATAAAATCGATGAGGAAAGCAGGGTGAATATGATGTTAAAATGGTCCGTAATTTTTCTGGTGGTTGCACTGATTGCAGGGATCTTCGGCTTCTTCGGCATCGTTGAGGCTGCAGCCAGTATCGCGAAGGTTCTGTTCTTCGTCTTCGTTGTCCTGTTTGTGATCTCTCTCTTTACCGGACGCAGACGAAGTATGTGACGGCGTCACATGTTGTTAAAGCCCGTGCATTGAATATACACATAGGAACGTAAAAAAGGGTGTCCCTCCGTTGTTAAACGGATGGGACACCCTTTTTATGGCGTGCTTGAATTTGAGGCGGCTTAAGCGTTCGTTGCTGCAGCCTCCCGGCTTCCGGCTGCCTTCGGCTCTTCCGCCGGCTTCGTCTTCTTGATGAAGAAAGCCAGAATCAAGGAAACCACGCTGATCCAGGTGGCAATAACAAAGGCATAGTTAATGCCATAAATCGTTGCTTCGTTGCCCAGCTTAAGCAGGTCGGCCTGATTCTTCGGATCAAACAGCCCTGACTGCATCAAGGCTTCTCCTCGGCTCTCCGCCTGGGTGGACATGACGGTAACGAGAATGGCGGTTCCGATCGAGCCGGAAACCATGCGGAGTGTATTCGACATGGCCGTACCATGGGCGTTCAAGCTCCGCGGCAGCTGATTCAGTCCCGCGGTCTGAATCGGCATCATGAGCATCGACATACCGAACATGCGGGCCGTGTAGATAATCATGATCTGGCCGTAAGACATCGTTTCGGTCAGATTACTGAACTCCCACGTCGTAATGACTGTAATCGCCAGACCGATAACAGCCAGCCATCTTGCGCCAACCTTATCGAATATCGCGCCCGTGATGGGTGACATAATCCCCATCAGAATCGCGCCGGGAAGCATGAGCAGTCCGGATTCCACTGGCGTAAATCCGCGAATCTGCTGCAGATAAATCGGCAGCAGGATCATCCCGGCATACATCGCCATCGTGACGATGACATTGATCAAGGTCGTTAACGTAAACATGTTGTACTTAAATATACGGAATTCCAGCATCGGATTATCGGCCTTCATTTCCCGCCATACAAACAGGATGAGGGCAACCGTGCCGACCGCAAGGGTCATCACAACCGGCGTGCTCGACCAGCCGTCGTTCCCGGCGTCACTGAACCCGTAGAGCAAGCCGCCGAAGCCGAGCGTCGACAAAATGACGGCGATCATGTCCAGCTTGGGCCTGCTGACCTCCGTCACATTTTTGAGGAAGAAGACCCCGATTAACGTAGCGATAACGGAAAAAGGCAGGATCATGTAGAACAGCACGCGCCAATCGTAATGCTCCACGATATATCCGGAAAGCGTAGGTCCGATCGCAGGAGCAAAAATCATGGCGATCCCCATCATCCCCATGGCTTTACCGCGGTTCTCGATAGGGAAAATGTTCAGAAATACGACGGTCATAAGCGGCATGAGAATTCCAGCACCCGCTGCCTGAACGAGGCGTCCGGTTAGAAGGAATGCGAAGTTAGGGCTGATGGCACACAGCAAGGTGCCGATCGTAAACAGCGTCATGGCGCTGATGAACAGCTGCCTGGTCGAGAATCGCGCAATCAGGTAGGCGGTAACGGGAATGAGCACCCCATTCACCAGCATAAAGCCGGTGGTCAGCCACTGGGCTACCGTCGGTTTGATGCTTAAATTTTCCATGATGCTCGGCAGAGCAACATTCATCAAAGTCTGGTTAAGAATGGCGACAAATGCGCCAATCATTAATGCGGCAATGATGGGGCCTTTCTTGACAGGCTCGCCGGGGCGAGCAGCAGTATGGGTATTCATCGGAAACTTTCACTCTCTTTCTAAGTAAGTTCATATCAATAGCATCTTTGTTCTGTTCTATGTGGACAGCTGACCTTGGATAGACTCAACATTCGACAAAATTTTGCGGTACAGGGAACTCAACTGCTTAACCTCTTCATCTGTTAGAAAACCATATAACAAATCGCTAAGCTCGGCGCGTTTCTTGGCCAACTGCTCGATCAGCTCCCGCCCGAGCGGCGTAATCTCCAGATGGATGACCCTGCGGTCGATTGTATCCCTTACGCGGCGCGCGAATCCGCCCTCGATCAATTTATCGGATATGCCCGTGACCGCACCGCACGTCACATGAATGGAATCCGCCAAGTCAGACAATCTCAGAGCACCCTGTTCGTGGAGCTTCTCCAAGGCGGTATACTGGGTTCTCCCCAGTTTAGGGAACCCCTCCTTCTGCCATTCATTCTGCACAGTCCGAAGCATCTTCTTAAATAGCATCTCCAACTCCAGAATTTCATTCCGCATGGACATGTATTTTTTACACTCCTTTAATGGTCCAGCACTCCTTCAATAGAGACACCCTCTCCTTCGCCTCTAAATACTTTAGTACTAAAACATTTATTTCTAAACATTTACTGATTATAGTAGGGGATCATTTCAGTGTCAATGTTTACATATATATTTTTTTCATAATTGTTTTCTGAAAATAATGTCGTTTCATGAACTGAAATGCAAAAAGACCCAGACGTCGTTTCCTTGTCTGAGTCTTTAGCCGATTCTCTCGCTTTACTTAAACAGCGAAGGAATCGACATCCAATCCATCGTAAAGTTCAATTCCAGCCCATCGGATAGAAACTTAACATTCTTCACGGTTACCAACTCTGGCAAATAGTCCTTCAGCGAAATTTGAATGGGCTCAAGCCGGAACACATTCAGCGGAATCTCAACGCCACGAATCGTTGTCGATTCATGCGTCAGGTGAAGATAACTGCCCTCGGCTGACATCTGAAAGCGCAAAACGGCACCAAATGGAACGATTCCCCATTTACCGTTCATGCTAGCTGACATGGTGGTACCGTTCATTACGAAATCGGCACCGGTTATATCGACGCCAAGATCATGGGTGCTCATATATTTTACCATGTTCTTCTTGCTGAGTTCCCCGACTTCTTCCGTGCTTAGTTTCATGCGGGTATCCCGGTTCGACACCATGGTCATTAATTTGTCCTTGAAATCAACGGATCGATAGCGCATGTCCAGGGATTGCGTAGGATAAACAAACCAGACTGCCGCACCGATGATCACAAGCAACAAGACAAGTACTCCCAATAGGAATCGCCCGGCTCGTTTCTTTCGGCGTACCATCCAAAGATCCCCCCTCCCTAAGGGTTTCCCTGCTGGAGCAGGGCTTTCCCATCCCCAAAGTATATAGGAATCCGGGAAACTTGTCACGATTTGAGAATTGTACCCAACTTTCTTGGTTCAAAACATCCAAATGGTGGTTATTACGATATTGTCAAATATTACTTCGGTCCCAAGGAGGAATCATTCCATGAAAAAAACGCTAAGCATTACTGCAGCCCTAGCACTCACCCTGTCCCTGACCGCCGTAGCAAGCGCAGATCCGATTAACGGGACGGTATCCGACACTTCTGCTCCGGCCCCCATCTCGACGGAGGAGCCTATTATCAAACCTGAAGAAGTTGTACTTGTGCCTACACCTATGATTGAGATTTCGGAAAGAACTTACTTCTATAACGCTCCAAACGGCGAAAAGCTTGGTGCCTTGGCTCCGCAAAAAATAGACACAACCGGTAATCGAACGGATGTCGTGTTTGGCGGGGAATGGATTGAAGTGTATACATGGCTCGGTAAAGCTTGGATTTACGTAGAGTAATCATGTATGACTGCCGGACTTCATGAGCCTTCATGTACCCCGGCATGTTAAATGGCAGGTCAAGAGAATCTTGGCCTGCCATTTGTATACCTGCACATTCGGTTCCCCTTAGGAGGATTCCTTAGGCTCCACATGAATATGGACGCTCATAATATTGTGAATCTTCTCCATCTGCTCCTCGATGCGGTCACTGATCTGATGGCCCTCCAGAACGCTGATATCCGGATCTACCTCGATGACGACATCCACCAGTACATGATTGCCGTGGATTCGGGCTTTCATATCCTTGATTCCCTCGACACCGGGCGTACGGGCAATCGTGCTGCGCAAATCCGACAAACGGTTTTCATCAAAGCCGTCCGTGAGGCTATAGGTACAATCCCTGAATATTTCCCAAGCCGTTTTGCAAATAATGACGCCAACCGCTACAGCCGCCACGGTATCCAGCCAGGGCAGGCCGAATTGTGCGCCAATGATGCCGACCGCGGCCCCTACGCTGACGAGCGCATCGGACAAGTTGTCCTTGGCCGCTGCCATCAGCGCCTGGTTCTCGATGCGCCGCGCAAGGTTCCGATTGTAACGATATACGCCCAGCATCGCAACGGCACAGATGCCGGCTACGCCGGCAGACCATAAATTCGGCACTTCCTTGGAGCCTTCAAAAAAAGAACGGACGGCTTCAACCAGCACTTGGATACCCACGACCGCCATGATGAAGGATGCAACCAGCGCCGCGATCGTCTCCGCCCTCAAGTGTCCGTACGCATGATCGGAATCCGGCGGCTTTTGGGAAATCCGCAGCCCGATCAATACGGCGAGCGATGCCACGATATCCGTCAGGTTGTTAAAACCGTCGGCAAGCAAAGCACTGGATGCAAACAAGTATCCGCAGAATATTTTAAACGATGACAACACGAGATATGCCGCAATGCTGATCCAGGCCCCTCGCTCCCCTTGTTTGATATTATCATAGGCATTCACTATACGCGTCTCTCCTTTGCTTGCTCCGTGCAAGCTTCAAGCGATATCCATCATTATCCATATTTAATCCTAGCAAAGTTCTTTCGTGTGGGTCTAGAGAAACATAATTGCTTCGGTCAAAGAACTCTGGACGTAGAGAATGGTATTAATCATTGTTACCCTTGCCGGACGATTTAAAAACGAATAAAATGAGGACAAGCGAACACGAAGAGGTGATTTCTATGCCCGAGAATAATGAGCCACGCAAAGTGAATTTGGCTGATGCGATCAAGCAAAAGCTGGAACAAAAGAAACAGCAAAATACATCCGCGAACAAGCCGGGACAATTCCAAGCCGGTTCAGCGCAAAAAATGAAAAGCCAAAACAACAAAAAACCAAACAACCAGCGTCGTCGTACCGGCGGTTCGTAAAGAACCGATCCGTAACGCGCGCCAAAAAATGCTGCACCTCCCATACCCGGGAGGTGCAGCATTTTTATTGAATAAAAAAGGCGGGATGACAGCTTGTCGCCATCATCCCGCCGCTAATTTTTTAAACTTCAACCGGGTACATGCTTTCGCGAAGCCCCTTGATCTCTTCACTCTCCAGATACTCGTCATAACTCATGCTGCGGTCGATGATGCCGTTAGGCGTAATCTCGATAATCCGGTTGGCAATCGTCTGAATGAACTGATGGTCATGCGAGGTGAACAGAATCGTTCCGTCGAAATCGATCAGGCCGTTGTTGAGCGCCGTGATGGACTCCAGATCCAAGTGGTTGGTCGGCTCATCGAAGATCAGCACGTTCGCCCCGTTCAGCATCATTTTGGCCAGCATGCAGCGAACCTTCTCGCCTCCGGACAATACGCTGGCTTTCTTCAACGCTTCCTCCCCCGAGAACAGCATGCGGCCAAGGAATCCGCGCAGGAACGTTTCGTCCTGATCCTTGGAATATTGGCGCAGCCATTCCACGAGATTCAGGTCGACTCCGTCGAAATAAGCCGAATTGTCTTTCGGGAAATACGCTTGGGTCGTGGTTACGCCCCAGCTGTATTCGCCGGCTTCCGCTTCGGTTTCGCCGGTGATGACCTGGAACAAGGTCGTTTTCGGCAAGCCGTTTGGCCCGACAAACGCAATTTTGTCACCTTTATTCACGACAAAACTCACGTTGTCCAGCACTTTCTCGCCTTCCACGCTTTTCGTCAGGCTGTCCACGGTCAGCAATTGCTTGCCGGCTTCGCGTTCAGGCTTGAAGTTGAGGAACGGATATTTACGGTTGGATGGACGGATATCGTCCAGCGTAATTTTATCGAGCTGCTTCTTCCGGGATGTCGCTTGCTTCGATTTCGAAGCATTCGCGGAGAAGCGCTGAATGAAGGCTTGAAGCTCCTTGATCTTCTCTTCCTTCTTCTTGTTGGATTCGCGCTGGAGCGCGAGGGCCAGCTGGCTGGATTCATACCAGAAGTCGTAGTTGCCGACATACAGCTGGATTTTGCCGAAATCGATATCCGCAATATGCGTACATACCTTGTTCAAGAAGTGACGGTCATGGGATACCACGATAACGGTGCCTTCATAATCCATCAGGAAATTCTCGAGCCACTGAATCGATTCGAGGTCCAAGTGGTTGGTAGGCTCATCGAGCAGCAGGTTATGCGGCCGGCCGAACAATGCTTGGGCCAAGAGAACGCGGACCTTTTCGTTGCCGCTCAGCTCCGACATCTTCTTGTCGTGCAGCTCACGCGGAATACCCAGGCCGATCAGGAGCGCAGCCGCATCCGGCTCGGCATCCCATCCGTTCAGCTCGGCGAATTCGCCTTCCAGCTCACCCGCACGCATGCCGTCTTCTTCGGAGAAGTCGGCTTTTGCATACAGCGCATCCTTCTCTTTCATGATGGTATACAGTCTGGCATGACCCATGATGACCGTCTCCAGAACCGGATACTGGTCATATTCATAGTGGTTCTGCTTCAGAACCGCCATCCGTTCGTTGGGAGTCATATGAACCTCGCCTGAGTTCGGTTCAATCTCGCCGGAGAGGATTTTCAGAAATGTAGACTTACCCGCCCCGTTAGCGCCGATGAGGCCGTAGCAGTTGCCCGGGGTGAATTTTATATTGACATCTTCAAATAGTGCTCGTTTGCCATAGCGGAGCGTTACGCCGCTTGTACTGATCATTAAGCATTACCATCCTTTATCACTATTGGTTTCAGCACATTATAGCATAAGTACGGCGGTTATCGAAGCTTCTGGACGATATAAAACGGTTTTAAACAAATATAACCTCCTGCACGGGCCATTTCATGCTGACCAGCCACAGGAGGCCGACGATCAAAGATTATCTTATTTCCCAGTTTCATAGAACCGAGGCGTTTCTATTAATTAAAAGAAAGCAGTCAGGCCGGATCCGCTGTCTTACCATAGACTTCACCGAGAATCGATTGACGATCCCGTGAAGTCGGCTAAGAAAAGCGCTGCTTCGCAAGAACGGTCGGCATTTGGCCCTAAACGATGACGATGAGTAGCAACTAAATAAATGGGCCCGAAAGGTTACGACCTTTCGGGCCTTTTTAGGCAGTCTGTAGTGTGTATGCCGATCAGAATCGCTTCCGGGTTTCTGTTACGAAGTCACGCTTCTTCGTTCCGGCTGAACCTTGAAGGTTTCCCCGTACTTCAACACGCGAATCCGCTCCTTGGCAATCCCGAGCCGCTTTCGTTCCGCTTCCATCCGGTCCAGCGCTTCCCTGGCCGTATCATCGGCCAGCTTGAAGGTCCCGTAATGCATCGGAATCATCGTCTCCGCCTTCACGTCCTGAAACGCCTGCAGCGCCTCTTCCGGATTGACGTGCTGAGACGTCATGAACCACTCCGGCTCGTATGCCCCGATCGGCATTAAAGCGAGGTGAATGTTAAATCGTTCGCCGATCAGCTTAAAGCCCTCGAAATAACCGCTGTCTCCGGCAAAATACAAATTCGGCGGAAGCAGCCGGGTGCCGTCCTCTGCGACGGGTTCGTTATCGCACGGCAATTCATCGGAAGAACTCGAATCCGTCTTTCCATCCTGCAGCACGGGCTCCATCACGAATCCTCCCCAATGGGACGTATTCGTATCAAAGGGTGTGCGCCGCGTCCAATGCTGTGTCGGCACGAAGGAGAATTTCACGCCTTTTATGGCGACCGATTCCCACCACTGCAGTTCGATCACGCGGCGAAAGCCTTTATTGATCATTTTCCGACGCAGACCAACCGGTACAATGATGGTGGTGTCCGCACGGTACAGCTTACGGATCGAGGAAACATGCATATGGTCATAGTGGGAATGCGATATCAAAATGACATCGATCGGGGGAATCTCATGAATGGGAAGTCCAGGTTCCCCAAGGCGCTTATTAAACCCCATTCTCCGCGCCCATACGGGATCAGTCACAATATTCATGCCTTCATATTGGATGAAGAACGTGGCGTGCCCGATCCAGGTAACGGAGGTTTCGTGCCGGTTGCTATGCAAATACTGAAGATCCGGCGTCAGGTTCGGAATGCAGTAGGAATAATCCTTCTTCTTCTGACGACGTTCGTCGCGCCACTGCTTGAACTGTTTAAGCGTTTTGTCCGTGCTGACGTTATCGATATTGTTATAGCGAATTCTTGGCATGCCGCCTCCTCCTTCCATTACCCTGTATTTTACCCGTATTGAGCTATCCGCTCAACTTTGCGCTTTGTTGTTCTTTTTACACCGAATGATTCATGGCGAAACAACCCGGCTTTATTTTGTCCATCCCTCAATCCGAAGGGTCTTTATACTTGATGACGTAAATCGCCATAAAGGCTACGGCAGCCAGTACCGTGAGCAGCGGTGCTATGAAAATGCCAAAGTCCTCCACCTGCCTCACCCCTTCTTCGCGGATTTGCCGCGAATGTAGTTCGCATCGAACAAAAACAATCGCATCAGCAGGATCAGGGAAGGCACCAGCACGCAGAAGCCGAGAATAAACGCGGTAATCAAAGCGATGGCCATCGTATCGTTGGTGATGCTCTCATGAATGTGGATATAATCATAGAGAATGTACGGCAGATGCGAGCGACCATATCCGTACCAGGCAAAAGCGAATTGAAGCATGACCATGATAAATGCGATGCCAAGGCGGATGCGTTTCCACACGAGGTATACCGCGATCACAAAGCAGACAAACGATGCGATAAACATCCAGGCGATATCCAGCATTTGCCCAAAATGCACCGGATTTTGATGATTGATCTGGAAAAACGCGAACACCGAAGCCAGGATCGTCGGCCCGCTCCACCCTAGTGCATAACTCCGGACCACGCCGAACGCCACCTCATCCCCGGCACGCTGCGCGTAATAGGACAGAAACATCGCCGAGATGTACAGAACGCTGACAAGGGCAAGCAGAATGACCGACCACGTGTACGGATTCGTGAAGAACGTGTACCAATGAAGCTCGACCTTCCCGCCGTCCATATAGATGATGCCGCCTTCGGATATGGCCAATATCGTCGACAAAGCGGCAGGAATAAGCAGCCCGGTCGCTCCGTATAGTCCCATGTATACGAGATTGTTGCCCGTCTGGCTGCCATACGTATGATAGGCGTAGTAAGCGCCTCGGATGGCGAGCAGCACTAGCGCCAAGCTGCCCGGGACAAGCAGCGCGGTACCATAGTAATAAGCCGCATCGGGAAAGAATCCGACGAGTCCGACCACAAAAAAGATCAGGAACACATTGGTCACTTCCCATACGGGGGACAGATATCGCTGGATGATGTTGTGAATCTTGTTCTCATGTCCGGTAAGCACGCTATAGAAGCTGAAGAAGCCGGCACCGAAATCAATCGAGGCCACCAGCAAATACCCGAACAGGAACGTCCAAAGAACGGTTATGGCTACCATGGCATAGCTCACCTGCGGTCTCCTCCTTCGATTTCGAGTCCCAGCAGCCGGATTTCCTCTTCCGCGCTTTTATTCCGGAACAACTGGCTCAGCACGCGGATGGCGGATACGGACAAGACCAAATACAGTAGAATAAACAGCACCAGCATCCAGCCGACGCTCGATGAAGTGGTCGCCGCATCCGATACCTTCATATATCCCCGCACAATCCACGGCTGCCTTCCGATCTCGGCAAGGAACCAGCCCAGCCATATGGCTGACATCGATAGAGGCCCTAAAGCCAATATACTGAGCAGCAGCCACTTTGGATAAGGCTTTTTGCCAGGAAGTTTCCTTCGGAACATATACAAGAGGGGAATCAGAACAATCACGGCACCGCTGGTCACCTTCAAATCAAAAAAATAATGCACGGACATGGGCGGTCTCTCGTTCTCCGGAAATTCATTCAGGCCGATAACCTCCGTACTGGGGCTGTTCCCCGCCAGTATGCTAAGCGCGTACGGAATCTTTAACGCATACTTGATTTCGTTATTCTCATCCAGAAAGCCGCCGTAAATGAGCGGGGCTTCGGTCATCGTCTCAAAATGCCACTCGGCGGCCGCCAATTTCTCGGGCTGGTATTTGGCCAGGAATTTGCCGGAAAAGTCTCCAATCATCACGGTGGCCACGGCAAAAACGAAGGTGGAAACGACGGTAAGCTTCAACGCTTTCTTAAAATAGACGTGCCTGCTTCCCCGAAGCAAGCTGAAAGCCGCGATGCTGGCCAGCGCCGCAGCGCTTGTCGTAAACGCCGACGCCAGCACATGGCTCACCTTGGTCGGCGTCGCCGGATTGAACATGGCCACGAACGGATTCACGTTCGTAAACACCCCGTCCACCAGCTCAAAGCCCTGCGGCTGGTTCATAAATGCATTCATGCTTGTGATAAAGAATGCAGAAGCGGAGGAGCCGATCGCCACGGGAATCAACAGCAGCAAGTGGGTCCATTTGTTTTTGAACCGATCCCACGTATAGAGATAAATGCCAAGAAAGATCGCCTCCACAAAAAAAGCGAAGGTTTCCATGAACAGCGGCAGCGCGATGGCCTTACCGGCTACGCGCATAAAGGTGGGCCACAGCAGGCTGAGCTGCAATCCGATGGCGGTTCCTGTCACGACGCCAACAGCCACGGTAATCACATATCCCCGCGCCCAGCGCCTGGCGAGCAAGGTATAATGGTCGTCCCCCGTCCGGATCCCCCTCCATTCCGCCAGGGCCAGCATAATGGGAATCCCGACGCCGATGGTTGCCAGAACAATATGTACAAACAGGGTCAGTCCGGTCAGTATCCGGCTCATCAATACTGGATCCAGTGATGACATCAGGTTCACTCCTCGGGTGCGTTATCCAAAATGATGCATGTAGCGTATATATCCTTTCACGGCTCCGTACAGCATAATGGCCGCCACGATAAAGCATAGAATCGCTAGCTTTTTCTCCTGCTTCCTGTACATCGACAGCCTAGCCTCCCTTATGTATTTCGGACTTCCTGCAAGGGGTGCCGCCCTTCGCCGTCATTCTTTGAAAAGCATGAATGAATTCCATCCAACATTATCAGTTTTACAATCCCTTCCTCTTTTTATCCAAAGTCCGGTCAATTTGTTGGAATCCTGTGCATGATGTTTTTTCCGGCATGGAAAAGAGGTACAATAAGAGGATAAGGAGGCGATAAAACCCATGAAAATTACATTCATTGAACCAACCCCGAGCCCGAACTCCATGATGCTTCATCTTGACGAAACCCTGGAGTCCGGAATTCGCAGAACATATACACTAGACAACGAACGGTCGGCTCCTCCCTGGATCAGGCAGCTGCTCCATATCCCTGGCGTAAAGAGCGTGTTCCACACCCTCGATTTCATCGCGCTCGACCGTAAAGGCAACGCCGATTGGCCTTCCATTCTGGGCGCCGTTCAGGAAATATTCGGCCAGGAGGGGCTCGCCGCCGGACTCAAGGAAGGCGCGGATGATATCGCATTTGGGGAAGCCCAAGTGTTCGTGCAATATTTCCGCAACATTCCGATGCAGATTCGTGTCAAAAGCGGGAATCAGGAAGAACGTATCGGTCTGTCGGAGCGCTTCTCCCAAGCCGTAGCCGCCGTAGGGACTTCGACGCTTATCAAGGAACGCAAGCTCAAGGAGTACGGCGTACGCTACGGCCAGCTTGCCGACATCGCCCGTGACGTGGAGCAAGAGCTGGAAGCCGCATTCCCGCAGGAGCGCCTCGATAAGGTCATTGCCCAGGCGATTGCCCACGGTGCCAGCGACGAGGATTTCGTCGAGCAGCGCCGGAAGCTGACGGACGAGGAAACCGAGGCCGCGATGCAGGATGAGGACTGGCGCGTGCGTTATGCCGCTTTGGATGCGCTGGAGCCGACGGAGAAACACCTTCCGCTTCTTCGCAAAGCGCTTCGGGATCCGAAGATGCAGATCCGCCGGCTCGTCGTTGTGTACTTGGGCGACCTTCGGACGCCTGAAGCGATGGAGCTCCTGTATGAAGCCATGCGCGACGAAACGCCGGCCGTTCGCCGTACCGCTGGAGATACCTTGTCCGATATCGGCGATGCCGCCGCTACCCCGGTCATGGTCGAATCGCTCAAAGACAGCAGCAAGATCGTTCGCTGGCGTGCAGCCCGCTTCCTATACGAAGTTGGTACGGAGGAAGCGCGTTCCGCCCTTGAAGAAGCCGCCAACGATCCGGAATTCGAAGTAAGCCTGCAGGCGCGAATGGCGCTGGAGCGCATCGAATCCGGCGAAGAAGCTGCCGGAACCGTCTGGCAGCAAATGGCTAAACGGAATCAATCGTAATCGCGCGGCGGGGAACCGCCTTGAACCGTAAAAATTAACCATTGCTTCTGACATGGAATGTGATTTATACTTAGGACTCTCTTGTTAGAATTGAATATACAGATAGCCTCATCAATCCAAGATGAGGTAGAGGTTGCAGACATGATCAGTAGTTGTGCCGAGGCAAAGAGAAGCCGGTGAAGCACAGTGAAAGGCATGAATGCCGAAGTGCAGGGTATCCTCTTGTATCCTGTGCTGGGGCCGTTGTCGAAAGAGACGGAACTGTCACGGGGATTTCCCCGTGTTGTGCTATCTTCATGGAGGGTATGATGCGGATACGATCAAGACCGCAGGTATAGGACCTGCGGTCTTTTTGTTCTAACAGGGTATATTTTAAATATCATTTCTTAATGTATAGAAGGAGTGTTCGACCTTGAATCGCAAAAAAGCACCGGCTGCTTCGCTTAAGCAGAGCTTTAAAGCCCGTCATATGACGATGATCGCCCTTGGCGGATCGATCGGTACGGGCCTGTTCCTGGCAAGCGGAACGGCCATCGCCTCTGCCGGTCCGGGCGGAGCGCTTATCGCTTATGCCGCCGTAGGCCTCATGGTTTACTTTCTGATGACCAGCCTGGGCGAACTCGCTACGTATCTTCCGGATTCCGGCTCATTCAGCACCTACGCCTCCCGGTTTGTCAGTCCCGCCTTCGGATTTGCCGTCGGCTGGAACTTCTGGTACAACTGGGCCGTTACCATTGCCGCCGAGCTTGCGGCGGCGACGGTTATAATCAAGTTCTGGTTCCCGGACAGCCCGTCATTTCTGTGGAGCCTTCTGTTCCTGGCGATTATGTTCGGCTTAAACATTCTATCCGCCAAAGGATACGGGGAATCGGAATATTGGTTTGCTATCATTAAAGTAGCGACCGTCATTGTATTTCTTATCATCGGCGTTATGATGATTTTCGGCATTCTTGGCGGCGAAGCGGTCGGATTCAGCAACTTTAGCCTAGGCGACGGGCCGGTACACGGCGGATTCTTCGCGCTGGTCGGCGTATTTATGGCCGCCGGCTTCTCCTTTCAGGGAACCGAGCTGATCGGGGTAGCCGCAGGCGAAAGCGAGAATCCGAGAAAACATGTGCCCAAAGCCATTCGTCAGGTTTTCTGGCGCATCCTGATCTTCTATATTTTCGCCATTTTTATTATCGGCATGCTGATCCCGTACACCCATCCGAGCTTGCTTCAATCCGGGGTCGACAATATCGGTGTCAGCCCATTCACCCTGGTGTTTGAGAAAGCCGGCCTTGCGTTTGCGGCTTCCGTAATGAATGCGGTCATTCTCAGCTCCGTGCTGTCGGCCGGCAACTCCGGGATGTATGCCTCGACCCGCGTCCTGTATGCCATGGCGAAGCAGGGCATGGCTCCGAAATGGCTGAGCCGCCTGAACAGCCGCGGCGTGCCGGTTGCAGCCCTGATCGTAACCTCCGCCGTGGGCATGCTGGCGTTCCTGGCCTCCTTCTTCGGCGATGGCGTCGTTTACGTGTGGCTTCTGAACGCCTCCGGGATGTGCGGATTCATTAACTGGCTGGCGATTGCGGTGAGTCATTACCGCTTCCGCAAAGCCTACGTTGCCCAAGGCAAGGACCTGAAGGATCTTCCGTTCCGTGCGCGCTGGTTCCCCTTCGGCCCCATCTTCGCTTTCCTGCTCTGTCTCGTGGCCATTATCGGTCAAGGCAATTTCAGCGGGGAAATCGACTGGTTAACGATCATTGCCACGTATGTCAGCATTCCGCTGTTCCTCTCCATCTGGTTCGGCTACCGCTTGATTAAGAAGAGCCGCATCGTACCTTTGGATGAGTGCGATTTGAGTACGAACGCCAAATCATAATAAAGACGAACATGCAAAAAAACAGCTTCCTCCCATTGTTGGGAGGAAGCTGTTTTTCATTTGGCACGGACATCTACCATATGATCTGCACTCTAAGATCACCCGTGTTTTCAAAAGCATTGTGATAATACTTGATGGACCCCAGATTGTTCTTTAACTGCAGCTGCTGGAGCACGCTCACGAGCTCTCGCTCGCTGCCGTCAAACCGGAATACCAGCTTTCGGCTGCCTTCCGCCTTCGCTGCCTTCACCAACGGCTGAAGCTGAAGGTGGGAGCTGACGATGGCGCGGGCATCGTATAACTGGTACTCCAGATCCTTCTTAATCGCTTCGTATGCTCCCGCTTTCGAACGATCCTTCGCGGCCAGCCCGGCCAGCGTGTTGCGGTAAAGCGTATTCGCCTTCGGATAGGATTTCACCCAGGTATGATCCCGGCCCATCTGCTCATCCGTCCGGAGGTAATAGGTGTAGGATACCTCGTTGTCACGATCCGGCACGGGATCGTTCCACGTCGTGTCCAGGTGATACCATTTGCCGTCCAGAAGGATCAGATTCCAGGCATGGAGCTGGCCCTGTGGATTGTCGGAGGCGTAAGCCGTACCCTCCACGATTTTGTTCTGAATCCCGGCTTCCTTCAGCAGCTTATGCGTTAATAGGGAATAGCCCTGGCATACTGTGCTGCCCGTGTAAAGCCCGTCATAGGCCGTATATTTCGTAAGCGTTGTATCGTATTTCAAGTTGCGGACCACCCAATCATGGATGGCTTTCACCTTCTCATGATCATTCATGCCCGGCTTGATGATCTGCTTCAAAATGCGGTCGGTATGCTGGTTCACGTAGTTCGTCTGCTCCGCGGTCTCGCGATAGCTCAACCGGACGGTAACATTGGCGGAACTGGATGTTCCACGATAGTCGTAGCTATAGCTGGCAATGGTGTAATGGATATAAGGATCACTGGCCATCGCCTGATCAAGTGCGTCTTTTAGCTGCGATTTCAGCGATTTGGTCTCGCCCTGGTAAACAAAACGCACCGTCGATTGCCTGTCGCTCATCGCTGTCAGCAGTTTCTGCTGTATCGCATGGACCGACTTCACGACCGTTTTGTTGGAAGTGGCATAGACATCACTGAGATTAGCTGGTTCTGGTACTGCTGCAACGGTTACCGCCAAAGTCCCTATGAACAGTAATTTAACGATCGTTCCTCGGCTTCGTTTCATCGGTACACCCGCCCTTCATCTTCCTCATCCGTATGCACCATCATTGTAACACATAACATCAGGGCTTAAGGGTTCTAGTTTTGTCGACCGGGCACGAATATTAAATACTACCAATAAAATGAGGACAAGAAGGAATCGCTTCGTCCCGCCAGCTTCGACATGCGGACCAGAACCTCAGCCGCTTCCGCGCGCGTCACTTCGCGATTAGGCAGGAACTTGCCATCCACCGCCGGAAGAAGACCCAGCTTGAGCGCGATCAGGGCTGCGCCTTTGTTCGTCACGGCGTCGGCATCGGATATCCCCTGCACATCGGTTGGAAGAATAAAGGCTTTGGACAGCTTCTCGTAATTCAAAATCCGGGTCAGCGAGCTTGCCAGTTCATCCCTGGTCAGCTTACGGTCCAGCTGCAGCGGGCTGTCCGGGTCATACGGAATCCAGTTCTGCCCGATCAGCACTTGAATGGCCTGGTAATACGGATGGTCCGGCTGCAGGCCCGCGTACGGATCCATGGTAGATCTTCCGTACACCTGCTCGTAGGACGGGCTAACCGAAGCCGCTACCAGCTGATACCATTCGCCAAGGGTGATCTGACGATCCGGGTACACCTTGCCGTCCTTGTCTGGAACCAATACCCGATATTTCACCAGCTCCTTGAGAGCCGCTTCGGCTGAATGCCCTGCCGCGTCAGTCACTGGCGGAATATCCTTGCGGTTCATTTCCGGCATGATATCGCGCCATTCCCCGCTCTTGGCATCGAGCGGTACCTGCATGCCGCCTAAAGCCTGCTGTTTATGTGTCGGATAATAAATCAGCTTGATGAAAGGCTTCGTGATTTCATTATTGGCAGACAGGTAACCGCCGTAATAGCCGTATTTCAGCTTCAGGTCAATCTCCTTCAAATACTGCGCTCTTGCCTGCTCCTCGGTAATAGCCGGCTTTACGTCTGTTGGCAGCTTGGAGAGGACGCCTTCCGAATTCACGCTAAAGCCCTGGATTTGCCCGTTGGCCTCAATCGTGAGGTTCAGGGAATCGCCCATGACGCGAATATCGCCGACATAGCGCTGGAATGAAAATTGATAGTTGAGGGTTTTCGTGTCCTTGCCCATTTTATCAACCGATGTCAGCTTCCATTCCTCGGAAGCATTGGGCACCAGCTTGCTTACCGTCTTGAAAGCAAGATCCTGCGCAGCCTGCTGCGAAATCGGGTTCTTCACTTCCGCAGTGCTCGTCCGGTCATAACGATAACGGTTGTACGAGTAGATCTGTCCGGTCTTGGCGTCCACCTCTGCGGATACCATCTCTCCTCCGCCCATGGCGGAGATACTATGTTCGCCCCATCTGATGTTCCACGTCTTAACCTCTTTGTTGTTCCATCTTGCACCCAGCGACTTGGATTCCGTCTTCAAGCCGGACGGCAGCTTGATCTGCGACTCCACCCATCGGGCTGCCGCATCACCGCCGGCGAATGGACCCGCGATCGGCTTAAAGGTTTCTTCGGTTGCCGGAATCGTGCCGTCCTCAACAGAGACAAGCCCGCTCTCTTCCCCTGTGAAACTGATGAATTTGCCGGTATTGGCATCCATTGAATAACCTGACAGATCATTAGGTATGTAACCTAAAAAATATTCGCCTTTGGCATTGTTATATAAATTTTCCGGCACATACGCCAAGGATACTTGGAATTGATCTTCAAACAATTTGCGGATCGAAGCCTCGCTCAATTTCGGCGTGGATGAAGGAAACTCCTCACTGACTTGATTGCGGGAATATTGAATCGTATTGCCCTGCCCATCCAGCGTGATCGTAATGCTGTTCACATCCGATTCAATTCCGTTCACCGAGGTCTGGAAATAAAAATCAAACCGGGGCGGACTGAACAAAGCTGCTTGCATACCGAGATACGCTTCATTCTCCTTAAGCTCGCTTGCCTTCACGTCCGACACATGGGTGCTGATCCATTTCAGCGCCTTCTCCTTGGCTGCTTCCCGGGTTAACGCCGGTTTGTCGCTATCCTGTTTCACTAAAGAATTAGGGAGATAGATATGAATAAGTTCACCCGTAACCGCATTGACCTGGGCATTGAAGCCGGAGGTTGAGTTCCCTTTGGTCAACACCAATTGCAGATCCCATGCAAGCGCGCTCGATCTCATGTCGTCATTCTCCAGGAACTGCACGTTCGACACCTTCACGTTCTTGAGTTCCGAGAAAGCCTTCTTCACGATTTCTTCCGCCTGCTTGGATGAAATTTTTGCGCCCTTCGGTATTTCGTTATCCGTAACGCTTTCGGAACCGGCTTGACCACTGTTGTCGACGGAAGTTACCGTTTCGGATACAGCGACTCCGCTTCCCGGAACGGAATTATCCCCCCAGACCGGCTGCGCCAAACAAAGCATGGCCGTAGCCGTAACCGCACAAACGGTCTTTTTTACCCTTACTTTCTTCTTCCCCGATGGATTCACTTGATTCGCTCCCTTCCATTTCTTGAACCTAACCATGCATTACTTACACACGATGCTATCCTCAACAAGTGCCTGTACACGGCAGCAATGACATAACCAAGCTACCTAAATAATACCATAACTTGTCTATATATTCCTTATGTAGTAAGCTTCCAAAACATAACCTGCGTGGTTAAGGATGAACAAAGTGTAACTATTTCGCCGCTTCCACAAAAGCCGCTGCACGGCGCTGGATCTCGTCCGAATTCCCGGACGCAAGCGCATCCTTCGGAAGCAGCGCGCTCCCTAAACCCACCGCTGCCGCGCCTGCGTTAAAATAATCCGGAAGATTGCCCAGCGTAACTCCGCCCGTGGCAAGCAGCGGAATGTGATTCAGCGGGCCCTGAAGCTCCCGGATAAACGACAAGCCGAGGCTTGCCATAGGAAACAGCTTCACGATCTCCGCCCCGGCGGCGTACGCCGCAACGATCTCCGTTGGTGTCATCGCCCCGGGCCATACGTCGATTCCCTGCTCCAGGGCAAATTCGATGACGGAAAGATCCGTGTTCGGCGAGATCAGGAATTGGGCTCCGGCAGAGACCGCTTCCTTGGCCATCTCCACATCTAGGACGGTACCCGCGCCGACATACACGTCACCGTCATAGCGGGCGCGCCAATCCTGAATCATATGTAAAGCGCCCTTCGTATTCATCGTCACTTCCATAAACCGGATTCCGCCCCGGGCCAACCCTTCCCCCACGAAGCCCGCTTGTTCTTTTGTAATGCCGCGCACGATGGCAACGATTTTCTCGCGTTTCAGTTCGGCTGTCAGTTTCATTGACGTCCCCCCCATCTCTTTTTTTACACTTTCCGCGCCATCCTTAATCGGATTGGCCGCAGATGTTACACAATGATCACAGGCCATCCAATAAAGGGAACCTGAAAATCGATATCCAAACCGGTTCCCATCGAAGAGGGTCGACCCTCATTCCCCGGCGTAACCTGCTTATGACTTCAACCTGCTTCAAGTATATGCGGTCCAGAGCGTTCACGCAAAAAAAGCAGGCCGGGAGAATGTCTTCCCGACCTGCTCTTCAACATCTGTAGGTTATCCGCGGAATTCGGACAGCTCCGCGCCAAGTTCACGCGTGGCTCCGTATACGCTTTGATAGAGTCCAAACAATTTGTCATAGGCCTGAACCGCTTGCGGGTTTGGAGAATACGAGCGTGCCGGACGCAAAAACGCCTTCGCGCAGCCCTGAAGGCTTGGGAACCAGCCGCAGCCGCAAGCTGCAAGCATTGCCGCGCCCATGGCCGGGCCCTGCTCGCTTTCCAGCTTCACGATTTCCGCGTTGAACACATCCGCCTGCATCTGCAGCCAGGTCTCGTTCTTGGCTCCGCCGCCAATGGAAATCACGCGGTCGATCTGCTTGCCCGATGCCCGGAGGATATCGATGGATTCGCGGAGAGAGAACGTGATCCCCTCGAGTACCGAACGCGCAAAGTGAGGCAGCTTATGCCCGGCGTCCATGCCAATGAAGCTGCCGCGGATGGTGGCGTCCGGATGGGGCGTGCGTTCGCCGACAATATACGGCGTGAACAGCAGCCCGCCGCTGCCTACCGGGATATTTCCGATATCGCTTAACAGCGCGTCAAAGGAAACATCCGGAGCAAAGGTATCCTTGAACCAGGTCAGGCTGTATCCCGCTGCTAGGGTTACCCCCATAATATAATAAGCATCTTTCTCGCTATGGTTAAAGAAATGGACCTTCCCTTCAAAATCCACCTCGCGGCGCTCCTCATAGGACAGCACCACGCCCGATGTACCAATGCTGCACATCGTCTGCCCTTCTTCGAGAATGCCGGCGCCGATAGCGCCGCAGGCGTTGTCCGCCCCGCCGGCAAATACCTTCGTCTCCGGCAGCAGAGCGGCTTGCTCCGCAATCTCGGGGAGCAGCGTGCCGCATTCGTCGAAGGATTCGACCAACGGCGGGCATAAGGTGTGCGGCAACTGGAAAGCATCCAGAATGTCGGTGCTCCAGGATTTCCCGGCCACGTCCAGCAGCAGCGTGCCGGCTGCATCGGAGTAGTCCATCGCGTATTGTCCGGTCAAGCGGAAACGCACGTAATCCTTAGGCAGCAGGAACAGGGCAGCCCGTTCGAGCACTTCCGGCTCAAACTCCTGAACCCAGAGAATCTTCGGCAGAGTGAAGCCTTCCAGCGCGCGATTGCGTGCAATGCCGAGCAGCTTCTCCTGCAAGGTCTCCTCGATGCGGCGGCATTGCGCCGTTGTCCGGGTGTCGTTCCACAGGATCGCCGGCCGCAGCACGGCGCCCTCTCCGTCTACCAGGACCAAACCATGCATTTGGCCAGAGAAACTCAATCCCTCAACCTCGGATGGATTTATGTTGTTTCCTTTCATTAATTGTCGTAACGACAATACCGTTTTGTCCACCCAGTCCTCCGGCCGCTGTTCGCTGTAACCGGGCTTCGGCTGGCTCAGCGGGTATGACTCCGAATGCTCGGCAACCACCGTGCCGCTGCGGTCCACCAGCACGGTCTTCACGGCACTGGTCCCCAAATCAACTCCGATAACGTAACTCATCTATATCCTCCTTCGTCTCCTCATGAACCGAACATGAAAACATCGTTGGCATTCTCCCTGGGCGCATCGTCTGGTCCGGGGCATGCCGCCAATGACTGCCGACCATCGCTCGCTCCATCGTTTCCGGTTTGAAATAAGTACACCGGCATCCCTGGAGGGAGCCGGTGAAGGTTTTGGATTTCATGGAACAAGCTTAAACAGCCGAACCGTTATGAATTAATTCGCAAGAATGTACTGATTCAGAATCGCCTTCAGCATTTCTTGGCGTCCGGACTCGTTTTTGCGAGGGGACTCGTTGTTCAGCGCGTATTCCGCAAGGGAAGCCAGCGTAGCCTTACCGGATACGACGTCTGCGCCGATGCCTTCATTAAAGCTGCTGTAGCGCTTCGCGATGAAGTCCTCGAATACGCGGTCTTCGATCAGCTTCGCTGCCACTTTCAAGCCTTTTGCGTAAGTATCCATACCGGCGATGTGCGCATGGAACAGATCTTCCGGCTCGAAAGATGGACGGCGAACCTTCGCGTCGAAGTTCACGCCGCCGCGGCCGAGGCCGCCGTTCATCAGCACTTCGTACAGCGTCAATGTAGCGTCATAGATGTTAACCGGGAATTCGTCCGTATCCCATCCGATAAGCATATCGCCTTGGTTCGCGTCGAGGGAACCGAGCATGCCGTTGATGCGTGCTACGCGAAGCTCATGTTCGAAGGTATGACCGGCCAGCGTGGCGTGGTTTGCTTCAAGATTCAATTTAAAGTGCTTGTCGAGGCCGTATTTCTGCAGGAATGCAATCGTAGTAGCCGCATCGAAGTCATATTGATGCTTGGTCGGCTCCTTCGGTTTAGGCTCGATCAGGAACTGAGCGTCAAAGCCGATTTCCTTCGCGTAATCCACCGCCATATGGAACAGGCGCGCCAGGTTATCCAGTTCAAGGCCCATGTCCGTGTTCAGCAGGGTCTCGTAGCCTTCACGGCCTCCCCAGAACACGTAGTTCTCGGCGCCGAGGCGTTTGCCGACTTCGAGGCCCTTCTTGATTTGCGCAGCCGCATGAGCGTATACATCGGCGTTGCACGTAGTGCCCGCACCATGCATGAAACGAGGATTCGTGAACATGTTGGCCGTGTTCCACAGCAGTTTTTTGCCGGTGGACTTCATATGGTCTTCAATCGAGTCCACAATCGTATCGATGTTGCTGTAGAACTCGCGCAGGCTGCTGCCTTCCGGCGCAATGTCCACGTCGTGGAAGCAGAAATACGGAAGGTTCATCTTCTCCATGAATTCAAAGCCTGCCTCAACGCGTGCTTTGGCAAGGTCCATGCCGGAGTAGTTGCCCCAAGGACGAACCGCCGTGTCGGCACCGAACGGATCGGAGCCGCCTGCAGTCAATGTATGCCAGTAAGCCATCGCGAAACGGAGATGCTCTTCCATCGTTTTGCCGGCTACGACTTCTGTCGGATTATAAAATTTAAAAGCATAAGGGTTGGTCGATTTGCTGCCTTCGTACTCGACTTTGCTAATGTTGTTAAAATAGGCCATGAATAAATCCTCCTATACCTTGTTAAGGTGTGGTTAACGCTTACAAGGTTATCCTATCACAGCTCCACCACTTTGTCTATTGGTTAAACAAAGTTATTCCTTTACATGTCTTTCAAATCCGATTCCGCCTGCCGTTGGGACGGCTTCCCATCTGTGGCGAGGACATTTCTTCGTCTGATCCAGGGTACACCCTTCCTAACATTCAGATGAAGACATCGGACACCGAACCCGGCTCATTATATATTCCGTGACTTAAGCGGCGTTACGGGCTGTTGCATTTTCCGGGCTTTGCCCCTAGACTATGAGCATATCAAGTCTCACAAGCCTAACTGGATTAGGAAAGCAAGACTAAAAGGATGAATACACATGACGAATATTACCGGTGACCAGGCTCTGGTCAAGAAAATAAACACTTCCATCATTCTCGATACGATACGTCAACACGCGCCGGTCTCCCGGGCGAAGGTGTCCAAGCTGACAGGCCTGAACAAGGCAACCGTCTCCAATCTTGTGCAGGAGCTGTGCAGCAACCACCTGGTCCAGGAAATCGGGCCAGGCGAATCCAGCGGGGGCAGGAAGCCGCAGCTGCTGCTGTTTAACGGACAAGCCGGGTATGCCATTGGCGTCGAGCTGCGCGTGAAGCAGATAACCGCCGTGCTTACCGATCTGGAAGGACGGATCCTTGCCGAAGAGGACACGGCGCTTGAAGGGCACGACGTTGAATCGGTGACGAGGCTGATGGTGGGCATGATCCACAGCCTGATGCGTCAGGCCCCTCCCTCCCCGTACGGCATCATCGGGATCGGCGTGGGCGTCCCGGGGATGGTCGACGGCGACGGCACCGTCCTCTTCGCCCCCAACCTGGGGTGGGACATGGTCCCGCTGCAGGAGCAGCTCGAGCTCGAACTCGGACTCCCCGTCACCATCGACAATGAAGCGAACGCGGGGGCCCAGGGCGAGCTGCGCTTCGGAGCCGGCCGGGACGCCCGCCATCTCCTCTATATCAGTGCCGGCAGCGGTATCGGCTCCGGCATCATCATCAATGGCGAGCTCTATAAGGGAGCCCGCGGATATGCCGGCGAAAGCGGCCATATGTCCATCGAAGCCGAGGGTCGGGAATGCAGCTGCGGCAACCGCGGCTGCTGGGAGCTGTACGCCTCGGAGAAATCCTACGACGGCCAAGATGCCGTTCTTCCGTCCAGGCGGACATCCGAGCTTGTCCATCATGCCGAGCTCGGCCATGAGGAGACCATCCGGCATTTCGAGGGGCTCGGACGCTATCTGGGCATTGGGATAACCAATCTTGTCAACGGATTCAATCCGCAATCGGTCATCATCGGCGGTCCGCTGTCCGACGCCCGGGCTTGGATCGAAGAAACGCTCCAGCAAGTCGTTGCCCAGCGCACGCTTCCTTATCACCGTGAGCGGATGGAGATCCGGTTTGCGGAGCTGGGCAGCCGCTCTACCATGATCGGTGCGGCCTACTCTGCCATTTCGCAATTTCTTAGCCCGGTACGGGTCTCCATGCCGATTCATTAAAATTGACGATATTTTGTCGTAATTAGCGCCAAGCATCTTAAGGAAAATCTCGCGATTTTCCGCTATAATTAATCTCATCCTGTTATTTAAATCACGTTTCTCCTCGCGGAGAAACGTGTGATCGTTATACTAAAGGGAGAGGAAACGCTCAAATGACCTATGTAAGCACTGCGGAAATATCGCCTGAAATGTTTGTGACCGTATTGCTGTGTCTCCTAGTTATCGCACCTTTGTTCAGTCTCGGCATTATGCGTTTTTTTCAAGGCAAGAAAAAAGCCGGCTTCATTCTATTCGGCTCCGGCGTGGCGGCATATGTCGTATTCCAGATCATCATGAGCCTGTTTTTCAGCAAGTGAACATGACTTGTACGAACGTATGGCAGCATGAGCATGGCTCGGCAACAAAAAAAGCTCCTTCCCCAAACTTCGGGAAGGAGCTTTTTATCATAAGCAAGCGATTGGCTTGCCATCATGCTGATGAGATTAAGCTTCAGGATTCAACGCTTTGTTGAACTGGAGCTTGTTCATGCCAAGAATTCGGTGCTCACCGATGATGGTGAGAGGTACCGCGCGAACGCCCATATCCCATACCTGCTGCGCGAATTCGTCGTTCTGCTCGATGTTGCGCTCTTCAAACTCGATACCTTGATCGGACAAGAAGCCTTTTACTTGTTTGCAGTGTGGGCAGTTGTTCGAAGTGTATACAATCACGTTTTCCATGGTCGGTCAGTCTCCTCTACTCATGATTTGGGCTGCTTACAGCCGGTTCGATCTCTATCTATCAGTTTACAACACGACAGCGCTGTGTTCCAAGCTCTCGATGTATTTCTCAGCATCCATAGCCGCCATACAGCCGCTTCCCGCTGCTGTAATCGCTTGTCTGTAACGGGTGTCCTGCACGTCGCCGCAAGCAAATACGCCTTGGATATTCGTTTCGGATGTTCCCGGAGTCGTTACGATATATCCGTTCGGGTCAGTCGTAATGCTTCCGCCAAGGAAACCGGTGTTCGGATGGTGGCCGATCGCCACGAACACGCCGCTGACCGCGATCGTCTCTTCTTCGCCAGTCTCATTGTTGAGCACTTTGATGCCTTTTACGCCTGTCTCGTCCGCAATGACTTCCTGCGGCGTGCGGTTCAATGCCCATTCGATTTTCTCGTTGGCGCGGGCGCGATCCTGCATGATTTTCGATGCACGAAGCTCCTCCCGACGGTGAACCAGCGTTACTTTGGAAGCAAAGCGGGTCAGGAAGTTGGCTTCCTCCAGCGCGGAATCACCGCCGCCGACAACAACGATCTCTTTCCCGCGGAAGAAGAATCCGTCGCAGGTTGCGCAAGTGCTGACGCCGCGTCCCACATTGTCTTGCTCTCCCGGAATGCCGAGATATTTAGCCGTTGCGCCCGTAGAGATAATCAGTGTCTCGGCAACCACTTCGCCCATTCCGTCAACGTCCAGCTTGAACGGACGCTCTCCGAATTCCACGCTGTTCACCCAGCCTGTACGAAATTCCGCGCCAAATCGTTCCGCCTGCTGACGCATATTGTCCATCAGTTCAGGACCCATGATGCCTTCGGGAAACCCCGGGAAATTTTCAACTTCGGTTGTGGTTGTCAGCTGTCCGCCAGGTTGCGGACCTTCAATGACGAGCGGGCTCAAATTTGCGCGAGCCAGATAAATGGCAGCCGTAAGCCCGGCAGGGCCTGTGCCTATAATAACGGATTTGTACATATCGTTTCCCTCCTATATATGGAACACTTAATTATAATCATTATAAATTAATATTAATTATGGTTATATCAGAGCCGTCTGTCAATATGTCACATCACACCCCATCTGCAAATATTGTTAATCCATTCTTCATAAACCGCTGGGGAATTTACTATTTTGAAAAAATGAATCTCGTGCTCGAAAGGACACCTTGTTGTAAAACGTTTACTTCGAGGTCAGGAGTGCGCTGAGATCAGGTTAGAAGAATTTAGGGTTACGAAAAGACTTCCTCCACACGATTAACGGTGGGAAGATGAATGTTTGATGAAGTTCCGAAGCAAAACACGATGCCTGCACAAATCCCCCTGTACTCGCCATGCGAGCTCAGAGGGATTCTTAGCTAGGTCATGATTTTGCAGATGCTCCGATTATTCAATGTAATCCCCCCAAAACTGATTTTGAGGACTTGGGTTATACCGGTTATCCGACAGATTAACATACGAAAGTCCCGTCAGTTCCCCTATGAATTCCGGCTCGCTCCGGAGTTGGTTTCGGCTTAGGTCAAGGAAACTCAGATTCTGCAGCTGCCCCATCTCCATGGGAAGTTCCGAAATTCCCGTGTAATTCATACTAAGCTGCTCCAGCAACCTCAATCGTCCGAGCTCCGGAGGGACACGCGTCAGCGATACTTCCTCTATCCGGATCACATGATCTGTAGGTCCATGATAACTCCCGCACGCGATTTTCAAGCGTTTTAACTTGGCCAAATCACCGATCTCCGCCGGAATCTCCACGAGATCCTCCGTATATACCGTCAAATCCTCTAATTCCGTAAGACCGAACAGGGCCGCAGGCAGTCTGGTGACGTAACTTTCATGGATCATAAGTTCCTTCAGCTCCTTCAGCTCTCCGATGCTTTCAGGAATCTCCTGGATGCCAAAACCGAAAATTTCAAGCTTGCGCGGTTTGTGAAACAATACATCCTGCCAGAATACCTCAAACTTCTTATGTTCCGGACGGCTTAGAAACAGGCCCGGAATCATGGCCGATATGTTCTCGGCTTCTTCTTGGCCGATCTGAAGCCCGCCCATTCGTTCATGAGCTACATGATGTAAGAAGTCCTGTCCATCCTGATCCCAGAAGTTCAAATCCTCCGGCAGATGGGGATGCTGCCATGCAAACAGATCATCCGCCGCCTGCTTCAACACAACAGCGGCTTCCTCGCAGCATCTATAAATATAGTAAGTGCCCGCTCCGTATTCAATCCCGTTGCCACGCACGGTTTCCTCTTCCAATCGCTTCATGATATCGCGCTCGCTAATCCTGCGTTCTTCGATCAGAAAAGGCTCAAGCAGCGAAAACACACGCTTGGCTTCCTCCATGAGCTGGAACTCTCCACGCCTTGCTAACACGAATACCGCCGACCGCTCCATCGCATAATCAATCAGCCAGGAATAAGCAGCTCCTCTTGGAGCGTCGTAAAAGAATGCCATATTGCTGATCACCTCTCATCTTCCACGATTTCAAGCAGCCTGATTTATTTCGCTGCCCACAGTAAAATCCCCTTCTTCTCCAGCAAGGAAAAGAAAGGGACGCTTTGTCATTGCAGACGATGCTTAGTCCATTAACGGCTGCTGCGCAGGAGGCGCAGCCCGTTCAGGATGACCAAAATCGTACTTCCTTCGTGGCCGATGACCCCGAGCGGCAGCGCTACACCTGCGATGAAATTGGCTGCAATCAGTGTCAAAATGACGGTAATGGCAAAGATCATGTTTTGCTTCACGATGCGTTGAACCTTGCGTGCCACTTTGACGGTACCGGCGATTTCATCGATGTTGTCGTTCATCAGCACCGCATCCGCTACCTCCAGCGCGGTTCCGCTTCCCGAAACGCCCATGCCGATGCCGACGGTTGCCGTGGCCAGCGCCGGCGCATCGTTCACGCCATCCCCTACCATGACCACATGGCCGTAACGGGCACGCAGGTCCTTAATATGGGTAACCTTATCTTCCGGCAGCAGGTCGGAGAACACCATGTCGACGCCGCTTTGCTTGGCAATGACTTCTGCCGTCGCCTTACGGTCCCCCGTCAGCATCGCTACCTTGATGCCTAGCTGCTGGAGCCGCTTAACGGCCATGGCCGCCTGAGGACGGACCGCGTCCTGCAGCGCGATCATGCCCACGATGCTGTCCTCTTTCAGGATAACGGATACCGTTTTGCCTTCGGATTCCAGCGTGTTCCGAATGGACAGCCAGTGCTGGCGATTCTCTTGAACCGCGCCCAAGCTTTCATCATGATCGGAAATCGCACCCGAACGCGGATTTCCGGTCCCTTCATCCAGAATATCGCTTTTGCCTATTTTCCAGGTGACTCCCACAACTTCCGCCTGCATGCCCCAGCCAGTGATGGACTGACCGTTCTCTACCTGCTGCAGCGGTGCTCCCTCTTTCTCGGCCGATTGGACAATCGCTAAAGCCAGCGGGTGCTTCGACATCCGTTCGATGGAAGCGCTGATGCCAAGCAGTTCGTGCCGATCCCATCCCTCGCCTGCGATAAAATCCGTAACCACGGGTGTGCCGAGCGTCAAGGTACCGGTTTTATCAAATGCGACAACCGCCGTGCGCGCCATATTCTCGATGTGGGCGCCGCCCTTGAACAAGACGCCCTTTCGGGCACGATTGGAGATCGCCGACAGCATCGCTGGCATAATGGAAGACACCAGCGCGCAAGGGGATGCCACCACGAGAAACACCATCGCTTTGTAGAAGGTAGTATCCCAATCCCATCCCAGAACGGGAGTGGCCAGAACAATCAGCGCCACGGTCGCAATGACTACGACGCGGGCATAAATCGATTCGAACCGCTTGATGAACCGCTGCGATTCCGGCACCTCGTTCTCCGCTTCTTCCACCAGCCGGACGATCTTGGCGAACAACGTAGATTCCGCCGATTGGGTAACCTCAATGTACAGGACCCCTTCCCCGTTTAAGGTGCCTGTGAACACTTCATCGCCTACAGACTTATCAACCGGCACGGATTCGCCGGTAATGGAGGCCTGGTTAACGGAGGAACTGCCGCGATAGATTTTGCCGTCTGCCGGAATCAGCTCGCCCGGCTTCACCAGAATGAGATCGCCGATCTCCAGCTTGTTAATGGATACCGACACCATTTCCCCCTTCTCGATGCGAAGGGCCGTCTCCGGCTGCAGTTCCATCAAGGACGAGATGTCCTTGCGGCTTCTTTCCATCGTATAACTCTCAAGCGCTCCACTCAGGGCAAAGATGAAGATCAGCATCGCGCCTTCGTTCCAGTATCCGATCGCCGCAGCCCCCATAGCGGCAGCGATCATCAGCAGGTTCACATCCAGATCCCGTTCCTTGAGAAGGGTCTCGACGCCTTCTTTGGCTTTCACCCATCCGCCGACGGCGTAGGATATCACGTACAGCACAACGGAGAGCGGCTCAGACCATTGGCTGGTCAGCCAGGCCACCAGCATCAGCAGACCGCTGCCCAGCGCAGCCACTACCTCCGCATTGCTCAGCAGGCTGCGGATATCCCATTTCCCCGGCTGCCTCGGCTCACGCGGATCGGCTCCATTTTCTATTGTCGATATGCGTCCAGTTGTCGTTTGACTTTGTGTCCATTGCATAACCAATCACCTTCCTAGTTGAGAATGAAATCCATTATTACTACCCTTAAAATGACACATGCTGCCCCGGCTAGGCCGGAGCAGCATGCTAAATGAGAATGAGAATCATTTTTGAACTTATACAATTTATTTTCCTTCGCACAACTTTATATGTATCATACTCACTTTGCTTTCATTTGTAAACCATATTTTTCACGTCATTATAAATTCTGAAGAGCACGATCGGAGTTATTGTCCACACCTATGAGGCGGATGTGCTTCCAAACGTAAAAAAAGTCCTAGCGATTTCTTCGCAAGGACCTCTCTTATGAACCAAACCGTATAAAGCGCTCTCATTCCATCAATCGATGATCGTGGAACATCTGCGCCGCATTTCCAATCTCGCGCCCGTTATCCGTATGGCCGCAAGTTCCGAAGAATGACAGCATACCTCGTGTATGCCCTGCCGGTACACCATCCGCAAATCAGCAGTGCTTACGCCATGGATCCGGAGCGTCAACTGCGGCTTCGTTCGTCTGATTCGACTGATCATCTCCGAGAACGCCGAGACCTTCTGACCTGCTTCATCCGATGATGCGGAATTCCCTATTCCTTCGCAATCGAATACCAGCACATCGGCCAAACGGGCAATCTCCGCCGCAGCCGACGGACTCATTCCTTCGCCAAGCAGCGCCCCGTAACGGATTCGGACAAAACGCTTCTGATCCATCAGCGTCTGCTCCGCCACTTCTTCGATAAAATTATGGATCGATATAAACTCATCCGCATGTGCCGGACGGACAGCCAACAGCTCTAAATGGCAGTCTATGCCTTCCGCCCCGCACTGCTCCATCGCCCGGAACAAGGACTCAAGCTGAGCATCCTGCGCCTCGCGTAAATCCATCGTATTGGAAAGACGGGCATCTTGCAGCAAACTGATCGCGCATCGGGCTCCGGCTGCCGCTTGAAACACCGACACCCAATACGTCACCCATAACATAATGAGTCTCCGTCTTAACAAAGCGCTCTTCTCCGCGCTCCGTGAATTCAGCCATGCCGAATATACCTCCTGCAGCAGGCCATGCTGCAAAGCATCCTCACCGCGTATCAGTCCGATTCCCTGAGCACCCTGCTCGAGATCACGTGTTATGGATTCAGGATCCGCGGATCGGCTCATGACTTTCAGTCTTCGGTTCCTGTCACTCCACCCAAGCAGTCGGGTCAAGGAAGGTCTGTCCGTGCCGTTATGACGAATCCCCGAAACCCTGAGGGCTTCTTCAATGTCGTCAGGCGATGCCAGCAACAGCAATACCTCCTC
This sequence comes from Paenibacillus sp. cl141a, assembly GCF_900109305.1. Classification (NCBI taxonomy): domain Bacteria; kingdom Bacillati; phylum Bacillota; class Bacilli; order Caryophanales; family Paenibacillaceae; genus Paenibacillus; species Paenibacillus sp. cl141a. Next base: position 71,100 of record NZ_FNZO01000013.1, read on the forward strand.
ATGGGTGACTCCTCCTGCCATAGCAAAATGCTTCAGCAGATCCGTCTCGGGAGAAAAATCGTTTGCCGTGATGTCCTCTGCTCCGATAAACTTCTTATCTTCCCATAAACGCTCTCCCAATTCACTGCCTGCTCCCCAATGCCTTTCCGTCATGGTTATCCTTCTACTCCCTTTCACCTTGAATTGGATAAACGCTTCTTTACAGGTTATTATGAAACAATTGGAAATATACAGCGCACGGGATAAACGCCGGCTGAAAAAATATCCGCTCCGGTCATTTCCCGACCCTTTATAATGGAGGAACGGGCCGAAGCGAGTAAACAAAGAGGAGGAATGGACATGCGAACCGATTATGGCCATTGGGACCCCGTCAGCGTATCGGAGGCTGCCGGGATTTTTGCGAAAATCCCTGTTCATTGGTATATCGCAGGAGGATGGGCGTTAGATCTGCATTTGGGAGAGCAGACCAGGGAACACAGCGATACCGATATCCTGATCCATCGCGAAGAGCAGGCCGATGTTTACGACGCCTTAGCCAAAGAATGGACGCTGTACAAAGCCGATCAAGGAATCTTGTCGTTATGGGAAGAAGGCGAGTACCTGCATTCCGTCGGGGACGTATGGGTCAGCAGGAATGATAAAGCTCCATTTGCATTCCAGCTCATGTTGACGGAAACCGAACAGGATTGCTGGGTCTATCACCGGCAACCGTCGATCCGAAGATCGCTTCGCGATATCTTGTTGAAGACAGACCAGGGAATCCCCTACTTGAAGCCGGAGATACAACTCCTATGTAAAGGAGGCAGCAGGAACATCCGCGATAAAGACGAGCGGGATTTCAGGACGGTCCTCCCCACCCTGGACCATGAGGCTATAGAGTGGCTGGCCCAATCGCTCCGCACGCAATTCCCGGAAGGTCATCCCTGGATCGACTACATCGAATCAACGGGGTAACTGCCGTGTGGCATCACAAAAATAGGGCGCCTTCCCCCAAGAGGGAAAGCGCCCTTTGTCTTACCTATCGATACAGCAGGATTGCCTTACTTCTGGCTGGCCGCAATCGCTTGTTCCAGATCGTACAAAATATCGTCGATGGACTCGGTCCCGATCGACAGACGCAGCAGTTCCGGATTGACGCCTGCCGTAAGCTGCTCGTCTTCGGACAGCTGTTGATGCGTCGTGCTGGCCGGATGGATGATAAGCGACTTGGAGTCGCCAACGTTGGCAAGGTGGGAGAACAGCTTCACGTTCTCGATCACCTTCTGCCCTGCTGCTGCCCCGCCTTTTATGCCAAAGGTCAGAATGGCGCCTTGGCCCTTCGGCAGGTACTTTTGCGCCAGCTCATACGAAGGGTGGCTCGGCAGCCCTGCATAGCTGACCCATTCCACGGCCTCGTGATTCTCCAGATACTTGGCAACCTTCAGCGCATTCTCGCTATGGCGCTCCACCCGAAGATGCAGCGTTTCCAGCCCTTGAAGCAGCAGCCAGGAATTGAACGGGGACAGCGACGCGCCGATATCCCGCAGCAGCTGCACGCGCGCTTTGATAATGTAAGCGATCGGGCCTACGGCTTCTGTATACACAACGCCATGATAGCTTGGATCCGGCTGCGTCAATCCCGGGAATTTGTCATTAACCGTCCAATCGAATTTACCGCTATCGACAATGACCCCGCCGATGGAAGTGCCGTGGCCGCCGATGAATTTGGTCGCGGAATGAACAACGATATCCGCTCCATATTCAATCGGGCGCAGCAAATACGGGCTAGGGAACGTATTGTCGACGATCAGCGGAATGCCGTTCTCATGCGCGATGGCAGCAACAGCTTCCACGTCCAGCACATTCCCCTGCGGATTGCCGATCGTTTCGGCGAACAGCGCCTTCGTCTTGCCGTTGATCGCTTGGCGGAAATTCTCCGGATCCGTGGAATCCACGAAATGGACCTTGATGCCCAGCTTCGCCAGCGTATTGGAAAATAAATTATAAGTGCCGCCATACAAACTTGAGGAGGAAACGATTTCATCACCTGCACCCGCGATGTTCAGAATGGAGAAGGTGATGGCTGCCTGCCCGGAAGATGTCGCCAGTGCTCCGGCCCCGCCTTCAAGCGCTGCAATCCGTTTCTCGAATACATCCGTGGTCGGGTTCATGATACGCGTATAGATGTTGCCGAATTCTTTAAGCGCAAACAGATTAGCCGCGTGCTCGCTGTCTTTAAACCCGTAGGAAGTGGTCTGGTAAAGAGGGACAGCGCGGGATAATGTGGTCGGGTCAAGCTCCTGACCGGCGTGAACCGCTAGCGTTTCAATAGAAAATTGGCGTTCTTCTGACATGGGTATTTCCTCCCTTTTCTTCATATGGAAAGTATGATCATTTCATAATTTCTCCCATTCTCTCATACTTTCCATTGTTTGAAAAGAGTGATAACCAACTAATTTCATCGGAATATAATATTTTATTTTGCGTGAGGTTTGAAAACCTCTTCATTCCTTCTCTTCTTTATAGACTTTACCCCACCCATAACCGGCTTCAAGGGACGTATCCTCGGGCATGCCCGGCAAGATCAGGCCGCCGTCAATACGAAGGTTAATGCCGGTAATGTAGGAAGCCGCATCCGAGCACAGCCAAGCGATGGCTTCCCCGATGTCCGACGGCGTTCCCAATCGCCCCAGCGGGATTTTGCTGCCAAGCGGCTCATCCTCCGCCGATTGCTCCGGCTTGTGAACCGTCGCACCCGGAGCGACGCAGTTCACCCGAATGCCATGCGGCGCCCATTCCAGCGCCAGCGATTGCGCCGCGCGGATCAGCGCCGCCTTCATGCCGCCGTAAATGCTGTCCTTGGGATAGGCTCTCTCTCCCCGGGAGGACGTGATGAAGATGACATTGCCCGGAATACCCTGGGCGATCATCTCCCGAACCGCATATTTGCTAAGCAGCATCGGGGCTCGAAAATCGAGATGAACGGTCATGTCCAGCGCGTCCTCTTCAATCTCCGTCAGCTCGTCATATAGGCCGATCCCCGCATTGTTCACCAACAGATCGATCCGGCCGAATTCCTCCAGCGTCTTTCGTATCGTATTCTCCGCTTCGCTGCGAACGGTCAAATCGCTCTGAATAATAAGCGGCTCCTTGCCATAGGTATGGCCGATGTCCTCCGCTACATCCACGATTCCTTCTTTGCTCGAATTATAGGTCATCGCCAGCCGGTATCCTTTTTCAGCCAGAACCTTGGCAATCCCTCGTCCGATTCCCGCGCCAGCACCCGTTACCAGCGCCACCTTCTCCGTTCCCTGTTTACTTACGGTTCCCATGATTTCTCGCTCCCTTCGGTTCATCCTTTCATGCACACAGTCGCTTGCCGCCGTTCAACGATGACGCGCACCGTGTCTACCCTTCCTTACCCTGTTCTGGAATGGATGATTGGCTTTTTCGGGATATCATCCGAACGAAACTTCGTCCATTTTCCTAGATTGTTGAATCCTTATCGAGGTTGAAAACGTAATGTATAACAATATGACGATTCCTATAACGATTAGCCGGAGGAGCGTGACCTTATGAGCTCTATGATCTGGATCATTGCAGGCGTTCTGCTAGCCGTATTCCTGATCATGATTCCCGTACAGTACCGCTATATTGCCGCATTGAAGAACGATCCCCGAAGGCAGGGGACCGATCAGGAAACGTATTACAACAAGATGTCCTTTCAGGAAGAACAGCTTCATTACAGTACGCAAGGGTGGTTCTGGCCATCTTCCATGGTTGCCTCGTGGATCTATAGCTGGAGGCATCGCGACAAAAAAACGACCAAGTAGGTTGCCGCTGATGATTCGATGAAACGCAAAAAATCATCGCCCCTGGCGGGCGATGATTCTCCATGTTCAGCACGACATTCAGCCGCGTCTCGCTAAGGCGTTCATATGCAGGAAAAAGGTGTCCTCCAGCGTAGGCGCCTTTTCCATGAACTCGGGACCTGGCTGCTTTTTCCCCATCAGCCTGACTCTCATCCGATGCTCCGTCATTTGAAAATGAATCAGCAGCTCCTGGGGTATCTGCTCAAAGTCTTCCAAATCGATCTCGCCTTCCCAGACGCTGGAGGCCACATTCAGCTTCCATTGGGTCGGCGAACCGATATACCGGAGGCGGCCGCGGTGTATCCAGATCACGGTGTCCGCCGCCTCTTCCCATTCGTTCAGCTCGTGGGCCGCAACGATCACCATACGGCCCCGGGCATATTTGGTCAGATACGTGATGAGAAATTTGCGCTCCTCCGCGTCCATGCCGTTCAAAGGCTCATCCAAGAACAGAAAAGACGGTGAGGCCAACAGCGCTTGTACGACGGCAATGCGACGCTGCACCCCTTGCGACAAATTCTTGACCTTGCTCTTGCGGAAAGGTTCCAGCCGAAAGTCCGCCATCAGCCCGTCAATAGCCTCCGGGTTAAACACGCCCTTCAATTCGGCCATATAGGTCAGCAGCTTGCCGACCTTCATATCCCCATACAGCTCGATATCCGCGGGAACATACCCGATTTGACTGCGGATCAGCGGCAAATGATCCCCTGCCCTGCGCCCGCTGTACAGGATCTCGCCTGCATCGGGCGCCTGCAGCGTGGTCAGCAGCTCGATCAGGGTTGTTTTTCCGGCGCCGTTCGCCCCCACGATGAGGTTCAGGCCGGATTGAATCTCCGCTTTCTCGATTTCAAGCCGGTACGTGCCTGCCTGCCGTTCCAGTCCTTCCAGCCTAATCATTCGCCAATCTCCAGGCTCCGTTCAGCTTCAAGCTGCGTCCGTAGGAAGAAATCAGCAGAATCAAGCCGATCACAAGCAGGGACATGTCCGTCAGCATTTTGCCGCTCATGGAAACGCCGTGGTCCACGATCTGGCCCTGTATCACGATCCACATGCCGTACACCAACACCGCCGAGATCAGCGAGTAGACCATGCCTTTGCGAAACAGCATATACATCGCGGCCCCTCCCGTCACCAGCAGAATGCCCATCCACTCCAGAATAAAGGGCCCGAATAAAAAGCGGGAGGATTCTGCCTGGATGGATCGAAGCCCGAGCGCAAGGGTACTGAGCAAGGCCATTCCAACAACGATGCCTGTCACGAGAAGCAAGCGGGTATACAAGACCAATGCCGGCGGGTAAGGGGTCAACGTCTCCACGGCCCGCATCCCTTTATCCCAGGTTCGACTGCTGAACAGCATCGATACGATCAGCAGCAGAGGGGTGATCAATGGAAAAATGCCGCCGGGCAATCCGGCAAATTGATCAAGCGGATATTCCGGATCGATCAGCATGACCAGCATGCAGAATACCGCGCCTGCCGTGAGCAGAATGGATCTTTGATTCAATCGAATCTGGCTCCGAAGGATCTGTTTCAATGAGGGCGGGTCGACCTGCGGATTAAAATCCAGCTTGGGAGACTCGGGCTCAATCCGGAGCTGATTGAACTCCCCCTGAAGGGACGCGATGAGCTGGGCCGTCTCATCCGGTGTCGGCGACGGAAGAGCCGCGCGTCTGAGCGGGCCGCGAAGCTCGTCTTCAAGTCTTCTCAATTCATTATCGAATGGATGATCCATGGAGATACACCTCACTTTCTTTTACTTTGCTCTGCGAATCAGACTCTTCCGACTTGGAGCGGTTCCGTACCTGTTCCTGAGGACTCTTCTCCCTCGTCCTTCGGGACGAAGGGACGGGAACCAAATCGGAATGCTCCATGGACAATGTTTTCTTCAGCTTTCTCAAGCCGTTATATAAATGCGTTTTGACCGTACTTAAGGGGAGGTCGACCAGGTCGGCGATTTCCTGCAGCTTCAGGTCATGAAAGAACCGAAGCGATATGACTTCCTGTTGTATATCGGGCAAGGTCTCGAGCGACGCCGCAATTTCGAGGGAAGTTTCCTGTCTTTCCACAAGCTCCTCCGCGCCCGGTTCAGGGTCGTATGCATCCGGCATTTCCTCACCCGCAAGACCTTCGGACCTGTAGGATGCGCTTTTCCAATAATCCTTGCACATATTGAGAGCGACGCGGTACAACCAGGAGCGAACATGCTCGAGCGTCCCGTGCTGCTTCAGATGCCGGATGAGCCGGATAAAGGTTTCCTGAACGATATCCTGGGCCTTTTGCCTGTCGGCCAGCCTCTGGGTCGTATAACTAAGCAGCGGACCATGGTACCTCGTCACCAGCATTTCAAACGCTTCCTGGTCGCCGGCAGCCATGCGTTCGGACAGCTGCTGATCGGAAATCATGCCTTCCCCCCCTTTCTACATGCATTCTCATCTTCCGTTATAACTATTTCTCAATTATAACCGACCGCGTGCAGGTGCATAGTCGTCATTATTTGACATTCATCATGGCATCCCACTTCTGCTGCCACTCTTTGTACGTGATCGGCTTCTCCGGTCGTAAGGCCGGGTTGCGTTCGGTGTCGGGAAGCATCAGTCCCTGCCCATAAAACTGCACCAGCACCTCTTTGACCTGATTCCCTCTGCCTTCCTCCAGCGCCTTTCTAACCTGTCTGGCCATACTTATGCCTATTTGGTTCTGGGGATCCTCCCCGCTTCCGTTTTTGAACAACAGCTGCTGTACCGACCGGAGATTTCCGTAAGCCGATCTTAATTGTTTATCGCTAAGCCCTTTCTCCTCGACGTAATACACATACCAGAAGAGACTGCTGATTTTTCCGCGCACGTCTCGTTCCGGATGCTCAAAATTATAATGGAACGCACCCTGGTTGCCGAACAGAATCGAGTTCATCCATTCGCCGGGCAAGTTCGCGAAGTTATAGGTGTAGTGGTTTGAAGACAGAATCAGGCGATGATTCATCTGAGGGTAATCAAAGCCTTGGCCCAAATACAAGATCTTCTCGACGCTGCTGTTGAACTCGGGTATCCACTCGGAAAAATAGTCATACTTCTTTTTCATATCTCTCAGCAATGTTACGGATGCCTTCTCCAGATATGGCGTTGTCACGATGGTAATCGGGAGATCATTCCGGTGGATTTCCTTCCAGAATTGTCCCCCGTACAGAGAGATATTCTGCTCGATCTCCCTGTCCTCAAACCGCTGGTAACCCGGCTTCCGCTCCAGCTCTTTCATTCCTGTGTACAAGGGTTGCGGATAACCTTCCACCACCAGCTTCATCTCTCCGTCAGAGTAGCGCAGCTTCCCGTATTGCCAGCCCAGATAAACGTATTTCGATGAAAGATCTCCGTTGTCGCTCTTTAAATATACCTCCTGATGACCGGGAAGCGGATACCAGGCCATATGTCCCTCCAGCTTAACTTCAGGCCCCACGCTATAGGCCGCAAATTCCTCATCGGAGTAACCGGCCATAAAATCCATCACCTTGCCCCTATAATCCAGCTCGGCTTGAAGGTCCCCTCCCTTGGCATCGCCAACCATCCTGATCGATATCCGCTCTCCCTGTCTGCGATAAGGAGCATCGATGCCCTGAAGCTGGACACGTTCAAGCTTGAACATCCGGTTCAAGGTTAACGGCAGCTGCCTCATGCCCGATATTTCGGAGGCTGGTATCGTTAGCTTCGCCGTCACGCGAAGCTCGTCGTTTGGCAGCCGTTTCAGCTTGATGTCATAGGAAGACACATGATAGAAAGCTATATTTTCAGGATCATCGACATAAGAAATCGTGGGGTCCTCCAGCTTCGCATCAATTTGGGCATACCGTTCCGCCCAAAGCGTGCCGTAGGGCACGGCGGCGGCTGCCGTCAACACGACAGCCCCCAGCACGCCCAGCCACCCTGCCTTTTTCAGCATCGTAGGGCGCTTCGAGTTTAACAAGAACAAACACACCGACAGCAGCAGGAAGGTGAAGGCCAGCACGAACCAACGGGACAGCTGGATATCCTTGGATAGTAGGTCATACCCCCAATTATCATATTCAAACCGATTGGATTGAAGGAAGAATTGGTTAAGGTGAAACACTTGGGCCGGCATCCATCTTAATTCGCTGATGAAATAAATTTCCATGAAAAACGTTCCAAACATCCATGCACAGAAACCGATCAAATACACGATCCGATTCGGTATGCTTGCCCCGAGGAGCATCGCTAGCGCGAGCGTCACCATATAGGAAACCTCATACTGCACCGCGAATTGCATCGTATGCACCATCGCGATATCACCGGCTATCCCTTGGCTGACCGACAGGATATAGAATATAACCGACGTCGAGAGGGTAAACAGTGAAAAGTACAGCAAGCCGACCGCATATTTCGACGACAGCAGGGTGAAGAAGGACACAGGCAGGCTGTGGTTCCATTCAAACGACCGACGGCGGACATCCCGCCGGATGGACAAGATGCCGATTAACATCGCCGGACCCAGCGTCATCGTATGACCCAGCATATGAAAGGAATACGCAGCCGAATACAAGTTATGATTCGGTCCGTTTCCGCTTGCAGCCTGCAGCATGATGATGATGAACAGAATCGCGTAGAGGACCGGAAGCGAGGCAAACAAGGGATTGCCGAACAAAAGCCGCAGCTCCAGCAGACTATGCCTCCACCACTTATGCATGGCGATCCCTCCGCAGCAGAGCCAGATAGCCGTCCTCCAGGGTAGGATCCGCCGGAAACGCGCCTGTCACTGGAGCCGCTGCACTGATAAACCGGCATAACACGCCTTCCGGTACCGTTCGAGTGGACACGACGGACATGGGATCCATCAAGGCAAATTCTTCATGGCTCATCACCGTTTCCCACACTTGTCCCTTCCCGCAGGCCTGCAGTTCGGGCAGGCTGCCGTTCATGGCCAATCTCCCCTTGTTCATTACGGCGATGCGACGGCAGTTGCTCTCGATATCCGCTACGATATGAGTGGATAACAGGACCGTCCGGTCGATGCTGAAACGGGTTAACACATTCCGGAACCGGACACGCTCCTGGGGATCCAGCCCCGACGTCGGCTCGTCTACGATCAAAATATCCGGGGAACCGAGCAGCGCTTGGGCAATGCCCAATCTTTGCTTCATGCCCCCCGAGTACGTACGCACTTTTTTGTCCGCCTTCTCCTGAAGATTGACCATCTCAAGCAGCCTGGAGATCTCCTTCAGCCTGGCGCTCCGGTCCGTGATCCCCTTCATGGCCGCCACATAATCCAGATAATCTCTGCCGGTCAGCTGCGGGTAAATGTGAAAATGCTGCGGCAAATAACCGATCATCTGCCGAATCTCCTCCGGCCGTCCAAGGGATATTCCGTTCACCCTCACCTGCCCGGAGGTCGGCGTCAATAAGGTTGCCAGGATGCGCATTAAGGTTGTTTTGCCGGCGCCATTGGGTCCTAGCAGACCCGTCATGCCTTTATCCAATTGTAATGAAACATCCAAGAGCGCCCAGGCGCCCTTGCGATAGGTTTTTGATAGATGCTCAATGGTAATCATTCTAGAATCCTTTCACCATGTACGATTATGGCATAAGCCGCGCGGTTTACGTTCCTTGGAACGAACCATCGCTTCAAAAAGTTTGACATTCTCCAAGGTTTGACGCCAATTTATTGATAAAGTACAAATAAGGTACAAAAAAGCCCGATATCCTTAAAGCGGATTGCGGGCATGAACTATTTCGCCTGACGTCAGGCTCTTATCCGGTTATTATAACATGCGGGAATGCGGTTCATCCGTAAATCTTCAGGCCGTAAATATTTCATGCCCCAAAAGATTAACGGGATAGACCATTCACACGCTTATCGCTCCCGGTGTTACCGGTGAGCCTCATATTGGTTGGCGCGGCTGATCGCCTGGATCGATTGGATGTCCTGCGGCGATAAAGCTTCCATATCCCCCGCAGCCAGGTTATGCAGCAGCTGTTCAAGCGAGCTTGCCCCGGGAATGGTGCAGGCAACAGCGGCATGGGCCAAAGCATAACGAATCGCCAGCTGGGACAAATCCCGGCCTTTTCCAAACGCTTCAAGCCTCTTGAGCACGTCGAGCAGCTCTTGTTTACTGTAATCCAGGTATCCCTTCTCGGCTTTGGCTTGTCCTCGGTCCGACAAGATGCCGCGGGCAACGGGCCCCCGGGCTATCGCGGATATTCCGTTCTCCTCAAGCAGATCAAGGACCGTTTCCTCCGGTCTCCGGTCCAGGATGCTGTACTGGCTCATGACGCTGACGATATGGGATTTGGCGACATACTTGCGGATGACGTTCGGCCGGATGGACGATATGCCGTAATAACGAATCCACCCTTCCCGCTTCAATTCTTCAAAAGCTTCAATCGTCTCTTCGATCGGATCATCCAGCGTCCCCCCGTGAAGCTGATACAGATCGATATAATCCGTACCCAGTCTGCGCAGACTGTCCTTAACGGCTGATTTGATGTAGTCCTTTGAAGGATCCCATACCCAGCCCTCCTGTCCCGGCACGCGGCGGTTGCCCACTTTGGTGGCGATGATGACGTCCTCGCGCCGGCCCTGAACCGCTTTGCCAACCAGTTCCTCGTTGCGGCCTTCATCGTATAGGTCCGCCGTATCCAGAAAATTCACGCCCCGATCCAACGCTTCATGAATAAGCTTCACCGCTTGTCCTTCGTCCGTACCCAGCGACATGCAGCCCAGCCCGATTTCGCTTACATACAATTCCGAAGAGCCCAGCCGATTGGTTTTCATCGTTCATTCTCCTCCTCTTCCATCATGATGAATAAGGTTCTACCTCTTTACTTACCCTAAAATATCGATCCAGATCTTGACCGCCGTCACCGCAATGAGAAGAGCCAAGGCGTACCTCAGCAGGCGGACGTTCATCTTGCGGCTGATAATCGCGCCGATGGGGGCACCCATCAAGCTTCCGGCAACGGCAAACAGGGACGGCCAAATCGGAATGTCGCCCGAGGCGATTTTGCCGATAACGCCCCCGACCGCCGACAGAAAGACGATCGCGAGCGAGGATGCGATGGTGATCCGCGTCGGGATCTTAAGAACCGTCAGCATAATGGGGATCAGGATAAAGGCGCCGCCGGCCCCGACGATTCCGGCAATGCCGCCGACAATAAAGGCAGCTCCCATTGCAATCCATGCATGGTAAGTCACCTCGCTCACCGATCTGTTCTCCATGGATGCCCGGGTCGGCACGATCATCAATAACACCGCGATTACCGCCAGAAATCCATAAATCACGTTAATCGTTCCGCTCGTCATGAGCATCGAGGACAGGCTCCCGATCAGACTGCCAATCAGGGTACTGGCCCCCATCTGGATGACCAATCGCTTGTGAACGTACGACTCACCGCCGCGCGAACTCATCCGATTGGTTAGCATGCCTGACAAGGAAGCAAAAAATACCTGCAGCATACTGATGGATGCGACCTCCTTGGAGGTGAAGGCCTCCAGTCCAAACCAGGAAGGTACATATAGAAGCAGGGGGAAATTAATGATCGCCCCGCCAATTCCCAGCAACCCTGAGAAAAAAGAACCGATGATACCTATAAAGACCATGACTACAAGTTGCACTATCAAGGTGATCGATCTCCGTTCATTTGATATCGTGGCCGGGCACATTGCTATTGAATGTGCCTCGCTGTTGATTTATAATAAACCCAAGTATTTGTATCGGAAATTAAGGAGGTGTGTGGTGATCATGTTGAATAAGCTGAAATTTCTTTTCCAGGACCGCTGTCCCGACTGCGAGCAGAAGCTGATCTCCAGGCAAGAAGACATGGCAACGATCAAGCACTGCCCGGATCACCACTACACCGAAGAAATATATAACCAGCTGGGCGTTACGATCGTGTATCATCCCAGCAAAGACAATGGTTCAACATGATTGATTTCATAATCGTTAACAAAACCTGGGTATAGCGCTTTACCTAAATCTCGGTCGATTCCCGTACGGCAAGCCTGACCAGGAGCAGAACCGCGATCTCTGCCGCCATTACGATGAGCGAGCACAGAAAGAACACAAGGAACATATCGCCCGAGTCCAGATTTAAAACGAATGGGTACACGATCAGCCACAGGAGCTGTCCCGCCATAAATAAGTGCAGCCGGAGGCTTGCCTTGTGATCCAGTCCGGACGCGTTACCCGCGAAATGCGCCTGGATGCCTCTGCAAATTCCGTAAATCAATACGGTATGCGAGCAGAGGGCAGGCAGCTGGATCCATATATCCTTCGCGGATTGCACGGGTAAGCCGTCTATCCCCGCTTCGGTAAACCAAAACAATTGTAACACCGACCAGGCCATCAGCAGCCAAGCCGACAGATGCCCTGCCTTAAAATATCCATTCAACTTCTGGAGCCGCCATAGTCCCGAAGCGATCAGCAGGTACCCGAGCATATCGGGCAACATATCCACCGAGTCCAGCTTAAAGTCGACAATGACAAACAACAGGCCCCAGCCCATACGCCCGTAAGCCCTACTCACGGTGTCCTCCTGCTATCCCGGACAAATTCCGACAATTCTTGATCCGTCGGTCTCGGGTGATAGGGAATAACCGTTTCTCCATGCCATTGGCGACCGCTTTCCTCCATAAAGGTTGTTTTCAATAGGAGCTGGTAAACCTGCAAGCTCTTCTCAAGCGACGGCATATCAAATTGGTGGCTGATTCTAATGGAATCCCCTTTATGAATGTTAAGTGGAAGCTGAATCTCATCGACGGGCTCGCCTCTTAACTCGATGTGCGCTTCCGAAGGCTGTGACCGGTAGCTGGTACCTGGTATTTGGCTTGAAATGTCGGCATAGACTCTAAGATGCCCCTCTACAGCGATATCCAGCAGTTTCGAGGAGAACGCCGTTAACTGTACCGGACGCTTCACAACAGCGGAGTCGTATCCCGAATGATCGGAGGAAGATCCGCCGGATGTCCACGATATCGGATCTTGCTCATCCTGACGATATACGCCGGGCCAAACGTATATTTCCCCGACATTCACTTGCTCCGAGCTTCCGTCGGAATAAAGCGCGGTAACTTCCCGAATGAGAACCGGCTCCTCCAGCTTCACTCCTGCACCTTTTTTCTGAGGGGCATTTAAGTTCACCATCATTTTTCCTAAGTACTGCCTCTGATACTCCGCATATCGGGGATAGGGCGTGACGATCTGTCCAGGGTAACCTTCGATCCGGATGGAGCTCAGCCTCTTATCTGCTTGTTTGTCCTCCACATAATACAAGTCGAATACGCGGCCTCCCCCTTCCCTTGTTTCCACATGATGCTCGAGGAATACGGTTCTTCCCAGTTGGTTGGCTTCGTAATGCCAGACATTCCCGATCCAGCTGCAGGCTGCGAGCAGGATGGCGAGCACGTAATACCATTTCTTGCCCATGGACCCTCCATATGTATCATGCTTTTGTTCCAGATTCTTTAACTATCTTAACACGTAATATCGAGGAAGAGGGTTTGAACTGCGTTAATTTTCCGTCGACTTTCTGCGGAAGAAACCCGGTTCGAATTGAAATAACGAACCCCCTTCGTGGACAGACTAGTTGAAGCCACCCTAAAATCAAGGAAGGTGTCCATGATGAATCCATCGATCGAAGAGGTTACGAACTGGCTTCAATCCAATAGCAACCGTACACTGCACATATCCAAGCAAGAAGAGAAGGATCACGACCAGGTTGAATTACGGCTGGAACGATTTGAACATCAGCAACAGCAAGCGCAGTCCATCGACGGGTATGGAGATCGCCACGCTCTTCTGCTGCACGGCCCCGGCGTGGTCATCACGGCAGGCCACGAAGCCCCGCTGCCAAGCAATGCCTTCGTCATCGGGCTGGACGGGTTAACGGCTGCGGAGGTTCAAGACCGTCAAGTGGTGCTCACAACGGAACGTGGCATTTATTCCATCACGGCGACCTGAATGCAGCCGGTAGAAACAGCAAGAACCGCCAGAGCGTGCTTCTCTGGCGGTTCTTCCGGCTTATCCCGCGGCTTGATGCCGGATCAACCTTGATTTAACGTTGCGCTAGGGACGCAGATCGCTTCCGCAGGCTTTTAGTAAACAGCTTATACCCGTTCGAATCTCCAGATAAAGCTTTGGAAATCGCCATGCATCGGCGGAACGGCCAAGCCGGCGTTCATCAGCCGGTCTCCGCCGTAGATGTTCCCGTCCTCCAGGCACTTGTAATCCCCTTCCGGATCCAGTCCCATCGTACGCAGCCACCGAATCGGCTCATTCGCCTCGCTTAAGATGCGGAAATAATACAGCACCGCTTCCGAGCGATCCTCGGAGACGATCGTCCAGGCCGCTTCATTCCCTTCGAACGGGTTCCGAAGGCGGTAGAAATCCCCGAACTGCACGAGATGCCGAATCTCTTTGTACAGCTTTACCTGCTCGCGGACATCCTCCTTCTCCTGTTCGCTGAAGGCCGTCAGGTCCAGCTCATAACCGAAATTGCCCGACATTGCCGCGTGTCCTCTCGTCCGCAGCGAAGTATTCCGGTGCACCTGATGATTCGGAACAGCGGACACATGCGCTCCCATGGAGCTGAGCGGATAAACCAGGCTCGTTCCGTATTGGATCTTCAATCGGCTGACGGCATCGGAGTTATCGCTTGTCCACGTCTGCGGCATGTAATACAGCATTCCCGGATCGTAGCGTCCGCCGCCCCCGGAGCAGCTCTCGAACAAAATATGCGGGAACTCCGTCGTCAGTTGTTCCATCACCCTGTACAGACCGAGCATATAGCGATGGGCTGTTTCCCGCTGACGCTCAGGCGGCAGCGCAGCCGATCCGATCTCCGTCATGTTCCGGTTCATGTCCCATTTCACGTAGGTGATCGGTGCGCTTCTCAGGATGCCGCGAACCATATCGGCCACCGCGTCGCCTACTTCCTGGCGGGAGAAATCCAGGATCAGCTGCTGCCTCCCTTCCGTCCGCCGGCGCCCTTCCACGTGCAGGCACCAGTCGGGATGCTGACGGTACAGATCGCTGTCCGGCGATATCATTTCCGGCTCAAACCACAAACCGAACTGCATATCCAGACCGCGGACCCTCTTCACGAGATCCTCAAGGCCGTCGGGCAGCTTGTTCTTGTCAACGACCCAATCCCCGATGGAAGTCGTATCATCGTTGCGCTTGCCGAACCATCCGTCGTCCAGCACGAACAGCTCGATGCCGAGATCCCGTCCCGCGCTTGCAATCTGCTCGATTTTATCGGCATTGAAGTTGAAGTAGGTTGCTTCCCAATTGTTCACCAGCACCGGGCGCGTGGCATCCCGGAATTGCCCCCGGCACAGCCTTGTGCGGTACATTTTATGATAACGTCGGGACATGCCGCCCAGGCCCTCCGCCGAGAAGACCATCACCGCTTCCGGCGTCTGGAACGACTGCCCCGGCTCCAGCAGCCACGTGAAATCGAACGGATTCAATCCCATCGTGACCCGGGTCGTATCGTATTGGTCCACCTCGACCTGCGCGGAGAAGCTGCCGCTGTATACCAGACTGAAGCCGAACACCTCGCCGAACTCTTCGCCTGCCCCCTCGGACAGCAGCGCTAGGAACGGGTTATGGTTATGGCTGCTTGAACCCCTGCGGCTCTCTATCCCTTGCATGCCCGGGGATAGTCTTCTGCGCTGCACATGGCGCTCCCTTGCCCATGCCCCATGGAGATGCAGCAGGTCATAACGGCTGTGATCCATATCCACGCTGGCGCTCATGGCACGCAGCAGCGTCATGTTCTCCTTGCTGTCGTTGCGGAACGATACGGAGCGGGAAATAGCGTCAAACGCCTTCATGATCGTATAAGACAAATAAATCGTCAAACCGCTTACCCGATCAAACAGTTCCAGCTCCAGCGTATCCGCCTCGTCATCCTGTTCCGTGTATACGGCAGGCAAGCCCTCAAGCTTCGGCTTGCCGCTGTAGATCCGGTGACGGACATATTCCGCCTCGGTGACCGTGGTCCCGTTAGCCAGCTGCACCTGATATGCAGGCTGCCGAAAATCGCCGCTGCCATAGCCCGGGTATTCCTGAGGCAAACTGTCCAAGGAGAAGGAAGCATCCTCGCGGAACGGCGTCGGCGAAAAGGATGCTCTTCCCCTCCGTTCCAGCAATCCTAGGACGCGGTGATCGCGAATCCGGCGTCCCCAATAGGCATGCGCCGGATAAACGCCGCGCACCAGCTCAATCACATAACTTGACCGATCGCTCTGGAGATGGAATATCCCCAGATCTTCATGGAAATGTATACTCACTGCTTTTGCCCCCTAACCAAGGTCCGAGTAAGATCTCCTTGCTCTCTTTAAGCCCGGGCGGCGGCAGCCCGTTCCAGAATCATGACGTCCCTTCCCGGAATCGTGACATGGCCCGTAACCTGCCGGCTGCCCAGGAGATCGAACGAATTGGCAGAACCTGCATCAAACGTCATCTCTTCGGCATTATGGTTCAATATGAACAGATAGGAGTTTCCGTCCTTCACCCGCTCCACCACCTCTACCCCTTGTGGTGTATCCAGCAGCGGCTTCACGCCTTGTTCTTCGCACAGATTGGCAAGAAACCCTTGCAGGAACTGCGCATCCGGACTGCTGGCCACATAATAGGCCTGCCCTTCGCCAAACGCATTCTTCGTTAAAACAGGCGTGCCTTTGTAGAAGTCGGATCCGTACTCAGCCAGAACCTCCGCCGTCTCCGCATGGATGACATCGCACAAAATTCCACATGGATAACTTCCACGCAGCGATCCCCAATCCTGCTTCATGTCGATCTGATTTTGCATTCCGGGCAGCAGGGCATCGATTTCCTCAGCCCATATGCCGGTCACGTTGCGCAGCTCGCCCGGATGACCTCCGAGGGTCACCAGGTCGTTCTCATTGACGATGCCGCTGAAGAAGGTGGTCACAAAGGTTCCGCCCTGCGATACGAACCGCTCCACGCGCTGGGCAACCCCCGGCTTCACCATGTACATCACGGGGGCAATCACGATATCATACTTGCTCAGATCCTCTTCGACGCTGATGATATCGGTCTGGATATTCTGCTGATACAGCGCGTCATAATATTTATGAACCTCATCCACGTAGTTCAGGGCTTTGGAAGGCCCGCTTGACAGCTCCAGCGCCCAGCGGTTCTCCCAGTCATACATGATCGCCACCTTGGCGTCCGAACGGGAGTCGAGCAGCTTGTCTCCGAGCTGCTGCAGCTCTTGCCCCAGCTCCGCGCACTCCCGGAAGACCCGGGTATGCTCATGTCCCACATGCTCGATCAATGCGCCGTGGAATTTCTCGCACGCCCCTACGGAACGGCGGAGCTGGAAGAACATGACCGTATCCGCGCCGTGCGCTACAGCCTGATAACTCCACAGCCGCATGACGCCGGGACGCTTCGCGGAGTTGTAGGGCGACCAGTTCTGAACGCTCGGGGTCTGTTCCATCAGCATGAACGGTTGTCCGCTTTTGAGCCCGCGCATCAGGTTATGCGACATCGCCGTAAAGCTCACCGGCGTATCGATCGCGGGATAGTTGTCCCAGGACACCACATCCATATGCTTCGCCCACTCGAAGTAATCCAGCTCCGGATAAAAGCCCATCAGATTGGTGGTAACCGGAATATCCGGCGTGACCTTCTTCAGCTCATCTCTTTCCAGCCGGTAACATTGCAGCAGGCTGTCGGACTGAAAACGGCGGTAATCCAGTGATATTCCTTGGAAGAACGACCGGTTTCCGCCGAATTCCTCGCTGAGCGCATTCGGTACCACGATCTCGTCCCATTCGTAAAAGGTATGACCCCAGAACCCGGTATTCCATGCAGCGTTCAGCTTATCGAGCGACCCGTAACGCTCTTTCAGCCAGACGCGGAACTGACGCTCACAGTTGTCGCAATAACAATATCCGCCATACTCATTGGAGACGTGCCAGATGACCAGCGCCGGGTGATCCTTGTACCGTTCAGCCAGCTTGCGCGCCATCAGCACGGAGAATTTGCGATAGGTCGGGCTGTTCGGACATGAATTATGGCGGCCGCCGAATTTGCGTTTGCGTCCATCGTAATCGACGCGCAGGATGTCCGGGTATTTCTTGGCCATCCAAGCAGGGTGCGCCCCCGTGCTGGTTGCCAAACAGACGTGAACCTGCTCCTCCGCCAGACGGTCCATAATTTCATCAAGCCACGCGAAATCATAGCTTTCCTCATCGCGCTGCGTTTTGGCCCAGGAGAATACATTGAGGGTCGCCACGTCGACGCCCGCCAGCTCGAACATCCGCAGGTCCTCTTCCATTGTTGCCTTATCCCATTGCTCGGGGTTATAATCCCCGCCATACCATATCTTAGGAAAACGTTGATTAATCATAGAATTGCCTCCTTCGTAGACTCTGCTATAGAAAAGAGGTACCACCCCCTATCTTGTCGGACAAGGGATCATACCTCTTATGAACGGTCTGCTAACTTAAATTTTGCATGGCTCCTTACTTGCTCAAGCTATCCCAGGATGTCTGCATATCTTCAAGCATTTTGTTCGTATCGGATTTGCCGGCGAAGAATGCCTGCATCGCGCCGGAGAATTCTTGCGCCGCGCCGTCAGGGAACTTCGCGGATTGTCTTGGCAGCACTTTGCCTGCCTGCACGTACTCCCATACGGCCGAACCCAAATCGCCCATATCCTCAGGCGTTGCTTCAATGGTCTTCAAGGCCGGGATGAATTTGAATTTTTTCACGATGTACTCTTTGCCGATATCGGATGTGACAAACCAGTTCAGGAAGATCTTCGCTTCTTCCTTCGACGCGGAATCTTTGTTAATGACCAGGTTCGCAGGTACGCCGACGTTCAGCTTGTCATTTTGCTCGGCATTGTCGCCAAGCGGCATCGGCAGGTAGCCGAGATTCAGATCCGGATTGATGGCATCGATCTCGGTTTGAGCCCAGTTCCCGTTCTGCATCATGGCGGCTTTGCCTGTAGCCAGCAGGGAAATGGCCGTATTGTAGTCGGTGGTCAGCGGATTCTTGTTGCCGTGGTCCAATGTCAGCTGCATCAGCTTGGTCCACTCTTCGAACTTCCCATTGCCCACGAATTTTTGCGTACCGTCGTTCAAGCCCTGAATAAACGCATTCGGGTCATCCTGCTGGGCGAATGCCGGGTTAATGCCCTGGTTGCCGATCAACCACCATTCCTGGTAAGCGTTCGCAAAAGGAGTTATGCCTGCGGCTTCCAGCTTCTTCGCGGCATCTGCCAGCTGAGTATATGTTTTTGGAAGCTCGGTAATGCCGGCCTGCTCAAACAAATCCTTATTGTAGATGTAACCCCATCCTTCAAGATTCATCGGCATGCCGTATACTTTACCGTCTTTGGTCATCGGCTCTTTCGCCATATCGACCAGATCGTTCACCCAAGGCTGATCGGACAGATCTTCGAGACGGTCGATCCACATCTCCATCTCGGCGTCGCCGCCATTGGAGAAAATATCCGGCGCATCGTTGGATGCGAATTTGGTTTTCAATGCAGCACCATAGTCCGCGCCGCCGCCTACCGTTTGAATATCCAGCTTGATGTTCGGGTATTCCTTCTCGAATTCGACTTTAAGCTCATTCAAGCCGTCCACGATCTCGGTTTTGAATTGAAAAATCTTGACCGTTTTGACATCGCCGGAAGCTCCATTCGAGCTTCCGCCCTGGCCTGCTTCCGACTTGCCGCCGCAAGCTGCAAGCAGCAGCGAGAAAGCCAGCAGCATCACGAGTGATAATTTCATTTTGTTCATCTTTACTACCCCCTGATAATGATTATATATAAAGATGGAAAAACCGGTTATGGGCGAGGCGCCCGCTGCCCTTACCCCTTAACGGAGCCGGCAGCGACGCCCTCAACGATGTACTTCTGCAGTGACAGGAAGAAGATGATGATCGGCGTAATGCCCAGCACGAGCGCCGGCAGCGCCATATCCCACTGCTTCGAATACTGCCCGAAGAACGCAAAGGTCGCAAGCGGAATCGTCCGCAGTTCCGGACTTTGCAGGATCAAGGATGGCAACAGGTAGTCGTTCCAGACCCACAAGCAGTTCAGGATGATGACCGTTACCATCATAGGTTTCAGCATCGGCATAACGATGCGGGCAAATACCCTGAACGGAGAAGCGCCGTCGACCGTGGCGGCCTCTTCGATCTCCAGCGGAATGCCTTTCACGAAACCGTGGAACAGGAAGACCGACAGCGGGATGCCGAGTCCGAGATAACTGAGAATCAGACCCACGATGCTGTTGTTGACGCCGAGAAAGTTAATGACCTGCAGCAATGGAATCATAATGGATTGGAACGGAATGACCATGGCCGATACGAACAGCATGAACACGATTCGATTGAATCTCGTATTGGACCGGACCATCCGGTAAGCTGCCATCGCGCTCAGCAGGGCAATGATCAGATTGCTGATGACCGTAATGATGATGGAGTTCGTGAATGCTTCCGGAAAGCGGGTCATTTCCCAAGCCTTGCTGTAGTTGTCAAAGTGAAAGGCCGTTGGCCAGTTGGCCGCGTCGACCATAATATCGCCCAGCGATTTGACCGAGTTTACCAGCAGGAAGTAGAACGGTGCCAAGAAGATCAAGGCAACCATGACCATCACAATCTGCAATACGATCGTGGAGGCCGACATGGGAGGTTTCTTCGATCTCATTAAGCTTCAACCTCCTTCTGCTTCGTTAAACGGACTTGAATGAGCGTAATGACGGCAACGACCAGGAAGAAGATCAAGGACTTGGCCGTGCCGAGACCGTACCGGTTGTTCAGGAATGCCTCGTTATACACGTTCATCGCTAGCGATTCCGTGGAGCGGTAAGGTCCGCCCTTGGTCAGCGACAGGTTCAGGTCGAACATTTTGAAGGACCAGGAAATCGCCAGGAACAAACATACGGTAACCGCTGGCATAATGAGCGGAACGATGATGCTCTTGAGCACTTGGAACCGGTTGGCCCCATCAATCTCGGCAGCTTCCATGACTTCCTTGGACACGTTCGTAATGGAGGCGATGTAGATGACCATCAGATAGCCTGACGACTGCCATACGAATACCATGATGATGCCCCAGAAGCCGGTTACTTCGTCTCCCAGCCACGGAAGATTAAAAAACGGAATTCCCGTCGCTTCGCCAACGGTTGCAAAGCCTTTTATGAAGATAAACTGCCAGATGAAGCCGAGCAGCAATCCGCCGATCACGTTCGGCATGAAGAATATCGTCCGCAGCCAGTTGCGCGCCCGAATATTTTTCGTTAAGAAGTAGGCCAGGAAGAATCCGACCAAATTCGTCAGAAGCACGCCGACGATCGTAAATTTGGTGGTGAACCAAAAGGATTGGGCGAATGCGCTGTCATTTGTGAAAATCTGTTTGAAATTGTCCAGCCCGACCCATTCGACGTTCCCTGAAACGCCGTTCCAGTCGGTAAACGAGTAATACATCCCCATCACAAATGGGATAATGATCGTAATACCGAAAAACAGCAGCGCGGGTCCGATATAAACCAACTGCTGCGTCAAAGCAGCCGTTCTCTTGCTGTTCATGTTAATCCCCCTCCGCTTGTCCTATCGTTTCTCTATCCATTTCTCTATGATTTAATTATGCTAAGATGAAGACCTTGGGACTACCATAGGATGTGAACTAATTGGTATAGAAAATTGATCGGCGGTGAAAAAATTGAACTGGAACTGGAACAGCATCCGCACCAAACTGATTACCTTCATGATCATGGCGACCATCATTCCGACCACCATTTCCATGATCATCAGTTATGTCATGACAACCAACTCGCTCAAGGAACGGGCCGTTGTTGAGAATATGAACCTTCTCTATCAGGGACGGTTGAATTTGGAGAGCTATTTGGAAGAGATGAACCGGAGTTCCCTTACGGTCTACTCGGACCCCGATTTTTTCCGCAGCCTCTATTACAGTCATGAGAACATCAACGCCAGCGGCAGGCAATCCGCCACGCTGCAATCCATTCAAAAAGCCATCAGCGGCTCCAGACAGGTCTATCTTTACGTCGACGGCAAACGGGAAGCCACGTTATTCGCGCAGGATATCGCCAGAAAAACAAGCGAGGTCAACCTCTATCCCGAGATTCCCGATCTCCGTAACGATACGGTGGTCTTTCAGCCGCCGCATCCCCTTCATACGTACGGGTTTCAGTTAGCTTACCCCTATGAAGCCGATCAACAAGTATTCACGATGTACCGGGTCATTGAACGGGTCCCTTCAACCGAACGATTGGGCATTCTCGCCATCGATCTGGACATGGATTTCCTGAGCCGGATCAGCGGCCAGCTGTTCCAGCCTGATCATGAGCAGCTGTACATCGCCAATGAAGACGGGTATATCATGTATGCCGGCAATGACGAAATGCTGGGACAACAGGTCCAGGCGGACTGGTACGCCGGCATCAAGCAATCCGGCAAGCAGGAAGGCCATTTCGAGTATAACAACAAAATCTATTTATATAACAATATCAAGACGTCGGTCAGCGACTGGACGATGATCAAGGAGATTCCTTCCTCCTATATTTTAAGCAGCGCGGACAAAGCTGCCTTCGTCAATATTTTGCTGATCGGCGTGTCCCTTATTCTCATCATCGCCGCCACGATCTGGATTTCGGTGTACATCACGGCCCCGATCCGCGAATTGGTTGGCCTCATGAGCCAGGTCAAAAGCGGACGAATGACCGTGGATATCTCGTCCAATCGCAAAGACGAAATCGGAGCCCTCCATCGCAGGTTCGGCAGCATGATGGATACGATCAATAACCTCATCCTGCAGGAATACAAGCTGAAGCTGGCGAACCGGACCAACCAGCTCCGGGCGCTGCAGGCGCAGGTGAATCCCCATTTCATGAACAATGCGCTGCAGACCATCGGCACCCTTGCCCTGGAGCATGGCATGAAGAGGATCTACTCCCTGATCTCCGCTCTGGCCCGGATGATGAGATACAGCATGTACAATACGGACAAGCCGGTCACGCTGGCCACGGAGCTCGATCACATCAAGGATTACGTGGAACTTCAGAAGGAACGATTTGAGAATCAGTTCGACTTCCGTTACGATGTGGATGAGTCGACTCTGCAGGTGTTGATTCCGAAGATGCTGGTTCAGCCGCTGATCGAAAACTTTTTCAAGCATGGCATGAACCCCTTGGAGCAAGACAATTACATTGCGCTGACAAGCCGGCGCCTATCGGCCTCGATCGTGCAGATTACGGTCGAAGATAACGGAAACGGGATGCAGGAGGAGCCGTTCCAAGCCCTTCAGGAGCATTTGCTTCGGATGGAAGAGTTGGATCTGGAACAGCTTCAGGTTGTGTCCGAGCTGGAGACGGAAGACAGCAGCGGAATCGGACTCATCAACATCATGACGAGGCTGAGGCTGTACTATCGTGGAAAATCCAAATTCAACATCGAAAACAACCAGCCGCACGGCTTTCGTGTTGTGCTGACTATAAATGTGGAAGGTGAAACGGATGAAGGCATTGATCGTGGATGACGAGTCTCGCGTGCGCAAAGCCATCCGCCTGCTGGTACAGTGGGAAGCGCACGGGATTACCGATATAGAGGAAGCGGCCAACGGGCTGGAGGCGATGGAGCTGATCCCGGCGTTTCGGCCCCATCTTGTGCTGATGGACATGCTGATGCCCCTCAAAAACGGCGTGGATCTCATGGAATGGATCCACAAGCATTACCCGGACATCAAATTCATCGTGATCAGCGGGCATGACGATTTCGAATTCGTGCGCAACACCATCTGGTACAGCGGCACGGATTATATCCTGAAACCCATCGAAGAGGACGTCATCAACCAAGCGGTCGCCAAGGCGACCGCGGCCTGGAAGGCGGAGGAACATGAACGCCTTGCGGCGAGGCAGCAGCATGTTCAGGTGAACGAGTATCGACCGGTCTATTCGGAGAAGCTGTTATCCAGCCTTATTGATGACAGGAGCGCCCATTCCCAGGTGGTCAACCGCCTCAGGGATGAAGGTATCGTGCCGGCGCAGACCAACGCGATACGCCTGGCCGTCATGCAATTCGACAAGTCAGATCATGCGCTGTACGGCCGCTTCGGCCATCATCAGGATCTGCTGATGTTCGCCCTGTTGAATATTTGCAATGAATTTCTGCAAAAGGACCGGATCGGGGTCGCTTTCCGTCCATTCGGATCGCCGCATCAACTGGTTCTCTTACTGTGGGAACAGCTCGCCACGGTCCCTACGCTGCTTCAAGAGATCAATAGCGGGATGTTTCGGACGCTGTCGCGCCAGATGCATTTTGGCATAAGTCCGGAAGGTCAATATCCGGTAGACGTTCCCGAGCTCTATGCCCAATGCTCGAATGCCCTGCGTTCGCGTGATTTAACGGTCCTGAACCATTTCATCCACGATGCCGAGCAGCAGCGGCGATCCGGAATGGATCATCATCGGGGCGTCCAGTTCAGCGGGTTCGAGGATACCTGGAAGCTTGCTGTACTTAGCGGTCAGCCTGCTCCCATTGCCGAGGCCGTTGATTCGTTCCTTGCCGCCATCCGAAAAAGCGGCGTTCTCACGCCCGAGCTTCTGGAGCGATGGGACCGCGAAATTGATAGGTTCGCCCATCACGTCATTCATGAAACCGCGAACCCGTCGTCTGAGGCTTTGTTGAAATTGTACAAAGAGGAAAGCGCCACCATCGAGCGGCCAAGCCCGGACAAATATGTATGCTCCCTGGCGGAATGGCAGCAGTATTGGGATCAATTAATGAGCCTGCTGGCCTCGGCGCTGCAGTCCCAGAAGCAGACGGGGCAGGACCTGATCCACGACATCACGGCGTTTATCGAGCAAAACTATCAGAATGACGTATCCCTGTACGATATTGCAAACCGGTTTCACGTAAGCCGGGAGTACATCTCCCGCAAATTCAAGCAGAAGCACGGGATTAATATCCCCGAGCATCTGAACCGGATCCGCATCTCGAAGGCCAAAATCCTGCTGCAAAATCCGGGGCTGAAAATGGCCGCGATTTCCGAAATGGTCGGCTTTAAGAACGAGAAATATTTCAGTCTTGTTTTTAAGAAACAAGAGGGCATTTCGCCCAAGGAATTCCGAAAGCTGCACGAGAAGGAAGCCTAGACTGGGCAGCGGTTGACAGGCTTCAGATTAAAAATAAAGCAGAGAAGGCGGGAGTCCCCGCCTTCTCTGCTTTTTGTTGAGAGCGCTCCAAGCTGTTCACTCTTCTTGGAAGGCCCTTATGTTATCTCTATCCCAACCGCTTCTCTAATATCAACACGCCTCGTGCCGGCACTTCGCAGGTATCCCGAAGCTCCTCCCCTGTCAGCAGGTCAACATAGGCTTCTTCCCCATCCAAGGACACGGATTTGCGCTCGGGCATGTGATTGAGCACAAAGGTAAACTCCGCGTCCTCCTTCACCCGCTTTGTCACCTCAACGCCTTCGGGAGCGTTCAGGACAGGCTCAATGCCATGGTCGCTGCATATCGTTTGCATCAAATCTCGCAGGAATTTAGGCTCTGGGCTTGTAGCCACATACCAGGCCTTCCCTTGTCCGAAAGCGTTCACGGTCAACGATGGCATGCCTTGATAGTAGTCCGAGCCGTATTCGGCAACGACCTCTGCTCCCTCGGCATGGATCACGTCGCACAGAATGCCGCATTCGTAGGTGCCTTCCAGCTGGCCCTTCCGGCCTCGCATTACCACCTGATTCTGCTGGCCCGGAAGCAGCGCATCAATCTCCTCTGCCCAAATTCCCATAACCTTGCGCAGCTCGCCCGGGTAACCGCCCAGCGTCACCAGATCATTCTCGTTCACGATGCCGCTAAAGAAGGTCGTAACAAAGGTTCCGCCTTGCGATACAAAGGCCTCCACGCGTTCTGCAAATCCCAGTTTTGCCATATACATCACCGGCGCGATGACAACGTCATACTTCCGGAAGTCCTCTTCCACGCTGATCATATCGGTCTGAATATGCAGCTGGTGCAGGGCATCGTAATATTTATGGACCTCGTTCACGTAATTGAGGGCGACGGTCGGACCGCTCGACAGGTCAATGCCCCACCGGTTCTCCCAGTCGTAGATGATCGCGACTTTGGCATCGGAACGGGCATCCAGGATCCGGTCCCCCAGCTGCTGCAGCTCCTTGCCCAGCTCGGCGCACTCGCGGAATACGCGGGTATGTTCATGTCCGACATGCTCGATGACCGCGCCGTGATACTTCTCGCAGGCCCCGATCGAACGGCGCAGCTGGAAGAACATCACCGTATCCGCGCCGTGGGCGACCGCTTGGTAGCTCCACAATCGCATTACCCCAGGGCGCTTGGCCGAGTTATACGGCTGCCAGTTCTGAACGCTCGGCGTCTGCTCCATCAGCATAAAGGGTTGACCGCCCTTAAGCCCCCGCATCAGGGCATGCGCCATGGCGGTATAGCTGTACGGAGTATCCAGCGACGGATAGTTGTCCCAGGATACGACATCCATCTCCTTGGCCCATTTGAAATAGTCCAGTTCGGGATAAAAACCCATAAGATTCGTGGTCACCGGTATATCCGGCGTGATCCGCTTCAATTCATCCCGCTCCAGCTTGTAGCAGTCCAGCAGGCTGTCGGACTGAAAACGGCGGTAATCCAGGGATATGCCTTGGAAATTCGTCCGGTTGCCGGACCACTCCTCGCTTAAAGCGTTAGGAACGACGATGTCCTCCCAGTCATAGAAGGTGTGGCCCCAGAAGCGGGTATTCCATGCCTTGTTTACGGCATCCAGCGTGCCATATCGCTGCTCGAGCCAAGTCCGGAATGCCGCGGCGCAATTGTCGCAGTAGCAGTACCCGCCATATTCGTTCGATACGTGCCAGATCAGGACGGCCGGATGATCCTTATAGCGTTCCGCCAGCTTGCCTGCCATGATTTTGGCGTATTTTCGGTAGGTGGGGCTATTCGGACAGGAGTTATGGCGTCCGCCGAATTTGCGTTTGCGGCCCTCGTAGTCGACGCGCAGCACATCCGGGTATTTGCGCGCCATCCAGGCGGGATGGGCTCCGGTGCTCGTTGCCAAACAGATATACACCCCGTTCCGGTACAGCCGGTCAATCGTGTCGTCCAGCCAAGCAAAATCGTACGTATCCTCATTCGGCTGACTCAAAGCCCAGGAGAATACATTTATGGTGGCTACATCGATGCCCGCCAGCTTAAACATGCGGTCATCTTCCTTCCATGTTTCCGCATCCCACTGCTCGGGATTATAATCCCCGCCGTACCACATTTTCGGCAGCTTTTCGTTAATCATCAGCATTCAGCTCCTTTAGCCTTCATCATTTCGTATCCGGTTATCGTTCATCCAGCCATGCTCGAGATTAGCCCTTATTCACGATGCCTCCATGGCAGCCAATGCAATCTGGTAGGTCATGCCGCTCACCGTCTCAAAAGAAAGCCGATCTCCCGTCGTCACAACGCTCCCGTCTTCCCTTCGAACGGCGAGAGGTTCGGAATATTGAATTCTGCAGATCCGGCCATGCGTAGAGGTTAAGCTTGCGGACGCAAGAATGCCGTCCTTCCATTCCATATCCACGATAAATCCTCCGCGGGCCTTCAATCCCCGCACGGAGCCTTCTGCCCACGCTTTCGGCAGCGCCGGCAGCAGCTGAATGGCACCCAAATGGCTCTGGAGCAGCATTTCCACAAGTCCGGCACTGCCTCCAAAATTCGCATCGATCTGGAACGGAGGATGGTCCCCGAGCAGATTGGGGTGCATGGAGCGGGAAATCAGGGTCCGAACATAATCATAAGCCTTCTCCGGCTGCTGCAATCGGGCAAACAGGTTAATGAGCCAAACGCAGCTCCAGCCCGTATGCCCCCCTCCGTGACCGATGCGCGACATAAGCGTACGATAAGCGGCTTCCGCAAGCTGCGGCGTATCTTGGAGGCTAATATCGGAGCCGGGGTACAATCCGTACAGATGGGATACGTGCCGATGTCCGGGCTCCGCTTCCGGATACGGCTTGCTCCATTCCATGAGCCTGCCCTCGTCATCGATGGCATAAGGCAGCAGGCGCCCGACCGCCGCCTTCCATTCCTCCCGCAGTTCATCATCTTGCTCCAACAGCTGCGAAGCTTCGATGCAGTTATGGAATAAATCGCGAATGATGGCCATATCCATGGTCGAGCCTGCCGACACGCTGCAAGGCAGACCTTCCGCAGTAAGAAACTGATTCTCCGGCGATGTCGACGGGCTGGTCACCAGATGCCCTTCCCCGTCTTCAATCAGCCAATCCAGGCAAAACAACGCGGCTCCACGCATCAGCGGATAGGCGGTTTCCCTCAAGTATTCAAGATCCGGGTGGAATTGGTAACGCTCCCATAGATGCCGGCACAGCCAAGCACCGCCCATTGGCCAGAAGGCCCACATGGCTCTGCCATCGCTCGGACTGGCCATTCGCCATAAATCCACGTTATGATGGGCGACCCATCCACGGGAGCCATAGTGAATCTTCGCGGTCCGGGCACCGCTTACGCTAAGCTCACGAATCATTTGGATGAGCGGCTCGTGGCACTCGCTCAGATGCGTCGTTTCCGCCGGCCAATAATTCATCTCGGTATTGATATTCGTTGTGTAATCGCTGTTCCATGGCGGCTGGACATGGGGATTCCATATGCCCTGCAGATGGGCGGGCTGTGTACCGGGCCGGGAGCTGGCAATGAGCAAATATCTTCCGAATTGAAACATCAGCGCTTCGAGCGCAGCATCCTCCCGTCCTTTCCGGTACGCTTCCATCCGCTCGTCGGTGGCTAAAGCTGCTATGGAACGCTCATTCTCTGGACGGCCAAGCTGAAGCTCCACGCGTTTGAACAAGGCTTGATGGTCTTGGACATGCCGTGAGCGCAATTGTTCAAAATCATGCCGCATAGCGTCCTGAAGTCTTTCCCTGCATATGCTGGACGGATCGGTACCGCCAGAACCCGGAGAACGATCAAAGCCTTCAAAATTCGTAGCAGCTGCAATCAGCAGCGTAACCGAGCCTGCCGCGCGAATGCGCATGCCGCTGTCATCGACCGTCACCTGACCGCTGTCCGTCAAGGCCAGCAGCCTCATTTCGTAACAAATGCCCAGCCCATCCTCATAAAGCACCGACCCGGGATGATCGCCCCCGTAATTATCAGCAATATGGGTCGGAGCCTGCCCATGCAACACTAGCGTCCCGTCTTCCCCTGTGCATGTACGATGCTGAAGCGGTGAACGTAACCCGATCTCCAATTGGATGGATCCGCTCCCCGTGCTTTCAAAACGGATAACCCCGACCTGGTCAACCGCACTGATGAACATATCCCTGCTGAAAATATGATCGGAGCCGCCACCTTGAAAACGAGTGGAAGCAATCCCCGTTTCCAGGTTTAATTCGCGCCTGTATTCCGAGCATGAATCCCCTATTCCCGACTGTCGGATCAACAAATCTCCTAACGGCAAAAAGGACTCCGTATTTCTGCCAACCATCCTGCCCTCGATCAACTGCTCCGCTTCAGCGTACTTGCCGGACGCAATCAGTTCCCTCGCCTTTGCCAGATACCGAAGAGCCTCGTAATTATTCGTGTCCCGGGGAAAGCCGGACCAGAGTGTATCTTCGTTCCATTGAACGCATTCTTCCTGCACCCCTCCGAACACCATGGCGCCAAGGCGGCCATTCCCAAGCGGAAGCGCTTCTTCCCACTTAGCCGCAGGCTTCCGGTACCACAGGGTTGTGTTCTTATGCTCTGCTGAATACAGCGTAATCCCCCCTTATGTCTTCTACGGTTGTATTTCTTCTAATAAATCGAGGTCCCCGATTATAACAGCAGCCTGTCTTGAATAGCGGCAAAAGGGACCGCATATTGCCGGCCCCTTCGATTCGCCTTTATCTCAATTATTCCAGAGTTCCACGCGTTCGCGTACCAATTGGGTGTATTCCTGCTCCATTTTCTCGGCGCCGGCATCATTCAATTCTTTGATGAACTGGTCATACAGTGCATCGAATTTCGCCGGATCGGCAAGAATGACTTCCGGAATCCGCTTCCGGGTAATCTCTTCCACCTTTTTGTACGTGATATTGATATTGGAGTCGCTCGGTACCGGAATGTTGTAAGCAACGCCCCACGGCTTCACATCAAATTCCTCTTGCTTCGGCCACAGGTCTTTCCACATTTCCGCGCCATACGCTTTCAGCGTTTCCTTCGCGGCCGGCGTATAATTCTCGATGATCGTCTCCGGGAAGTTCGTTGTGTAATAGTTGTCCGTCGAATCCTTCACGCCGTCGCCATAACGAGGGAACATCGCATTGTACAAGCCGATTCCTGTTTCTTTCGTGAAGTTGGCGTTGTCATAGGTTTTGCGCTCTTGGACGTCTTCAGGAATAACTCGCTTGCCGTCCACCACGTTGTAGTGCTCGCCTTCAATACCCCAATTCATTAAAACTTGCCCTTCTTCGGAAGCCAGATAATCCAGGAACTTGATGATTCGAACCGGATCCTTGGCGGATGTCGTAATGCCTACGCCCCATCCGGCGACGTAACCCGTGTCTTGGAACGTTGCATCTTTCGTCGACTCATCCAGCTGGATCGGGAATCTGGCATAGGTGCGGTTTTCCTTGCCGGCAGTTCTCAGTGCGTTCGTTGCATTGCCGAAGCCCCACTCCTGATCAATGACGCCGAGGACGCGGCCGGAGGAAATTTTCGCTTCGTATTGGTCCGTTTTCTGCACGAACGTTTCTTTATCCAACAAGCCCTCGGCGTTCATATGATTCAGCCAGCGGAAGTATTCCTTCTCTTCCGGCCGCTTGTAATGAAGCTTCGCCTCGGTTGTTTCCGGGTCGATATAGTACTCGCCGTCATCCGATACGCCTGTCGCGATAAACGCCGGGTTCGTTACCGAGATCATGATTCTCCATCCGTCCGCATTCAACGTCAGCGGAATCGTCGGCTGGCCGTCAATGGTCGGGTGTTTCTCGGCATAGTCTTTCAGTGCTTTCTCATAATCCTTCACCGTTTTCAGTTCAGGGTATCCGAGTTCTTTCAGCACCTCATGCTGGATCTGGAACGTGCCGCCGGCATCGAGTGCCTGATGGTCCACCGCTGCAAGCGTCGGAAGGACATAGATGGCTTCGTCCTCGTTGCTCCATTTCAGGCGGCTCATGTATTCTCCGTACACCTTCTTGATGTTTGGCGCATGCTCTTCGATCAGATCCGTCAGATCGATAAACGCCCCGGAATCCACGAACAGATTGGCGTCCCCCTTGGCAAATACCAAGTCCGGGTATTCCCCGCTCGCCACCATCAGCGGAAGCTTCTGATTGGAGCCGTCCACCGCATATTCGGCCTGGATCGTAATGCCGGTCTTCTCGGTCAGCTTCTTCCCGACCGCATCCTGCATGTTGGCCCAGTTTGCATTGGAATCCGCGCTGTAATACGTCATGGTCATCGGCTCGAGCTTCTCTTCCTGCTTCGTATCGCTTCCGCCGCTGCCCTCATCGCCGCCGTTTGCGCTATTGTTGCTGTCGCCGTTGCCGCACGCCGCCAGAACGAATGTAGCCATCATCATGATTGCGAGCAGGAGCGACAATCTCTTCTTATGTTTCATTGCTATACCCCCTAAATCGATTTTTGATCATCTATCGTATAACAGGACGTTGTGCCTGCTGATACCGTTACATGCGCTTAGCTTTTTACCGCTCCAAGCGTCATACCTTTCACAAAATACCGCTGCAGGAACGGATACACGAGCAATATCGGAACGGTTACCACGATCGTGATTGCCATTTTAATCGACTCTGGCGACACCTGCTTCACGATCTCGGCCATATTCTGCCCGGTCATCATGCCGCTGGTTTGCCCTTGGGTGCTCTGCAGCACTTTCATCAGCTCGAATTGGAGCGTGGTGAGATGGGGTGCGTTGCCGTTGTAAAGATACGTATCGAGCCAAGAATTCCATTGCCCGACGGCCAGGAACAAGGCGATAGTAGCCAAGACGGGCTTACAGAGCGGAAGAATGATTTTGTAATAGATCGTAAAATCGTTGGCCCCGTCAAGCTTTGCCGATTCCTGCAGCGAGTACGGCAGGCTATCGATGAAAGACCGGATGACGAATACGTTAAACGCGCTCACCATGCCCGGAATGATGTAGACCAGAAACGAATTCATCATGTTCAAATCGCGGATCAGGATGAATACCGGAATCATTCCGCCGGAGAAGTACATCGTCAGCGCAAGAAAGGTCGACATGAACTTTCTTCCCTGAAAATCTACCCTGCTGAGGACGTAGCCCAGCATCGTGCCGCTGAGCAAGCCCAGAAAGGTCCCTGCAAGCGTACGGAGAATCGTGTTTTTGGCCCCGGTGACCAAACCGTCGTATTTAAAAATCTGCACGTAGTTATCCAGCGTGAACTCCCTCGGCCAGATGTAAATTCCCCCGCGCACCGTATCAACGGAATCGTTCAGCGATATCGCCAGAACGTTCAGGAACGGGTAGAGTGTGACAATCATGACCAGTGCCATGATGGTAAAATTCGCGATATCAAACACCCGATCGGAGAGCGAGGGCTTGAATGCTGCTTTGGTTCGTGCCATGCCGTTTCCCTCCCCTTACATAATCGATTGCTTCGTGAATTTTTTGAACACGCCGTTGGCTAGCAGCAGCAGGATGATGCTTACGACCGAGTTGAACATTCCGATGGCCGTACCGAATGAAAAACGTCCCATGCCAAGTCCATAATTCAGCGCATACAGGTCAAGCACCTCGGAATAATCCACGACCAGCGGATTACCCAGCAGGAACTGCTTCTCGAAACCGATGCTGATCAAATGACCGATGGACATGATCAGCAGGATAGCAATCGTAGGGGCGATGCTCGGCAGCGTAATGTGCCATATCTGGCGAATCCGGCTCGCGCCGTCAACCTTGGCTGCTTCGAACTGCTCCTGATCAATCCCTGTAATCGCTGCCAAATAAATGATCGCGCTCCAGCCCATTTCCTTCCATATATCGGAGCCCGTTACGATGTACCAGAACAGGTTCCCCTGCGCCATGAACTGTATCGGCTGATCGATGAGGCCCAGCCACATCAGCAGCTGATTGACAGCGCCTCCATCCGTGGACAGCATTTTGGTCACGATACCGGCAACTACGACCCAGGACACAAAATGCGGCAGATAAGATATCGTCTGTACGGTCCTCTTGAATACGCTTCCACGAAGCTCATTCAACAAGACTGCGAATAGGATCGGAATCGTGAATCCAACGATCAATCCCATGAAACTCATGGCGAGTGTATTTCGCAACACCAGATAAAACTTATCGTCCGCGAAAAGTGCTACGAAATGGTCCAGGCCCACCCATTTTTGCTCGAAAATCCCTTTGCCCGGCTTGTAATTCTGGAATGCCATCAGCCAGCCCCACACCGGCAAATAACTGAAGATGAATACAATGACGATGAATGGAAGCGACATTCCGTACAGTACTTTCTGCTCTTTGAAAGTGGTCCAAAAGCCTTTCTTTTTCTTTGCGGCAGGTTGGATGCTGCTTTCCGTCTTTGTTACCGCTTTCAAACCAACCCCTCCTCTCTTGTATATCCTGATGATAAACCAAGCTGGGGCGGGGAAGTACCCGAAGGATTGGCTTAAAAATCATATAAAAATTAGACATTAACGGTGGGAGGGAAAATGCGAAAGACCTTTATGCCGCTCCGTGTCCGGATCGTATCTCCGATCGCTGTTAGACCCGGGAAACCTCGGATGATAGGGTAAGGTTGTTTCCCGGCTTTAAAGGCGACCGCTTCGCTTCTCCGATACGATTCCGGCCCCTCCGCTCGGAGCTTCGAAGCATTTGGCTCCCCAGTTATGTCTAGGGGAAGGAAAGGGGAAAACAAAAAGACGCGTACCTTAGTCGCGTCTAAAGGGCACGATATGAAAATACTTATGCTAAGTCTGGTTGTAGGTGAGAATGATGAGGGGGGCAAATATGAACCATCGGAACACGACATTAGGCGAACCGCCCCTACTTTAAGCCTATTTGTCGTGCGCTAGCCCCCGCGGTTCCTCATGTGATGCTCGGGTCATAATAGGCTTTATGACCTCGGCGCCACATCCGGGCTCGGTCGTATTGTGCGAATCCGCGTTACGGAACGGCTAAATTACAGGTCCAGCTTCTTACGGAAATTGGACGGAGACGTGCCGACGTATTTTTTGAATTTGCTATGAAAATAATCGACGTTCGTATAACCGACCTTCTCCGCGACCTGATACACCTTCATGCCCTGCTTCAAAAAATCTTTGGCTTTGTCGATCCGGACTTTATCGAGATACGTATTGAAATATTCCCCGGTCGTATTTTTGAACATTTTTCCGAGGTAAGCGCTATTGTAATTAAATATCGAAGCCAGCGTTTCCAGCTTAATGTTCTCCTTGTAATTACGCTGAATCAGATCCATGATCCGCTTCATCTCCTGATCCCGTCCGCCATTGCCCGCCTGCCAGATCAGCTCCTCCAGGAATTGGGACGAATGCCGGCACAGATCATAGGCCGTTCGTTGCCGGAATATTGCCGCAATCCGATCCGAGTATTCCTTCGTGCGGGACTGCAGCTCCGTATGATGCTGCATCAGTTTGTTGTGCACCCCGGTCAGGAGCTCCACGAAGGCGCGTTTCATCCTCTCCTCCGTGTAATCTTCATTCACCATGGCATACGCTGCCGTATGCAGCAGCTTCTGCTGCACCTCCACATTGCCCACATCCACCGCATAATAGAGCTGGTCCATCAGCTGCTCCGGATCATAGGGCTGCCGTTCTTCATCCGTATTGCCGCCGGCAAACCGCTCGGATTCAGGAAACAGCATCTCCCCGGGGGCATAGAAGAACCGTTCGCGAATCCGTTCTTTGGCACAACGGTATGAATCCGCTACATCCTCCAGACAGTGGACCTGACGTCCCAAAGAGGCCGTTATCGCCGTGCCGGCCCGGCTTGCGGCTTCCTCTACCATCTGCAGCAATTCCTTACGTCCACCTGCCGTCAAGACCGGCGTGGGCATTAGGATGCCGAGCTGTCCATGCATGGAAAACACCGCGCCGCGGCCGTTCTCTTCAAAAGCTTCGATCAGCTGGTTTTTCAACCGGTCGTCGGTTTCCTCACCGGGTTCATCGCTGCCGTTATGATGAACAAGCAGCACTTGGTAATGGTTCCATAACAGTCCCGACCGCTCGGCCATATGCCGCAAAGCGGCTGGATCGGGCTTGCTCTCCGGGTTGAACCATGTCTGAATGAACTGCTCGCGGCTCATGTCGGAAGCTGCCCTGTTCAGCGCCTTCCTCTCCTGCTCCTGCACGATGGCTTCTTTAATCTGCAGCAAATACTTGCTCAGCTCATCCTCATCCACCGGCTTTAGAAGATATCCGTCCACACGGTGGGAAATCGCCCGCTTGGCATAATCAAAATCGGCATATCCGCTCAAGATGAGCAGATGAATTTCGGAATCCAGGTTTCGGATGGCTTCGATCAGCTGCAATCCGTCCATTCCCGGCATTCGGATATCAATCAGCATCAAATCCGGGTCGTACTTCCCATGCTTCTCCAGCGCTTCGTTCCCGTTCGCTGCGGTATCAACAACCCGATACCCCAGCTCGGTCCATGGCACAATGCTCTTCAGCCCTTCGCGCAGTTTGGGTTCGTCATCCACGATCAACACTTTCATCATCTCTCTCTCCTCCTGTCGGAATACTGAATTCAATACGCGTTCCAATGCCCGGTTCGCTATAAATGATCAGACCCGCCTCAGGGCCGTACGTGAGCTGCAGACGGACATGTACGTTACGGAGCCCGATCCGTCCGCCGTCCTTCTCGTCGATATCGTTCAAATAGCCGTAGATCAGCTGCAATCTGTCCAGGGATATGCCTGCACCATTGTCCTCGGTCATGACGTGCAGTTTTCCTTCGCTGGCCGTGACCCTGACCCTTATGGAGGTTCCCTCTTCCTTGTGATCCATCCCGTGTATGACCGCGTTCTCCACGAGCGGCTGGATGATCAAAGGCGGGATTCTTGCCCGGTTCGCTTCAGGGTCCACCTGAAGTTCATATTTCAGGCGGTCCTCATATCGGAACTTCTGAATGTCGAGATAGCACTGTACCATCTCGATTTCGTCCTTGATTGTGGTTTTTCCGCTGCCCACCTCGAGATTGCTCCGCATCATTTTGCCGAGCAGCCGCACGATCCGGGCGATTTCGGTCTCGCCCTTGAGATGGGCCTCCATGCGAATGGACTCCAGGGCATTAAAGAGAAAATGCGGATTGATCTGGCTGGCCATCATTTTGAACTTGATTTCGTTTTGCTTCTGCTCCATTAACCGCTTCTGTTCGTTGGACTCCTGCACTTCGTTCATCAGGTCGTTAACGTTGCCCACCATGGAGTTGAATTGACGGGACAGCTGGCCGATCTCATCCTTGCCGTCGATCTCCATGGCAACACCAAGGTTACCGGTACCTACCTTCGTAATATGCTTGCTGAGGCGCAGCAGCCGATTCGAGATCAGTGAAGAGAAGCTGTAGATCAGAAGAACGGCCAGCAGCAGGCTGATGATGATGACGGTCATGGCCAGCTTGCTGATCCGGTTGGCATCCGCCACGATGCTATCGATCGAGAATATCGAAATAATGCGCAAGCCGTTCACTCCGGACTCCGTATTCAGCGGTTCGATCAGCACCTTGGAGGCTTCGTCATGGATGACCGACTCGTAGCTGCCGCTCGCGTGGTAAACGACCCCGCTGGCATCTTCAATCTCGGCTAACGTTTTCCCGTACAGTTCCGGGCGGTTAGCCGCGACAATATTGTTACTGCTGTCCACGATAATCGTGTCGAACGCTTCCTGGCTCAGGATGGTATTGAGCATGCCGGTGTTGACATTGATCACCAGCACGCCGCGATTGTCCTTGCTTCCAAGATCGACCCCCTTGATCAAGCTGAGGTACACCTTCTGATCACGCTCATCCTCAATGTAGTCCCAATAGATGACCCCGATATCGTCCTCCGCCCGCCGGTACCATTCCGTACTCCTGATCTCATCCTTGGGATAAAGAAACTCCCAATTGTTCAGCATGGTCGGATTGTCGCTGTAAAAGCGGATATTCGATATTTCCTTGTACATCCGTATCGCCTGTTGCAAATCGGGATATTCCCTGTATGCCACGAACACGTCGTATACGCTTTCATATTGCCGGTTGGCCAGATTCCTCAGACGCTCGTCGTAGGACAAGCGGTAAGATAAATCATCCGCCACGTTGATGACCTCGGTCGACCGTTTCTTGACCCGGTCCACGTTCTGATAGGCTTGTTCCAATGCATTGTCGAATGCAAACTTACGGAGCTCTCCCGTAAGGAATATCCCTACGATGGCTACCGGTACAAAGACCACGACCACAAATGACAATATCAATTTATTGCGGATTTTCATGTCATTCATAAGCTGAATGAAATTCGATAACATCGGACCGTCGACGCTCCTGTCCTTTAATCTTCGGCAAGCAAAAGAAAACGGTTACATTCCATCGTGGATAGCCTGCCTCAGGCCTATTATATCAGCACAGCCTCCCTTTCAAGGCCAGCTAAAATGTGGAAGAAGCCCGACTCCAGCACAAAGCTGGTCCGGGCTCATCTTCACTATGTTTTTACCCGCTTACCAGCAGGGGGAACCCGAATTTATCCTTCCAGCGTAGCGCTGAAGGCCATCGCTTGCTGACCGGCTTCCACTTGAATTTCCCCTTCCGCAAGGCTCACTCCCGAGCCCTCCACGGAAGAAACATTTCCTGTGTCATGCAGCTTCACCGAAAACGGCTTGCCGCTGCCTTCCACCGTAAAATTGATTCGGCTGCCTGCACGTACAGCCCGTACAACCAGTTCGCTCTCTCCGTTCATGTTGCGAACGATGGCGGAAGCCTCGCTGCCGTCTTCCAATGCATACAAGCCAAGCTCTACTCCGTCTGCATAGTCATATTCCGGAAGGGCGTCGCTCGCACCCAAGGCGAGGAACGAGTTGCCGCGCACGAACAACGGCAGTCCGAGGAAACCGTACGTTTCCTTGCGCCAGGTTCCGCCATCCACCGTTTCTCCGGTTAACAAATGCGTCCAGCGGCCCTTCGGCAGATAGTACTTCACGTCGCCTTTCTCGCTGAATACCGGTGCAACGAGCAGGGAATCGCCCAGCATGTACTGACGATCCAGCATTTCGACGGCCGGATCTTCCGGGAATTCCAAGAACATGGCGCGCATGCTCGGCACGCCTTGCTCCGATGCCTGTACGGCGGTATGGAACAGATACGGCATCAGACGGCTCTTCAGCTTCGTGAAGAAGCGCGTAACGTTTACGGCCTCTTCGTCGTAAGACCATGGCACCCGGTAAGAGCTGCTGCCATGGAGACGGCTGTGGCTGGACAGCAAGCCGAACGCCAGCCAGCGCTTGAACACATGCGCCGGAGCCGTATTTTCGAAGCCGCCGATGTCATGGCTCCAGAAGCCGAAGCCCCCGAGACCGAGGGACAAGCCGCCGCGCAGGCTCTCCGCCATCGATTCATAATCCGCATAACAATCGCCGCCCCAGTGAACAGGGAACTGCTGTCCGCCAACGGTTGCGGAGCGTGCGAATACCGCCGCCTGATTCTTGCCGAATTTCTCGACCAGCACGTCAAAGACCACTTTGTTGTACAGCTGGGTGTAATAGTTGTGCATTTTATGAGGATCGGAGCCGTCAAAATACACAACGTCCGTCGGAATGCGCTCGCCGAAGTCCGTTTTGAAGCTGTCCACGCCCATATCAGCCAGCTCGCGCAGGTACCCTGCATACCATTCGCAAGCATCCGGATTCGTAAAGTCCACCAGCGCCATGCCCGGCTGCCACAAATTCCACTGCCAAACATCGCCATTGGCTTTCTTCACGAGATAGCCCTTCTCACGGCCTTCCTCGAAGAGGCGCGAACGCTGCGCGATATACGGATTGATCCATACGCAGATTTTCAAGCCTTTTTCTTTCAGTCGCTTCAGCATGCCTTCAGGATCCGGGAATACCTCTTCATCCCATTGGAAGTCCGTCCAGTTGAGGCCCTTCATCCAGAAGCAGTCAAAATGGAACACTTGCAGCGGAATGTCGCGCTCCAGCATACCGTCCACGAAGGAGTTTACGGTCGCTTCGTCATATTGGGTCGTAAAGGAGGTCGATAGCCACAATCCGAAGGTCCAAGCCGGCGGCAGCGCCGGTTTGCCTGTCAGGCTTGTATATTTGTCCAGAACGCCTTTCGGATCGGGCCCGTCAATCACGAAATACTCCAGCGACTCGCCCGGCACGCTGAACTGAACCTTCTTCACTTTCTCTGAAGCTACTTCAAAGGATACGAGGTCCGGCTGGTTGACAAACACGCCGTAGCCTTTGTTGGTCACGTAGAACGGAATATTTTTATAGGCTTGCTCGGAGCTTGTGCCGCCATCCTGGTTCCAAATATCCACAACCTGGCCGTTCTTCACAAACGAAGTGAATCGCTCGCCAAGGCCGTACACCCACTCGCCCACGCCAAGATCGAGCTCTTCCCGCATGTAGGTCTGTCCGCCGTCCTCCACGATATGCGCCATGGATTTGGCTCTGCTGCCGGTGATGCGCTCCTCTCCTCTATAGAAGTGGACCGACCATTCCGGGCCTTTCTTGATCACGACGCTCAGATTGCCGCTCCGAAGAACAGCCTGTTGATCGTCCTCTTCGATGACCGTATGGTCACCCTCCTGTTTGTACAATTCGAATGCAGGTCCACGATCTCGTACGCCTGCATAGTGTACCAGCTTCACGCCGATGACGCCGGGAGCCGGGGAATGAAACTGCACGGTGATCAGCTGTGCATTGATGGTCGCTCCTCTGCCCGGAATCGGTGCCGTGGAAGCATAAGCCGTCAACGTATCTCCTTTTACCGCAAAATCATATGCCTGAACCGCACCCGAAACGGAATATCCTTCCCGGATTAGCCAGTTGCCGTCTGTAAATTTCATCGTTCCTTCCGCCCTTCTATATTTTTAAAATTGAACTTTCAGATGTAAGCGTTATAATATCATTATACTGATCCATTTTTACCTATTCTAACAATATCCGATTGTTTTATAGCACAATTTTGATATCAGATAACAGTATTCAGGGACACTTCACATCCCAAGGAGGTGCAGCATGGATCAATCCATCCGCCAGTCATTAAAAGAAAGCACTGTCCACGGGAATGAGCGTTTCCCATTCGGTGCCTATTGGTATCAATTTGCCCCCGGCGCCCATGTGGTAGACTCCCATTGGCATAAGGAAGCGGAGATTTTTTACGTGCTGGAAGGCGAGGTGCTGTTTCAGATCGATTCGGAATATATACCCGTCCGTGCAGGCGAAGCGATATTTATCGATGGGGGAGATCTGCACACCGGCCACGCCCTGGGCAATGAAGGGTGCAGCTTCTGCGCCATGGTGTTCGATGTCGGCATGCTCGCCAGCAGCAGCTATGATATTGTGCAGGAAGGGATGATCGTTCCCTTCCAGGAGCGGAGAGCCTCTTTTCCAAGAAGACTGACAGCCGGGACCGATGGGCGCCTGCTTGAACATATAAAAGAAATGATGCTGCTGTCCAAGCACAAACCGGCTGGATATGAGGCTGCCATTAAGGGGCATCTGTTTCTCATGCTGTTTCAGGCCGCATCCTCCGGCAGGCTTGCCAACCGCAGCCGGAGCGAAGCGGCGGACATGACGAGAACGGAACGCTTGAAGAAGGTCATTCTCTACATCCAGAGTCATTACCATCGACCTATCCGTCTAAGTGAGCTGGCTGACCTGATCCCGATGAGCGAAGGCCAATTTTGCCGCTTCTTCAAATCCATGACCGGGCAAACGCCCGTCGACTATATGAATTCCTATCGCGTTCGCCAGGCGGCGGAGCTCCTTCGTTCGCCGGACAATAAAATATCCGACATCGCACTCGATGTCGGATTTGGACACATCAGTTATTTTGTTCGGGTATTCCGCAAAATCATGAACTGCACGCCTTCGGAGTATCGGAAAAAATTATAATTTCGGCAGGCTTGGTATGACCTGATTGCAGTCCCCCTGAAGCGGCAGGTTCCGGCATACGTATTGGCCGGCGCTGTTTTCGTTCGCGGCGCCTGACGGGGCTGGCTGATGGACCCTCTGTTTCCAGAGCTGCCACAGCATGAATCCATCATTCGCTCTTCCTTTATTCTTCATGTAGTTTACCATCGTTTCTACATTATAATAAGCCGTCGCGATGTTATTTTGACCGTTCATCATATCGGCATCGTATACCGTACCCGGCGCGGCATTCAATTGCAGGACGGCCCCGCCGGATCCCTCCGGCGCAATCTGCATGCCCATATTGATGGGTCCGTTGTATATCGCCTTGTAGGATTCATAGCCTTCGCGCGGGTCGTAATAAATACCGCCGTCGTAGGACATCAGATTGATAAAGTCGATCTTGCTGCCATGATCCTTAACTACGCGGTACATGGTACCCCCAAAAGGAGAACCCCATTGGACCTTGCCTTCCTCAAACGGCGTACCCTTCACATAATAGGCGCCCGTGGACCAGCCGGCGATGGAAATCTGCAAATTGGCATTCCTGGCATGGATTTCATTGTAGAGGCTCGTTATAATGCCTGCGATCTCGCCGTCCTTGGTACAGCTGAACTGGGCAGCCGTTCCTTTGTTGCAGCTGCTGCCGCTGGATTCCCAGTCAATGTCGACGCCGGCTGCGCCAAGATCCAGGGCCAAATCGACGATGTTCTTAGCATTGAATCTGGACCACTGCGATCCTTGGCTGTACGACCAGCCTCCTACCGAGAGGAACGCTTTCGTTCCGCGGGCTCTCAGTGCGGCGATGTTGTTGCGCAGATCCTGCGACTGCTGGGCCGTAAATTTACGCTGCCCATTCGGCGTCGTGGCTCCTTCCACGAATTCCAAGCCCGCTACGGCTTGATCAAACGCATACGACCCTTGCGTATACGTAGTGTCCGGCCTTACGAATGCTAGATTGAGATGCGTGATGTAATTCGGAATGTTCGCAGTCGTCAAATCGTAGATACTGGTGTTCCATGAGCTGGCGTAAGCGACGTACATCCGATCACCAGTCCCCGGAGGATCTACCGGCGGGTCTACTGGCGGATCCACCGGTGGTGTCCCTGGATTGCACGCTCCCAGGTCCTCCCATACTCCCCACTGTCCCGTCGTTCCGGGGATTTCACCCTGAGTCCACCATTTCGCTTTCCAGGCTTTACCCCCGTGGGATACGATATTGCCCCCGCCATATACGGCAGAACTGCTCCAAGCAGGCTCAGCGCAGACCTCGGCGGCTTGAGCCTGGGACGTAGGAAAGACACTGAACACCAGTACGGCGATAAGTCCGAGAATCCATCCTTTCATCGTTCTGGACAGCCTTGTCATTCATTAAACAACTCCTTCTCCATGGGCATTCGGTTCATTAAAGCGTTTTCAAAGCTGGCGAAAGCTCCGTACCTTATACACCTCCTGACGCATTAGGATGAAATCGAGTGAAACACTTTAAGTGTAACTTGGTCATTTTTTGTACAACAAGGATAAGATTTACTTATTCAGGGGCAAAATTCGATACATTGTCACAGCAGCGCATCTACGCAAAAAAAGCCGACACCCTGCGCATGATCGCATAAGTGGCAGCTTTTTGAAATGGAATGCCTGTTAACCCTTACTCCAATTTAGGGTATGATGATAGAAGCATGTTATTTTTCTATTTATGAGTCTCTTTGTGCAGCCTTGCAAACGGACATTTCGACAGAGACTCCTCGTTATCCCGCAGGAAATATTGCTTCCATTCATAATTGTCCTCCGCCCCGTAGAACTTCAAGTCCGGGTGCGGGGGGACTGGATCATATTCAGTCAACCGCTTGCGTATCAGCACTTTGGTATGTTCAGCTTGCCTAGCCCGGGCATTGAACTGCTTCAGAACCCAACGAGGCGTAAAAGCAAGCATCATGTAGGGGAAATACCTGCTCTGGCGAAGCTCATGTGCCGGCGTTCCGCAATACACGAAATAAGGCTCGCCTGCATAACAAAATTCCCACAGATGATCGTCAGGTTCCTCCGGCAGATCCGCCGGCCAAGGCTCCGTATCGTATTCGGTGGTCCGGCTCAGCAGCTGCCAGAACAAACGCTCATAATACTCCACGCCTTCGAGGTTATCTGGGCCATGCTCCGTATGGATTAATACGACAAGTGAAGTATAAGGGCCAAAGCCCCTGGAGCCTAGCCCGAACTCTTGCAGCAGTGCGGCCAACTGCCCCGCTGCCTCCTGCGATTCGCCGCGGTTAATAAAACCGTATCTAAAATGATTTAGCGTATGTCCTTGTACTGCCGGAATGCAGGGGAATTTGGCGGAACGATCCGTCATTTTCTCAGTCAGCTTAGCGATTGCTTCCCGCTGCCATTCCTCCGGCAATCCATAAGC
Source organism: Paenibacillus sp. cl141a (assembly GCF_900109305.1). Taxonomy (NCBI): domain Bacteria; kingdom Bacillati; phylum Bacillota; class Bacilli; order Caryophanales; family Paenibacillaceae; genus Paenibacillus; species Paenibacillus sp. cl141a. The sequence continues at coordinate 114,501 of NZ_FNZO01000013.1, forward strand.
AGCCCCCATATCGTCTAACCTTATTAAACCGCTCATCACCAGTCCTCCTCTTCTACAGCATATAAGAGTGGGTAAAAATAGGTGACTGTCACGGACGAAATGCACATGAATTTTGAAAAGCGTTTCCCAAAAGCTTGAACTTTCTGATATCTTAAGTAGAGAAGAAATTAAAATACCAGGCTTATGCCTTAATTACCATAGAGAGGATTCTTTCACATTATGTCTAAACCCCTGCTAACCGATAAGATTCAAACTGCCAAACCCGCCAAAAAACCGAGGCCGTCCGCTCCGCCCGTGCGCATCTTTGCGCTGGGGGGGCTTGGCGAGATCGGAAAGAACATGTACGGCGTCGAATTCAAAAACGAGATCATTATCATCGATGCCGGACTGAAATTCCCGGATGCCGAAATGAGCGGCGTCGATTACATTATTCCGGATATTCGTTACTTGCTCGATAATAAGCACAAAGTAAAGGGTATGTTCCTGACCCATGGCCATGAAGACCATATCGGGGCTATTCCTTACGTGCTTCGTCAAATTCAGATGCCGATCTATGGCGGAGCCCTGACCATCGGCCTGGTTCGTGCGAAGCTGGAAGAGCATCGCCTGCTGGATCAGAGTGATCTGCGCATTTTCCATGAAGACGAGACGATTGCATTCCGTCATCTTTCCGTTCATTTTTTCAGAACCACCCACAGCATTCCGGATGCCTTCGGGGTCGTTGTCGAAACTCCGTACGGACCGATCGTACATACCGGGGACTTTAAATTTGATTTTACGCCGGAGGACAAGCCTGCCAATCTGCACAAAATTCTGCATATCGGCGGACGCGGCGTCCTGGCCCTGATGGCCGACAGCACCAATAGCGAACGCGACGGCTTTACCCCTTCGGAGCGTACCGTCGGCGATTCCATTCTGCGCCTGTTCCAGGAGTGTCCCGGGCGGATCCTGTTTGCGACCTTTGCATCCAACGTTCATCGTTTGCAGCAGGTGGTCGAAGCCGCCATTCGAACCGGCCGCAAAATCGCCATCGTCGGCCGCAGCATGGAAAAGGTGTTTGTGATCGGCCAGGAGCTTGGTTATATTCGCGTGCCGGACGGCATGATGATTGACGTCAAAGCCGTTAACCGCTACCGCGACGACCAGGTGCTCATTATTTGCACGGGCAGTCAGGGCGAACCCAATGCGGCGCTGACGCGCATCGCTTCGGGTGCCCATCGTTCGATCCAGATTCATCCGGAGGACACCGTCATTTTCTCGTCATCGCCGATTCCCGGGAACACCCAGAACGTTAACCGCAGCATCGATCTCTTAATGCGGGCCGGGGCCGAAGTCAAATACGGCTCCATTCTCGATATCCACACCTCAGGCCACGGCTGCCGCGAAGATTTGAAACTCATGATCAGCAGCTTGCGTCCCAAATACTTCGTGCCGATTCACGGAGAATACCGGATGATGCTCAATCACCGTCATCTTGCCGTGCAGGTCGGGGTTCCCGACAGCAACGTCTACTTGATGAACATCGGCAACACGCTGTCCCTTTTCCGCAATTATGCCCGTAAAGGCCGGAACATCCCTTCGGGTGACGTCTATATTAACAATGGTGAACTGCGCACCCATGAGAAGGAGCTGCTCGAGGAACGCGTGCAGCTCGCGCACGATGGCGTGGTGATCGTCGCGATTACCATTAACCGGGAAACGCGCAAGCTGCTCTCCGGACCGGAGCTGATTACCCGCGGGTTCGTGTATATGCAGGACTCCAAGCCGCTTCTGCGCCGGGCCGAAGCGATGCTGCGCAAACAGCTGAACAAAGCCGGCGAGCAGCGGGAATACAACCGTGCTGCCTGGGAGCAGATGACCAACAACACGCTCAACCGCTATTTTAAGCGGGAGCTGGGCAGAAGCCCGTACATTATGCCTTCCATTATGGAGGTATAGCGCTTCGATCTCGTTAACGCTTGACATTGTGCACTAAAATAAGGGTGGACCCAAAGTCATTAAACCTTGGGATCCACCCTTCTTTTTATCATATCGAAAACATACATCTCGAAGCCTGTCGTCCTTCTGTAAATCAAGCCCATGGAGCTGGGGCTGTTTTAGTCCGCAAGCTCCAGGCCTTTCGTTTCCTTGCCAAGCACCAGTACCCCCAGGGCCCCAATCAGGATGGTTACGAAAAACATCACGAAAATGATTTCGATGCGGGTACCGTTCTGCTTCAGCACGCCGACGAGCAGCGGCGCGATCACGCCGCCGATCCGGCCGAACGATGTGGCAAGCCCGACTCCCGTGGAACGAACCTTCGTCGGATAAAGCTCCGGGCTGTACGCATACAAGCCTCCCCATGCTCCCAGATTGAAGAAGGACAAGGATATGCCTGCGGCGAGCAGCGAGCCTTCCGTATTGGCGTAGCCAAACCAGATTGCGCTCAGCGCCGTAAGCACCAAATAAGTAACCAGCACGAATTTACGTCCGAACTTCTCGATAAAATACGCCGCCGTAAAATACCCCGGCAATTGGGCAAGCGTCATAATCAACACGTATTGGAAGCTTCGAACCAAGCTGAATCCTTTATCGACCATGACGGTGGGAAGCCACAGGAACATCCCGTAATAAGAAAATACGACCGTAAACCACAATACCCACAGCATAATGCTCGTACGCCGATGTTCGACCGACCAGACCGAGGCCACACGCTGCCCGAAGGTCAGCTTCCGGACGGCCTTGGCCTTCTGCTCGATATACCTTGGCGAATCTTCGATGGCTCGCCGCAGGTATAATGCATAGAACGCGGGCAAAGCCCCGATGACAAAGGCTGTCCGCCAGCCGTAATCTGGAATGACAAAGTAAGCAATAAGCGCAGATAGTATCCAGCCTGCCGCCCAAAAGCTTTCCAGCAGCACCACCGCTCTTCCCCGTTCATGAACGGGCATGCTTTCGGATACCAGCGTCGAAGCTACCGGAAGCTCTCCGCCAAGTCCGAAGCCGGCGATAAAGCGCATCAGGCACAGCATGACAAAACCGGTAGCTAGAGCGGAAAGACCGCTCGCTATCGAGAATATGAGCAGTGTCCACAGCAAAATATTTTTCCGTCCATATTTATCCGCCAGAAATCCGGCCATGGCCGCGCCGAATACCATTCCGATCGATGTGGTGCTTGTCAGAATGCCGACCTGCTGCGAGCTTAGCGACCATTCAGCTGCCAATGCCGCAACAACAAACGAAATCATGCCGACGTCCATCGCATCGAACATCCAGCTGGCACCCGCGCTGAATAGCAGCTTGCGCCGTTTGGGCTCTTTTAACAATTGCATGTTGCCCATATTAACCGCCCCCTCTCCTATATCTTTCTATAATGTAGAGCGAACCATACGTCCGGTCAAGCTAGATTATGCTAAGCGGCAACATGACCGTTATGGTGGTTCCCTCCTGAAGCTTGCTGGTCACATACACCTGCCCCCTGTGATCCTCGATCATTTTCTTGCTGATCATGAACCCCAAGCCGTTGCCTTTCTCCTTCGTTGTGAAGAACGGTTCCCCAAGACGGGATAGGATCGATTGCGGGATTCCGCATCCGTTATCCGTGAAATGGATGGCCACGGTCTGGTCGCTGCCTCTCTCCAGTCGTATGTTCAACTCGCCACCGTCCGGCATCGATTCCAACGCATTCTTTATAAAGTTGATGAAGACCTGCTTTAAATGATTGACGTCACCGTCCACATTGGCCTTTTCCTCTCCAAAATCGGTTATGATCTCTACGTTATGTATAATCGCCTGCGTATTTAATAGCGTAATCACTTGTTCCAGCAGCTGCCGGATATCGGCACGCTCGAATTTCACGCTTTGCGGCTTAGCCAAGAACAGAAGCTCACTGACAATCAGTTCGATCCTTTCAATCTCCGAGGATATAATATCGAAATATTCATCCTTCCGTCCGGCGCCGGAGCGAATCAGCTGTACGAATCCTTTGATGGATGTCATCGGATTACGGATTTCATGGGCGATTCCTGCGGCAAGCTGCCCGGCCATGGACAGCTTGTCGGACTGGATCAGCCGCTTCTCCTCCTGATCGGCCGCTCTCTTCATGTCGGTGATATCCGTCAAATGCGCTACATAGCCCAGTGCCCTTCCCTCTCTGCTGTGGGCTGTGCTAAGCCTGCACGATACCCACCTGATATCCCCCTGTTTATGAATCAATCTCTTTTCCATTTGCAAGGAAGAGATCCGGCCCGTTTTAAAATTTTCCATCATTTCCTTGTCCTTAGTTACGTCCTCCGGATAAACCCAATCGTTATAGGGATGATGCAGGCATTCTTCCTCGTCATATCCGAGCATCGTGCAAGCTGCCGGATTGATTCGGATAATGCTCCCCTCTGAATCGATGAATACCGTTCCAATCGGCGCAACTTCTATCGCCTGAACCATAAAATCATAGCTGAGACATTCACTATTCATCATCGTTTGGAGATCCTCCTGTCTTTCATTGTTCAAATCGGTTTTACCTAATTTCTAGATATGGGATAGCTTCTCCTTTTAGCCTATATGGAATATAAATAAAACAATCCAAAGGATAATTCGGACATGAAGCGAATATATTGGATATGAGATTTCTAATATTTGGTGTCTATCCCAGCGCTATTCTAGTGAAATTGAGAGAAAATGGTTTTTTTTGACTTGAACGCTATGGCTTTTTCGTTTATTGTGAAAGAAAGCAAGTCATTTACAATTGCTAGACGTTAGGATCGTTAACAAAGGAGTTTGCGAGTATGTACACGGAACAAGATATTTGGATTGTGCTTACAGGCACGGGCACCTGGTTCAGCAGAATGATCCAATATTTCACGAAGGCCCCACTTAACCATGCATCCATTGCGTTTGATTCCGAGTTACGCGAAGTGTACAGCTTTGGGCGAAAGAAGGCGAACAATCCGTTTGACGGCGGTTTGGTTCGCGAGAATCTGCGTGACCCTTTCTTCTACACTTCGGAGTGCGCGGTATATCGCTTCCGCGTCAGTAATGAAGACTATCAACGCATGCACAATCTTGTCAAAGAGATGATGCGTGATCAGGACCGCTACAAATATAATCTGCTAGGGCTGCTGGGTATATTGTTTCGGATTCATATCGATCGTGATGATGCTTTTTTCTGCTCCCACTTTGTCGCGACGGTGCTGGAGCAAGCAGGCCTGCGGCCTGTGAACAAGCCTTGTCATCTTGTAACGCCGGAAGATTTCTCCCACTCCCCCCAGTTGAATGAAGTCTATCGCGGGCCTCTACACGGTTATCTTGCTCAAGATATGCCAGCCCCGTTGTCCTCGTCGCCGACGTTTGTTCCTGTGACCACGAAAGGCCGAGGCAAGTTCTTCAGAATCGGAAAAACGGGTTAATACCGAAAATATGTAGCTATGATATAAATATGTTTCTCTGATACCTTGGAAAAAAGCAGCCGGGCTCGCACCCGGCTGCTTTTTTTAAATAAAGTTTTTTGGGGTCCCCGCAAAGTATTTGGAATAAGCATCGAAGCATAGGCTCCACTTTGTGGGGTTATTTTATATGTTCCTCGCGGGGATTAACCCCCGGCGTCATTCTCTAGCGTTAGGCCGATGGAGTCTGATCCGACGCCTGCTCCAGAACCGCCTTCTCCACCACGACGGGACCGGATTCAGCCAGTTTTTGCTGCTCCATTTTCTTGCGCTTGCGTTTGCGGTTAAAGTACACGCCGATCAACAGAAGCGGAACGGCGATGAGCGCAATATACAACGATACATCCTTAACCATGCCCTCCGCGGCGTTACCGTACAGATAGAACAGGGTACCCACCACATAAAACTTGGTAGCCCGGCCCAGCGCGGCATATGCCAGCAGTCTCCATAGCGGGAATTTCAAACATCCCGACAGAATCGTAAACACTTTAAAGGGAACCGGCGTAAAGGAGCCGATCAGTATGGCGGCTTCGCCGTTTTTTTGAAACATGTTCGTTGCAGCGTCAATCCACTCTTTTTTCAGTATCTTGTATAATACCGACTTCCCAAGCAGCTTTCCGATCAAATAGCCCAGCGGCGTCCCCAGCAAGCATCCGATAAAACCATACGTTGCAAGCCACAGTGCATTCTGCGGATGCATGATGCTTAGCGAAACCTGCAGAAAAAAGGCGGGAACCGGAAAAATGACAGCATCCGCAAACGAATGAATAAACAATCCCCATGGACCAAACTTCATCAAAAAATCCAAAATGTCCTGAAACATGTCTCAACCCCTAAACATTTTCTTCCTGTTTCTATCAGACCCTTTATAAAGTATAGCACATAATTATACTGGAAAGGACCTAAGCCGCTTGATCCCTGCCGAAAAAACGCGCAGAACGAAGCATGCCTTTGCACCTATATACTATATGCAGCAGGTTCGACTAACAACAAAAAAACCTTTCTTCTAGGAAGAAAGGTTTTCGGTCGCTCCTCGCAAGCGGAATTCCATGCATGAATAAGCTTGCAAATAAATGCATCTTGTTTAATTTGCAGATAAACTGCGGTGTGCGGAATGCCTTGTCGGACCTACGAATTCATTCAGCGGGAAGCCGTTCGAAATCGCCTGGGTAATGAAGGCTTTGGCTTGCTGTACCGACTCGCGAACGCTCAAGCCCTTGGCAAGATTGGCCGTGATGGAAGCGGATGACGTGCAGCCCGCACCGTGGGTGTACTTGGTAACGATGGCGTCGGCCTCGAACCATTCGAAGTTGCTTCCGTCATAGAGCAGGTCCATGGCTTTGCCTTCGCGGATCTTGCCTCTGTCCTTAATCAGCACGTTCTTTGCGCCGCGCTCGTGAATGATGGCGGCAGCCTCCTGCATTTGATCCAGGGACGTGATCGGACCGGATTTGGCCAGCTGGGACGCCTCGAACAGATTTGGCGTTACCAAATCGGCGCGCGGGAGAAGGAATTCCAGCATCGCTTCCGTATTTTCGGGCTGCAGCACTTCATCCGTGCCTTTGCAGACCATCACCGGATCGATGACGATCCGTTTCAGATCATAGCGGTCGATATACTGGGAAACGAGCTCGATGATCTCTACGGATCCGAGCATGCCGGTCTTCATGGCATCGATGCCGATGCCCTCGAGCACGGTTTTCAACTGCGTTTCAACGATATCCAATGCTACCGGGAAAACCTGGTGATCCCAGGTTTTTGGTTCCATGCAGACAATCGTGGTGAGTGCGGTCATTCCGTATACGTCAAATTCCTGAAAGGTTTTCAGATCGGCCTGGATGCCAGCGCCGCCGCTTGTATCCGAGCCGGCTACGGTTAATGCTTTTCGTATCGTCATGTTCCATGTTCCCTTCGCTTGTAAAATGATTACTCTATTATAAGAAAAACTGGGATTGACGTCTATTCGCAGATGTCGAATTTTGCATGGTCACGCATCACTCCGCCTGCGGATGGTTCTTCCGATCGCTGTTGCCCCCAGATTTCCTTTGAAATACGATAACTATCGTTGGAATTCGGGGGCAAAGGCGACCACTCCGTTTCTACAGAACAATTCCGCCAGCTTCGTTGGATTCTTTGTGTAGGCTCACACATGAAGTCACTTCTTATTGCTCCGTCAGGATCACCGGGCCATCCTTCGTGATGGCGAGCGTGTGCTCATACTGCGCGGACCATTTGCCGTCCACGGTTCTGGCGGTCCATCCGTCCGAATCGATCTTGCATTGATACGTTCCCAGGTTCAGCATCGGTTCGATGGTGATGACCATGCCCTCTTTAAGGCGAGTCCCGCGGTTGGGTGGCCCGTAATGCGGAACCTGCGGCTCCTCATGCATATTTTCGCCGATGGCGTGCCCCACGAAGTGACGGACAACCGATAAATTCTGTGCTTCCGCATAGGATTGAATCGCATGGGAAATATCGCCGATCCGGTTGCCGATTACCGCTTGCTCAATTCCGAGATACAGGGCTTTCCTCGTCACGTCCAGCAGATGCTGCGCTTCCTCGGAGACGTTTCCGACCGGATAGGACCAAGCCGAATCGGCGAGCCAACCATCGTACTTCACCACCATATCAATGGTAACGATATCCCCGTCCTTCAGCGGCTCATGGCTCGGAAAACCATGGCAGATCACGTCATTGACCGATGCGCAGGTCGCAAAAGGATAACCATGATATCCCTTCTGCTCCGGCGTCGCGCCGCGCTCCGCCAGGAACCGTTCGACAAACTGATCAATCTCCAGCGTCGTTACGCCCGGCTTGATCATGTTGGCGATTTGACGATGGCATTCGGCGAGAATATCGCCGGCTTTATTCATTTTGGCGATTTGTTCTTGTGTTTTGAGGATTATCAATCCTGCTCACTCCTTTTCATGGCTGTTATCTCCTATTCAAATCAAAAAGCCTTAGCTGACCGAAGGAGCTTCAGGACAGGCATCTGCGTCCTCCTCACTCCCCGGCCAATAAGGCTGATTCACAATCACAAGGTGTATCTGTTTTCTTGTCTTGTATCCCAAAAAAAGAAAAGCTGATAGCGCCCTACATGATCTTATTCTACTCTTAAGCCAAGGTAACCTCAATGATTTCCGTTAGGAATTTCTGCCTTTCGGTCAAATGCGGACTGGTACGGACGCCGCGGCATAACCGTTTTGCATTCTCGGAGGCAGCTTTAACTCGGCCGTAACCCAGAAAGTTATATGACTCTCAATGACCATGAGCAGAATCAGGGCGGGCAGCATGTTATCCAGTTTTAACTTTCAATTATCCAATGACAATCGTTTCTCCTCATATCTATATATTTAAAGGTTGCGCAGAAACGATAATTTTACACGCGAGATCACGATTCCTTTCTTTTTCCTATGTTCCATTATATCAAAAGGGGCTGTTGCTTTAGCTTTCCACTTGTTTCCGTTCCTTCTGGGTCATATCGCTCTTCTCCTTGGACAAGAACCAGCCGAGGACCGCGATCAGGATCAATACGCCCCAGAATATGAGCTTCCAGCCGGCACTCTTGGGAAACGTCTTCTCTAATACTGCGATATCCGGGTGCGCGAGCGTATAGACGGCCAGCTTGATTCCTACCCATCCCACGATCAGGAATGCAGCCGTTTCCAAGCCGGGCCTTCTTACGAGCAGCCTGCCGAAATACGATGCCGCGAACCGCATGATCACCAAGCCGATAATTCCGCCTGCCAGGATAACCAGGAATTGTCCGCCGTCCATGCCTCCGATATTCGGGAGGCCGGTTTCCGGCAACGTCAAGGCGAGGGCTACGGCAGCCAAAATCGCATCAACCGCAAACGCAATATCCGCAAGCTCTACCTTTAACACGGTAACCCAGAATTTTTCTTGTTTCATTTCAGCTTCCTTCAGATGTTTCTTCTTCTTTACAAAGAACTGCTTCACCATATGATTGATACTGATATACAGCAGGTAGAAGGCTCCAATCGCCTGTACGTACCAGACATCCGCCAGAAAAGAGATAATGAAGAGGGATGCGAAACGGAACACAAACGCACCGGCCAATCCGTAAAATAACGCCTTCTTCCTTTTGTCCTCCGGCAAATGCTTAACCATGATGGACATCACCAGGGCATTATCGGCTGCGAGAATCCCCTCGAGTCCAATCAACACCAGCAGCACCCACCCATATTCGAGCAACAGTCCCATTTCCAAACGCAATCTCTCCTTCATGAATAGGATGATCCGATTTACGTTTTAAAGGCGTATAAAACAAAAAACCTTTATCCCGAAAATCGGCGATAAAGGTATCTACCCAGAAATAGGCTGTAGGAATAAGCACCTTTACCGAATCGGCAAAGGTCTCGCAAACAACTTTCGTTGCCAACAAAGCCGGAGACACGTTCGTGTCACGAATTGACGACTTTGCTGCGACTGCTACTCCCCTTTACTTGAATACATGAATTATAGCATGGCCGTTTACCACCGCCAATAGACTTTCAAAAATTTTACATTCACTTTACATTTCTTTTTTTCTTCCTCCAAAAATAGAGCCATAGTCCAGCTGCCATCAGCACTGCGACAGCCCCCCACAGGAAAGGCCTCTGCATAAATGTCTGATCTGCAGCCTCGCCTTGGCTTGGAAGCATTCCCTCGGCAAGCGTATCAGACCCCGTTTCGCCCGGTGGAGGCGCAGCTTTTGGAGGATATCCGGCCCCTAGCTCGGATAGCTCCTTACCGGCGGCGGTGAGCGCCTTCGTTCCGTCACAAAGCCCTGTTGTCAGCCGTCCCGACTCCGCGGACGCGATCACCAGATATTCGCTGCCTACGGCAAACTGGTCATAACCGCAGCTGGCCGATGACATGGCCGTGGTAAGCTCCGTCACGGGGTTCAGCTCGCCTTTCCATACTTCCGTTACCTCTAACGTAACATGAACCGGATCTGCCGATGACATAGCCAGCTTCCGCGGCGGGCCCGCGATCTGAGTCACCTTGCCTGCGAATATCGCTGCGCTCCGTTCCAAGCTTTCCGCAACCTCAGGCGGTCCGGCACATGAGCAAGCAAAGACGTCGGATGGTTTTATCGTATACAGGCTGACGAGCAAGAGCAAACAGCTAAGCATGATCATAACCTTTGATTTTCTCATTATGGGTCACCTCAATCCTTAGACGGCCCTCTCCCCTAAAATGTTCCAGCTCTATCCGTAAATGCGCCGATCCACTCCAATAATACGGGATACGGCCATTCTGCTGCCTATCTAAGGAAGTACCCCATCAAAAAGCTGCAACTGTCATGAACTATTTACTGGCAATGATCAGGTAGTGACGATCCGTGGGATACCGGATTCCGTCAACCTGAAGCCCTGCTTGCTCCAACAAAGCCTTCAGCACCTGCGGATCAACCCGGTTTGGCCTCGGAACCCGCTTCTCTGACGGGTCCTCCTGCCATTCCAGACACAAGCAGCGCCCGCCTGGCCGCATCACTCTAGCGATTTGGGAGATAGACTCCTCCAGCCGATCAGTGATGTGAAGAATCAAGGAGGCGATGACTCGATCCACGGTTTCATCCTGGAAGGGAAGCTGTTCCAAGAAACCTTCCATCACCTTCACATTCGTGATTCCTTGCTCCTGTGCACGCCTGCGCATCATGTCGAGCATGGCTGGCTCGGTATCCAGCGCGTAAACGGTGCCTGTCGTTAATGAGGCTGCCGGTATGGAAAAATAGCCGGTACCCGCCCCGATATCCAGCACATCTACCTCGCCATTCACCTGAAGCTTCTTAAGCAGTGAAGAAGCCGGCAGCTCTTTTTTCCTTTCCGGACTTTCCAATCGCTCGATGAGTGACGGATCAAAACTCTCTTTCATGTTATCGCTCTCCTCCTCGATGAATCGCATATTATGGCATGTTGCAATATGTACTTGTACCAACTGTGAAAAGGAGAATTCTCCCTGTGGGTCTACCATACCCTTGATCGGGAACGATGTAAACCGGTTCGTTGATCTATAACGATTACGGCCGATTCTCTTCCGCTAGGCATGCCTCAGACAGCCTCTTGATGCTACGCGGACTGTACGATTGAAAAAACCATGCAAGAGATCGTTGGATTGAAATAGGAACTGCGGCGGCCATAATAGTAAGCTGAACCAGAAAAGGGCATTCCCCTGATCATGATGACCATGGAAATGCCCGATTCGTTACTCGCCCACATCCTCAATCCTTACCTGCGCTGCCAGAAAATCGGCAAGATGAACGGCCTTGATGCCGCGTTGTTTACCGGCACGCTCGATGCCCCACTTCATCTGCAGCAGGCAGCCTGGATTCGAGGTCACGATAACCTCGGCCCCTGTTGCCTCCACATGCTCCATCTTATGATCGAGCAGCGTCGTCGACATTTCCGTCTGGGTCAGATTGTAAATGCCTGCGGACCCGCAGCAAACCTCTGCTCCCTGAAGCTCGCACATGTCTACGCCCGGAAGCTGCTGCATCAGCTGGCGAGGCTCTCCTTGCACCCGCATGACATTGCGCAGATGGCAAGAATCCTGGTAGGTGACTTTGACGGTCTTATTCGCGCTTTCCGCTTGAATCGGCGTAAGCGGTCGTCCCGGGCTGTTCAGCAGCTCCGAGATGTCCTTTACCTGTTCTGCGAAACGAATGGCCGCTAGCTGAAGCCGCTTATCCTGTTCGGCATGCATCAAATGATCGTATTCCTTCAGCAGGGCGCCGCAGCCCCCCGCATTGCTTGCAATGTAATCCACGTTCGCTTCCCCAAAAGCCCATATATTCTGGCCGGCCAGCTGTTTGGCATCGTCCATTTCACCGGCATGGGCATGCAGCGCACCGCAGCATACCTGCTCCTCCGGAATGACAATCTCGAACCCGGCCTGGCGCAGCAGCCGCACGGTGTTCACGTTCGTAGAAGCAAACATGACATCCATAATGCAGCCCCGAAACATGCCGACCCGGCCGACCTTGGCCCCGGACGCGGGGATCACCATAAGTTTGGAACCGCTGCCTGTCGTCTCGCGGCGGTACGGCAAGCCGGCCTTGCTCCACAGCTCTTCCAGACCATCGCCCGTTACGTCAGGCAGCGCCTTTTCCAGCTGCTGAAGATGGTCGGGAAACAGCTTCATGGCCCCGGAGCTGCGCGCAAACTTCTGCAGCCCGGATTTCTGATAGAACGAAAGCGTCTTGCCGATCAGCTTCAGTCTTCCGCGATGCGGGAAAATCCCTTGCAGGAACGTCTTGCGGACGACTCGTACCGGCAGCGAATAGGGTTTCTCCGCCGCAATGGCCGCCCGGGTCTGCTCGATCAATTGGCCGTATTTCACGTCGGACGGACACGCCGGCTCGCATGCCCTGCACCCCAGACAGAGATCCATTTGGCTCCGAAAACTCTCATCCGGTTCCATCAAACCATCGACAACCGCTTTCATGAGGGCGATCCGCCCGCGTGGGGAGGCAGCCTCGAGCCCGGTTTCGATGAATGTCGGACACGCGGTCTGACAGAACCCGCAGCGCATACAGTTCGTCAATTGATCCTCGTCCAGCGTCAGCTTCAGCGATTGTGCAAGCTTCTCATGGGTTGAATTCATGCGCGATCGCCTCCTCTCACGATGTTTCGATCTTCCGATCCTGATCCGAAGCTGAGTCCCGCCCTGCTTGCTCCGTCCGCTCCTGGAATACGATGCGCTTTCGGGTTTCCGCAAACAGCTTGCCCGGATTCATGATCTGGTGCGGGTCGATTGCATCCTTGATGGATTTCATCATCCGGATGCCGGCCTCGCCCACCTTCCATTCCAGGTAAGGCGCCTTCACGATACCGACGCCGTGCTCGCCGGTAATCGTGCCGCCCATGGCAATCGCCGCCTCAAAGATTTCGGCGAATGCCTCTTCCACGCGATGAATTTCTTCCGGGTCGCGAGCATCCGTCATCGCGGTCGGATGCAGATTGCCGTCCCCGGCATGGCCAAATGTGCAGATCTGCACATCGTATTTCTGGGCGATGCGCTGAACTTCAAGCACCATGTCCGCAATCTTCGAACGCGGAACCGTTGCGTCCTCCAAGATCGTGGTCGGCCGCAGACGGGACAGCGCAGCGAGCGCGCTCCGTCTCGCCTCCATCACCTTTGCCCCTTCTTCCGGGGTTTTGGCGATATTCAGTTGCACCGCGCCCGAAGCAAGACATATCTCCTCCAGCTTCTTCAGATCCCGCTCCACATCCTCTACGCTGCCGTCCTGCTCGATAGCCAGCATCGCTTTGGCGTGAACCGGGAGCCCGATTTTGGCAAAATCCTCAACCACCTGAAGAGTCGGCTGATCCATGAACTCCAAGGTGCACGGGAAAATATGATTGGCTATAATGTTGGATACCGTTCGAGCCGCCGCTTGAAGGTCATCATATACGGCGACCATGGCCTTTCTGTATGAAGGCTTCGGAATTAACTTCACCGTGGCTTCCGTCAGTATGGCTAACGTTCCGCCCGATCCCACCAATAATCGGGTCAAATCATACCCGGCGGCATCCTTCACCAGCTTGCCGCCCGTGCGAAGGATGCTGCCGTCCGGCAACACGGCCTCCAGACCGAGTACGTAATCCTTGGTCGTTCCATACTTCAATCCGCGCAGCCCGCCGGCTCCCAAGGCGATATTGCCCCCCATCGTGCAGATGATCATGCTGCTCGGATCCGGAGGATAGAACAGCCCCGTCCGCTCGACCGACAGATGAAACTGCTTTGTATTCAGACCCGTCTGGAAGGTCGCGGTTAGATTATCCGCATCGATTTCCAGCAGCTTGTTCATACGGGTCATAACCACGATCAGGCCGCCCTGAAGCGGGATGGTGCCGCCGCACAGATTGCTGCCCGCTCCCCGCGTAATAACGGATATCCGGTGCTTCGAGCAAATTTTGACGATGTCGGAGACCTCCTGCGTGCTTCCAGGAAAGATAACTCCGTCCGGCATCGCTTGATACAGCGGCGTAGCATCATAACTGTATGAGACGAGACTTTCCGGATCATCCTTGAACCACTTCCCGCCAACCACGGCGGCGAGCTGCTCGCGAATGACAGTTTCCAGCATGTTGTTTCTCCCCCTCCCCTATTCGGGTTTGACTACTAAGATAATCCCTTTACTTACCACCAAATTGCTGCCTAACATTATCTATGTGCCATCGCCTGGCACTTCCGTTTGCTGGCTTTCATGAATGGTCTAAGGCAGCGCCAGCTTTCCCATAACGGTCGGCCTGTGCGCACCGGTTGCAGCTGGCAAATTGTTAGGAACGCCGAGCATGAAATCATTGCCCAGCAGCGCAAAAATCACGGCTTCCTTGGCATCGTCATCGAAGCCCAGCGCCTTGGAGGTCATGACCTTCTGCTCCGGCAACAGCTCCCCTAACATCGAGAGCAGCGTCTCGTTATGAGCCCCTCCACCGGTTACGATCACCTCATCCATTCTGTGGTGAGGAAACACATAGTTCACATAGCTATCGGCAATGGAATGTGCGGTAAACGCCGTCGCCGTGGCCATCGTATCCTCATCCGAGAGGCTCCTGAGCCGGGCTTGCTCCAGAAATGAAACGGCGTAATTGTGGCCAAACAATTCCCTGCCCGTTGATTTCGGCGGCTCTGCTTGAAAATAGGGATGCGCCATCATCTCCCTTAATAAGACCTGATCCGGGTTCCCCCGGGCAGCCCATGTGCCGCCTTCATCATAGGATAATCGCCCTTCGGTCAGCAGATGGGCCACCGCATCCATGATCATATTGCCGGGTCCGGTATCAAAGGCCAGCACATCCGAAGGATCCGCCCCTGCGGGCAGCGCCGTACAATTGCCGATCCCGCCGATGTTCTGCAGCAGCCTCCCCCGCTCCGGATGCCGAAACAGGATCAAGTCTCCGTAAGGCGCAAACGGTGCCCCTTGACCCCCAACCGCCATATCCGCGGGCCGGAAGTCTCCTACCGTAAGTTTGCCGGTGTGCTTGGCGATAACGGAAATATCGCCGATCTGCAAAGTCGAAGCGACGGAATACGGAGCCCCTTCCTCCGGTACGGGCTGATGCCAAATCGTTTGTCCATGGGAGCTTACCAAATCCACTTCATCTATGCGCATGCCGGCATCGGCAACCGCTTCCAGGACTGCGGCTCCAAACTGACACCCCAAGTATGCATTCATACTGCAGACAGCAGCGCTGTTCGAATTCTCCGCACTGCACAAATCGCGCAGCCGCTGACGGAGCTCCGGTTCGTAAGGCTTGCTATAGTAATGCAGCAGCTCAACCGATGCCCCGAAACCGCTTCCCTGTATGCGGACGATGGCCGCATCAATGCCGTCCAGCGAAGTACCGGACATCAGGCCGACCACAATGGCCGGCCTGCCCTCCTTCCATGGCGAGAACATCATTTTTTACGCCTCCCTGTACAGCAGATACGGAGCCCGCATCGTTCTCCACTGCTCCGCGTCCTTGCCCCACTCCGCAACCAGACGCTGGAGTCCGGCTTCTTCGTGGATGTGCCGGCGGACATCCTCGCTTCCCGTCAGCAAATCAATGAAGTACCGGCTGCGTCCTTCCGGCGGGCTAAGCCACTGGAACTGATCCGGGTACATCCGGCTGACAAGATGCAGCAGCACAAGCCCTGCGCGCACAGCCTCTACTTCTGCCGGATGGGTCACAAACAGCATCACCCCGCCGCAGCCTTCGCCCTGATGCTTCGAGAAGGTAGGGGTCATGTACATGGAATGGGCATGGACGCCGGGCAATCCGTATGCGTTGAACGCCTGGGCCAGCTCCTCCCCATTGACCCATGGAGCGCCAATCCATTCAAACGGCCGGGTCGTCCCCCGGCCTTCCGAAAGATTGGTCCCTTCGAAGAAACAGGTCCCGCTGTACAGCCGCACCGTATCCATCGTGGGAATGTTCGGCGAAGGCAGCACCCACGGCAAGCCCGTGTCGGTATATTCCATGCCGCGCGTCCAGCCTTCCAGCCTAATGACATCCAGATCGCAACCGGTTCCCCGCATGTCATTGGCCATGCGCGCGAATTCGCCGATGGTCATCCCGGTGTTAATGGGAATGTGCCATCCGCCCACCATGGATTCATATCCTGGCTTAAGGAAACCTCCTTCGCAGCGCTCGCCGCCCAGCGGATTCGGTCGATCCAGGACAAGCAGGCTCTTGCCATGTTCGGCGCATGCCTCCATAACATACAGCAGCGTCGTCATATACGTATAAAAGCGCACGCCAAGATCTTGAATGTCGAAGATGACCGTGTCCACGTTCTTCAGCATGTCGGCATCCGGCTTGCGCCGCGAACCGTACAGACTGTACACCGGCACGCCGAATACCGGATCCACTTCGTCATCCACGTGCCTGCCTGCCTGCAGCTGACCTCGCAGCCCGTGCTCGCAAGCGAATAAAGCCGTCAGTTCCGATTCGGGCAAGCCAGCAATCACCTCGATAGATGAACGAAAATCCGACGTGAGCCCCGTCGGATTCGTAATGACGCCAAGGCGACGACCCGTGATTTTCTCATGCTTGATTTCCGGCAGCACATCAATTCCGCTTCGCACATTACCTCTTATCATATGCCTACACCTCTCGCTTCCGAGGCCACCACACCGTCTTCCGCCGGCTTGGCCTCTTCCGGATTCAGTACATTATACGTAACCTTATGCTGGTATATGGCCCACATGCCGTTAAATAAGAATCCAAAGCCAACAACTGTGACGAGCAGCGGAATGGCGACGCAGAAGGCTTGGAAGCACGCGCCCAGCGTATAGGCCGGAAACTTCAAGAACAGCTTGACGCTGTGCGCCATGGCCTTGAAGATGCCCATCCCTTCCTGAATGACAAGCTGAAAGGTGTAGAATTGGGAGATGAGCGCCATGATGACAAAATAGGTTTGGAACACGCCGATCGCAAGATAACCGATTCCCTCTTTGCCCCCGTAATACCACCAGGTGGACCACAAAATCAGCGCCATCACCACGAAGAAGAAGCCCATGACTACGGCAGGTCCGAGTCCCTTGATCGCACCTTGGAACACATCTTTAAGCCTCGACTTTCCTCTCTCCGTCTTGCGGTGATACGCATAACAAACCCCATAGAAGAGCGGCATGTACAGGACCGGCAGCAGCAGCAGCGCTACCATCAGCGGCACGAACATGATCACCGTCACGAGCACCAGCGAGGTAATCATGCTGTATAAGGCCACCGCCGTAATCTCACGGTAAATCTCAACCCCGGTCTTCTTCAACACATCATTCAGCTTGCGCATAGCTTTCCTCTCCTCTTCGTCGTTGTTTACCAATCGATACGCTGCTCCGTCTCAGGATCGAAGAAATGCACTTTATCGAAATTGAAAATGAAGGTTTTGTCCATGCCCGGATAACCCGTCGTTTCCGGATGAACCTTCGCGGTCACGGTCCGGTTGCCTACGCGGAAGTACACCAGATTCTCCGAGCCGAGATGTTCAACGACCTGAACCTTCGTGGAATACTTGTAATTCAGATTGGTTGTGCCCGGCAGATCCTCGCCGGTGATATGCTCGGGGCGAATCCCCAGAATTAAATGCCTGTTGTCGTATTTGCTTAGGGCACCTGCCATCGAATCCGGAATAGTGAATGTCCCGCCTTCCATCCGGAGAACATTTCCTTCCTTCTGCACGTCGATGAAGTTCATTGGCGGGGATCCGATAAAGCCGGCTACGAACATATTCTGCGGATTCGCATACAGCTCGGTCGGTGAGGCGATCTGCTGGATAATGCCGTTATTCATTACAACGATACGCTCACCGAGGGTCATCGCTTCAACCTGATCGTGCGTGACGTATACGATGGTAGCTTCCAGGCGCTTGTGCAGCTCGGACAGCTCTACCCGCATTTGCACGCGAAGCTTCGCATCCAGGTTCGACAGCGGCTCGTCAAACAGGAACACCTGCGGGTCGCGCACGATCGCCCGCCCTACCGCCACACGCTGACGCTGTCCGCCGGACAGCTCGCGCGGCTTCCGGTCGATCATCGACTCCAGGCCGAGAATGGAGGCTGCCTGTGATACCTTTTGCTCAATATAGGCCTTGGGCTTCTTCAGGTTCTTCAAACCGAAGGAGAGGTTCTCGCGGATCGTCATATGCGGATACAGCGCATAATCCTGAAACACCATGGCGATGTCGCGGTCTTTCGGATGCAGATTGTTGACCACCCGGTCGCCGATGATGATGTCGCCGGACGTTTGACGTTCAAGCCCTGCAATCATGCGCAGCGAGGTGGTTTTGCCGCAGCCGGACGGACCAACGAATACCACGAACTCTTTATCATTGATCACAAAGTCCGACCCCGCTACAGCGGTAAACGTCCCTTTGTTGTCGTCTACAAATTCTTTTCGTATATTTCGAAATTCTACGCGTGCCATAACTTTGCCTCCTTCTAGCCTTTAACGGCTCCAATGGTGATGCCTTGCAGGAAATAGCGCTGAAGCGAGAAGAACAGGATCATCATCGGCAGTGCCGCGACGGTTGCTCCAGCCATAAGTGCGCCGAAATCGGTCGTGTCCGCATAGACGAAGGAAGCAAGACCGACCTGAATCGTCCTCATTTCCGTCGAGTTGGTCACGAGGAAGGGCCAGAAGAAATCGTTCCATGATGCAACGAACGTGAATATCGCAAGCACGGCAAGACCCGGCTTCGCCATCGGAAGAATGACCTTCCAGAAGATGCCGAATTCGCCGCAAGCGTCGATGCGCGCCGCATGTATCAAAGAGGTAGGCAGCGATGACATGTACTGCTTCATCAAGAAAATGTTGCCCACGCTTACGATTCCGGGAAGAAGAATCGCCGTGTATGTATTCCCGAGATCAAATACGTCGATCATCAAAATGTAAAGCGGAATCAGCGTCACCTGCGCCGGGATCATCATCGTGCTGAGCAAAATCCAGAATACCGCTTTGTTCCCCGGAAACTTCAGCTTCGCAAAAGCATACCCTGCGAGCGAAGCCAGGAATACGTTGGTCACCGTCAGGATGGATGAGATCAATAAGGAGTTAAAGAGCCACCTCATGACGTCGGTTTTGCCAAAAAAACGCTCGTACGGGGCTACGGAGAATACCTCCGGTATCATTTTCGGGATAAACGATGCCGCTGACTTGGTGTCCTGCACAGAGCCGATCAGCATCCAGTACATCGGAATGATCGTCAGAACGCTCCATACCACCAGAATGACCGAGGCCACAATCAGCATGATCACTTTTGATCTTGATTTCATAGGTGCACCCCCTTAGCTTCAAAAATAGGCCTTAGTACTCCACGTCGGACGAGAAGTATTTGAATTGAATGATGGAAATGACAATAATCAAGGCAGCCAGAACAAAAGATTGCGCCGCCGCAAGTCCAAATTCGTAGAAATTGAACGCCGTGCTGTAAATCAGATAGGCGATGGTTGTCGTCGCGAAGTTCGGTCCGCCCTGCGTCATCAGATACACCGAGATGAACACCTGGAAGGACGTAATGACGCCCGTCACCAGCAGGTACAGGGTGGTCGGCTTCATCAGCGGCCACGTAATGCGCCAAAATTTGGACCAACCGCTGGCATGGTCGATGTCCGCGGCTTCATACAGCGATTTGGGAATCCCGCCCATGGCGGCTAAATAGAGAATAATGCCCGCGCCATGCGAACCGAGCCAGTTCATCAGAATGAGCGAAAAGAGCGCCGTGTTCGATTTGCCGAGCCATATGACCGGGTCGAATCCGAACAATCCGATGAAACGGTTCAGCAGCCCGGCTTGGGTCGGATCGTAGATCGCGAGCCATACCACCGAAATGGTGACGCCGGAGGCAACGGCCGGCAAATACATCGTAGCCTTGAAGAACGTCTGCCATTTATTTTTCATCTGAAAAATAAAAAAGGATAATGCATACGTAATGACAATGTTGACCGGAACGGTACCGATCGTGAAGATGACCGTATTCCTCATGGATTTCCAGAACACTTCATCCTGTACCATCCGTGTATAGTTGTCTGCTCCAATCCATTCGGAGCCCATCACGCTGTATTCCTGAAAGCTCATCAGAAAAGCGGAGGCGACAGGGTAGAGCGTGAATATCAAAAACAACAGTACGGGAGCCAGAATGAATAAATACGCCCATCCATATTCTCGTATGTACCCCTTCATAGGGGGACGTGAGGGCCGGGCTTGCGCCGGGGCAGTCTGCATTTGATTTCCTCCTTTGCGCACAGGTGAAGTATTTTCATGAAGCCTTTTTGAGCCTGGAGCGATTGGTTTAAAAAGGGAGTGCCCCGATCGTTCCTGCTAAGGACAACGGGACACCCCCTTATAACTTCAATTACTGTCCTAAAATTTGTTTGCCTTTGTCCTTGAAGTCTTGTGCGATCTGCTCCGGCGTCTTCTCACCCGAGAACAGCGCTTGAATGTTCGGCTTCACCACTTGCTCCTTGAATTTCTTCTGGTTGCCCGAAGCATCCGCATCGAGATTCAAAGTCACCGGAATTTCCTTGAAGTTCGCGAAAATTTCCGCAGCTTTAATAGTAGATTCCGTCCCGAGCCCTTTGCCTTCATAAAACTCCGCTTGGGATTTACGTACGAAAGGCAGCACCAGTTCATTCGCGGAATTACCGGCTTTCGCGCCGCTCAGTCCTTCCATGATCAGGAACGTATTCTTTGCATGCTCTTCGCCTTTATCCTTCTTCTGTTTAAACGCTACGTAGCCTTCGCCAAACATGGAGGTCTTGCGCTCAGCCCCGTCATTATGCGGAACCGGCAGCAGGACGAAGTCGATTTTCGCGCCTTGGACCGTACCGCTGTCAATATCCTTCGCGCGGTTCTGCAGCATCACATCATAGTAAGGGATCGCCTTGGACACGATCGCGGCTTCCTCGGCATAGAACAGGTCCATCCGTTTCGCCGGCGTAATCGCGGCAGTCTCGGCAGGCAGATGTCCGGCTTTCATCAGATCGGACACGAACGTCATCGTATCCAGAATCCGCTCGTCATTCCATTGGAACTCGCCCTTGTCGTTCAGAACGTCAGGCATGCCGTTGCTGCGCGTCAGCATTTCCATGAAGTCCAAGGAAGTACCGTCCGTCACCAGCGCATACTGCGTATTGCCGTTCGGAAGTTTCTTGGTCAGCTTCTCGGCAGCAGCCTTAAATTCTGTCCAAGTCCAGCCGTTCTCTTGAATAGCCTTCCAGTCGATGCCTGCTTCTTCGAGAATCTTTTTGTTGCCGCCCCAAGCCCAGAGGGATTGGTACAGCGGGAGACCATACTGCTTGCCCTGGATTTGGCCCAGCTCAAGCGTCCCTGGCAGGTAGTCGTTCTTGATTTCATCCGTAATATAAGGGGTCAGTTCCAGTGCCAGGCCCGTATCCACATAAGCTCCATCCACCGCGTGGAAGTATAGGTCAGGCGGGTTGCCGGCATTCAAGGCGACGTCGAACTTCTTCGGGCCTTCCGCCCAGGAGAGCACTTCGGTTTGTACGGTAATATGCGGATATTTCTCCTTCAAATCCGCCACATGCTCTTTCAATTCATCTTCGTATTTACCATGTACCGGATAAGTCCAGACAACGACCGTGTCCTGCTTCGGCGCAGCTTCGCCATTTCCTTCCGAAGCCGTTCCGCTTCCGCCTTCCGGTGCCTTCGCTCCGCCGGAACCGCCACAAGCCGCGGTAAACACGAGCATCAAAGAAGCCAACAATGTAAGCCAACCTTTTTTCTTCATGTACTACTCCCCTTATCATTTATATATTTGTGGTTTCGCTATGAACTACAACCGCTTGATCGCTCGCCGGCTTTCATCCAGGTATTTCACTGAATTCTCGTAATTCCGGCTGGCGACGCCAAGATATAAAATATCGATAAGATTAAGCTGCGTAATACGAGAGGACATCGCGCCACTGCGAATCTCGTTCTCCGTCGAGGAGGTGTACAAAGGGATGTCGACCGATCGGCTCAAGGTTGAATCGCCGTATTTGGTAATGCCAATCGTCTTGCATCCCTTCTCCTTGGCAATGGCTGCTGCGCGGATCACCTCGTCCGTTTCACCGGAATAGGAAATGCATACGGCCGCATCATCCGGAGTCAGCAGCACCGCCGAGGTGAGCTGAACATGAGGGTCCGGAAAAGATATGCATACCTTATTGATCCGCAAAAATTTCTGTTGGGCATCCATCCCGATCAGATTGGAAGCCCCTACCCCAAACATGAAAATGCGCTTCGACTGATCGAGGGCCAGAACGGCCTCTTCCACCATCCCTTCCTCCATAATCTTCATCGTATCCCGAATCGATTGAATGTTATTGTTCGAGACGTTCTGTATAATTGCAGAAATGCTGTCATTGGGCCGGATATCCTGATATCCGGTGGCTAATGGCTCCTGCAAGTCTCCGGCTACCTTCAGCTTTAGATCCTGATAGCCTTTGAATCCCATCGTTTTGCACAGGCGCACAATCGCTGCCTGACTGGAGCCGCTTCGGACAGCAAGATCCGCCACCGACATTTGTATCATCTCTGCCGGCTCCTGCAAAATGAAGGCTGCAACCTTGCGCTCGGACGGATTTAATGAATCATACACCTCGCGCAATCGAACCAATCCGCCGTTCATTTCTTGCCCCCCCTTTTCAAATCATCCTCTGACGGTCACTACTATGTAACATTACTTTACACATCTTGAATGAAAGCATGACTGGTATCGCTTTCACTATCAGTGGATTGAGTTTATTATAAATTGTATGAAATTATATTTCAATACATAATTCATGATTTAAAATTTTATTTTACAACACTTGGTTTTTCTCCTATACTGGATATAGAAAGCGAAGTGGTTCAATATGGAAATTTTTATCGGTGTCGATGGCGGCGGTACGAAGACCGAAGCAACCGCTATCAATAGCGCTGGAGAAGTGTTGTCCTGTTTTACCGGAGGTTCCACCAATCCTTACATTGTAACATTCGATAAAGCGATGGAGGAACTCCAAACCGTGTTGGATGAGCTCCTGTCCCCCCTTTTTAATAAGTCGTTTTTATTAACATCAATATGTCTTGGTATGTCAGGTATAAGTTCGGTTGAGGAGCGGCAGCGTGTACAATCTCACCTGCGTTCCTACTTCCGGCAGCGGCAGTTCTCGTTGCGTATTTACATGCGTTCGGAAGCCGAAATTTCATTGATGGCGGTACTGGGGCGTCAGCATGGAATACTCGCAATCTCAGGAACAGGCTCCAATACCTACGGCATCACCCAATCGGGAGACATCCACCGCGTCGGTGGTTGGGGACATCTTCTCGGAGATGAAGGCAGCGGTTATCAGATCGGACTTCAGACTCTGAAATCCGTGATCAAGAGCCATGAAGGCATAACGCCCCCCACCCTCATGAGCAGCCTGATCGTTGCAGCCTACCCGATCCGGCATATTACCGACCTCAAATCTTACATTTACCAGCCCGCTATAACGAAACAGGATATCGCCTCCTTCGCCCGCTGCTGCATCGAGGCAGCCGACGCCGGCGATGAAACGGCACTCCGCATTATCAGGCAGCAGGCCGAAGAGCTGGCCGATACCACTTGCGCGCTCATTCGCCAGAACGCCGAATTCACCAAGAGCGAGCTTGTGGGCATCGGCTCGATTTTCAAACATTCACGATGGTTCCGGGAGACGTACACCAGCCTTATGCTTACACGTTACCCCCTGCTCCGTTTCCCTGAAGGAAACCGTGAGCGAACGCCCGCGCAGGGCGGGGCCCTGTTGGCCTGCAAGCTATTTACTGACGGCGTCTCTGACTTGCTGTAGCTTCCACATCATCAGTGCCCGTCCATATTCCAAGGCAAAAAAGGAGACCTGTCTCATGACGAATATGCTAAGTCAATTGACAACCGAACAGCCTCATGAAAATACCCAGAACATTGATCAGTTGAGCTCGGAACAAATCATGATCCTCATCAACAATGAGGATAGCCTGATCACCGATGCGATTCGCGAACTCATTCCTCTGATAGCCAGGGCGGCCGATCACGTCGTCGAAGCTTTCCAGAAAGGCGGCAGACTGTTTTACATCGGTGCGGGGACCAGCGGTCGCATCGGGATTCTGGACGCATCCGAGTGCCCGCCTACCTATGGAACGGACCCGTCCATGGTGCAGGGATTGATTGCCGGCGGCTTCAGGGCCGTCAAAGAGGCTATCGAAGGCGCTGAGGATAGCGAAGAGCTTGGCGAGCAGGATATCAATGAAAACGGTATCAATGAGAAGGACGTGGTCCTTGGCATTGCTGCAAGCGGACGCACGCCGTATGTCCTTGGCGCCATGAGACGCGCCAAGGAAAAAGGGGCTGTTGTTATCGGTCTTTGCAACAATTACGAATCGCCGATGCATCAGTATGCCGATTTCGTGATCGAGGCCGTCGTAGGCCCCGAGGTCATCATGGGCTCCACGCGCATGAAGGCCGGCACCTCTCAGAAGCTGATTCTGAACATGCTGACGACAACAGCCATGATTCGGATCGGAAAAGTGTACAAAAACCTGATGGTTGACCTCAACCCGTCGAACAATAAGCTGGTCCATCGCGCCAAGCGCATCATTACCCTGGCAACGGGAGCATCGGAGGAGGCCGTGGAGAAGGCCTACCATGAAGCCGGCGCCCATGTCAAAACCGCGATCGTGATGCTGCTTGCCAACGTCAGTGCCGCCGAAGCCTCCAAGCTTCTTGATGGTACCAGCGGGTTTGTGCGCAGCGCGATCGATATGAAAACAACGAAATAATATAACGTGTGTTTATATGCGAAGTTTACGTCGTGAAATGTTAAACGGGATATCCCAGGTCCGGTCGATCTGGAGGATATCCCGTTTATTTGTTTGCCAGCCTTGGACCTTTATGAACGGTTAGACGTCATCTTATTGATGGGCCGACGGGTTTCATCGTTCATGGATGCCCGTTCTGCCCCATCGGATGGTTCGGCTTCAGCCCCTCGCGAAACCTGGACTTCTTGTAAAAAACCGTGGGTTCATCACTCCTTGTCCGATGCCAAGCCGACCTGTTGTTCGCTCCATTCCCACAGGCGCGCAGCCAGCTTCGGATCCCTTGCCTTCTCGGTCGTTTTGGCCGGTTTGCATTTGACGTAGTATTCCCCTGTCACATGCTCCACTTCTGGGCTTGATGCCAGGTAAATCGCTGTCCGGGCTCCTTCGAGCGGGGTTAAGAAGAATGGACGAAGCAGCTTATGGACGGCTTTGCCGAAGCCTGTATCCCGGTTCACGCCGATGCTGGTGCTGACGGCGCCCGGATGAAGCGCATTAACCGTTATCCTTGTCGGCTGCAGCCTGCGGGCCAGCTCTTTGGTGAATAAGATGTTAGCCAGTTTGGACTGCGCGTAACCCTTGGCCACATTGAATCCCTTCCCAAGATTCGGATCATCGAAGTGGATGCTGCCCATCTTGTGCGCTCCGGAGGAAACGTTCACGACCCTCCCCTGCCTGGCACGCTGAAGGGGCTCCATCAGCTCGTTCGTTAGCAAAAAATGCCCCAGATGGTTGACTCCGATCATCGCTTCGAATCCGTCCTTCGTCAGTTCCCGCTGAATGGTGACCACGCCGGCGTTATTCACAAGAACATCAAGCTGCTCGTATTTGGCCTTATATTCGGAAGCAAATGCCCTAATGCTGTCAAAAGATCCCAAATCCAGGGACATCAGCTCAATGTTCGAGCTGCCGCTCTCCTGCTGCGCCTGCCGAAGAGCCGCTTCGCCCCTGGCTTGACTACGGCAGGCCATAATCACGTGCGCTCCGCCTTTTGCCAGCTCCGACGTCGTTGCCAGGCCCATGCCGGAGTTGGCTCCTGTTACGATGACGATCTTTCCTGTCATGTCATTCATCCCGCTGACCTCCTGTTCGTATTCCTTGCTACTAAAAAAGTCCCGCCACCAACATCGATCTGGAGACGAGACTTCAATTACGTACTGAAGAAAGCTTATGCCAGGCCTATACTCCTTAAGCTCCGCCATTCATGGCGAGTATGATCGCAGCCAGTCCGAAGCACAGGTTCAGCAGGCACAGGAATACCAGCGTCTGCTTCTGGTTGAGCCCCGTTGCCAGCAAACGATAATGGGCCTGGGAAGCATCGGCCTGATAGATCGGCTTGGATTGAAGCATTCTGCGGATGACCACGATGATATTATCGAAGATCGGCACGCCCAGCGCAAAGATGGGAACGAACAAGGACGCGAGGGTCGCACCCTTAAACGCGCCGTCCAGAGCAATGATCCCGAGGATGAACCCGAGGAAGGTAGCGCCGGCATCCCCCATGAACACTCTGGCCGGCGGCTTGTTGTACCTTAAATATCCCAGGGCGGCTCCTACGAGTATGACCGCGAGCAAGGCGGATTCGCCTCGGCCCATCGTAATCGCGACAACAAACAGCGTACCTCCGGATATGGCGGAGAGCCCTCCTGCCAGACCATCGATACCGTCCGAGAAGTTAATCACCGTCGTAACGCCGAAGATCCATAGAATCGTTAAGATCAGCTGCAGCCATTCCGGCAAGTTAATATAGTGACCCGTAAACGGATTGTTGAATCCTTCGAACGCGATGCCGTAGCTGTATACAACGACGGCTGCGCTGACCTGTACAATGAGCTTCGGCAGCGAAGCCAGCTCCTTGCCCTGGGACTTATACCAATCGTCCACGAGTCCGATCCCCAGAATCAACGCGCTACCGATAAAGATACCTACGGCTTCCCTTGATATGGTACCTGTAAGCGCAAAATAAGTGATGAAAAATCCGATGAATATGGCGACTCCCGCCGTCAGCGGTATCGGCTCGCGGTGTATTTTCCGCTCGCTGTCCGGCCTTGGCTTGTCCACAAAATCAATCTTGACCGCAAGTTTGCGAAATGGCGGAATCAATACCAACACCAGCACCATGGATATGACAAACGCTGCAAAATAGAGCATGGTTTCCTCCCAATGAATGATGAATAATGGAGAACATTGCAATCTAAGTATATGACTTATAGCGAATCCTATCAACCTATCAAAAAGAAAAAGACTGCCGCATCCGTAGAATTTCTACTTAGCAGCAGCCCTTTTCGGACTCATCGGTTAAGACTCCTTCTTCACCGCAAGCCCAATGATCATAACGATAAGTGCCAGCAAAGCAATCAACTGATCGATGGTCATGTCCAAAAGCCTCCTTGAATGGCAGGATGGCTCTTGCCGGACTACACATCTCCCTCTCCCGTTAAATGCCTTACGTTTTCCCCATTACCATCCTATGAGGGTTCATCCCCCGTTTATGACGATAACCGCCAAAAAACCTGCCCCGTTCAGATAACCTCTGAGGGCAGGTTTGTATCTCGCTTCGGATCGGGATTCACCTTATTCCGTCACGATGTCATAGATCAACACAGGCGCATCCGCATGATCAGCGATTCGAATGCTTTCATACAGCTTCTGCTTCACGTCGTCCACGTTCTCGCGGTTGGCATGGATCGTGATAAGGGAATCGCCCTTCTTCACGGTATCGCCGACCTTCTTGTTCAGCATCAGGCCTACCGCCAAATCAATTTCGGATTCCTTCGTCGAGCGGCCGGCCCCGAGCAGCATCGCCGCCGTACCGATCTCATCCGCTACCAGCTCGGCGACAACGCCGTCCTGCTGTGCGGGAAGCTCAATGAGATACTGCGCCTTCGGCAGACGGTCCGGATGATCCACCACGGATGGATCTCCGCCCTGGTTCTGGATGAATTCCTTAAATTTCTCCAGCGCCTTGCCGTTGCGAATCACCTCTTTTAGCTTCTCTTCGGCATCTTCAAGCGAGTCCGCCTTCTGGGCCAGATACACCATCTGTCTGCCCAGCGCCAGGCACAGCTCTTCCAGATCCTTCGGACCCTGGCCGCGAAGCGCATCGATCGCTTCCTGCACTTCCAGCGAGTTGCCGATCGCGGCCCCAAGCGGTTGGCTCATATCGGAAATGACCGCCATCGTTTTGCGGCCGACGTTGTTGCCGATGCTGACCATGGCGTGTGCCAGTTCCTTGGCATCCTCCACCGTTTTCATGAACGCGCCTGCGCCGGTTTTAACGTCCAGCACAATCGCATCCGAGCCGGCGGCAATCTTCTTGCTCATGATCGAGCTTGCAATCAGCGGAATGGAATTGACGGTGGCCGTCACATCCCGGAGCGCGTACAGTTTTTTGTCCGCCGGCGTGAGGTTTCCGGTTTGGCCGATGACGGCGATTTTATGTTGATTCACAAGGTTCACAAATTCGTCTTTGCTGATCTCCACATGGAAGCCTTCGATGGATTCCAACTTGTCGATCGTTCCTCCAGTATGGCCGAGGCCGCGTCCGGACATCTTCGCTACCGGAATATCCAGAGCCGCTACGAGCGGAGCCAGCACCAGCGTCGTCGTGTCGCCTACGCCCCCGGTGGAATGCTTATCGACCTTGATTCCCTCAATTGCGGACAGATCAATCGTTTCGCCAGAGTTTACCATCGCCATCGTCAAGTCCGCCCGTTCCCGGTCGGACATGTCCTGGAAATAAATCGCCATGTTCATGGCGCTCACCTGATAGTCGGGAATGTCTCCCTTGGTATATCCGTCGATAAAGAAATTGATCTCTTCTGTTGTCAGTTCCTTGCCGTCGCGTTTCTTCGCAATTAAATCAACCATTCTCATCGTACATTCTCCTCACTGTTTGCGATGATTGTATTCCTTCCACGGGAATCACTACAAATGCGGACTGCTCTTCCGATCGCTGCTGCCCCCAGATTCCTTATTGTTGGAATCCGTGGGAAAAGACGATGGCTTCGCTTCTCCAAAACAATTCCGCCTTCTGCGCTCAGGGCAGTTTCCTTACAATGAAATCGCCGTATCCAACGCGACTTCCATCATCTCGTTAAACGTCGTTTGCCGCTCCTCGGAAGAAGTCTCTTCCCCTGTGAGCAAGTGATCGCTCACGGTCAGGATCGTCAGGGCATTCACGCCGAATCGTGCGGCGATCGTGTAGAGCGCCGTCGTCTCCATTTCCACGCCGAGCACGCCATGCTGCATTAGCTTCTCCACAACGGATTTGTCCTCGCGGTAGAACACATCGGACGTGAATACGTTGCCGACATGCATCTTCAGGCCTTTCTCCTTGCCACGCTCATATGCGCCGAGCAGCAGCGGGAAGCTGGCAATCGGGGAGAAATCATAACCGTTGAAGTGGTGACGGTTCATGCCGGAATCCGAGCAAGCCGCCTGAGCCAGAATGACGTCGCGCACCCGGACGTGCTCCTGCATCGCACCGCAGGTTCCGACGCGGAACAGGTTTTTGACGCCATATTCCCGAATGAGTTCATTGACATAGATCCCGATGGACGGCACGCCCATGCCCGAACCCTGCACGGAAATGCGTTTTCCTTTATAAGTTCCCGTAAATCCGAGCATCCCTCGCACTTCGTTGTAGCAGGTCACGTCCTCCAAATACGTCTCGGCAATGAATTTAGCCCGCAGCGGGTCGCCTGGCAGCAGAATCGACTCCGCGATATCTCCCGGTTTCGCTCCAATATGTGTACTCATGTCCCATTCCTCCACTTGTTCGATTATTTCAAGTCATTCAAAAAGCTGGTTCCGTGCTCCGGCAGCTTCACGCCGAAGTTGTCGGCAACCGTGGCGCCGATGTCGGCAAAGGTCTTGCGAAGCGGCAGTTCCTTGCCTTCCGCAAAGCGAGGGGAATATACAAGCAGCGGCACGTATTCACGCGTATGGTCCGTGCCCTTGTAAGTAGGATCATTCCCGTGGTCGGCCGTGATGATCAAGAGATCGTTCTCCGTCATTTTCTCGAATACCTCCGGCAGGCGCCGATCGTAATCCTCCAGCGCTTGGCCGTATCCTTTCGGGTCGCGGCGGTGTCCGTAGACCGCATCGAAATCCACGAGATTCAAGAAGCTCAGCCCCTTGAAGGATTCATCCAGGGTTTGCACCATTTTGTCCATGCCGTCCATGTTCGATACGGTTCTGACTGCCTTCGTAATGCCTTCCCCGTCGTAAATATCGGAGATTTTACCGAGGGCGATGACGTCAAGGCCGGCATCCTTCATCTCGTTCATCGTCGTACGTCCGAAAGGCTTCAAGGCATAGTCATGCCGATTCGCCGTACGCTTGAAGCTCCCCGCCTCGCCGATAAAAGGACGGGCGATGATCCGGCCGAGCATATACGGATCTTCCAGCGTGATTTCGCGGCAGAACTCGCAGATTTCGTACAGCTCCTTGAGAGGAACCACATCTTCATGAGCAGCGATTTGAAGCACGGAATCGGCAGAGGTATAGATGATCAAAGCCCCTGTTTTTACATGCTCTTCGCCAAGCTCTTCGATAATCTCCGTTCCGCTGGCCGGCTTGTTGCCGATGACCTTCCGTCCGGTTTTCTCTTCGATGCGCTGAATCAGCTCGTCCGGGAACCCGTCCGGGAATACGCGAAATGGCGTATCGATATACAAGCCCATGATCTCCCAATGGCCTGTCATGGTGTCTTTGCCATTCGAAGCTTCCTGCATTTTTGTATAGTAAGCCCGAGGTTGATCCGTTACAGGGACGCCCTCGATCTCCCGGATGTTGGACAGCCCGAGCGCTGCCATGTTCGGCATGTTCAGCCCGCCGCATTCGCGGGCGATATGCCCCAGCGTGTCGGAGCCGATGTCGTCGAAATCAGCCGCATCCGGTGCTTCCCCGATGCCAACGGAGTCTAATACGATCAAGTGAATTCGGTCAAAACGTTCCATATCCAAGTGCTCCCCTCATATATGAGTTGTTAAATCAAACTATCCATAAGGCTCGCTTGTAGTAGCTCGTTTCCTGCCAGGCTTACAGGAACAGTCCGGT
Organism: Paenibacillus sp. cl141a; assembly: GCF_900109305.1. Classification (NCBI taxonomy): domain Bacteria; kingdom Bacillati; phylum Bacillota; class Bacilli; order Caryophanales; family Paenibacillaceae; genus Paenibacillus; species Paenibacillus sp. cl141a. The sequence continues at coordinate 145,795 of NZ_FNZO01000013.1, forward strand.
AATGGTAGCCGACAGCACGCTCACCAGCGTCGCCCCGTACAGCAGCTTTAGGCCAAAGCGGGCAACCACGTTCCCCTGCTTCTCGTTCAGGCCTTTGACTGCGCCGGCAATGATGCCGATCGAGGAGAAGTTGGCAAAGGATACCAGGAATACCGATACGATTCCCACAGTGCGTTCGGACATATCCGTGAAGTTGGCCAGGCTAAGCATCGCTACGAACTCATTCGATACCAGCTTCGTAGCCATGATGCTGCCTGCATCCACCGCCTCTTTCCAAGGCACGCCCATCACAAAAGCGAATGGAGCAAAGATGTAACCTAACAGCTCCTGGAAGGTGATTCCGAAAATCATATCAAAAATGCCGTTGATCATTGCGATCAAAGCAACGAAACCGAGGAGCATCGCCGCAACGGTAATCGCGACCTTGAAACCATCCATGATGTATTCGCCCAGCATTTCGAAGAAGGATTGCTTCTCCTCCTCCTGCACCTCCAGAATATCCTCTTCCTTCTCCACCTTGTAGGGATTGACGATGGAAGCAATGATAAATCCGCCAAACAGGTTTAATACAAGCGCGGTCACCACATACCGCGGCTCGATCATGGTCATGTATGCGCCGACGATCGACATCGATACCGTGGACATCGCGGAAGCGCAGAGCGTATACATGCGGTGCTTCGGAATTAAGGCGATCTGTTTTTTGACCGAGATAAACACCTCGGATTGCCCCAGGATTGCGGAAGCTACCGCATTGTAAGACTCCAGCTTACCCATGCCGTTGACTTTACTCAAGACGAGGCCGATATATCTTACGATAAACGGCAGTACCTTAATATATTGAAGTATACCAATCAATGCGGAAATAAACACGATCGGCAGCAGGACATTCAGGAAGAACGGACCCGCACCTTCATTGGCAATGCCGCCAAACACAAACTCGATTCCGGCTCCGGCATAATCAAGCAGCGCTTTAAACGTATTCGCTATCCCTTTGACAAGATACTCGCCGAAATTCGTGTTCAGCAGAAAAAATCCAAGGATCAGCTGCAGCACAATCATGACAGCCAGCGGACGATAACGAATGTTGCGCTTATCATTGCTGATAAGGAACGCAAGACCGAATACGACCAGCAAACCTAGTATGGCGATTAGAAATTTCATCGTCGATGTTCCCCCATAGGTGAATTTTTTTGATAGATGGCATGGCTACCGAATCATTGAAAACCTTATATCCAATAAACGATTTAGTAGGAAGAGCTGGATTGGCCGCCCTCCATAATTTTCACGCCGGAGCTGGCTCCGATACGCGTTGCGCCCGCTTCAATCATGCGATCCATGTCTTCCTTGCTGCGCACGCCGCCGGAAGCCTTAACGCCCGTGTTTTCTCCGACCGTCTTGCGCATCAAGGCGACATCCTCCGGAGTAGCCCCACCCGTGGAGAATCCTGTGGAGGTTTTGACAAAATCGGCTCCGGCTTTCACGGAAAGCTGGCACGCACGCACCTTTTCTTCTTCTGTCAGAAGGCTTGTCTCAATGATGACCTTGACCAGGGCTTTGCCCTTGGCTGCATCCACGACAGCCTGAATATCTTGCTGCACCAGCTCATCGTTCCGATCTTTCAGCGCCCCGATGTTGATCACCATATCAACCTCCGTAGCCCCGTTAGCGATGGCATCCTTCGCTTCAAAAGCCTTTACAGCCGTCGTGTTAGCCCCCAGCGGGAAACCGATAACGGTGCATACTTTGACGCTCGTGCCCGCAAGCTGCTCAGCACAGTAGGATACCCAAGTCGGGTTCACGCAAACCGAAGCAAATCCGTACTTTTTGGCCTCATCCGTAATTTTCGTGATCTCGGCCTGGGTTGCATCCGCCTTCAACAGCGTGTGGTCGATCATTCCTGCTATATTCATCTGGTTAAAACACTCCTTATATTGTTTTTATGCAATCTTGTAAAAGCGCTATCATAACGCTTAATCCTTTAGACGGGACCATCATATCACAGCCTTGAACATATGTAAAACATATATTGAAAATATGTTCATTCCGATTTATGGCAATGATATTTATCATTGTTCGCTGTAGGACTATTCATCATTCAGGAATAATCTAACAATTCACCGTGTACTATGCTCTATACCCTGTCAGCCTAAACATAAACAGAAAATCGGCCACCCATACGGCTTGTGAAATTGATTTCCAATACGCAAAAAAACACCCCGTCCAGGCAAGAGGAAGCTGATTTCCGCTTCGATCTTCCGGAACGAGGTGCCGTAAAACTGGACAATATGTTGAACATTTCATGGAAGCAAGGCTTGCGCCGTAAACTGGTCCGTTACCAGGATGTTTGCATACTTGCCGATCAGCGCAGCTCGGATGGCCTCCACCTTGCGCTGCCCGCCTGCCACGAGAATCGATTTCTCCTTGTGGCGCAAATCATCCAAATCGATGCCCACCGTACGATTGTTGATATCCTCGCTGCACACCCTGCCCTCCGCATCAAAAAAACGGGAGCAAATATCGCCTGCGCCGATCCGCTGGAGAAGCTGCTGTTCTTCCTTGCTCAGATAACCGAGCCGGAACAGCAGCGCGTCCTCATGAACGGTGCCCACCGTAAACATGGCGATATTGGCTTGTTTGCCTAATTGGATAATCCGCTGGATATGCCGGTCCCTCTCCACCATTTCCTTCAGCTCCGTGGTGTCGAAGATGACCGGCAGCGGCAAATATCTCGCCATCGTGTGGTACGCCTCGGCGAACAGATTGACGATCTCGGCGGCATACGTGTTCACATGCGAATGGCTGACGCCGCCCTTCAACTGCACGACCTCGACGCCCCGAACGGGCTTCTGCTGCAGCTGAAGCGCCACGGCATGCATGGTCGTTCCCCAGGTAACGCCGATGATATCCGCATCCTGGACCGTTTCATGCAAGTAATCGGCTGCCTTTTTGCTGATATGCTTCTGGATTTCGCGGTATTCGTTGACGGGAGAATAACTCACCAGCACGTGTTCCAAACCGTAAGCCTTCTTCACCCTTTCGGCCAAAGCGCCCAGGTCCTCGAGAGGGTCCACGATGCTGATCTGCACATACCCCTGCTCCTTGGCGTGCTGAAGAAGCCTGGAGACCGTAGGGCGGGAAACGCCGAGTCTCGTGGCGATATCCTGCTGGCTGTAATCCGACATATAGTACAATCTTGCCGCCTCAATGCTGAGGCGCTGTTTATCCTGATCCATGATCCAACCCACTTTTATGATGTCGTAATCGAATTGGGTCCATTATAACGTGATCTGACACAAAATTCGATAGCGAGTTGGAGCTGGCATATATCTTGAACTAAGGTTACCCCAGTCTGATCAAAACCGCAGATTTATCGTCAGACAATTTAAATCGTGGATAGGTAATACATTCCGGATCGCTATGTTCCAACGCCACCAGCCAATCGGCATACTCTTTCAGTCCCCGCGACTTAATATTGCGGAACAAAATTTCCTCGGAGGTCCGTCTGCCCCCATTCACCAATTTTTCAGGATAATAGAGTCCGTCGGTATGCAGCAGCAGCTCCTCAAGCTGGATCCGGTTAATCTTGCCGTACTCAATAAAATCCTCCGCGTCCGAGCGTCCATTCAGAACGGAGTAGCCTCTGGCCGTATTCATTTTTTCTTTATTCTTGAGAATGCGGGGCTTCACCAACTCCCATAACTGATCCTTCGACTGGACTCCGGCCAGGACGGCCTGTTCCCAGATTAGCTTGGATTCATAATCAATATGCGCCACATGGTCCCGTGTCACCATGCGCACAGACCCGTCAGCATAGGCACCCATAATCATGCAGTCGCCTGATTGAGCATATTCGATATAATGGTCCGTAATCCGGATCACTGCAATTCCCGCCGTCCATAACTGATCCTTGGAATCGGTCGGTATGTCGTGCGCCTGCATTTCCACTCCCAATATGCGATTGGCCTCACGGGTCAACTGCTCCAGATTACGCTTTTCTTCCGGTGAAATCTGCTCAAAGTATCGCTTTAACAACTGCGAGGCAATCCGTCCGCCAGTCTCCCCCTCTGAGCCTCGAAACGGCACCAACGAAGTGGCACCGTCTATAACGCCGTATATCTGCAGCTGATCGTTGATAATAAGCGCATCCTCGTTCCAGATACCGCTCCCCTGTATCGACAAATTTTGCACTTTCATCTGTTTTCATATCCCTCCCACGGAGCTCCCCCGCATATGATCTCGTTCTCCAATCTCTGTATGACAGATCAGGGAAGAAGGGGCAGCAGATCGGCCGCCTTCTGCTCCAGATCCGGTCTACGCTCTATCTCCAAGGCTTTCAGTGTTTCATCGATTCGGTTCCAACGTCTGTAATCGTCAGACATTGGTGCAGTCCCGTCATCATTCCCGACCAGCCGTAACAACATGTTATAACGGGTCCCCTCCGCTGTTTGCCGCGCCAGCGAGTCCAGGCTGTCTTGACGGACCGGCATATAGCCTGTCGCATCCAGCAAAGTGTCCTGTATATACGGGGAAGCGATGTGGTTAACAAGCTCCTGCGCCAGTTCTCTGTTGCCTCCCCCGGCAAGCACGGCGAAAGCGCTAAAGCCCGGCGAGACCCCTTGGTCCACTGCTCCCGGCAGAGGAACTACGCCATAATTGAACTTGCCTGCAATATACTTATCCATCCACTGCATATGTTGCGAGCTTGATACCAGAAGCAGAATCTGTCCGTCCATGAATTCACTCAGAGCCAGTCGGTGCTCCAGAGGAAACATCACACCGGAATCAAACACCAGCCTGTTCCATGCCCCGAGAAGTTCAAGCAGCCGCTCTCCCCTCTCCTCTTCTGCCGGATGGCCCCACATATTCAAAAAAACAAAGGCCAAATTCTCATCCACCGCCAATACCTGCTTCCACTTGATGGACGCATTGCGATGGTTCAGACCTCTCACCCAGCCTGAAATCTCTTCATTTAATTGCTCAAGATCCGCAAATTCCAGTTCTCTCTGAAAACTTGCGTTCCGAAGCTTGTCTTGATTATAGTAAAGTACCGGAATCGATGCACCGGCAGGCATCGCCCACAGCTTACCTTGAAACGTGAACGCATTGCGGGCTGAAGCCGTTAGGTCCGTTGTCTCACCTGGCAGTTTGATGGGCACGAGCGCCCCGTCTTCTGCCCATTCCGCCAGACCGTAGGCATTGTTCAATTCCGCAATTTGTGGAGCACGTCCTGCAGAGATGGCAGCTGACAATTCCGAATGCAGCGCCTCATACGATTGGAAGGTGCGCACATTCATCTCCACTTCATGATAACGAGCCTGCAAGGACTTAAGTATCGGTTCCCATTCACTGCTGTAAATCCAGCATTCCATTCGCTCGATTTCCTTGATCCTCTGCTCCGGCGGATGCCCGAGCCGCCGGAAATAAGTCGAGTAAACAACCAGACTTCCGGCAATAATCAGTACAAAGATAATCCAGATCAGCCCATTCTTGCTCCAAATCCGATTTTTCCGCTCCAGCATGTACCCCTCCTTTTTTTACATTATAAAAGGAAGCAATATAGAAGGAGAACTACCAAATCGAGCATCGCAAGCATAAGTTACAAGGACAACCCCTTGCTGCCCGACAACTTGTTCGCAATCAGCAGCGATATAAGCGTAGTCACCGTAAGAATAGAGGCAAGTGCGGCACCGGTGCCGTAATTGGAGGTAAAAACCTCACTGTAGATCGTGACGGATATGGTCGCCGTTGCTCCATAATACAGAACAAGCGTGGAGCTTAATTCATTAATCGTTGTAATCCAGCTGAGGATGGCTCCGGATATAACGCCCGGCGCCATCAGCCGGCCCGTCGTTTTGAAGAAAGTTTTCATCGGCGGCACGCCAAGGCTGATCGAAGCCTCTTCCACGCTTCGGTCCAGCTGGTGAAGAACCGCCGTACTCGACCTGATCGTGTACGGGATTTTTCGTATCACGTAGGCAATGACAAGGATAATCCATGTTCCGGTCAGCACTATCGGCGGCTTGTTAAAGGCAATGATCAGACTTATACCAAGCACGGTGCCCGGCATGATATAGGGAATCATAATGATGCCGTCGATAAAAGCCGTGAATTTGGACCTTCGCCGCACGAGAATATAAGCGATGAGCATGCCCGCAATAACCATGACGATGATGGACAACACAGAGTAAGAGTACGTATTCATGATCGCTTTGGGCACTCGGAAGAACACTTCTTTATAGCTGTCTAGACTGAATCCGCTATGGAACACCGGTCCCTTTTTCGCAAGGAAAGAGGTCACAAGCACGGTCAGCTGGGGCATAATGGATATACAGGCTGGAATAAATGCCAGCACGGTCAACAGAACCTTCGGCATCCGCTTCAGCTTCTTCACCGTCGGCGTTCGCATGCCGGTCATGGAATAATTTTTGCGGGATACAAAATACCGCTGACCAAACAAAACGGCTGTTGAGAAAAAGATCATGACCACACTCAGTGTGCTCGCCATTGCGGGGTTGCCGCCCATCTCACTGATAAATTGTTCGTAGGCCAGAATCGGCAGCACTTTATAGCCCTGCCCAAGCAGCATTGGCGTGCCGAAATCGGCAAATGAAGCCATAAATACCATCAGTGCCCCTGCCGACAGCGTAGGAAATATGAGCGGCAGCGTCACGGTTCGCAAACGATTCCATGCTGTCATTCCCAGACTCTCGGATGCTTCTTCCAACGAAGTATCGATCGTCTTGAGTGCACCGGATACATACAGGAAAATATGAGGGTAGAATTGCAGGGCAAATACGATGACAATCCCGTGCCAGCCGTAGATGGAAGGAATATCAATCCCCAACTCCCGGATGAACCTCGTAACAAAACCGTTATTGCCCATCAATAAAATCCATGAATACGCTCCGATAAATGGCGGAGATAGCAGAGACATAATAACCATCATCTGCATCAAGCCTTTGCATTTGATGTCGTATCTTGTTGCGATGTAGGCTAGCGGGGTGCCGATCAGAATCGCCAGCACGGTTGCCAACGCGGATACAAGAAAGCTATTCAGCAGAGCCTGATGGTAATACTTGAGCTGAAAGAAATCCAGGTAGTTCTGCAGGGTTATGCTCCCGTCCTTGCCGATAAAGCTGTTTAACAGCAGGGACACCAGCGGGTAAATAATGAACACCAGCATGAAGATATACACACATACGGTTACAAACGTCCAGAAATCCCATCTTCTGAGCAGCAGACGCTGTCCAACGGTCGGAGACCCGACGGGCTTAAGCTTCGCCTGCACGATAGATCACCTCCAGGCCAACGCTGTCATACATAACGGACCGTTGAAGCTGAAAATCCAGAAACAATCGTTGCTTCTCCTGAAACAGAATTAGGGTTTTGCCCGGATAATCATGTACATCGATAAAGGTCCCGTCCTCAAGCTTCATTAAGTAACTCACCTTATCGCCCAAGAAACTGACAGCTTGAACGATTCCTTCAAAGGCAAAAGAGGGACTTGGTTCCGCGCTGATCTGCACCCGCTCGGGACGAATTGAAAAAATCACTTTGCCTGAATAAGATTGTTTGATTGGCAGCTGCGTCTCTTTGCCTAGCAATCGTATTGTTCCGATCCCGTCGTCACCGCCCGAGTCAGACGTGCAGGTTCCTTCCAGAAAGTTGGAAGTACCGATAAAATTGGCCACGAACTGATTCCGGGGGTATTGATAGATGTCCCTCGGGGAAGCGATCTGCTGGATGACTCCCTCGTTCAGTACTGCGATCCGGTCCGAAACGGCGAGCGCTTCTTCCTGGTCATGCGTCACATAAATAGTGGTGATATTAAGCTCCTTTTGCAATTGACGGATATCGGTCCGCATTTTCACCCGGAGCTTGGCATCCAAATTGGACAGCGGCTCGTCCATTAGCAGCAGTGCGGGACGGATGACAATGGCTCTTGCCAGAGCAATCCGCTGCTGCTGTCCCCCGCTCATGTTACCGGGTATCCTGTCTCGGAGATCGGCCAGCTCCACCATCTCCAGCGCTTCCATCACCCGGATCTCGATGTCCCGTTTCGAAATTTTCCGGGCGCGAAGCCCGTAGGCCACATTGTCAAACACACTCAAATGGGGGAAGATCGCGTAATTCTGAAACACCATCCCGATATTGCGTTCATGGGTAGGCACGTCATTAATGACTCGGCTGCCAAAATAGATATCCCCTTCCTCTTGTTTATAGAAGCCGGCAATCGTTCGGAGAAGAGTGGTTTTCCCACAGCCGCTCGGTCCCAGCAGGGTAAAAAACTCCCCTTCGTTTATTGAAAAATGCGCATCATTAACCGCCTTGTTCTCTCCAAAGTATTTTGTAACATGATCGAATACCACTTGACTCATGAATGCCTCCATATCCGAGAGGACGACTGCCCACGGATCAGCCAGCCATCCCCCCACCTTTGTGCTCTATGCTCTATTCCTTGCCCATCATAATATCGTTGAATCTACTGATAACGGCTTCTTTGTTATCTGAAGCCCAGCTAAAGTCGTAATCAACCAGTTCGATGTCCGCAGTCTGAGGCAAGCCTTCCACCGGTTCTACATCATCTCGAACCGAGCGGCGCTTAAATTCCTTTTGCACCAGTTCCTGCACATCCTTGCCGACAATAAAATCAATAAACTGCTTCGCTTCATCCGGATTTTTGGTTCCTTTGATGATTGCAGCCCCATCAGGTACAGCCGAAGTGCCTTCGCTCGGATAAATAATGCCGATCTGCGAGCCGCCTTCCATGTACCGCAGCGCAGCATCTTCCAGTGTGATGCCGAGAGCAAACTCACCGTCAGGTACGGCGCGTTGGACCAGACTGGAACCCGACAAAATTTTGCCGTCCATATTGGCCACAAGTTTCTTGACATACTCCCACCCCTGCTCGTCATCCTTACCAAAAGCCGTCAGCATGGTCACCAATTGCGTATAGGAGGAGCCCGACTTGCCTGGATCGGCAAATGCAATCTGCCCCTTCCACTTGGGATCCAGCAGATCCTCCCAAGATGCAGGCAGCTCATCCTCGGATACCAGCTCTTTGTTGTAAGTGATTACCATCGGGAGAGCGTTAAACGGTGTCCAATAGTTGGACGGATCCAGATAGCCCGGGAAAATATCCCCCTTCTCGTTTGTTTGATACGGCTCGAAATATTCGCTAAATGATGCCAAGGAATCGGCTCCTCCTGCCCAAAAAATATCCCCGAGCGGATTGCTTGCCTCAGCCTGCACACGCTTCAGCAATTCCCCTGTACCGCCGGAGATCAGATCGACGGATATACCTGTCCGATCCTGAAACTCTTTGATAATCGGGTTGTTGATTTCGGCTGCATTCGGCGAATAAATGGTCAGCTTTCCCGTACCCGCGCTGGAATTCGAATTGGAATTCGAAGAATCGGACTCCCCCTTGCCTTCGGTCGCAGGAGCACCACAAGCTGTAATAACACCTAACAAAATGATCACACTAGCGATTGCGGTAAGCCATCTTTTCACCATTTTTTTGTATCCCCCTTATTTTTGTGTTATTTTCCCTTCCACGAATTTACTATACCTGTCAGGCTTCCACCTCTCAACGAGACAAAATTGCATAAATGTTTAATTTTTTGCTTAATTTCGTGAATGTAAGCGTTTAAAAAAGAAGCCCTTTAGCTTTCAAAGGCCTTCTTCATCCAATTTTCTTACACAAATATTACATTCCATGTGATTCCAGCATTCTTTTACGATATTCCGTCGGCGTTTCTCCAGTATATTTACGAAAAATTTGACTGAAATAACGGGAATCCTGATACCCCACGGCAAGCGAAACCTCATAAATCCTCACATTCTCGTCCCCCAGCAATCTCTTTGCCTGCTCCATTCTTAACCGGGTTAAATATTCTATAAAGCTTACACCAAGCCGTTTGCGGAACAGACGGCTAAAATGCGCCTCGCTCAAGTGAAACCGGGCAGCCAGCTGTTGCAGGCTGATATCTTCGTTAAAATTATGCTGGACATACGCCTCTACTTGCCGGAACCCTTCGGCAAAATGCACGGCAGCATTATCCAGATGTTCGATGTCACCGTATACGGACACCCCGCTCTGTTTACTTGCTGCTCTATGCCTGACAACTTCTAACGCTTCCTGATATGCTCGGTCCAGCTGCTCAATCCCCCCATATGAGAGACTTACCCCGGCATAGACCAGCGCTTTGCCAAATCCGGTGACTGTTTCCTTCAACATGCCCACTGCCACTTCTTCATCGGGAACAATGCACGCTCTTTGCAGTTCATCTATCATAATCAAGGGACCGTAAATGCGGGCATACAACCGTTCCTTTATATGCAGCCACCGCTCATGCCGCCGTTCCTCGCCTTCTTCCTCCATCTGTACCACGGCAACCCGTATCTTCTGTAAGCCGGCAGTCTCCTCCAGCCATTCCTTCAGCATCTCCAAGGAGGCCGTATCCGTGATTCCGAGCATGCTGTCATGAATCAGCTTCTGAACAACGAGTGATTCCCTGTCCCTTTTCCAACTCTGCAGCTGCTCCATCACGCTCGCATGCTGCCTCGTCCGGACAAGCTCCTTACATACCTTGTCAATTGCCTTTACCAACGTATCGGGATCTGTCGGCTTTAACACAAAATCGGAGGCTTTGAGTTTGATCGCCTGCTGGGCATAAACAAAGTCATCAAATCCGGTAAGAAAAATCACCTTCAGCTCTGGACAGAACTCCTGGGCGGTCCATGCCAACTCAAGACCGTCCATGCCGGGCATTCGAATGTCAGAGATGAGAATATCCGGTTGAAACGCCTGAATTTGCTGCACAGCCTGTTCTCCGTCCGCCGCTTCACCGACGAGAACACAATTCAGTGCCTCCCAATTGATCGTCTGCTTCAATCCTTCGCGGATCATCCATTCATCATCGGCAATCAGAATTTTAAACATCGCTTACCGCCTCCCGTATAATCGGTATACTTAGACTGACCTTCGTCCCTTGACCCGGCAAGCTATCAATATGCAGAACGTAGGCATGTCCAAAATGCAGTTCCAGCCTCCGCAAGAGATTATGAAGTCCGATTCCGGTCGTGCTGGTCTCCTCACCGGAAACGTACTCTCCCAGCAGGATGCGCTGCAGTTTATCCGGAGCTATCCCGAGTCCGTTATCCTCCACCACGAACTGCACCCGCTCTCCCGCCAATCGGCCGGAGATAAGCAGACTACCCTGACCGGCTTTCATCTCGAGTCCATGGTTGATCGCATTCTCCACCAGCGGCTGAATTAGCAATTTGGGGATGCATAAATCCAGAATGCCTTCATCGATCTCCACCGAAATCGTAATTTTATCCCGATAACGAATTTCTTGGATTGTCAGATAATTGCGAATTTGCTGCATATCCTCACGAATGGGGATAACGGTATTTCCTCGCCGGATGCTGAAGCGCAGCAGGCTGCCCAGCGAAACCGCAATGCTGCTGATCACCTCGATCCTGTGAATCCGCGCCATCCAATTAATGGAATCCAGCGCATTGTACAAAAAATGGGGGGTGAACTGGGCATGAATCGCTTTGATCTCCGCCTCCTGCACCTTTAGCTGCTTCTCGTACACCTGGTTAATCAATTCCTTGATCCTCTGAAGCATCCGGTTAAAGCTTCCGCCCAGATGACCAACCTCATCCCGGTACTTCGAATCGAAGGTTACCTCAAGGTCTCCCTTCTCAACCTGCCTCATTAGTCGACGCAGCTTGTGGAGCGGTCGGGTAATGTAATCGGACAGCAAGAAGGCCGTGCAGTAAGAGATCAACACTCCGAATATGACAATGAATATCGTGAAATTGCGAATGCTGGCGCTCTCACCGGTTAAAGCGCTTATAGGAACCACATTGATCAATTTAAAACCATGGGTATCGGATGTATCATAAATGACCATATGTTCAATATCCTGTTCCATTATTCGGAAGAATCCCTTTCTTTCTTGCAGAATGGTGGAAAGGTAAGGTTTCTCGAGGCGCGTGCCGACCTCCAGTTTGGAGAGATGGCTAGAAATGATATATCCTTTGTCATCCAAAAGATACACTTCTCCCCCGTCATACCGGTAAGCCCTTTCATATTTATCCGCGAGGGCAGGCTCCATAATGTCCACGATGAAATACCCCAGCGGTTTGCCGGTATCAATCTGCTTAAGCAATCGGCCAGAGCTGAGGACCGTCCCGTAATCCTCGAATTTTTTCAAGGAATAATGGCTATCCCAGACCACATCGCCACCTGCCAGCCTTGCTTTACGAAAAAGCCCCCAATCCGCGTTATAACGTAGATAGGAGCTTGGTATAAATTTTCCCGTAAAGTAACGGTCTCCGTTCTCTCCGAGCACATACAGCTGGATATCCCATGATTTAAAACCGAGGAAGCTGTTCAAAATGGCAGCGACCGTCTGCTGGTCGCGGTCTTTCTCTTCCACGCTTCGAGCAGCCGGCTTGGACAGAATCTCCTGAATGTCTTTGTTGCTGTACAGATACATGGACAGCTGTTCAATATCTTCGACGAAGTAATTAAGGCTGTAGTTGATTTGAGATAGGTTTTCCAGAATGATTTCATTGGCTTTGGTCTGGATTTCACTAGAGGCTTTACGAATGGAGAAAATACCTAACACTGCGAGAGGGATGACCGCAATCAGAAGAAACAGCAGCATCAGCTTAGTCTTTAGTTCCATGGCATGCAAACGATCCATCCAATAGTTCATGACTGGCTCACCCATTTTCACTCGAATTTCAGATTAATATAGCATAAAATGTCGGATGCACCAATCCTCTGGCACCTATATACTGATTTCTCTCAGAGATGATCCCTGATTCTGCAGCTTTACCGTTTACGAATGACATGCCCATTAAATCGGATAAGCTCTATGTCTTCAGCCAATAAAAATACACCCCTAAGAATTTCATCGGTTAAACCCAAGGTTTAATCCAATCTCCATTCCAAGGGGTGTACTTCAACCCTCATACGGATGTCGTCTAGCGAGGCAAAACTTTAGATCAATGCTTTGTACTCCAGCGGAGATACCCGGCCATAAGAAGCTTTTGCCCCTTGGATCGGTGCCGCCCAGGCCACGGCATTGGCAATCACCTGCTGAATTTCAGGCTGATGATAGGTAGGGAACGCTTCATGACCCGGTCTGAAATAGAACAGCTTGCCGCGTCCGCGCTTGTAGCAGCAGCCGCTGCGGAACACCTCGCCGCCTTCGAACCAGGAGACAAACACCAGCTCATCCGGCGCCGGAATCTCAAAACGCTCCCCGTACATTTCCTCCTGCGGAATCTCGATATACTCACCGAGCCCGCTGACGATCGGATGGCCGGGATCGATGACCCACAACCGTTCCTTCTCGCCGTCGTCGCGCCATTTCAGTGCGCCGGTGTTCGTGCCGAGAAGGCGCTGGAAAATCTTTGCGCCGTGACCGGAATGCAGCACGATGATCCCCATGCCGTCCAATACGCGCTGGCGCACTTTTTCCACGATATCATCCCGTACTTCACTATGCGCCACATGCCCCCACCAGATCAGAACGTCCGTTGAAGCGAGCACGTCGTCCGTCAATCCGTGTTCGGGATCATCCAGCACGGCGGTGCGTACGACGAACTGTGCATCCTTCCCCAGAAAATCGGCAATCGTCCGGTGAATGCCTTCGGGGTAAATCTTAGCGATCTGTTCATTATGTCTTTCGTGCCGGTATTCGTTCCATACCGTTACATTGATATTAGCCAAGGATGGCGGCCTCCTTTAAATTGAAATCCAAAGACCTCTTATACATTCAACCCAAGTATAGGCTGTGTTACAATGAACGGGAATGTGTGAAAGTTACTCTTTTTGTACAAAAACGACTTCGCGTTTTTTAAGGAGAGAGGGTGGAACTCGTGCTATCGATGAACGCTGACTATGTGCCTAGAATCAAACTGATGGGCTTCGTCTCCTATAAGAACCCCTGGATTCATTTCAAACGGAACACCCACGAGCATATTCTGTATTTCGTGAAGAGCGGCGAGCTTCACATGCGGGAGAACGGCGTATCCCATGTGCTCCGAAAAGGCGACATGCTGGTGCTTGAGCCGCATCTGGACCATGAGGGAACCCAGAAGCATCCCTGCGACTACTACTATATTCATTTTGAGCATCCCGATATTCAGCAGGCGCCCGAACGGCCCTTATCCCTGCTGGCCAAGCAGTGGATCATGAGCGAGAATCAGCCGGCAGGCAAGGATGATGGCAGGCCGCTGTACTTTCCGAAGACCTGCACGTTAACCCAGAGAAAAAGTCTTCATCACATGTACCATGCCCTCAGTGAAATGCTGCAGCTTTACAGAAGAAAGCACTTTAACCGCAGTTTGACCGCGCTCAAATTCATGGAAATGCTGATCGAACTGTCCCGCGAAAGCCTGTTCGATGAACTGGAGAAGAACAGCCCGCACACCAAGTCCTATATGAAAGTGCATGCGCTGCTCGACTACATCCACGAACATTATGCCGAGAAAATCATCAGCTCGGATATCGAACAGCGCTTCGAATGCAACTATGACTATATCAATCGGGTGTTTGCCAAGCTCACGGGCCATACGATCATGCGATATGTGAATCAGGTCCGGATCAATCATGCCAAAGAGTTAATCGAGGCCACCCATCTCAGCTTCGGGGAGATCGGATATCTGACCGGTCTGGATGATCCCTTTTATTTCAGCAAGGTGTTCAAAAAATACGTCGGCATGTCGCCGAACCAATACTATAAGCAGGTTCGCGACAAGGAATAAGGCGGGGGCCGGGGGGCCAGCGTCCGGCATCATGGTTGGCGTATCGTGGATAAGTCATAGCGAACGTTCCGGCGCCCCTCCTTCCTTGGGGATAACCCGCCGCCTCCCGCGATTTAACGCCGAGTTATCCTTGCACTTCTCCACATTTGTTCACAAACGCTGGATAACTCCCCTGGATTCAGGGACCAAAATGCAGCTTGCGCTGTATGAAAGGGGATCATGTTCATAACTCTGTGTATAAAGTAACGTAAGAATAGGTTATGCACAGTTCATGCTGACTCCATCCGTTATAAAGAATGCAATTATCCACATCCGGGGATTTGGATTTTTTCGCATATTCCGGGACAGGATCATTCTTTTATTTGCGCCCGTAATCAGCCTTAATCTCTCCCCAGCTCTTCGTTTGCCATTTCAGCACCTTGTTCTCGTATGTATTGGTTCGAAGCCAGTGCTCGGCCCGGTCCACCAGCTCCCATATCTCTTTGGTTGACGCGTCGCGCGGCAGCGTGGAGACCACCTTCTTCTGCTTCAGCCATTTGAGCGCATTCATGGAATCGCTGTACACCGTTTTCGTGCTGCCGATTTTCTTCAAATAAGCCAGCGCATGGACGATCGCCAGGAACTCGCCGAGATTGTTCGTCCCCTTCTGGATCGGCCCACACGAGAACAGAATATCCCCCGTCTGCGTATCCACGCCTTTATATTCCACCGGTCCCGGGTTTCCCCGCGTTCCCACATCCACGGAGATGCTGTCATAATCAATCTCCCCCGGATCCTCGGCCGCGGAGGCGCTGCTGCGCTTAGAGCTCTTGCTCTTGGATCCCGAGCTGCCTGATCCGCTTCCGGACTGCCCCCAGTAATTTTTATACCCTGCCGCATAGGCCTGTTCCGCTTCGCTTCGGGATTCGAACGCCTTGAATTTCGCACCTGCAAATTGGTTCACCTGCTGCTGGCATTCGCCCCAGCTTGTATAAATTCCGGGTACTTTGCCTACCCAGACTACGTAATATTTTTGCTTTGCCATCATAAACCTCCATCCTGAACTAACCTCTCTAGCGTACTATATCACATCCTCCGAAACCAACAAAAAAAGCGCCATCGTCTCCGATCCGCTTTCGATGTTTGACCTTATTCAATTGTTCCTGTTTCGTCGGCTTCACTCTCACATGCTGTGACAGCGCGCTATAATCCTCGTTGGTCTTTCTCATCGAGACGGCTGACCATATGCCGGCGCGTTCCGCTTTGCGGAGCGCTTTTTGCGTTTTGGTACGGGCCATGAGGCTCACACTCCTTCTATTATAGAACTCCCTATATTGTACGGCAAAATCGAAGGGAATGGAACCGGAGCCGCTCGGGACTCCGCCACCCATTTGACCCCCCGTTTATTCCCATCCCTCAAACGTGAGGATTTTATCCCGGTAATTGACGTCCACTCCCTCATGCGTCCGGTATTTCAGTGCTTCCAGCTTCGCTGCGGCGTCCGTCTCCGTCTCATTGCTCCCGATCGTGACCTTATCCTGTTCCACGGCGGTGATGACCCAGGAACCCTCCGTTTTATCCAGGGAATACCTGCGGTACATTTGAGTCAGCGTTTTTCCTTTCAGTTCCCTGGATTCCGATGCATATACCAACACTTCCTCGCCTTGTTCACTCTCATAAGGGTCCGAAATAAGAATCGAGGCCTTCTCTTCGTTCATTCCCAAAGATTTGACCAGCCCCCGCATATGCTCCTTATGCTTCTCGTACTCTTCGGCGGACATTCCCATCATGTCGCTTGCAC
The DNA here is from genome assembly GCF_900109305.1 of Paenibacillus sp. cl141a. Classification (NCBI taxonomy): domain Bacteria; kingdom Bacillati; phylum Bacillota; class Bacilli; order Caryophanales; family Paenibacillaceae; genus Paenibacillus; species Paenibacillus sp. cl141a. The sequence goes on from NZ_FNZO01000013.1 coordinate 162,371, forward strand.
GATATTCCTTCTCGTTATATCCGAAAATAATTCGGTCGGTCATAGCCTGCATGTAAGACTCACTGACAATCCCGCCCACCTCGGCCAAATATTCCGGATAATCCATTTGAAAATGCAGCAGCTTATATTCCGCCGTTTCCAGCTTCTCGACCTGGTTCACGATCTGCTCCCGTTCGTTCTCCGACAAACCCGAGCCGCCGCAAGCGGACATTCCCGCAACCGATAATACGATCAACCCTAATAGTAGTAGACTTTTCATGTTCCGGCTCATCCTTAAATCCTCTCCCTCCTGTAAACCTATGATATAATACGGAATCATTGGAGAATAGATCCAATTATGATAGGAGAGTGTACCGATGAAACTGGAGCGGCTCATATCCATGATTTACATGCTGCTGAACAATGAGATTCTGTCCGCGTCAGCCTTGGCAGAGAAATATAACGTGTCCCAGCGAACCATCTACCGCGACATCGATGCCATCTGCGCCGCCGGCATTCCGGTCGTATCCTATCAAGGGGTCAACGGCGGATACGGCATTATGGAGCAATACAAGATGGATAAAAACCTGCTCGGTTCCTACGATGTCAGTGCCCTGATCACCATCCTGCACAGCATGTCTACGGTGTTCGAGGATGAACGGGCCCTGGATACGATTCAGCGCCTGCAGACCATTGACCGTTCCGCCAACTCCGCATCGCAGGGATTGTCCATGGATATCGGGAGCTGGCGGTCGTACAACGAAATCCTTCGTCTTCTTCGCCGCGCAATTACGGACAGGCATGTGATCTCCTTTCAATACATAAGCGCCAAGAATGAACGCATTTATCGAAAAATCGAGCCCCTGCGACTCATGTATAAATTCGGATCCTGGTACTTGTACGGCTTCTGCAGAACGAGGAACGATTACCGCGAATTCCGGATCTCGAGAATGTCGGATCTGTCCTCCTCCGCCGAGCCCTTTATGCGCCAGCATGCCGAGGAGCACACATATGGACCTCAGCTTCAAGGGCAACATCCAGATGAGCGGAGCGAACGGCACAACTGGGAATTATCGCCCGATGCCGTAGAAGTCGTGCTTCACGTGTCCCCCGGGGCCCTGGCCAAAGCGATGGATCAATTCTATGACGTACAGCGGGAATTTCATGAAGACGGCTCGCTCCGTCTCACGTTCAAGGTCAATGACCCGGATTCCTGGTGGTTCTGGTCTACCCTGCTGAGCTTTGGCGAGGAGATCGAGATTGTGGAGCCGGCCGACTTAAGGATCCGCATGCAAGCCAAATTAGAAAACATGCTGCAAGTGTACGCAAAAGTATGACAGTCCGCTGTCATACTTTTTTATTTACAATGTTCCCAAGAAGGAAATAACACGAAGCCAAAGGGGACGATCTTAATGAACTATCCTGTAAAAATGTATGAATACCATGTATGGGCCAACCAGGCCATATTCAACCGTCTGCTGGAACTTCCTGGCGAATTGTACAATCGGACCATCACAAGTGTCTTTCCGACCGTATCGGAAGCGTTGATTCATATCTACACGGTGGATCTCGGCTGGATGAACATTTTCTCCGGGAAGGACATGGGCTCCGCATTGGCTGAGGCCTACCAGCTCCGGGAAGAGCTTGAAGAGATTTCGCTGGAAGACCTGAACCTGCGGTTTATCGAATTGGCGGATCGATACGCTGCGTTTCTCCGCCAGCAGCCTGACCTGGAGCGGATGATCCGATTGGATAATCCTTATGCAGGCATTCGGGATACCCGCCTGTCCGAGATATTGCTGCATGTCGTGAACCACGGCACTTACCATCGTGGAAATATTGCCGCCATGCTGCGCCAGCTCGGAAGCTCCTCCGCGATGACCGATTACGCTTTTTTTTGGTACCAGAATAAACCGGAGCCCGTCTTCGCCTGATGGCGCTCAGAACAGCCGCGAAGTCTAGGATCTCTGAAATTCCAAGCCGGTATCTGCCCGACAAAAACCAAAAAGCCTGCTTCAAGAACCCGGTTCCGAAGCAGGCTTTCTATCCTGCATTCCATATATACGCTTGTTACAATTTGCGGCCTTCCGTCAATCGCACCCAGAAGCCGCCTTTGAAGCTTTTCGGTTCATGGGAGATAATGAACGCTTGCGGCGACATTTTGGAAAGTGACTCCATCAGCCGCCGCTCATTCTTCCGTTTCACGAGCACTTGAAGCACCAGCCGCTTGCCATCCTTGCCGTCCGCTTCCCAAGCGGTCACGCCGTATCCCTTATCCCGCAGGTTCATGGCCAAGTTCGTCTCAACGGAATTGACGATCACCTGCACCACGATGTATCCGAGTGCCAGATACTCCTCAATTCGGCTGCCGGCATACACGCCTAGGCCAAAGCCCAGGCAGTAGGCCGCCATATTAAAGGGATTGTCCAGATTTTGCAGGACGAGATTGAGGCCGAGCAAGTACACGAATACCTCCAGCATGGCCAGAAGGGAAGCTATCCCTCTCCTGCCTTTGATCATCAGGATCAGCCGCAGCGAAAAAATCGAGACATAGACCACATTGATGCCGATGATGGAGCCGATCAGCGACAGCGAGATCATAGAGAATCACGGGTGGCGATATACTCCGGTCTTGGCTTCTGGCCCGAATACGGCTGCTTGACCTTGTTCTCCACGCTGTTATAGACCATGAATATATTGCTGCGCGGCATCGGCGTGATGTTGCTGTTCGACCCATGCATAATGTTGCAGTCAAAAATCACGATCGAGCCCGCCTTGCCGACCGGCGTGTCGATCCCGCCCTCCTTCACCATTCGCGTCAGGCTGTCATGATCCGGAACGCCGTACTCCTGCTTGCGCAGGGAATCCTTGAAATGATCCTCCGGCGTTTGGCCGATGCAGGCGACGAATTCCTTATGCGATCCGGGCACCACCATAAGCGGCCCGTTATAAGGATAGTTATCCTCCAGGGCAATGGAGCAGCTTAGCGCTCTCATGCGCGGCATGCCGTCCTCGACATGCCACGTTTCGAAGTCGGAGTGCCAGTAGAACTCCTTGCCCGTAAAGCCCGGCTTGTAATTAATTCGGGATTGATGGATATACGTCTCGCTTCCCAAGAAGTATTCCATGATCGCCAGGAGTCTAGGATGCTGGGAGAGCTGCTTGAATACTTCATGGCTCTCATGCACGGCAAATACCGACCGCACTTCGTCTCCGCCGGGCTCCCGGATCACTTCATCTTTCTCCGATTCCCGTGCCGTTATTTGCAGCCTGCGAGCTTCTTCCTGATATCGCGAAAGCTCCTCCCGATCAAAGAAGCCTTCCAGAAATAAATATCCGTTGCGCTCGTAGAAGTCGGATTGCTCCTGCGTTAGCGGCGCATCCGGCGTCCACTCCGAATGTACGACCCGATCCTGCCTTTTTAAGATCCGGGGCTCCGCATGCACTCTGGAAGGGTAGACGTCCATTTCTTTTTCCTGAAGGGCCGACGCATGATTTTTACTCATCGCATATCATCTCCTTAGTCCGTAATGGGGGCAAGCAGCGGGTAGGTTCCTTCCTCATCGTGAACTTCCGCGCCGGTTAGCGGCGGATTGAATACGCAGACCATCCGCATCTGCGAACGGGCTCTCAAATAATGCTTCTCGTGTCCGTCCAGCGCATACATCATGCCAGGGGTGATGGGATAGGTCTCGCCGCCGACAACCTCGATTTCTCCCTCCCCCTCGATGCAGTACACGGCCTCGACGTGGTTTTTGTACCAGATCAGCGTTTCCGTTCCGGCCTTGATCAGGGTGTCGTTAAGAGAGAAGCCCATGCCGTCTCTGGTCAGCAGTAGCCTTCTCGAATTCCATGTCGTTGTATCGATGTCGTCTTTCGTATCCACGATTTCTTCCAAATGTTTAACGATCATGACAACCTCTCCTCTTGCGCTAATTGTTTCATGCTGTTCTCAAAAATCCCCAATCCCTCTGCCAGCGTGTTCATTTCAATGGTCAGCGGCGGCATCAGCTTGGCCACTTCGCTATGCGGTCCTGACGTTTCCATAATCAGTCCTTGCTCAAAGGCGATTTCGGATAGCCTTCCTGCGTGCTCCGGCTTATCAAAGGCTACCCCCTGGATCATGCCCCTGCCGCGGATTTCGCCCTTAAGCCGGGGATAATCCCTCACGACGTCTTCAAGCGATTGGCGAATCCGATGTTCGCGAATGCCGATATCGAGCTGAAAATCCTCCGTCTTCCAATAACTCAGCGCTTCGGCAGCGGCAACGAATCCGAGATTGTTGCCCCGGAAGGTGCCGTTATGCTCTCCCGGCTCCCAGATGTCGATCTCCGGCTTGATCAGCGTGATGGCCATCGGCAAGCCGAAGCCGCCGATCGATTTCGAGAGGCACACGATGTCCGGCTCGATGTCCGCGTCATCGAAGCTGAAGAACGAACCGGTTCTGCCGCAGCCCATCTGGATATCGTCCAGAATGAGCAGCATCCCCTTATCCTTGCAGATGCGCGCCAGCTTCTGCAGCCATTGGCGGCTGGCGGCGTTCAATCCGCCTTCCCCCTGAACCGCCTCGACGATGACCGCTGCCGGCAGCGGAATGCCGCTTCCCGGATCATCCAGAAGCTTCTCCATATATGCCATCGTATCCACGTCGCTGCCAAAGTAACCGTCATACGGCATAAATACCGAGTGGCTCAGATCCACGCCGGCGCCCTGGCGCTTGAAGGCATTGCCGGTCACCGCCAGCGATCCCAGCGACATGCCGTGAAAGGCATTCGTAAAGCACAGAACGGTGCTGCGCCCCGTCACTTTTCTGGCGATTTTGAGCGCGGCCTCCACGGCATTGGTGCCGGTCGGTCCGGGAAACATCACCTTGTGATCCCACCCGCGCGGCTTCAGGATAATCTCCTGAAAGCGGGTCAGAAACGTTTCCTTCGCTCCCGTAGCCATGTCCAGGCTGTGCGTAACGCCGTCCTGCAGGATGTAGTCGACCAGCTTTTCGCGAATCCTCTCATTGTTGTGCCCGTAATTCAAGGCGCCGGCGCCGGCAAAAAAATCAATGTATTCATTGCCCTGCGTATCCCACAGCTTGGCATTCCGGGCTTTGTCAAAGACCGTCTGAAAGCTCCGGCAATAACTTCTCACTTCCGATTCCAGCTTGTTAAACACGGTAAGCTTCGGTTTCTCCATGACTTGGTTGTCCATAGTTCCCTCCATTTGTTTAAATGTCATTGAAAAAGGGGCCAATCACGAATAACGGCTCATCTTCATGTGTCGTACCATCCGGAAACATCTCTGCTCCATAACCCACCGTTACGGTGCTCGGAATGGATTTCTCCTCGGCATAACCGAGAAACAATCGGCGTGATGCCATATTGCTGGGCGATACCGTCGTTTCGATGAAACGGACGCCATGGCAGGCCTTCTGGTTCATGAGGCCGGTAAGCATTGCCTTCGCAATCCCCTGCCTACGGTGGGAGCTTGCAACCGCCACCTGCCATACAAAGAGCGTCTCCGGATTGCGCGGAGAACGGAAAGCGGAGATAAAACCGACGATGTCTCCTTCATGCTCCGCGATCATGCAGGTATCGTTGAAGTAATCCCCTAACAGCATGTAGCAATAAGGCGAGTTCAGATCAAGCGATCCGGTATCGCGTATGAGCTTCCACACCCGGGTGCCGTCACGCGCCTCCGGTCTTCGGTAAACCACTTCGGTTCCGGTATCCACAGCCATCTACATAAACACCTCTTTCCAGCACTAATTTCCGTTCGAGCGGAACCGCTGCAGAAAGCTCTGCAGCCGCTCGCTCTTCGGATGATCGAATATTTCCTCGGGTGTTCCTTGCTCAACGATTCTGCCGTCGGCTCCGAAGATGACCCGGTCCGCGATTTCCTTCGCAAAATCCATCTCGTGCGTAATCAGCATCATGGCCATTTCGCCTTCTTCGGCGATTTCCCGGATCACCTCCAGTACCTCGCCGACCAGCTCAGGATCCAGCGCCGAGGTTACCTCGTCAAACACCATCACCTTCGGCCGCATGACCAGCGCTCTGGCGATGGCGACCCGCTGCTTCTGGCCTCCCGACAGATTGGACGGGTGCATCTGCAGCTTATCGGCCAAACCGACCTTGCCCAGCATCGTGACGGCCCGCTCCTCCGCTTCTTCCTTGGACAATCCCAGCACCTTGCGCGGGGCTTCCGTCACGTTGCGAAGCACATTCATGTGCGGGAACAGATTGAAATGCTGGAAGACCATGCCGACGTTGCATCGCATCCGATGCAGATGCTTCTCGTTTGCCCGGACCAGCTTGCCCTTCTCCTCCATATGCCAGAGCAGCTCGCCATCAATCTCGATGGTTCCCTCGGTCGGTTCCTCCAGCGTCATCAGCATTCGGCCCATCGTCGTTTTGCCCGATCCGCTCGGTCCGATCACGGCCACCTTTTCTCCTGGCTTCATCTCCAGATCGATGCCCTTCAGCACCTGCAGGTCGCCAAACGACTTGGTCACGCCCGCATATTTTACGATCGGCTGAGAGCCCGTAACGGGATTTCTTTCCCGCTCCGGCTTCTTCGCCTCTTCAGCCTGCTCATCGATTACAACGGCATTCAATAGAGTCCCTCCTTATTTTCCACGCTGCAAATTCAAACGCTTCTCCAGCCTTTGCACCAGCAACGACGCAATATAACTGATGATCAGGAACAGAATCCCGACCAGCGTGTACGGTTCGAAAGCGCGAAATGATTGCGACACGATATTTTTGGCCGTCAGCATCATCTCAACCAGCGTAATGGCGCATAGAATCGGCGTTTCCTTAAACATGACAATCAAATAATTGCCCAGCACCGGAATGATCGGCGGCACCGCTTGCGGCAGTATAATGCTCCGCCAGGTCTGGGATTTCGTGTAGTTCAGTGCGGTTGCGGCTTCCCACTGTCCTTTCGGCACCCCTTCAATGCCGGAACGGTATACCTCCGACAGATACGTGCTGTAATGCAGCCCCAGGCCGATGACTCCCGCATAGAAGGCCGGAATCGAAATGCCCGTCAGCAGCGGCAAGCTGTAATACAGAAAGAACACCTGTACCAGCAAGGGGGTATTGCGAATAAATTCTATGATTCCTTTGGTGATGAGCGACAAGGGCTTAAATGTACTCCGCGCGGCAAAGGCAAGCAGCAGTCCGATAATCAATGCCACCACAAAAGCACAGAGCGTGACCCATACCGTCATTTTTAATGCACTCAGAAGCTGCGGCAGTATTTCAAACACATATTTCCAATCCCACATCCGCTACAGCCTCCCCGCGGTCAGTTTGCGCTCCAGCAGTCGAACCGCCATCGAGACGAGCGTGGCGATGACAAAATACATGAGGAGCAGAAGCACCAGAATCTCAGTCGTCCAGGAGATGTAATTGTTGCGGAGCACCATCGCCTGATACGTTAAATCCGCCATCGTGATGAAATAAACGAGCGAGGTGGATTTGATGAGTTCCACAAGCTGATTCCCGAACGGGGGAAGCATTCGCAGGGACGCTTGGGGCAGTATAACGTTCCACAGCCTCTGCCAAGGCTTCATGTTAAGCGCCACGGCAGCTTCCCACTGTCCTTTCGGAACGGCCAGCACCGCGCTGCGAACAATCTCGGAGCCGTACGCGCCGAAGTTAAGTCCGATCGCGAGAATCGCCGCCAGCATTTTCGGAAGCTCGATGCCGATGAACGGAAGGGCAAAATACAACCAGAAGAGCTGCACCAGCAAGGAGGTTCCCCGAAAGATTTCGACGTACACGGCCGTCGCCGTGCGGACGATCCACAGCTTCGACAGCCGGCACAATCCGGCTGCAAAGGACATCGCGATGGCCAGGATGGCTGAAAAGAACGCGACGATCATCGTGATCTCTGCTCCTTTGAGCAGCGTTGGAAGAAAATCGATCCAAGAATTCGGCATGCTATTCCCCGCAGAGCGCAGCGGCTGTCATCTCACCCGGGAGCTCTTCTTCCGTAAACCCGAACGCTTGCAAAATTTCCAGCAGCTCGCCCGACTCCTTCATCTTTTCAAGCTCTGCATTATAAGCCTCCTGGAACTCGGTATCCGCTTGGCGGAAAGCCGTAGCCCCGTAACCGCGAACGCTTTCGCCGTCGATGACCGGCTGCTCGAAATCATCCACGCGTTCGATGCTGTCGTCGCTGGCTGAATCCAGCATCGCCTGCAGGGACGGCCCCGTCATGGTAATCGCCTGCACCCGATCGGCCTGGAGGGCGCTGATCGCCGAAGCCTGGTCAGGGACCTGTACGATCCGGTCCGCAGGAATGCCCGACTTCTCCATGTAGCCGATTTCGACCGCGCCGGTCATGACGGCCACCTTGGCCTGCTCATTCTTGGCAATGTCCTCATAGCTTCCGAGTTCCATCGGATTCCCTTGCTTTACCGCAAGGGCTTCCCCGATGCTGTACTCCGGATTCGCGAACAGGACGGCAGAGCATCGGTCCGGATTTATGAACATGCCTGCCGTGATCAGATCAAACCGATCGGCCTGCAATCCGGCGACCAGCGAACCGAATTCCGTTAGCTCCCCTCTCATCTCCTTGATGCCAAGACGCTCCAGAATAACGCGGGCAATCTCAACCGCCTCGCCCGTGAGCTCCCCATTGGCTTCTTTGTAGGCATACGGCTTCTCGTTCGCAAACCCTACGGTGATATATCCCTGCTCGATGGCTCGATCCAGCGTACTTCCTTTGTCGCCGCAAGCCGCGAGCAATACCACCATCATCACGGACAACACCAGCACAACCACTTTCTTCAAAACCTTCCACAACCTTTCGTAATAGCTTTTCAATTTCTTAAAAAAAACGGCATGACGAATTTATCCGTGTTAGCACATGTGTTAACTTGGATATTTAGACATTCAGATACCTGTGCATGGGACGAGGCTTCAGGGAAGATGATTCATCGGCTTCCTTGCACGCTTTGCCCCCATGCCGTCTGATCGATTCAATTCGTTCCACATTTGCAGACGTTGCCCCTCCTCTGTAATTGAATGCAAAAAGACCACCAAACAGGGGATCTAGACATAGCTCCGCCAGCAGGGGGTCAAAAAATAGAGAAAAGGCCCCTATAGAGAATAAAGGGCCTTTTGTATGAACATCCATTATGTATGCAAGACCCATCCACTGCTGACGAGGTTAGCTGACGGACTCGGGTAAGATGGTACCCTACACTCGTGAATTCCAAGTGACTCGCCCCTGGTGAAACTGGTTCCCCCGCTTTCCGGAATATGTATGCCGGAAACTAAGCGTGTGTTCATGATAAAGGGAAGCACAGGAAAAGTCAAACCCCTTTAACCGCTTTTTCTGGAAATTCAGAAGTAAAAATACCGTTTTTTCAACGAGGATATCGAGCCTTTTGAACACCTTGTTTAAGGCTGTCCATACACCGGATTGGTCATGGAATCCATGCTCCATTTTCCGCTATATAGCAGGCATTTGACGGGTCATGCGGAAATCGTTCATGCCATATATGTTTTATGTCATGAAAGAGCCCCGGATTAGGCAGTCTGCCCGTATGAAATACGGGACCGAAAAAAAATTTTGAAACACTCCATAAATAAGTCTGATAACAACGCCTGGAATGACTTGAAAAAAAGCCTCGATGCTTAGCATCAGGGCTTTTCTCATCATACTGCGGTATAGCCGCCATCCACCAGCAGGCTCGTGCCCGTAATGAAGGAGGCATCTTCACTGGCAAGGAACAACACCGCTTTGGCCACTTCTTCCGGCTGTCCCAAACGGCCCATCGGATGAAGGCCGACCAGGTGCTGCGTGATCGCTTCCGTTCTTCCCTTGATCAGCGGCGTATCGATATATCCCGGACACACGGCATTGATTCGGATTCCTTTGGAGGCATAGTCTGCGCTGAGCGACTGGGTTAACAGCTTGACGCCTCCCTTAGCCGAAGCATAGGCGGTTACCCCTGCTTTTCCGACATGGCTATGGATCGAGCCGCAGTTTACGATTGCCCCTCCGGTTCCTTGGGACAGCATTTGCTGAATAACATACTTATCGCACAGGAAGACCCCTGTCAGATTAATATCAATCGTTCTCTGCCAGTTATCCATCGTTAACTGATCGGCAGGAGCATCATGGGCAATGCCTGCATTGGCGAACAATACATCGACACGGCCAAAATGCTGCACCGTCTGATCCACCATTTTTGCGACTTCCTGCTCTTGGGTTACATCCGTTTTGACGAACAGCGCTTCGAAGCCGACTCCTCTCAATTCGTCGGAAACCGCTTGGCCCTGGTCGGAATAATCCGCGATAACGACCTTGGCTCCCTCTTTTGCAAAAAGTCTGACTGCCGCTTCGCCAATCCCGCTGGCGCCCCCCGTCACAATGACAACCTTGGAATCAAATTTCATGCGTTGATCACTCCTATGTTGTAAATTCATCAACCGGCTATCCATTCATGTAGAATGGGCAAATACCGACCATGATATTCCAATCCCCCGTTTCCTACTGAATGACCAGCAACCTATCGACGAAAAAGAATGTTCGCTAAAAATAGTCGCTAAGCAATAACCCTATTCAAGCTCAAGCCCTATCAGACCGGCCGCTCCATCGTAAACATCTCTCCCAGGGTCGAATAGATATTTCCTGCCATGCGGCTCACAGGTTTCAACTTCGATGCGTCGATCCGGCCATGCTCGTAGAGCTCCTCGGACACGTGAAATCGGACGACGCGGGCAATCAATAGATCAGCGGCAGGCAGCTGATCCGCGCCATCCAACGTGACGACCTGCTCCAGCACGCATTCCATGCGGATCTTGGATTCCAGAACGCCGGGAACCTTAACAACGTCACTAACGACCGGGGTTAAACGGGTTCGGTCAAGCTCACTTTCGTCCGGAGGCAGGTTCGCCGCCGTTTCGTTCACGGCTGCAACGGTATCTTCGTCCACGATGTGGATGACAAGTTCGCCGCTCTGCATGGCATTTCTCGCCGTATCCTTGGGTGCACCGTTCTTTCGCTGAACGGAAACCGACAGCAAAGGGGGATTGCTCGACACAATGGAAAAGTAACTGAACGGCGCCGCATTCAGCACGCCATCCGCCGATAATGTCGTTACGAAAGCGACCGGACGCGGAACGACGCTTCCGATCAACAGCTTGTATGTGTCCCGTTCGCTTTGGGTATTCGGGTCAATGGATATCACTTGAGTTGCCCCTCTCCTGTATTTTTGATTAGTATAGGCTCCAACCCCTGCTCGATTCGGGCACGCTCCGGTTCGAACCAGGCAGGAAGCTTTAATTGTTCCCCCAGCGAGTTCAGGTCTTCGTCCACCGTAAATCCGGGCGGATCGGTTGCGATCTCAAACAGGATCCCACCACGTTCCCTGAAATATAACGCTTTGAAATAGTTCCGGTTCCTGATATCCGTAGGGTGAAATCCCTGCTCCTTCACCCATTCATGCCATTTGCCGTGCTCCTCATCATCTTGAGCCCGCCATGCGATATGATGGGTCGTTCCGGCACCTCCGGCTCCCAAAGGGATATCCCGCATCGGCAGATCAATCACGTTGCCGAAGAGGCCCGCAGCTTGAAACCGGGCATAATTGACGTCCTCCCCAATATAGGTCAGTCCCATGACATTCTCCAGCGCCTTCTTCGTCTCCTCCCATTTGCTGCTGAACAGAACCGCGCCGCCGAATCCCTTAATCGCTGTAGCCGGTGTTATATCGTCCACGGACCAGCCGTTATTCGGACCGTCTTCCCGCTCCACCAACTCTAGCGAAAGTCCGTCCCGATCGGAGAATTGAAGATATTGTTCGTTAAACCGGAAAGCCTTCATGACGGGAACGCCAAAGCTCCGCAGCCGCTGTTCCCAATAAGGCAGGGCCCCTACAGGAACGGCAAAGGTCGTATATCCTGCCTGTCCTCCTCCACGCAGCCCTCTTCGCGAAGCAGAGGAAGGGAAGAAAGTGATGATCGTTCCGGGTTGTCCTCCCTCATCCCCGAAATACAGATGATATACCTCGGGCGCATCGTAATTCACGGTTTTCTTTACCATTCTGAGTCCCAGCACGCCTGTATAAAAATCAACGTTCTTCTGCGGATCTTGCGCATAAGCGGTAATATGATGAATGCCTGCCGTATGTAATGTCATATCCCATCTCTCCCTCACCATTCGTGTCGAAACCCGTTATTTCCGTTCATAATCCGTTTTGCATGATGGATGAGCCATAAATCATAAATAATCTTTAATTTTAATATCTTTAATTTAAGATTATAGGATTTTCTTATCATTGTCAAGCTCCTGTGCACCCCAAATATATAAAAAGCCGCCCAAGAACGATTCCTCGCTCTTGGGCGGCTTTATTATGCGGCTAAAGGCCGCCTCCCTATCCCACGCTTAGGCTTTTTGCCATTTCTCCTTAAAGAACAGCTGGTACACTCTGGTTACGATAATTTTAATGATCATATAGATCGGTACGATCAGCAGTATTCCGATAATGCCGCCAAGATCCTGCCCCACCAGTACCAGGATAATGATGGTAATGGGATGGATCGCCAGCTGTTTGCCGAAAATATACGGACCTATCAGGTTATCCTGAATCTGCTGGGCCGCCAGAATGACGACAAGAGACCAGATCGCGGTTCCCGGGGACTGAATAAAGCCGATAATCACGATCGGGATCGAGGACAGAATGGCGCCGATAAACGGTATGAAATTCGCGATGACCGCCACGACCGTCAACAGCAGCGCATAAGGCAGGCCGATAATCAGGAATCCGATATACATCAGAACCCCCAGCGCCAAATTGACGAGAACCCGGCCTACGATAAAGCCTTTGAGTGCATTGTTGATTTCATCCAGCACCGAGGCTCCCTCGCCCTTGAATCGGTCAGGCAAAAAGCTGACCACCATCTTCCCGAATTTCCCGCCCTCCTTCAGCATGTAATACAGGAGAATCGGAAACGTAAACAATACGATGGCAAAATTCGACACGAACGAGAACAGATTCATAATATAATTCGTCAGGAACGTGAAGCCTTGATTCAAATAATCGGTGAGCTGTGTAAGCGGGTTGGCGTTCTCCGGAAAAATGTCCTGGAAAAAGCCGTTATTCTCCAATTCCTGAAGCTGCTCGCCAAGCTTGGCAAACAAGGCTGGAGCGTTCTGTACGAGAGCCACGATCTGATCGCGCAGTGATGGCCATACCCCCAGGATAAAGCCGGTAAGGATGCCCGCGAACACGACATACAGGAGCAGGATGGCCAGCGAGCGATTTAGCTTGCGTTTTTCGAGGAGATCAACCAGCGGTCTGAGCAGGTAATAGAAGAATCCTGACAGCATCAACGGCACGAGGATGATGGAGAAGAACGAAAGTACGGGTCTGAATATAAAATCCACCAGCGATCCCAAATAAATGATGGTCAGCACCAGGATCACGGCAAGACACAATTTGAAAAACTTGTTCATTTTCAGCAAAAAGCATGCCCCTTCTCCTATTTTTTCACCATCGTATCATGACAACGAGTACGGTTTCAAATGGCCCCTTCTATATTCGTTGCGAGAGGCCTAATTCTAGCCGCCAACGTTTTACGACCTTTCGGTTTCACTCCATGCCGCCGATCTATACTTCTTCTAACGCCTCACGTATAATATGAAGGATTGCTAGGGCAAGGCTATAGTGTAGGAGGATATCATAAACATGCATGTTACATCCATCATTCTTGGTCTCATCATCGTTCTGAATATCGTGTTCTCCATGTTCGTGGTTTTCAGGGAACGGCGGGATGCCGGCTCCACCTGGGCATGGCTGCTGGTACTGTCCTTTATCCCAATTCTGGGCTTTGTGCTGTACTTGCTGTTCGCCCAGAATTTAAGAAGAATCCGTCTCTTTCATTGGGACGATCTGCAGAAAACCGGCATCGAGAAAGTATTGCTGTCCCAAATGGAAGGGATGAACAACGGCGAATACCCGTTTACCAATCAAGCGGCGGCGGACAGCAGCGATTTGATCCATATGCATATCAATGAGAATCAGGCGATCCTTACGGACGACAACCATGTTGAAATTTTTACGGATGGACGCAGGAAGTTTGAAAGGTTGTTTCAGGATATCGAGGAAGCCAAAGACTATATACATATTCAGTACTACATTATCCGTCGCGACGAGCTTGGCAAGAAGCTAATCTCCCTGTTGACCCAAAAGGCTAATGAAGGCGTGAAGGTCCGGGTTCTATACGATGAGCTGGGCTCGCGTCAACTAACCAAAGGCTTCTTCAAGGCATTCCGCGAAGCCGGTGGAGAAGCCGAGGCCTTCTTCCCGTCCAAGCTGCGCTTCATTAACCTGCGGCTGAATTACCGGAATCACCGAAAGCTGGCGATCATCGACGGCAATATCGGGTATGTCGGCGGTTTCAACGTCGGGGACGAATACCTGGGCCTCAACTCCAGGTTCGGGTACTGGCGGGACACCCATCTGCGCATCCAAGGCGAGGCCGTTTATGCGATGCAGGTTCGCTTCATTCTGGACTGGAATCAGGCTTCCCATCATAACGATATCACTTACGAATCGAATCTGTTTCCCAAGATCAATTCGCCCGGCAATGTCGGGATTCAGATTGTCACCAGCGGTCCGGATTCCCGATATGAACACATCAAGAACGGTTATATCAAAATGATTTCGTCCGCCAAGAAATCGATTCATATTCAGACCCCTTATTTTATCCCGGACGCCAGCCTCCTGGATGCGCTGCGCATTGCGGCGCTTTCCGGCGTCGAGGTGCATCTGATGATTCCGGATAAACCGGACCATCCCTTCGTGTATTGGGCTACCTTATCTTATATCGGGGAAATGCTGGGCACCGGGGCTAATGTGTATCTCTACAATAATGGCTTTATTCATGCCAAGACGATCATCATCGATGAGAAGATTTCATCCGTGGGCACGGCGAATATCGACGTTCGAAGCTTCAAGCTGAATTTCGAAGTGAACGCATTCCTGTACGATGAACAGTTATCGAAACAGTTGACCCACATCTTCCACCAGGATCTGCGGGTATCCAGCCAGCTTACGATGAAGCAGTATCTGGAGCGTTCACGATGGATCAAGTTCAAGGAGTCCATCTCCCGCCTGCTGTCGCCTATTCTATAGGACAACCCCGAGACGCTGCCGTATCATTTAGCAATCCAGAAGAAATGCGAGGGCCAGAGACCGTTTATACTAAAACCAAGGAAAACGAATCCATCATATTGAAACCTGGGAAGGATGTTGAACGTGGCTAAACTGACACCGTATATTTTCTCTGAGGATGCAAAATCGCAGGCTGAATTTTATACCCAAGCACTGGGAGGGGAAATCTTATCCGTGCAAACCCATGGCGAGGTTCCCGGAACCAAGGAAGAATTGAAGGACAAGGTCATGCATCTGAGTCTGGTAGCCGGAGGAATCCCGATCTTTATGTCGGACTCGATCTTCCAAACCCTGGAGCGTGGGAACGGGATTCATCTGAGCCTGTCGTTTGAGAGCGATGCCGAAGCCCATAAAGCTTTTGACCGCTTGGCCGAGGGCGGCAAGGTGATTGATGCGCTGAAGACTCAATTCTGGGGAGCCCTGTTCGGGTTGCTGGAAGACAAGTTCGGCGTATTATGGCAGGTCACGACGGAAGTTCAAGCCAAGTAATCTTAGAAAAGGCCCTTCAAGTTTGGCTTGAAGGGCCTTTTTTGCGTTCAGTCCTTATTCTCTAATCGATCGCTGACCTCGTATAGGCGCAGGGATAGTTCATCCCCCCTTCGGCATTGCCTAAAACATCTCCGTATCGACTACGCAGATTGTTCCAGCACTCGTGTATTACTTTCTCAAGAGCCTTTCCTTTATCGGTCGCGTAGATCAGCGACATCCTTCCTTCCACCCGATTGTATACCAGCCCTTTAACGGCCAGCTTCTCAACCAGTCGGGTTACGGTGGATGGCTGGAGGTGAAGAATTTCGCCTAATTCCTTCTGCGAGATCCCTTCCTTCTCATATACAGCCATAAGCAGATATGCATACGTAGGCGACAATCCGCTTGCGGCAAACTCGTCTTCGGCCATCTTGGTAATGACCCGGCTGAGACGACTGGCTGTAAAGTAAAGGCATTCCTTGATATACGTATTGAGCATAACGGTTACCTCTTTCGCTGAAGTTCATCTTGTTAGTTTATTGTTTGCACATACAAATATAATGGATTTTCAAATAAAAGTAAAGCGGCAGTTCCCCCCATCTCATGGAGTCATCTGCCGCTTCATTCTATTAGAATATGTCGTTCAGGTTGCGATCCTGCTTAGGATAACGCTGCTTTATTCAACTTGGCTCTGATCCATGTACATGACTTCCCATAGATGTCCGTCCGGATCCTGGAAGCTCCATCCGTACATAAAACCGTGATCCACCGGGTCGTTGGAAGGCGATCCTCCAGCAGCCAGCGCAGCGTTCACGATGTCATCCACCTGCTCCCGGCTTTCTGCCGATAGCGCCAGAATCACTTCCGTTGTGTTGGCCGCATTCGACAGATCTTTCTTGGTGAACGTCTTGAAATAATCCTCGGTGAGCAGCATGGCAAAGATGTTATCGCCTATGACCAGGCAGGCCGCATTCTTATCCGTAAACTGCTCATTAAACTCAAAACCGATTTTCGAGAAAAAGTCTTTCGTTTTCTCCAGATCCTTAACCGGAAGATTCACAAAAATATTATCGATTTTCAATGCCATCTACGATCACCTCATCCATTTGATAGATTCATCTTAGCATGTGCAGCCGTATGGCATTTCTTTTCGCTTGCTATGTTCAAGCCATTATTCGTCCAATTCCGTGAGAAACACATCCGTCAAAATGGCCTCCGCTCTCTTACACGGTCATATTAGTTCGATAACGCCGCTGCCCGCAGCAATCTCATAATCGTTACTACCGTTTGAGCTTTGGTCACATGAGATTGCGGATCCAGCTTGGTAGCGGATACCCCCAGCATAATCTTTTGTTCCACGACGAAGGCAACAGACGACTTCGCATAGGACGAAACCCTGGAGTGATCTTTAAATTTGTTTAACAGGCCTCGGCCGGCTTCATTCTTCTTACCGGCTAACTCCAGCACATTGCTTAGAATAACCGCCAATTCCTCGCGCGTAATCAAGCTGTTGGGATCAAAGATATCGCCTGTGCGTCCCTTCACCAGTCCTGCAGCTTTGGCAGCCGCGATTTCTCTGGCATATCGGGATTTCGGATCCACATCCTTGAAGCTGGAATCCTTGTCGTCAGGCAATAGACCCAGCGCTTTCACCAGGATGGAGATGATCTCGGCACGAGTAATGTGTTTATTCGCACCGAACGATCCGTTATTTTCTCCGGATACGATCATTTTGGCGGCAGCTTGCGCCACGTCTTCCCTTGCCCAGGAAGGAATTGCGTCACTAAATCGGATATCCTGCTGTACCAGCGCATAAACGCCGCTGCCGGTTTTCTTGATTTCCACGGTCACCGTGCCGTCCGCATTCACTTTAAACAATGTCGGAACGGATCGAAGCTCGTTTGTACCCGGTATATAGACCACTCCGGTCGCACGTTTTATATTGATCTTTTTCGCATCCAAGGTAACGAACTCGCTGACATGGGATTTCCCGAAGCGTGTCAGCTCGGTTGCCGTTTTATCCGCATGTACTTGCTCAAGCTTGAACTGCAGCGGACTCGCCAGTGTTTCTTTCCCTTGAAGCAAGGCGGCCAGGCTTGCTGCGTCCTTATCGTCTGGAGCCACAATTGAAACTCTCACCGGCCCGGAAACCGAGATCAGCGAAGCCGGAATCCGGTATTCCGTACCGTTTAGGAAAACGGACAGACTGGCTTTGGCCCCTTTTTTCGCAATGACCGCAATCACTTCTTGCGGAATTTCCAGCACCGCCTGCTTCGCGCCCGGACCCGCATGGAGCTGGAAGTTGGAGGATTCCGATTGGTTAATGCTGTTAACTGCCGCAGCCGCAGGCACGGTAACTAGAGCCTTATCTCCTTCAAGCACAACGTTGGCTTCGAGTTGATCCTTGCCTTTAGGCGGCTGTGGCGTCAATGGCGTTGTAGAACCGGATCCGCCGGAGCCTCCTCCGCCTTCAGAGCCACCGGAGCCATTGCCCGAAGTCGTGATGCTCAGCTGATTCGAAGCGCTGGAGACGCGTTTGATCTCATCTCCCGTTCGATCCACGGCAAGCACATGGATCTTGTAATTCGTTAGGGGGCTGAGGCCCTTCACGGTATAACCGTTCGTTGCCACCGAGCCGGACAACGCATGATTCACGTACACTTCATATCCCGTTGCTCCCGTCACAGCATCCCATTTCAACTGGATGGAGCCGGAATCGGCGCTTACCTTGGACAGATTCCCTGGAGCCGGAAGTGCCGATGCATTGACTTTGCCGTTGATCGGCAGATCGTGAACGAGTTGGGTCGTCAGCGTCTTATTGCGGTCGCCGCTGATATCCCAGCTCATGACGCCTGCGATATCCAACGATTTCACGATGGAAGCCGTATACTTCATGGTGTCCTTATCGTTGTAAGTGATGAACACTTTATTCTGCTCATTGTACAGGTATGGAACTTTGGCGGATTCGTTCCAGTATCGCTTATAACCGTTCTTGTCGATGTAGTTATTCTCGAGATCGCTGAAATCGAAAACGCCCGCTTCCCATGTCTTTAAGGCGGATCCGCCTTTGCAAGTCTGATATTGGCCGGTAGGCGGGCAATCATCCCAGCCTTTACCGTAATATGGCACCCCGGCGATCAGCTTATGCGTCGGCACCCCGCCGTTCAGATGGCCCAACAAACCGCCGAGCACATGATTTCTCGGAGCGGAGGAAGCGGCTCTTGGATGATTTTGGTCAAAGAACAGCGGTGCATTATGGTGACCCAACGTCTCCCAGCTGCCGCTGTAATCGTAAGTCATGATATTGATGAAATCGAGATAGGTCACGGCATTCGCAAGATCGGCATTTTTAACGAAATTATCGCCCTGCCCGGAAGCAATCGTCAGCAGATAGTACTTCCCATCTTCTGAACCGGCAGCATCCAGCGCCTCGCGAACGGTCTTCATTAACGATGTGAAGTTTTCCGTATCCTCCGGTCCCCGGGCGTTGTCGTCTTCCCCGCCTTCAACAGGATACTCCCAATCGATATCCAAACCATCGAATTTGTATTCTCGGAGGAAATCCACCGCGGAATTCGCAAAGGCCCGGCGTGTTTCTTCGGTCTTGGCCATGTTGGAGAAATGATTGGACCAGGACCAGCCGCCAACCGATATCATAAGCTTCAAATGCGGATTAGCGGCTTTGACGGATTCGAAGGCTTGGAAATTTTCGAAATCCTTTTCGGGATCGCCGAGTATCATCTCGCCATCATACACGTATCGATTTTGCAGCGGAACCTTCGGGTCTTCACATGCTCTTACCGTGCTTCCGAACTTCTTCCAACACAAATCAGCAAACGCGTAATTGATATGCGTGATTTGAGAAACGTCCAGATCGGACGGATAGAAATTCCGTTCGGCCGGTAGAGCCGACCAAGAGGTGTAGTAGGTAATATTATTATAATTGCTGCCTGGTACTACAGTAATCGCTTGACTGATCGGCGATGTCCATAAACGGTTTACAGCTATGATCTGGAACGAATACGTCTTACCTTCCTGCAATCCGGCAGCCACAAACCGGTTCTCGCTGCTTGTCGCCACCTTATTTCCGTCCTGATAAATATGATAGCCCGTTGCTCCCGGAACCGGAGCCCATCCCAAGGAGACGGTAGACCTTGTAGCTGTAACAGCCTGCAGCCCCTTTGGTGCAGCGAGCTCTCCCCATTTTACATGTACAGCGTTACTCTTCACCGAAGTTTCCGGGTTCTGTCCCTGCAATGCTTTTTGAGCAGTAACTTCAAAGATATAATCGCGATTGGCTGTTGGGTCCAGAGAGTACGTGACCGACGTCACCGTTTCCAACGTATCGACTTTATGGCCGTCCACATACAGCTCGTATCCGGTAGCTCCTGAGCTTGCTCCCCAATTTAATGTCACCGATTTCTCGGAAACGTCCGTTACCTTCAGGTAACTTGGAGGTGAAATTGGAGCTTGTTCATATACGGTTTGATCCGCGGTGGTCGTGAATTCAAGAATATTGCTCTTCATATCCTTTGAGGGCCTGTGGTCATACCAGGTAATATATATGCGGTAGGTTGTCTCGGGCTTAAGCCCTGTAACGGCATGCGTGGTTAAATTTCCCCACGTGATATAAGCATCCGTATCTGCATTCCAGACATCGATATCGTTCTTGTCTCCCTTGAGAAAATCCCATTCAAAGGTAGCCTGGTTATGCGTTACCTCCACTAATCGCAGATTCTGGGGAGCGGACGTTTTTGGAGGCTTAACCTCGCCATCCAGCGTAGTAAACTCGATTACATTACTCTTATGGCGTTGGTCCGGACCTTGAGACGGTCTCTCATACCATGTAATGTACAATTTATAGGTTGTGTTGGGTTTCAAATCATCCAGGGTCCGGCTTCCGCCGTTCCCCCATGTATACCATGCATCATCCACGGCGTTCCAGACATCAATATCAAACGTATGCTGTGGATTACTCTCGTCGTAATCCCATAGTATCGTTGCTTCGGTGGCCGAGATGGAGTCTTGCACAATTCGCAGATTCTGCGGTGCTAGCGGATCCTGGGAGCCATAGGTCGAGCTTGTTACCGTCACCGGATCGATGCCGGAGCTCGTTGCGGTAATTTCTGAAGGAGATGCGCCTTCTGCTGCAAAGGATGCAGGCGCATGAAGCAGTGGTGTAAACATCAGAATAAGGGCCAGAAAACACAGTACCCATTTCGGGCGTCTTTTCGTGATAAAGGGTATCACCGTATTCACCTCTGTCGATTAAATTTCGATTGCAAATGATACAGCATTTCCATGAATGTCTGTTCCTCTTGGTGTCACCCGGGTGGTATCCTTGATGACTTGCCCAGCTTCGCATATCGCTCGAAATCCACTCGTTTTTGAAAACGGTCACCAATCCAGGTAATCTTAATTATGTAAGATTTATCCCCTCCCCCTTTTCGCTCCATACCTACACTCACTTGCTCGATCGCTCTACTACGGCCCCCTTTCAATGAAATCCATGGTGTCCAATCCATATTCATATAGTTGTATCATGTAACCTGCGCCATCGATTGAGAAGGGATACATTTCCATAGGCATGGGATAAATTCTTGTAATTTTATATTCTGTTTATAAATTCAATCCACAAAAAAGAGCCCTCGAAAGGCTCTTCTTCTGTTTCCTATGTAACAAGTGACGGCCGATTCATCCCATTGAACTTAGATGCTCATGCTTTAATTTCCATGCGCCGTCGGCATCTCGAACGAATACGTTCGTTGCTCTCCCGCTCCCGGTCGTGAATTTCCCCTGAAAATACCCCTCGTAGCGATAAGTATAAATACAGACAGCCGAATGTACATCAGTCGCAATCCACACCACGTCCTCCGCCCGGTACACCTCATCCCGAATGACGTCCCAAGCGTGCTCGAAATAGGCCCTGATTTCCTCCAGGCAACAGCAAGTCCGGTCCGAGAACCAATACACCGCTCCCTCATCGAGCAGCCGGGCTACCTGATCAAAATCATGCGTATTCGTAGCCGCTATGTAAGCCTCAAATGCTTTTTGATATGACATTGTTTCGCACCTCCTACCTTATATCCTACTTGTTCTTCAGGATCCACGCCACGATTCTAGCAATCTTTATGGTATGATATGTAGGCAATTTTATTCACAAAAAATAACAGGTGAACGCCAATGATGAGCATCGCTCAATTCGCAGAACGCACCGGCATGGTTCCCAGTGCGCTTCGTTTCTATGAATCCAAGGGGATTCTGGTTCCGGCTGAACGGCTGGAGAACGGTTACCGGTATTATGGGTTTCACCAAATTCACGAAGCTAAGCTTGTAAACAGCCTCCGTCAATCAGGCATTAGCCTTGGGGATATCCGGTGTTTCCTTGAAGCCGAGGAAAGTACGCGTTCCGAGCTGCTTGCGCGCTGGCGGCGGGAAGCTGAGGCCCGTCTACTCTCGGTCCAAATTGCGAGTCAATATTTAAACGGAATGGAACCGGGTCGCGGCAGTCTGCATCTCATCAATTGGGAAGAACCCCTAACCGTGATATGGCAGCCGTTTTTGGTAGACAAACCAGTAAACTCTTATTCGCGGGAAATGAAACAAGCGGCAGCCAGGCTCCATGACCTCAACATTCGCACGCAAGGCTCCAGCTTGATCAAGGTGATGGACTCCCTCCAGCACGCGGTGCTAATTGAAGTCGGATATCAAATTTGTACGGAACCCTCTCGGAAACCAACGCCTCCTAAGACGCCCTCCGAAGCGTATCTGGAGTCCATCCCCCCTACCTTGTTCGTATCGGTGGACAGCTCATGGGAGGACACCTTCGCATGCATGCGAACGATCCGCTTCCTTCAGAAGTTCGGTTTCGAACCTGCGGGCAAGCGGCTGGAGCGGCATTATCCCGATTCTCCTATATTCGAAATCATGATTCCTGTCATGCAAACTCGCTTCTCTTGACCTTCAAGTTACTTGAAGGTTTATACTGGGATTGTTCCATTTTCCAAAACTTTCTTATAGGAGGATCAAGCGAATGGCTGGATTACGGCTGGATGATTTCGATGGAGGTTTTATCATTGCCCCATGGGATCGGTTCAAGGAACTCATCGAATGGTATAGCAAGCATTTGGATCTGAAAGTGACATACGAAGAGGATTACCCGGTCGAAAAAATGGCCACCCTTACTTTCCCGGCACTGGGATGCATACATATCAAGTCAGTGGAGCATGACCACCCGCATTTTGCAGTCGATTGGGGACAAAACGGAAATGTTCGCTTCTGCTTCACCGCAACGAATCTTGAAGCTGCACACGCCTATTTTCGCGAACAGGATATTCAAGTGACCGATGTGACCCAAGGTCCCTTTGACCGTACCTTCGATTTCTTCGATCCGGCTGGCAACCGCTTAACGGCAATCGAACCGGAGCCAGGTACGGAGGCGTTGGTTGCTAAAGCACCGGACGCACGCTTTCCGTTCCAAGCGATCCCCCGCTTTGGCGTTGACCGGCTGGATGAAGCCATTGCGTGGTATGAGGCTAATCTGGGCGGCAGAGTCGAACGGGTCAGTGAGGATGGAACCTCCGCGACCGTAATTATCACCACCGAGGGCGCACCGCTCTATCTGGAAACCGTTCGGACAGACCGAACGAAGGGCGCACTTACTGTAGCTGCAAGGCCTTATTGGGTAATACGGAAGAAGGCGGACTTTTTTGAGACTCATAAACGTTTGCGGGAACAAGGATGGAAGGTTACTGATTTTGCCGGAAATCCGAAGTTTCTTGTCATGTTCCACACCTACGATCCATATGGCAACCAGATCAATGTATGGTGTTACGAAGACTGTTAGTTCATGATTGGACACATCCATGAGTGATTCCGCGTGTATGGCTTTTAGAGTTGAATCATCAACAAAATCTGACCGATCTTCATGATCGGATCCCTTCTTGAAAGGGCTGCAAGGATCCCTAAAGATGACCGCAGCCCTTATCGTATCGTTCACATACTTTTATTTTTAACACTTGGTTTGAAAATTCGCCTTTCCTTCCAGGACGGCATTCAAGAATGTCTTCGACTTTTTCAATCGCTTCTGGATCTCTTCAATTTCTTTGATTTTTTGTTCTACCATTTTCGTCTTTGCCTCGTATGACAGGTTAAGTTGTTGATTGACTAACAAACTTAATTCTTCTATAGAAAAGTCTACCGATAAAAGTACCTTCACATCATCTAGAAAATCCACAATCTCTTCGGAATACATTCGATAATTATTTGCATCTCGTTTAACGAATGTGTCCGGAATTAGGTTCTTACGTTCATAGAATCTCAACGTCGATATGGGCAGACCCGTTAATTTTGAAACCTCGTTTATTTTCATCATAGGACCTCTTTTATCTCTTGCTATAAACCTAGGTTCATAGTTCATAATACGAAATATGATAACGAACGACATCCACAATGTCAAAAAAAATCGATGTTATCAAAAGGAGAGGTTCTATGTTTAACCATATTCAAAATAACGATTTCGCCAATATCGTTATGGGCCGACGTTCTGTCCGTAATTATGATGAGAACTTTAAAATATCGAAAGAAGAGATGAGCGACATGATTTCGGAAGCCAGTTTGGCTCCATCCTCTGCAAATATGCAGCCTTGGCGTGTAATTGTAGTCGATACTCCGGAAGGAAAAGAAAAGCTAAGACCTCTTGTGAGGTTCAATACGTTACAGAATGATACTTCATCAGCCATGTTATTGATTTTTGGCGATACCCAAAGCTATTTATATGCTGAAGAAATTTACAATACAGCTGTGGAACAAGGAAAAATGCCGGCAGAAGTCCGAGATCGTCAACTCGAAACCATTCTATCCCTGTTCCCGACTCTATCAAGAGAAATGAAAGTTGAAATTGCAAAAATCGATAGCAGCCTCTTTGCCATGCAGCTCATGTTAGTAGCTCGTGCGCATGGGTATGACACGAATCCAATGGCAGGCTTTGAAGCTGATCAGTTAGCAAAAGCATTCGATGTAGATGAAGAACGCTATGCTCCAGTCATGGTCATTTCAATAGGAAAAGCCAAAGAAGATGGACATGAGTCCGTTCGATTAGAGCCTGACAAGATTACATTCTGGAGATAACCCTGTTCCGTAATCGATATTCACCGTTCTTTCTTCAAAATAACTTTAGACTCAACCGCAGGTTTATGCAAACCGAAAAATCAATCTAAAAGAAAACGGCAGCCGGTCATTGTGATCGGCTGCTTATGATGGTTGAACTAGCAGCCGAGGTGACATCGCCGGGTCCTCATTCGTAATATCCTTGCACAGCAGGCAGTCTCTTATACTCCTCCCGCTCCTCCACCATGCCGATGATATTATCAACCAGCATGGTCATCCGTTTACCTTCTTCGCTCTTATCGCTTTCGCTCCATGCAAAGTGGTAACTTCCATTCGCTATCTTGACCGTCAGGTCAAAGCTCTCATGCGGCTTTTTATTGCATGCAGTTATATTATATTGATTTGTATCACCTCGAAAGAGAAGAACAAATCTGTCGCCAAGAGGTCGTGCATACATAGTGGCGCGAAAAAAAACGAGCAGACAATCATTCGTCCGCTCGTTCTGTAATTCAAACTCCTTCATCCGTCTCATTCTCGGGAGTCTGCTCTTGCTCTTGCGAAAGCGCGCTTTCGTCGGACAGCTCATAGGAGACACCATCCACTACGACCTTTTCGACTAGGGACACGTCAAACGCCTGATCCAGTTTCACGGTGACCTGACTCGTATAAACCTGGTTTGCCGGAGTGGTACCGACGTTATCCGAGGACTCCACGTCCTCACCATCAACAGGATCAGACGTGTTTTCCCCTTCTGTTGTCCCGCTAGTCGGATCCGCCTGGTTCCCGGATGAATCCGTCTCTGTTCCTGATGGATCGGCATCCGCTTCCCCTGTGGTTTCATCCGTGCACACCCGCGATAATTCAGGACTGGCCGCTTCAAGCAGCGTGCTTGCATCCTTGCCTATAATCTGTAGTTTGTCCACACTGAAATCCCGGCAAGCCGCCGGCTGTTTAAAATGGAAATTCAGCTTGGTGCTTCCCGCCTGCTCGCCTTCCTCCACCACCGTCGCCGTTAATAAAGGCTGCTCATCTACGGTCTCCGAAGAAGCCGGCGGTACCGTAACCGGCGGCGTAACGGCCGGATTCGGATCGGCATCGCCGTCCGCGGGACCTTTGCCGTTTTGGATCATCATGAAGGCAGCGCCAGCAACAACGATTACCACAAGCAAGGAAGAAGTGATTTTTACGAACCGCGAATGCCGGCGAAACCATCGCACCAACGGCGAAGCCAACTCGGCCTTAACCTGCGCATACACCGGTTTGAGGATGGGTGCAGGCGAACTGAAATAAGTTTTTACGTAATCCTTATTTTTAAAGGCTTCGCGGTCGTGGATTTTGAAATAATCGATGATGGCGGCGGCATAAGCGGGAACAAGTCCGCGCGGTCTAACGAATACCGGCTGCTCGGCAGACCACTGAATATATTGGTATACCACGTCCGGGTTCTTGCCGTATCTGTGCAAGTAATCCAGCAAGCTCCGGTAGTCTACCGCACTGGAATTGATATCCGTGCAGAAAGCCAAGGTTATGCTCTCGAAATTGGACGGCTCCACATGATGCTGCAGCCACTTCCGCATGATATGCTGGGTGCGCTCCCGTTCCTCTGCCGAGAGTTCCGCCAGCACTTCCGCTCTAACCTCTTCATGGCCGGACCACTGGTGAAGGGCCAGCATGACCGCTGCTTTGGACCGAATCCGGGAATCGAACCGCTCCACCCAGCCTTTGAACTCCTTCGGCATTTGCAGGAACCCGATATCCATCAGCTGCTTTTGGCTTAATTGCTCAGGCTCCAGCTCACGCAAGAGAAAGAGGTTGGCTGCATAGATCATCCGATCCGCAAAGGCACGCCCGCCTTGATAACGGCCGATTCCCTTTTGCGAATCGCGTTCCAGCGCATCCAATTGATCCAGTACGGCATTGACCGTTCTCACCGGATCCGAATCCTGCTGAAGCTTATCGATAAGCTGGGCTTCCGCAAGCCGTACATAATTCTCCTGCTCCAGCAGGAGAGGGTGATTCCGAACCCACAAGCCGATCAAATCCACGAGGTCTGCGGGCGTTGCCGCTTGCTTCATGCGCGTTTTCATGTAGGGATCGAACATCAGCGCCGGAAGCCCCGGACTGGTGAGTACCCTGGCATAAAAGGCCCAGCTTAGAGACGGGCTGCCCTCCAGCAGCTCGTAAATCGCCCTGGTCGTATCCTGACGCTGCTTCGATAAGGCATTATTTAAGGAGCGGATAAAATATTCCACGATCCAATCGTTATGTTGCCGGGGATTGA
The DNA here is from genome assembly GCF_900109305.1 of Paenibacillus sp. cl141a. Classification (NCBI taxonomy): domain Bacteria; kingdom Bacillati; phylum Bacillota; class Bacilli; order Caryophanales; family Paenibacillaceae; genus Paenibacillus; species Paenibacillus sp. cl141a. Next base: position 189,397 of record NZ_FNZO01000013.1, read on the forward strand.
TGCCGTGATAATCCTTCAGGAATCCCGCGATCGCGGCATCCGGAACATGCCCGCCTTTGACGAGCTCGAACTCCTTGGCAAACAGGGCAAGAAACAGCTGATCCAGACGTTGCTTCGCATCCAAGGCGCCTGCCGTCTGCAGATAGAGCAGCGAAGCACGCAGCACGGCATGTTTATGCTCATGGTACAGGCTTTCATGGCCTTCTTCGATCTGGAACAGCATGCATAAATCATCATAGCTGTCTAGCGAGATCTGATATACCGGCTCCATGTCCGCAAGCATTTGCTCGGCGAAGGCAAAAAAACGTTCGGACCGATCCGGGTCCAGCAGCGTATCCCAAGCAAAATCAAGATAGGGCTGCTCGGACCATTTCAGATCGGCATTGATGACCCGGCCGGCAGCGAGCTCAAACAAGTAATCCTTCTCGATGCTCCGGTCATTCAGGCGCAGGCTGCCCTTCTCCACGAACATGAGATGAAGACCCTTCTTGCTCTGCGGCTCCTTGGCATAGGTTACGAATCCAAGCACCCGGCGCAGCGCATAGGGCAATCGGCCAAACAGCACAAAGAGCAGCTGCTCCGCCTTCGCGGACAACTGTTCCACCGGGACATCCAAAACGATGTATACCTTTTTCTTCCCGGCAGCCGCGGATATGCAGGCATAGATCAGCTGCTTGAATACTTTCTCGTTGATCCCGAGCTCCTCCAGCAAGGCTGGCGTCCTCTCGGACGAGACAGCGGTAGGGGAATCGGCCTGGACTGGAATCGCAGGAAGCTGCGGCAGATCCACGCCCTCTTCGATATCGTAATGATCGGCAAAAGCCGCCTGAAGCCATGTCCGGTAAGCGTTATGCTCATCTCGATGGAAGCCTTCCGGAATGACGTAATGATGCGTAAAAAAGGCGCTGCGCAGCCCCGTGAAATCCGCAGGCTGAAACACGCTTCGGCCCAGCACCGTTTCCCCTGATTCGGTATGGAACAGATGAAGGGCAGCCGGATAAGACGCAGCGTCCCGTTCACTGCGCGCCGTCAGTTCGGCAGGTGCTTCGTATTGGCAGAAGGGATGCAGCACCTTTTTAATAAAGGAAGCCTCCAATCCGGACGAACGGGCCACCGTATCAAAACCTTCGGCCGAGCGGAATATGCCTCGCCGCTCCCGCGTGTACATCTGCTGCTGTATGTTTCGGGATGGGAAATCCGGCACTAGTCTTCCCTCCCCTGAATGTACTTCAGCTTGTATAGAAGCCAGATGAACGGTTCATCCACCCGAATCGGGCTGACCACGCTCTGCAGCTTCTGATCGACAGGGTTGCTGCCCAACGCCGACACGGCAAAATAGGCGGTATTCGAAAAGTACACATCCATCGTCCCTTTGAACGGACGGTCGACCTTTTCGATAAAACGGCGGATTTCGCCGTCAATATTTTCAAACTCGGTCAAATTCAAAAACTTGCGATGCACCACATTGTTAAAAATATTGCTGTTCAGCTTCACATATTCGCCATCCTCATCCTTAAGCGCATGAAGCATATCGCTCTTGGTCAAGACGACGGCCGTCGGAATATCCGTCTTGCCCTTGTCCTCATAAGCGATGAAATCGCCGAACATGGTCAGCACGACATCGCGCGGCTCATCATACTGGGATACCCACTCCCCGGGCTGATCGCCGAATTTCAAACGGATTTTTTCTCGAATGGAGCGAATTTGGAGCGGATCCACCATAAACAGAATGCCCGCGGAATTCTTGATATGCTGTCCGTGAAGCCCCAAATAATCCTCATCCACCATGCCCTCGCCCGCCACGTCAAAAAATACGAGCGTCAACGGCGGCTTCGACTCATCCTTGAACACGAATTGGAAAATAAAAGGCTCCTGCATTTTCTCCTTCTGCGTAGACGCCAGCAAATCCCCGCGTTCAAACAATGGCTCCTCATAGCCGGTGCGGAACTTGCGGCTGATCTCGGCATTCAACGGCATGCAGGCTGCATCGAAATGATCTGCCGTCGTATGCTGCAGCGTATGAATCAGCGAAGTCATATAAACCGATTTGCCTACTTGCGAGGCACCGATAATCGAGATAATGTTGCTTGGCACCTTCCCGGCGGTTACCGGCAGTTCATTGTGGCATTTCGGGCATAACCTTCTGCGCGTGACGATGCCGTAACGGTCATTCAATCCAACCAGGACGTGCTCCGAATAAATGTGCTGCTCCTCCGGGATGTCGCTCGGACGGATGATCGCTTCGATATCATACACCGAATCCAGCCCGAAGCGTTCACGGTAACGATTCAGCTCCTCATCTTCCCCAAGCGCATAATCCTCGTCATCCTCGCGGTCGTGGGCAGCCCGGAAGACAACCTCCTTCGGAGCAAACTTACTGAAACAGTAAGGGCAGACAATATCATAGAACAGCGGCCTTGGCTCCGGCTCCGGTTTTTTCTTGAATATATCAAAAATGCCCATCTTTCGTACCTCCCTCTGGACCCTATGAAATACACACGGACTCGCTTATCGTGGTTAACCGTGTGTTCATCGGTCTCTATCTGTACACCAGCTCATATCGTTGTCCGTATTTCTTGCCGTCCGTAAAAAACAGGCGAACGTAATCGTTTTTGCCCACCTCGATTGCAGGCAGATCGTTCCGGCCGGCAGCAAAATCCGTCACGAACGGGTACAAGATGCCGTCTTCCTTGTTGACCGGATAAGCGCCCTGCTTCTTCACGTAACATAAAGCTTCCTTCGGTACCGGCACCTCTGCCGTCACCTGGATTTCGATCGTCTTATAGGGCTGCAGCCAGCGGCTTTTTTCGCGAATGGAGTAGACCAGTTTCGCTTTGCCGGTACTGAACCGAATGCGGTTCGCTTCATCCTCCTGCCTGATTAACGCCATCTCTCCGTCTTCGGAAGACAAGGCGTAGACCGTGTACGTGATCTGGCCGATCCCGTCAATCCGGTCGCGATACCCGTTATTCGCCTTATACTCGTCACGGGTGTATAGACGCATCCCGCCTGGCTGCGAATCGCCCGCAGGCTGGCCGAATCCGTCGTCCATCGCACGGTGGATGTATACCGCTTGAAGTCCCGGCGGCCAGCTCCAGCGGAGCGTGCAGTAACCATCGTCTAGTTGATAGCTTAATCCCTGAATGACCCATTCTCCGGGCTCCGCATGTTTAAACCGCATCTCGAACGCCCCCTGCTTTAAAATCCTCGGCTTGTTGAATCATTCGGCCGCTGCCCTCTTCCCGTTCGGCCCTGCCGCTGCACGTTGCGGATGATCTTGCTGCTCTCCTTAACCGGAATCACCAGCGTGAACAAAGCGATGATCCCCGCGAGCAATAGGCAGGCGATCAGACGAACGGAGGCATCCCCGATTTCCTCGCCGGAGAGGCCGTATTCCAGAACCACGCCTGCCAGTACGCCCGATACCGCACCGCCGATGCTGAAACTCAGCGCAAGATGGCGATTGTCAAACACCGTGCCGAGGGCCAGGCCCATGGCAGCGCCGATGAGCAGCATCGCAGCGATTCTTCCGATCTGATGATACACGCTGTCTTCCATAGCGCCCGTACGTTTCGTCAACAGCGAACGGTCTCCGACGTCGTCATAGATTTTCTGGAAAACGAAAGACAAATCCTCCGCATGCTGAACGTCGTAATATTGTCCGCCCGTTTCCGCCGCAATCGTCTGAAGCAGCCGGGCACCGTCCGGGTTGACAAGGCTGAGGCCAATCGTATTTACCGCGATTTGCTGCTGCTTGTACTCCGCAAGCACACGATCATGGTCGGTTTCGCTAAATCCGTCCGACAGCATGATGACCATGGCGCTTCGGCCGGCATCCCGGCTTTCCTGAATATGCGACATGGTATCCTCCAGCGCAAGACTGATGTCCGTACCGCCATCGTTCGTTGCCAAACCGTCGATTTCCGCGATGATCTCATCCTTGGTTTCTTGGTTATTCACGCGCGTGAACGGCTGCAGTAACGTCGTTGCATGATCAAACACCATCACGGATACGCGGTTATCCCGATCCATGCGGTTGATCAGATTTTTGGCTGCCGTGTACCGATCCTGATTCGGATCCGTCTCATTCATGCTGCCCGAATTGTCAATGACCAGCACGATATCCTTCACGGGCTTAGCGCTGCCCGGGTTCAACTGGTACGCCCATTCAAACAGCATGCCAAGCAAGAACAGGGCCACCAACGTGGACGGTATCAGCAGCTTCCATGATGTGCCCGTGTACCGCTGTCTCCATGAGCTTCCGCTCAAACGGGGGGAGATCAGTTCTGCGATTAAACAGGCCAAGCCGATGCATAAGGCCAGAATCCCAAAATAAATCCCCGTAACCACGATGACAGGAAGCCCTGTCCCCCACTGGCGAAGCAAAAACTCCCCAATGGCAAATCCGAGTCCCCCACCGACCAGGCTAAGCAGCAGCAGGAGAGGGTTTAATTTTCGTTGCACAATACACGCCTACTCTCTGTATCAGAATCTGAGAACGCTAACGCAGCTCGGGAAGCTGCGCCGGTTCCATGCCATGAAATTCATAACCATTTGCCGTATAGGTCTCGTAGTAGGTTCTGCCATTCCGGTAATACATCAGATCCTCCAGATGGAAACCTCCCATCAGGTTCAGCTTCTCGACCCCGCTGGAGCGCTTCTCGTGCACGATGCCCAGCTTGTACACCCGTAAAGCTTCATCGGCATGGATCGCATAGCGGACGAATTCGCTGTCGGCATCGCCGAAGAAATATTTTTCCTCATATCGATGTTCCTGCGTATAATCAAGCAGCCTGACCAACGTAACGGAGTTCTCCTCCAGCATCCGGTATAACACCTTAAACAGGTCTTCCTTGGCCAGCACCTGCTTGTTATTGTAGTCGATGGTGACGTTCGCCCGCCGCAGCAGTTCTTCCTCGAAGGTCTGCACGAACGGCTCTGCCGTCAATAAATCCCTCAGACATACCCGGATCAAGTTCGACAGGATCGGTTCGATCCCTTCATGCGTAACGGCGGAGAGATTGCCGACATACCGTTCCTCGAAGAACACGCCTTCGCCGCGCTTGCTCTCCAGCTCCAGCATCAGCTCCTCCGTCACGAGGCCGTAATACTCCATCAGGTTCTGGCCGATATAATCGTCTGCGGCACGGATGCTGGAACGGGCCGCCTCCAGCAGCTCCGCCTCCAGCTGATCCAGCATGCCTGCCTGTTGTTTGTACTGACGGTGAATACGTTCAAGCTCCGTCTCATACCGCCTGTAGAGCTCAAGCTCCGTTTCCAGCTGCAGCAGCTCATATTTGCGCCGATAGACCTCGCCTACGAAATATCGAATGAAATGGCGCACATTCTGTTTATCCCGAAAAGGAAGCTTCTTAAACGGCTGGCTTTCGACGCTTTCCTCATAATAGCGGTTTAGTCCGTCCTGCTCGGTCTTAAGCAAGCTGCCGAGATCCCGGATTCGGGATCGAACCGCTTCAAGCAAAATGCCCGCTCCGGCTTTATCGCTCGTCCACGCTGCAATTTGATAACAACCGATTTGCAGGTGAGTCGCCAAAGATCGGCGCAGCGCATCATGCAGTTCTTCTGCGTTGCTCATATCGCTCAGTCTTTTTCGGGCAGCTAGTTCGTAATTGTCGTGAAAAAACTGCCGGCAGCCATCTCCGAAGAGCGCCTCTTCCGCCTCGCGAATATTCATTCGCTTCAGCCCGGCATAACTGACGGGATGCGACATCATGCCTTTCAGTCCGTCCAGATGCTCGGGAGCCGGCAGCATCCGGTCCGCTCTTGCTGTTACGGCCTCCGAGTCAAGACCGAAATAGGCCAGGCATTCATGAACCTCCGGCTCCGGCCTGTTCTTCATGCGAAGCAGCAGTCCGCGGCACAGATGGTAAAGGACCGTTAGCGCAATCGGCTCATTGGGCCTCTTCACCCGGGCAAAGCCGGCGGAGACAAAGCCTTGGCGGCCGGATTCGGTCATGATATTGCTTTTGAATGACGTATTGTTGTAAATGCCTCGGATTCCGTCATAGGTCTCATCCTTCTGCTTCCGGTTCTTGAGCAGGCCCAGGTGGCAGATGATATCGTAGATATCCTGCATGCCGGCGTAACCCGAGATGCCGCGTTCATTCTTGTCGGACAGCACATAGACGAGATCAAACAATGGGGATGCCGGGTGGACGACCGGAATCGTCAGCCCGTCCTCCGTTACCTGCAGCGGCGCGGAGAAGCTGTATTCCCTGCTCTGGATCAGCTCCAGTTCCCGCAGAAACGCAACGCCCACGGAGCTCGCATAGCCGTAGGATTCAATCTGCTCCCTTTCATTAATGAGCGCGTACAAATCCATCTGCACCGACTTGAACGACTGCTGGAAGATGGATTCGGCCAGCAATGAAATTTCCGGGATAAATACATTAAACGGGTCATCGACCCGTGTAATGACAGACAGATGAACCCGGTCAAACGAAGCATAGCTGCGTCCAAAGTCTGAAATATGGTGGCTTAACTTCCGAATCGCTTGATTCAACCCGGACAGATAAGCCGGGTTCCGATAAAAGCCCTGGTACAGCTCCTTGCGCAGCGATTTGGATGCGGCGTCCGACTCCGGCAGCTGCAGGTGATATCGGTGAAGCCGACCGGAGAGTCCGGAGCCTTGGGGCTCTCGTCCTTCGCTCCGGTCCGTGCCTACATGAAAATAAACGACGCTGGCGCTGTTATCCCATTTGCGATCCTGTATTTCCATGATCGGTTCGATGGCGGACGCTGTCTTGTCACCTATGAACAAGTATACCTCCGGGTAGTGGATGCTGCTCTGATCATCCTCCATCAAGGTAAGCTGCTCTTCCGACCTGGCATAGCCGGCAGCATACTGGCGAAGAATCTCCCTCATCGTCTATTTCAACCTTCTTCGGATGTCATTTAATTTCGAAGATACCTGTCTGTAGAACTGGTATCGCTCTTCGCCGTCCGCAAGCTCCACCTTCTCGTATTCCAGCCGGTCGCGCGTTTCCAGGAACCGTTCGGCCAATTCTTCCAGCTTCGTGAGCAGCGGCGTAATATCCTCGGAAGCGGTCAGCTCCTGATCGCGGCGGGAGGATTTGCGAAGCAGCGTGCTGCGGCTTTTCTCATCCAGCTGACGGAAATGCTTGTAGACTTCATACTCTACGTCGTTCACGCTTTTCAGCAGGTTGGCAAACGGCTCCCAGGAATCTTCCTCCGGATCGCGATCATAAACGAAGAGCGCACCCTTCTTGGTGATCGTCCCGGTGTACAACGCCTCGATGAATTGATCAAGCCACTTCTCTTCATTCTGATTGTCGCTGATCAAGAGCTCGAATTCCGTCATTTTGGCCGCGATGGCAGCATATTTCTTCAGCTCTTCCCGCACGATGCGGATCATTTCCGGCGAACGGATCAAATTCTCCTTGGCCATTTCCTCGTGGATGCTGTTGAAAATATCCTTGGAGCCTACCCGCTCCAGCCCCTCGTTCATCAATCGCTTCAGCTCGGCCCATGCCCGCTTGACCTCGCCAAGGTTAGGCTTGGGACTATCGAGCTGCAGATCATAAGCGCGAAGCAGCTCATTCAGATCAAACGGCTTCGTAAACACGACCGCATAGCGGCTGCTCGTATTCTGGTCAACGTCCTTCTGGATGACGACCTTATACTCAAGCGCTTGGCTGAATTCGGACCGAACCCGGGCATTGTACTCCTGAACCCGCGGGTTGACGTAGGTATCCCCCCAGGATTTTTCGGGAATCGGCGATGGCAGGTACGTCCAATTGTTGCGGTCCGTCTGCACCAAGTGGCGTCCAACGCCTTCCTTGTCCATGATCGTGCGTTCGTAGCTTTCCTCATAAACCTTCAGCGGCGTGTAGACGAACAGCGGCACGCCGTTCTTCGTATTCAGCCAGAAGATCCGGTTCTTCACTTCGCTTTCCTTCACGGTGAAATGGGATTTTCCGACCGAATTGTTCTGATAATTGCGAATCCCCTTCAGAATGCTCGGTGCCTGTACCGGCACGGACACGAAGCCCCAGGAAGGGAAGTACAGATTGCCTGCGCTGTTGCTCAGATGGAAGACCGGCACGGCTTCGTCATCCAGCTTGCTGGCGATATTGCGCTCGACGAATTTCTCGATGGAATCCTCCTGACCGAATTTCATGACCAGGAAATCCTCCATCGAACGGGTAATCAGATCGCCGAATTTATCGGTAAGAAACTCCGAAATGGAACGGACGACATCGATCTCCTGCTCCCGGGTCCAACGATTGGCATGACTCAGCAGCTCCTGAGCGAAATCGCGGATGAGATCGTCCACATCCTTCTGATCCATGATTTTGTTGATGACGTCGGAAATGTCGGGCACACTCACCAGGTTCCAGTAATACGTCTTGTTCCCTTTATGATCCTGCTGTTCTTCCCCGTTCACGAGTATATCGCCGTTCTTGGCAAAAATCGAATTCAGCGCATTCAGAATCTCCGTATATACGCTATAAATCCGGTTATTCTCCTGGTTCAGCAGATCGTATAAATCCTCGTAGAATTCAATCATCTGCTCGGTGCGTTCCACATCGGCTTCCAGCCAATATTCGTTGATTTTGGCTTCGATATAAATGTTCTTCTTCTTGTCCTTCGAGACAAAAGCGCTCTTTGCATCGCCCAGACGATCGATCGCCTGTTCTCTGGCCGACTCGATGTCCCGCGGTATGCGGGTCAGATTCTCCCGCAGCGCTTCGATGTAGGACAGCAGCATCTTCAGCAGGCTAAAGCCCTTCTCCGTATAGATCAACCGCGATACGTAAAACGGTCCTTGCTGCGGATGCAGGAACATCCGGCGAATTTGATCGCTGAACTGAGCCACGATCTCGCCCGGCAGCTGCTTCTTCGCTTTGATGTATTCCTCGCGGGCTCTGGCCAGAAAATTCTGTTCCAGCTCCGTGTCCATATTAATGACCTGGTTCTTCACCACGTTCGCGTAGCTGAGCCGCTCGCTGTTCTGGTATCCGGGCAGCGGCTCCGGTACGCGGGATTCGAAGTTCTTGGTCATCGAGTCCAGGTCAATGCCCAGCTTGCTCGCAAATTTCTCGACGTCCTCCTGGCTCGGCGCTTTCTCGAACATGGTTTGCATTTTGCCGAAGACGCGGTATGCCAGATACGTCGTCATCTCTTCGATCGGCAGCACGGCCGATGATGCGCCGATGATGTTGTAGTCGTAATTGGCAGGATACGCCTTGTTCATCTGCGCAATATTGGTGCGGATGTTGCTGATATAGTCATGGATCGCAAATTCTTCGCCGGACTGTTTCTCCTCGCTGGCCATGAAGTTCGTGATGTTCTCCGCTGTAACGTTCATGCAGTAATCGTAGGCATTCTCCAACAGCTTGCCTTCCGTATTCGTAGCGGATATCAGATGACATAGATTAAATGGCGGCAGCGGAGAGTTCACGTTCAGAATGTTGCCGTACTGCTGCTTGAACCGTTCGCCTCTGGCATCCACGTTCATCCAGTAGTCCAGCTCTTTGAGCGCGGCGTAACCGTTCTTCTTGATGTATTCGCGCGTATGCTCGCTCAAGCTTTTGTTCGCCAGATTGATATCCGGCGTAAACAGATAGCCGAGCGTGTTCACGCGGTCGATGCCGGCAGAGCCGTGATCGCGTTCGATAATGCCGCGAACGATATAGGCGATGTCCAAGAAGCAGCCGCTGCCCGTACCGCCGGACAGCCCCGTCAGCAGGAAGACCATCAGCTTTTTGTTCGTGCCGACCGACAGTGTTTTGATCTTCTTGTCGATCGCCTGCACCACTTGGGTAATCTTCGTGAACAGGAGCAAGCGGCCCGCCTGGCGTACGCCTGCTGCCCCGTTCATGCCGTCGGTAATGCTCAGCTCGGGCGACAGCCAATCCGTAATGTAAGGCTCCAGGATGCTGCGGTTCTGGAGAAGGCCTCCGATCTCGGCATTGGAGAGAAGCACGAATTCATTGATCGGATCCAGTCCGATCCCTTTGTAGCGTTTATTCTTATCTTGTTCGTTGGTCTCGAAAGCCAGAAACTCGACGTTATCCGGCTTGTCCATTCTTTTCTTGGACAACGGATCTTCCGGCAGCTTGAAGCGGCGGTTAATCTGATATTTCAAGCGCAGCAGCGCATCGATCCCCGTCCCTCCAAGTCCGATAATGAGGATCGGATTGTCGATGGTATCCACTCGTATTTTCTCGCTGACAATGCCGCCTCCGAGTGAAACGTCAAGCTGTTGTATATGTTCTCTAACTACCGGTTTCATAACTTCCCCTCCTGATAGGTCATGGCTTTAAGAGGTAGTTCAAAAAGTGCGTTTTCGATAAATCGACCTTTTTGAACTCGCACTTTAAGCCAAATATTCGAATAATATCGTTTTGTCCACCTGCTGAAGGGAAACTCTCAGCCGGTCTCCGTTCTTCAGCTCCGTCCCGTTCGCTACATCCAGAGCGCGGCCGGATTTCTCAATCACGGCTGAAGAATTGTTCTTCAGTATAATGCGGTCGTTCTTGCCCGGCATGAATAGGATCTTTTCGGTTTCCTTCAGCTCCGGAGCAAGCTGGAGAAGTTGATGGAGATTGAACTTCCCTTTGAACGAAGTCAGCTTCTTGTATTGCGGGGATGTCTTCTCGCCGGTGTTCTCATCCCTGATCTCAATTACAATTTGGCCGACAAAGCCCTTGTTCGCTTTCTTTATCGCGCCGAGAATGAAATAAGCTGCCGCTCCAACAATGAGCAGCGCCGCGATGCCAATGATTACGGGCCATAATGGAAAAGGTTTCGCATCCTCGCCCGCTGTCATCTCCTTCTCGCCATTACCCGAACCAGAGGCTGCCGCTTTCGCGCTTATCTTCACAGGCGGGCTTTCACGGTAGAAGCTCTGCTCCTCCGCACGCACCCTCAGCTCGTAGTCATGCTTCTGCGGAATCTTGTAATCCCCTACAAAGCTGCCTTCTTTGTTCTCTAGTTCGACCTCTGACTCGTCTCCGGTGTCCAGGTCCTTGATCAACAATTTCGCCGTCATATTGCCGTACTGTTCTTGGTCCTGCAGCTTCTGTCCATTGCTGACGAGGTATGCGTTAATGTCAATCGTATCCCCGGCCTTTACCTTGGAAGACGGCGGAGGATCCATAGCCAGCTCCAGGTCGTAGTTGAACACGAGGTTGATGTCGATTTTGTCCTTCGATACGCCTTTCACCTGAAGCTTCCAGTCGCCTTGCTGCGGCTTCAGCAGCTTGAGCAGCGAATAGGAGTTGGACGTGGAGCGCAGCACACTAGCCGAAGGAATGCTCTGCTCAGTACCGTCGGGATCTACCAGCTTCACGTCCACGGGGCTGGAGGACATAATGGAAATATTCGCTTCCAATACGTTGGCATTCGGCACGCGGACCGTAACCTCCTGATAGCTTCCGTTGCCGGTAATCGACTGTACCGGAACGATCTTGAGCTGCTGGTGGCTGGCAAAAATCTCGCTTAATATTTGCGGAAGGTCATCCGCCGAACTGGTCGTAAAGGATTTGCCCCCCGTTTGGTTAGCCAGTTCAGCCAGCGTTTCTTTGTTCAGCTTCCCGTCGGCATTGAGTCCGATCGTATAAATCGGAATACCGCTTCCTTTGGCCTCCTTGACGGCTTGGTCCAACTGCTCTGACGCTTCCTTGCTCGTCCTGCCCGTATTCGGGTCCAAATCATTGTTACCATCGGCCAAAACAACGATCATCGGCGCATGAGCAGGGTCCATCCCCTGCTTCAGCACCTTCACGGCTTCATCGAGACCGACGGACATATCGGTGTACGGTCCGCGATCCAGCTGATCGATAAATTCCTTCAGCGCGGTTTTGTCCGCCTCCGACTGAATTTCAAGCAAGGCTTTCTCCCGCTGAATCCGGTCAGTATAGGAAACGATGCCGACCTTGTCGCCGGTTGTCGCCAGCATGTCGATGAACATCTTCATCGCTTCGCCGCTAATCCGTTCCGGATCGCTATTTTTCATCGAATTGCTGGCGTCCATCACCAGTACGGCATCGATGTTGGAGCCTTGGGAGGCAGCCGCTGCCTTAGGCAAGGCCCCTCCGCTCCAAGTCATGATCAGCAGCACTGCTGCCATCAGAGAGAGCAGCCATTTATTTTTACGTTGCATAGATTTACTCCTTCATTCATTTAATCGAGCATCGGCGGATGTCTCGGTTCGTTCGTCAGAGACTAGTCTAACTGTAGGCAATAAGTCTTAAAATCACATGAAAGGAAGCTTAAAATAATAATCGAAAACATCCATATTTCTACTATGTTTATATAGAAAATACCATGCCAGTCACTAAAATATCCCAGCACTATGTCCATATGATATAATTATACCTGCCAAAGTTCAACAGCATCAGTCGTGTCGCCCGGACTTAGGACACAAGGCTCACCCGCCATTTTTGAACCAATTTCGATACCGAAAGGAACCGACATATGATTACATACGGATGTCTCGGGATTTTGTTTCTTTTTGTCATCATCAAGATCACGGCCTATTCCAAGCGTAAGAAGAACGCCCCGACGCCGGAGCAGCTGCAGCAGACTCTGCTTGAAGCGGCCAACTCCAAGAGGGAACAGCATGGATAAGAAAAAGCCGGTGCAACTTCGCCCCTATACTAAAACGAGATATGTCTACCAAAAGTTAAGGATTTGCAAACATTGCCACAATTTCACGATTCTTTGGGAGGACAGCTGCGCTTTCTGCAAACGCCAGTCCCTGGTCCCCGTTATGGAATTTGCAGAAGGTATGGCCAAACGTTCCGTGCAGAGCGACCGGCTTCTTTTCTACATTATAGGACTCTCCGCCGTGCTTCTCGGTCAGACCTTCTTGCAGATCGCGATCGCCTTTGCCTGCATGCTGATCCTGCTTGTATGGTTATGGCTGATCCAGCGGCGAATGCTGGATTCCGAGACCCTGCACGCTCTGGACAAGCTAATAAGAAGTCATCGAGAACAGATTCTGGATGGCCTCGATCTGAACAAAGCGACGGCCTCTGCCGCCATCAAGGAAGATGCTCAGCTTGGCTTTGAGATCGTCAGGGAAATTGCTTCCTTGGTTCGGAATGACCGGATCCGCCTGCAGCAGATCGTCCTTCTGCAAAGCTTCAGCCTCCGCAAGGATATGGATCTTGAACTCGAGCCCCTGCTTCTGGACGAGTTTGATCCAGACCTGGCCGCCTATATCGGGGAAATCGCCAAAATTAAACGCGAGCTGATCAACAGCAAAGCCATTCGGTACCTGCTCGATCATGAAGCTGACATTTTACGGATGGAGCATGGCAGGCAGATTATGATCGACGCTGCCGGAGCAGCGGTGCGGAAGAAAAAATATATCGATACGTTTCCGGATTTCATTAGCCGCTATGCGGATGGATTGCCAAGATACCGCTTCCTCCGCTTGTATCAGATCGTGCGCCGCAATCCCGGCTTGTCGTGGAACGGCCTTCGGGATCGGGTATCGGCGATTTATAATGAACATTACCGCTCGGACCCTGATTTTCAAAAATGGGATTAGAGGGGCTATACCGTTATGACGATGAAAAACACGCTAACCCTGCGAAATTTGTATCTTTTTTTATGTATCGTCCTTCTGCTGCTGATCGGGTATAAGGGAATTCACATCTATCAAAAAATCGAGGCGATGGCGCAAGCCGAGTCGTTGTATGCCCAGAAAAAGCTCGTTCAGGCAGAAGAGTGGTATCAGAAGGCCCGTAATAACCGTTCCCTTCTATATAAAGAAGATCTGCTTGCTTCAAGGCTGCAAGAGCTTGCGCCCATTACGTCCATGAAGGAAAGTCTCTCCTCTCTTGATCATCGATTGAGCCAGGTCGGGGAGGCCGGCGATTTCTCTGGCTTCATGAACGTATATGCCGAACTGCTTGAGGCGGAGAAGAAATTCTCGGAACAACAGGGTTCCCACGCCTCGTATTACGACGAAATTGCGGCGTACTATGGCATACCCGATGATGTGAAACGGACATTCCTGCAGTTCATCAATTTGTTTACGCGCAGGGCCGACGAGCTGCTTGAAGAGCAGCAGTACGAGGATAACAGCTTTAAATGGAATCTGCTTCGCATTCCGGATTCCTTCTACGGCAGCGAGAAACAGAAGGATGAGAAGCTGCTCCGCCTGTTCCAGCGATACGACGAGATGGTTTTGACCCGCCTGGCAGGGGCCGGGCAGTATGCCGACCTGTTGAATTGGTCGCAATCCATGGGTTCCGAGTATGCCAGCCGGTCGATATCGGCTGCCTGGTTGAACGGCAAGACCGATGAACTTGTGTATGCCATGCTGCAAAGGGATGTGCAGCGGGAACAACCGGCCGTTTTTGCAGCTCACGCCTCAGGCTACAGAAAGTTCCTGGAACGGAACGAGCGGAAGAACGCGGAGATCATGGCGTATATTCAGAATGAGATCAACCGCTGGGTCGCAGCGGCCGATGCGATGGTACAGAGCCAGAACTACGAGGAAGCGGTCGCACTCTATGCGGCCTTGTCGGGGTACCAGGATATGAGCGGTAAACGGCAAGCTGCCGAATTGGCCTGGACGATCCACGATCCGATTCGTTTGTTCCACATGGCCGGTCTGAAAGGCAGCTTCAGCTATGTCAGCGGAGGCGGCAATCGTTTCGGAGGATTGGCCTATGCCATAGGGGTCGACGAGGGGAGCATCATCTACTTAGCGGTCTTGAATGCCGATGAAACGGTGCAATTATTCCAAAACCACGATTACCTGTCCGATGTCGCGATCCATGAGGTTTCAGTCGAGGAATCGCTTAGCACCGAGAAGAATCCGGTCATCCTTGTGGAGGGCTCTGCGGGAACTGACTTGGTATTCTATTCAGCCTATGAAGCCAGAGATTCTAATCTAACGCCGCTGTTCCAATTTACGGCCGAAGGCTACCAGGTGCTGCCGGACAAATCTTTGCTGGTCACGAATTTGGAAGGAGTCAGTCCGGACGAGATCGCCATCTTTGAGCGTCAAGGAGACCAATACGGATTCACTGGGTATCAGGTTCAATATACCGACATCGATATCGCTAATATCGAGGGTTATCCTAATGAGAAAGTACGCTTCTCTGTCCATATCCCGCAAGGCGGCTATGGCGAAGTCATTGCCGAACGTGATGGATACTATATCGTCTTAAAGGGAGACTTGGATTTCCCTGCGGGGAGCACGACGCTAATCGGAACGTTCCATGGCAAGTATCAGCAGCTCGAGATCCCGGTAAGCAGCCAACCGCCTGCGTCTCCGGACCCTGCCGAGCCGGAGACCAGACAAGTTGAGGGAGATCATCTGGATGAAACTGAGAATCCAAGCGATCCCGTCACTTCCGAGGAGATCAATCCGGATGATGTTCAACAAGACCATAGCGGAAGCAGCGAAAGCGCCGCATCCGGTCAGATCACGAAGGTGCCAGTCATTCAGGTGGAATCGATCGAGTAAGTTATTGAATCTTTAATCACTTTAATATCTTGAATCCTTCTAAACATGACAAAAGGCTTCGCCCCTAATCACCAGGGGCGAAGCCTTTTCATTAATAAATTCAAGCGAGATGAATCCTAACTTTCATTAACAGAACAACTAGAGCAGATCTTAATTGCCCGCTCCTGCCTTACTCCACCGTCACGCTCTTCGCGAGGTTGCGCGGCTTATCCACGTCGTTCCCACGGGCAAGCGATGCGTAGTAGGCAAGCAGTTGCAGCGGTACGACAGACAAGGCTGCCGTTAAGATCGGCAAGGTCTTCGGAATGGCGAAGGCTTGATCCACGGATTTCAGCAGGCCGGCGACATGCTCTTCATGTGTAATGGCCATCACTTCCGCGCCGCGGGCCTTCACTTCCTTGATATTGCTTACCGTTTTTTCAAGTACGGTTTCTTGGGTTGCCAAGGCAATGACCGGAATTCCCTCTTCAATCAGGGCAAGCGTACCATGCTTTAGTTCGCCGGCAGCATAAGCCTCGGAGTGAATGTAAGAGATCTCCTTCAGCTTGAGGGAGCCTTCCTGAGCCACGGCGTAGTCTTGGCCGCGGCCAATGAAGAACAGGTTCTCATGCTCAGCAATCTGCTCGGCATATCCCTTGATCGATTCCGCGTTGGTCAGCATGGACTCTACCTGTTCAGGCAGTGCTTCCATCGCTGCAATCACTTCAGCAACGGCGTCTTCTGTCATCGTTCCGCGCACTTGAGCCAGGTACAGACCAAACAGATAGAACGCGATCAACTGCGAGGTGTACGCCTTCGTGGAAGCTACGGCAATCTCCGGACCAGCTAGGGTGCCAAGCACATCGTTGGCTTCTCGGGCAATCGAGCTGCCTACCACGTTCGTGATGGCCAGGACATGAGCGCCATGGCTTTGCGCTTCACGAAGCGCAGCCAAGGTATCTGCCGTCTCGCCGGATTGGCTCACAACGATGACAAGGGTCTCCGGCGTGACGATCGGCGAGCGGTAACGGTACTCGGACGCCACGTCATTTTCGACCGGAATGCGCACCATCTCTTCGATCACGCTGCGTCCCACCAGCCCGGCATGGTAAGCCGTACCGCAGGCGACGATCTGAACATTGCGAATGTTCTTGATCTGTTCCTGTGTCAGCTTCAGCTCAGGCAGAACGACTTTACGTCCGCTCTCATCCACACGGCCCAGCATCGTATCCCGGTATGCTTTTGGCTGCTCGTGGATCTCCTTCAGCATGAAGTGATCGAATCCGCCTTTTTCCGCTGTAACGGCATCCCAGTCGACACGAATCATTTCCCGAGAAATAAAGTTCCCCTCAATGGTCATTAATTCGACAGCATCTGCCGTCAGCAAAGCCATCTCTCCATCGTTGAGAATATAAACGTTACGCGTATATTTCAAAATAGCCGGAATATCAGAACCGATGAAGTTCTCTCCTTCGCCAAGACCGATAATAAGCGGGCTTGCTTGACGCACAGCCACCAATCGATCCGGCTCATACTCGGTCAATACGCCAAGGGCAAATGCGCCTCTCATGTAAGAGATCGACTTCTGCACAGCCTTAACGATATCTCCGTCATATTCGCGGGCAATGAGATGGGAAATAACTTCCGTATCGGTCTCCGAAGCAAACTGGTGTCCTTGACTGATCAGCTCTTCCTTCAGTTCTAGATAGTTCTCAACGATCCCGTTATGAACAACGGAGAACTTCTGGCTTTCGTCCGTATGCGGATGCGAATTCACGTCCGATGGACGGCCATGGGTTGCCCAGCGGGTATGACCGATACCTGCGGTCCCTACCAGTGGTGCAGACTCCAGTCGCTCCTCCAGATTGGCAAGACGTCCTTGTGCCTTCGCAACGCGCAGGCCTTCATTCGTAAAGACGGCAATCCCTGCTGAATCGTATCCGCGATACTCAAGCTTTCTCAATCCCTCGATCAACACCGCTTGCGTTTTCTGATTTCCAATATATCCGACAATACCACACATATTATGATTCCTCCGTTCGATTTCCCTATAATAGTTAGGCGGAAATAGAACACGGCAGCATCTGTGCGGCATCAGGAAAGAAGAATGATCTATTCAATTATCAACGTTCAAGAAACTCAGCAATTCGTTAGGCTGTTTAGTTGAATAGACATGAATGCACTCTTCTTCCACCGCGCTGTCGAATTCTAGATCGCACATTCATGTTTTGTATACAAGTGATGAATAAGCATCTGCGAATACGTTGTAAGAACGGTCGCCCATTCCTTTTCCGTTATCCGCTTACGGTTGATGCATAACCGAGAGGTCCCCGCCGAATAATCCGAACACCTCTACCTCGTCAACTTGCGTTCTGCCGTTTGGTTATCCTTAGCATGGCTATAACCAATTCCCCGCGCAGGTACAAGCTCTGGCGCTTATGAAGCTTGAAGTAACCTCACGATCCTCGCTTTCTATTCTTGAATGACATCCTTTATTATATTCATGCCCTATCACTTTGGCAACTCGGCTGGTTCCTGACAATGCCAAGCCCTACCTTGAATGAACCCCATGAATGACACCGATTGACCTATTTTCGCAAGCGATGCCGAACAAGTACCTCTTTGCAGGCAGGACAGGGGGTGTTGCGCTTTCATTCGACCGGCATTCTGGAAAACAGCGGGCCAGTGAACCGAAACTTCATAGTTCACTGGCCCTGACAGAAATTAGTCTGCTTTCCTTGAAAAATACACCCTTAGTCTTATGCCAATTCCCGCTTCACCACGTCTGCAATCTGTGTTACATAACGGTCAAGCTCATCTTTGTCCGGGCCTTCCGCCATGACGCGAATGAGGGATTCCGTTCCCGATGGGCGCACCAGGACACGGCCGTTATCCCCTAGAATGCCTTCAACTTCAGCAATCGCAGACTCGATAACGGTATTACCTTGGTACTTGCTCTTATCGCCAACGCGGACATTAACGAGTACTTGCGGATACTTGCGCATGCTACTCTTCAGCTCATGCAGCGGCTTGCCGGAGGCTACCAGCGTATCCACCAATTGAATCCCGGTCAGAATGCCGTCTCCTGTGGTGTTGTGGTCCAGGAAAATGACATGTCCCGACTGCTCGCCACCCAGGTTGTATCCGCCGCGGCGCATTTCTTCCATGACGTAGCGGTCGCCGACTGCCGTTTTTGCCGTCTTCAGCTTCAGGCTGTCGCATGCTTTATAGAAACCGATGTTGCTCATCACGGTCGAAACAATCGTACCTTCCTTCAGCTTGCCGGCACGGTTCATGGCATCCCCGCAAATGCACAGGATGAAATCGCCGTCCACTTCCTCGCCTTTTGCATCGATGGCAATCAGGCGATCCGCATCTCCGTCAAAAGCCAGTCCGAGGTCAGCGCCATGCTGGAGTACAGCCTCAACGAGTTTCTCTGGGTGAGTCGATCCGCAATGATCATTGATATTCAGTCCATTCGGCTCAGCGCCGATGGTGATCACATCCGCACCCAATTCACGGAACAGCTTCGGAGCGAGCTCATATGCAGCCCCGTTTGCACAGTCCAGCACGATTTTCAGGCCGTCGAACCGGTTGCTGATCGTCGTTTTCAAATATTCCAGGTATTTATACTTGGATTCGTTATCTACCAGCAATTCACCCAAATCAGCCCCGATCGGCCGCGGCAGATTGTCGGTTTCCGCATCCATCAGCTCTTCAATCTTGAGCTCGGTTTCATCCGACAGCTTGAAGCCGTCGCCACCGAAGAACTTGATGCCGTTATCCTGCACCGGGTTATGCGAAGCCGAGATCATAACGCCCGCATCAGCGTTCAATAGTCTTGTAATATAAGCCACCGCCGGCGTACTTACGACACCAAGGCGAATGACGTGTGCGCCAATGGACAGCAGACCTGCAACCAGAGCCGACTCCAGCATTGCGCCGGATACCCGGGTATCCATCCCGATGATAACGGTTGGCTTCTCTTTATCGCCCGTAAGCACATAGCCGCCGCAGCGGCCGATGCTGTAAGCCATTTCCGCCGTCAATTCTTGATTCGCAACCCCTCTTACTCCATCTGTACCAAAATATTTCCCCATGTTTTATATACTCCTTTATCTACTCTTCGATATTATCCATCATTCGATGTTTCTGTACCCGTTGTTCCATCGCTTGATCCGTCTCCCGGCGGATGTGATGGGTTTTCTCCTGACCCGGAGTTATCCGTGCCCTCATTCGCGGGAGGCGTCTCCGGATCCTCCCCTTGATCATGGCCTGTCCCTGTTCCAGTGCCGGTTCCCGGTACATCAGGCTTGTCTTTGTCGGTTCCCTCGTTGTTCGAGGTACCCGGGTTCGTTGTCACGGGTTTCGAATTATCCTTGAGCTCTATCTTAATCACAGGGCGATCCTGATCCGTGCGGTTGATGAAATTAGGCAGCGTAATCTGCAGCGGAACTTCATGGACGCCGGCTTTCAAGCCGGTCACGTTCGCTTCAGCTCCAATATCCGTCGGCTCCAGACTATTGAGCAAGTCAGGCGCACCGGTGAGCGTCAAAGAGATCGTCTTCGTCTTTGGATCCGTAATGATGGCATCCAGGCCGGAGGGGACTCCATTTAACGTGATCGGAATGCCGGTAATTACCCGTTCACCATGCGATACAGCCGTAACTTCAACCGTTACAGAGCTCGGCTCGATTTTCTCAAAACCTTCAGGCGGCGTCAAGTCGGCCGTAAGCACTGTTGTTCCTGAATTTCTAACTTCTCCCAGATTGATAGCGGCTTCGATATAGGTCTCAGCTCCTGCCAGTGCCTCATTACTGCCGAACAGCTTCACTTCTTTGACCTTCTGTTCTACCTTGGATAAGACAAACCCTTCCGGCAGCCTTCCGGTATACTGAAGCTCTAGCGGCAGCGTGACAAATGCAGGCTCAATCGGTACTTCAACCGCTACCGTAGCGGGCTCAATGACCGCATCCTCCATTTCGGCGCCTTCTTTATCATATGCTGTTAGCTTGACTCGTTTCTCCGTAATCTTCTCTTTGGCTCCATCAAGCTCCACGTTACCTTTGACCTGCCCTAAATTTGCCATCGACGATTCCGGCAGGGTAACCGTGACTTGCCTTGGGTCAATCAGCACGGGCGTTCCGGCCCGGTAATCTTTAGCAGGCTCGCCCTTCGTTCCAATACTTACCGTCACGGATTTCGACACTCTCGGCTCTACGGTCACCGTAACAACGGATGGTTCCATCGATACCATCTCCACGCCGCTTGGGATGGAGTAGGTCAGGGGAAGTGTGTGCGTACCCGGTTCTTTGACGTTGCTCAGATCAAGTTTTACTTTATATTCGTCGGTCAAAAGCGAAATATTGGATTTCTTCCCCCGCACCTCGAGATTCACGCGATCTTGATCAATGCCGGTTAACACATATTCGCCGTCATCAAATCCATAGGTTTGAATCTTAACGCCTTCAATGATCTTGGTATCATAAAAGGTCGTGGGCGGTGCGGGCGTACCGCTGTCCATATGAACCATTGCCCATAACAGAATGCTGACAGCGAGTGCGATGAGCTTGCTTGCCGTGTTGTTCTTGATCCATTTATCCATTGCTGCCGTCCCCCTTCCGTTTCCAGAAGAACGTGCGTTTCTCCTTGATGGACGCGGCAGGTCTGAGCTCCTCATACAATTTCGATATCAGAGACTCTTCCTTAATATCCCGAACCACTTGTCCATTTAAGGCCAGCGATACTTGCCCAGTCTCCTCGGATACGACAACCGAAATCGCATCCCCTACTTCACTGATTCCGATAGCGGCACGGTGCCGCGTCCCCAGTTCCTTACTGATGAAAGGATTCTCCGATAGCGGTAAATAACAGCCTGCGGCCGCGATTTGGCCGTTCTGAATAATGACGGCTCCGTCATGGAGAGGCGTATTCGGTATAAAAATGTTGATGAACAATTCCGAGCTGATCACCGATCCCATCGGAATTCCCGATTCTACGTATTCATTCAGGCCTGTCGTCCGCTCAAACACGATCAGTGCCCCGATTTTGCGCCGCGACAAATAATTAACCGCCTTAATGGTTTCGCTGATTAACTTATTCGTTTCCTCGTCAATATCCGCTGTCCGCCCGAACAGCTTGCCTCGGCCGAGCTGCTCCAAACCACGTCTGAGCTCAGGCTGGAAGATAATAAAGATCGCCAGCACCCCAAAGGTAAAGATCTGGTTCATCAGCCACTTGAGCGTATACAGATCAAACCAGGTGCTCAGCGCCCAGATGACCACCAGCACCAAAATTCCTTTGAGCAGCTGGACCGCCCGCGTGCCGCGGACGAGCAGAATCATCTGGTATATTATATAAGTAACGATAAGGATATCGATGATATCTTTAATGGATTCACCCCAGGTCATATCTGTGAAATACTCCACCATACAGCAACCCCCGTCATTTCCTTTAAGTGCGGGCCCAAAAAATCCGGTTCCTTCGAAGATGAACGCCCTGGTTTGAAACCGGGCCTGCTTTCCATCATCCTTCTAATCACGCGGAGATTCTTGAACATCCTCTTTAATAACGCATGAGACTATATATGTAGTATGTACTCTACACTCTCTAGGTTATAACGTTAATCTTTCCGATGCAAGCGGACTCCCTCCGCTTTCCATGCAAATCCGCATAAAATCAACAAAAGAAGCGCCGTCTTTTCACTGAAAAGAGGCGCCTTTGCTTCGTAATTGCGGTTTTCACCTAGCGGTAAGCGGCATCTGTAAACAGAGTGGAGATCTTATACCATATCCAATCCATGGCTCTATCTATATCCTTCACTTGACCCGCTATATGCGCGGTGGAAGCCTGAAATAATTCTCCGTCGATAACGGTCACATTGCCATTAACCTGACCGTAAACCTTAGTCTTTCCGTTCTCGACCGTAATATCTCCCGTGATGATCTGATCCGGTGGAATAATGACCGTATCCCCTTCAATCACCAGCTTTTCGAATTCATCGCTCTTTACAACCAGCTGAGTGTCCTGACTCCAGAAACTGATCGTGCTAAAGAGCATGACGACCAAAAACAAAGCTACAGCCGTGAGCGCAGGATGATTCTTAACCCATTTGACCCAAGCTTTTTGTTTCTTGGGCTGCGGCAGCATGCCCATTATACGTTCCGTTAAATCATCGGATGGCTTGGTCGCATGATGAGTTAAGGAAAAAAGAAGCATATCGGTATGCTCCAGCTTCTCGAAGTAATTCCGACAGTCAGCACAATCCAGCAAATGCTTCTGCAATTCTAGCTGCTGCGGGTCGGACAAGTCATTATCCAGATAATCATGCATCAAAGAGACGGCTAATTTGCAATCCATTTGTGAGCCAATCCTTTCATTCAATCTCTTTGCTGGGTCTATCCCCCCTAGGGGCATAAGACTTGCTTATTGTTCATACGTGCCGGAATCGGGGATGTTTCAACTTTTTTAAAAGAAAATCAGAAAAAAATGACGGGCACTGACTTTCTGATTTCCGCAAGAAAAAAGCGCCTTTAAACGCGGTCTCTCTTCCTCAAAGAACGGCGATAGGCGTTTTTTTCCTCACAATTTGTACTCTAATTTTTTTCTCAAAAATTCGCGTCCACGATGTACACGCGTTTTGATCGTTGTTACAGGCAGGTCCAAAATCTCGCTGATCTCTTGCAGGGATAAATCCTGGATGTACCTTAAAATCATAATGGTCTTGTACTTGGCAGGAAGTCCGTCAATAGCCTGATGGATAATGCGCTGCGTTTCCGATAGCAGCATCTCGCTCTCAGGCGTACGGTTATCGCTTGGGATCAGGGAGTAGCCGTCCATCCCTTCGCTTTCGTTCAGGTCGGCGTCCAACGAGAAAGAAGGCTTGCGCTTGCGCAGCCGATCAATGCTAAGATTCGTGCCAATTCGGTATATCCAAGTTGAGAACTTCTGGTTCTCGTCATATCGGTCAAGGTTCTTGTAAACACGCAAAAAAGTCTCTTGTACGACATCCTCGGCCTCATGGCGGTTGCTCAGCATCCGGTAAGCCAAATGAAAAATCTTGTCTTTATAAAGCTCTACGATTTCGGCAAATGCCCTTTGGTCCCCTTTTCGGGCCAGCTTTGCCAGTCTTACATCCAAATTGTCCACCATAATTCCCCCAGAATGGTCTGATGGGTAACGTTTAAAAACGCATCATTCAAATCGTAATTCAACTGTTTCTAAAAATCAACAATAATTCAAAAAGAATCCCATTCGTGTATCAAAGACAATTCACCTGCAGCCGATACTTTAATCATTAGGACGCAAGCTGCGCATAGATAAAAAAACGAGGTCCCTCTAGGGAACCTCGCCTAATACTATCCCTTTCAAACAGTTTTAGCTTCTGCAAGGATCAGCCTGTATTGCGAAGCCCGGCGGCAATGCCGTTGATGGTCAGCAGTACTTCCCGAAGCAGATCCGGATTATCCTGCTCCTGCTCCCTTAGTTCACGCAGCTCGTTAAGCAGTTGAACCTGCAAATAACTGAGCGGATCCACGTATGGGTTGCGGAGTCTTATCGATTCCTGCAGAACCGGCTGGTTATCCAGAATATCCTGTTGTCCTGTAATCTTAAGAACCAGCTCTTTCGTCAATTTGAATTCTTCCTGAATCAGACCGAAGATGCGCTCGCGTGCTTGATCATCCTTCGTCATCAAGGAATACTCCTTGGCGATGATCAGATCTGCCTTCGCAAGTGCCATCTGAAGGGTATCGATCAGGGACGTAAAGAACGGATAGCTCGTGTACATCTTCTGAAGCACCTTCATATTCTCTTCCTTGCCTTGGTAGAAGCTTTGTAAGCCCGTACCAGCCGCGTACCATGCCGGAAGCAGGTAACGGCTCTGCGTCCATGCAAACACCCAAGGAATGGCTCTCAGGTCCTCGAAACGGTCACTGTTCTTGCGCTTGGAAGGTCGGGAACCAATATTCAGCTCGCCCACTTCAGGAAGCGGCGTGGATTCCTTGAAGAAAGTAAGGAAATCCGGATCGCGGAATATCAGATCCTGATATTTTTTCTGAGAAACGGCCGAAATGCTGGAGGAAATCACTTCCCACTCTTTTTCGGTCGATTCTTTTTCAGGGTAACGGGCATTCAGGGAAGCCGTGATCAATGCTGAGGTTGCCTGATCCAAACTCCGGTAGGCAATGCCCTTCAAGGAGTAACGGGACGAAATAACCTCACCCTGCTCCGTGATTTTGATGCCGCCTGCAATGGTCGATGCCGGCTGAGCCAAAATGCTGCGGTTCAGAGGCATACCGCCGCGTCCGAGCGATCCGCCGCGTCCATGGAAGTATTTTACCTTGATGCCGTAGTCATTGGCTACGGCCGTAATCTCTTTGAGTGCGACCTGGAGCTCCCAGTTCGCCGTAATGGCACCGCCGTCCTTGTTGCTGTCAGAGTAGCCCAGCATGATCTCCTGCAGTTCGTTCATGGCGCTCACCGCTTCACGGTAGATCGGCAGGCTGAAGAGCTTACGCATGATTTCCGGCGCGGCATGAAGATCGTCTATCGTCTCGAATAATGGCGCTGCCTGCAGCGTAGCGATTACGGAACCGTCGTTATCCTTCCGGAACAGCCCGACCTCTTTGGCAAATACCATCACTTCCAGAATGTCGCTTGCGCCTTCGGCCATACTGATCAAATAACTGGAGATGCATTTCACGCCGAATTCCTGCTGCGCACGGAATACGGTACGGTATACTTCGAGGCATTCCTCGGTGCTGTCGCTATACTCTTGATAAGGCGTAGTCAATGGACGCGGATCATTAAGCAAGTTATTGAGCAGTTCGATCTTCTCGTCTTCGCTCAATTGGGCGTAGTCCTGCGTCACGTTCATTTTTCGCAGAATTTCGGCCATGGCATTCTCATGCTCTTGGCTATGCTGTCTGATATCCAGCGTTGCGGTATGGAAACCAAACAACTCCGCCTGGCGAATCAGCTTTTGAATATAGGTGTCTGCAACATAGTCAGCAAAATGGAAACGCAGGCTTCGATCAATGATATTCAAATCCTCGATGAATTCCTCAGGGGTCTGATAACGCTCGCCGCCTGTCATGTTCTCATCCAGAATATGACTCATTTTAGCCAGCATATATACCAGTTTTACACGATAAGGCTCTTTCTCATTGTGCCAAATTTCCATCTTCTTCAGTGTTACATTTTCGCGGTCTTTTTCAATGGATTGAAGTAATTCATCCGAAACGTTAACGATTGACGAGCTGAAGCTCAGGTATTTCATGAATTCACGCAAAATCCGTTGATATTCACGAATCGCCAGCTTCCGCTGCATTTCAAGCGTTCTCCATGTTACGTCCGCCGTCACTGAAGGATTTCCGTCCCGATCGCCACCGATCCACGAACCGAAACGCAAATAGGTTGGAACGTGCCAATGGTGACCCGGATAATATTTAGTTAGGCAGCGCTCCAGTTCTTGATAAACCTCTGGCAGAATGTGAAACAGGGTTTCGTGAAAATAATACATACCGTTTCTGACTTCATCCAAAACAGTAGGTTTACGGTCACGAAGCTCATCGGTTTGCCATAGCGTAATCACTTCATTCAGTAGTTTCTCCCGAAGCTGCTCCCGTTCGCGGAATGTCAGTGTCGGATTGTCCAGCTGCATCACATCGTCCGCTATCCGTTTATGGATATCCAGAATAGCCCGACGCATCGCTTCTGTTGGATGAGCGGTCATCACCAGCTCAAGGGATAGACTTTCGAGAATTTCTTGAACTTCTTCAAACGTAATATTGCGCTCTTTCAAATCCTGGACTGCACTTTCGATGGAACCTGGTTGAACACTTTCCCCGGCGGAACGCTCGTAATCGCGTTTACGCCGTATGCGATGATTCTGTTCGGCGATGTTAACCAATTGAAAGTAAATGGCAAACGCGCGAATCACCTGATGGCGAATGTCGGGTTCCAGCGTGCTGATGATCCTTTTGAAATCTGCAAACAATTCTGGCAGGAATACGGATCGCAACGATTTACTCGTTTCGCGAATTTTCTCAACTATATCTAAAAGCTCATTGCCTCCTTGATGGACAAGAACTTCTCCAAGAATATTGCCAAGGAACCGTACATCTCGCCGCAGCAGATTGTTGGAATTGCTTTTTGCGGTTACTGTAAGTTCAGTCATGCTATTCCTCCCATCTCAACCCGTTTCAGCAGTTTATTTATAGGACGTAACGCCTTCCTAACATCATACAATAAAAGCGAATGAAAATCTGCATTTTTCAGGCGAAAAAATTAGCCAAATCGACAAAACTCATGATCATGTTATACCCTTAGCCCACGGACATTAGTCCTATAAACCGTTGATACGACAGCATTCTTTATTGCATTAACACTTCGCAGGATAGTCGTATGAATATGTAAAAAAAACATCACACACGGTGATGTCCTGCTTATGTATGGAGCGGGTGATGGGAATCGAACCCACGCTACCAGCTTGGAAGGCTGGAGTTCTACCATTGAACTACACCCGCATATCAACCCACAAAAGTCACGCTATGCTTCAAAGCATATTCCGGTTACTTTTGCCGGGCCTCAATTCTTAAGCAAATCGGGATGACACGATTTGAACATGCGACCCCCTGGTCCCAAACCAGGTGCTCTACCAAGCTGAGCTACATCCCGATATTATCTTTTTTATAAAAATGGCACGCCCTGAGAGATTCGAACTCCCGACCTTTTGATTCGTAGTCAAACGCTCTATCCAGCTGAGCTAAGGGCGCAAATGGAGCGGACGACGGGAATCGAACCCGCGACCCTCGCCTTGGCAAGGCGATGCTCTACCGCTGAGCCACGTCCGCATTTATGGTGCGCGTGGAGGGACTTGAACCCCCACGTCAAAGACGCTAGATCCTAAGTCTAGTGCGTCTGCCAATTCCGCCACACGCGCACAAGATGAAACAATGGTGAGCCATGAAGGACTCGAACCTTCGACACCCTGATTAAAAGTCAGGTGCTCTACCAACTGAGCTAATGGCTCGCATTTCAGGTCAACCGAAAATACTCGGAATCACCTTTAAGCGAATCTTTACTTTTGAAGTAAAGTGGCTGGGGATATAGGATTCGAACCTATGCATGACGGAGTCAAAGTCCGTTGCCTTACCGCTTGGCTAATCCCCAAAAACGTTGAGTTACTTCTATCTTGCCGATTCTCGTTAGAATCATGCATGAAATGGTGGAGGCTGAGGGGATCGAACCCCCGACCCTCTGCTTGTAAGGCAGATGCTCTCCCAGCTGAGCTAAGCCTCCGTATAAACTCATGGGATTCTCATCCTCTGATGCATGAAAGAAAGTGGTGACCCGTAGGGGATTCGAACCCCTGTTACCTCCGTGAAAGGGAGGTGTCTTAACCCCTTGACCAACGGGCCATGTTTTCATGATGCATGTCCAAACCAAAAGCAATCTGGAGCTTCCAACCGGGATCGAACCGGTGACCTCATCCTTACCATGGATGCACTCTACCTACTGAGCTATGGAAGCAAGTGGCTCCCCGAACAGGACTCGAACCTGTGACAACTCGATTAACAGTCGAGTGCTCTACCAACTGAGCTATCAGGGAATATGTACCGCTTGGCGACGTCCTACTCTCCCGGGACCCTTCGGTCCAAGTACCATCGGCGCTGGAAGGCTTAACGGTCGTGTTCGGTATGGGAACGCGTGGAACCCTTCCGCCATCGCCACCAAACG
>NZ_FNZO01000014.1:0-164261 GCF_900109305.1 Paenibacillus sp. cl141a
CTTCTCCTTCATTCAGATCAAGGGTGGCATTACCAAATGAAGCCGTATCAGCATGCGCTTAAGTCGAGAGGCATTCTCCAAAGCATGTCACGAAAAGGGAATTGTTACGACAATGCCGTCATAGAGAATTTCTTCGGTATCCTCAAGTCGGAGTTTCTGTACTACAAAGAGTTTGAAAGTGTGGAGCATTTTAAGAAAGAACTGAAAAAATACATTGAATACTATAATACCAAACGGTTAAAGGCAAAATTAAAAATGAGTCCGGTACAGTACCGAACTCATTTTGAGAAAGCTGCCTAATGAAATAACCGTGTCTAACTTTTGGGGGTCTCTTCAAATTAGCGGCTTCTAATGTTAACACGAAACGTCCATTTTGCTTCCAGATCACAGCATGGAGCGATCCGTTTAACGATAGAATTTTTCTAATGCTTTGCCTACCTGTACTGTGAGTCAATTTATATATCCTTCTCGTCATGCCAATGCATAATCTGATGTCAGACTTCCGCTTATTTCGCACTAAACCGGCTTTCAGCAAACTTCGAGACAAGCGGCAGTGCACTAAACAAATACGCAAGCGACAATGTAGTAACGACACTAGCCAACGTCCAGGGTGTTAAGCGTAACAGCATGGCCACAATAAAGCATACCGAAATCAGACTGTTCAGCAAAGTGAACAAAGGGTTCTTCGTATTCAGTTCCGTTGAATATGGCTGAACCAGATAGTACAGCAGCAAATGATGCACCGTAAAGAAAACGGCCAGAGTTAGCGTCAACAGCCAGATCGGTAGCAATATACTATGCACTACTCCCTCAGACAAAATCAGTAAGAACACACTTAGCACACTCGCTAAAGCCGCGCCAATTAGTACATTCATCCCCAACATCCATCCAAGCCGCAAACGAAAATGTTGCACCGCATTCTTGCGATAGAAGTGATAACGCATCAGCGTTATATCGCAATGGTAAAACAACACCTTGCACAAATGCATTCCCGTCGTCAAATGAAACATCGCTAAAATCAATAAAGGAAGAAATTGTTCGAGCGAATTGACATCCAAATGATCAGCAGCAAATAACAGCGCCGAAGACACCAGCATAACGCCAATCACCATTATGGCTGCAAAACGCTTGCGAAGCGGGGCGCGAATTAGACTGTTATGTCGTGCAATAAAAAGCTCATGCATGTAGGCATAGCCTTTTTTGCGACCTGCTGCTTCCTTAGAACTGTATGGTGGCGAAGGGTTCTCCCCGTAGTCGCTCTCATTTGCCTGTACCGCTTTTCGCTGGACATCAGCCATCATTTGTTCCATATTCAATAGCGGATCATCGTGATTTGTTACCGCGCGAACCTCAGCCGTAAAATCTGTTTGCTTCAGCAGGACATAGCCGGTGAAAACGCCAAAAAACAACAACAGCACTATGAGCAACGGCTGGTCAAACGCCTTAGCACCGAACAACGGAACTCCATCTACTGTCGTCAACGGCAAGTAAGCTGCAGCCAGTGTTAGCAACATCACCAGCACAATAATTCCCGTCTTCTTCACCAGCACTATATTACTCCGTCGGAACATGATCAAATGCAACCATTCGGATCCCACACGCCACATCGTCACAGTAACGACCAGCATCAGCGCCTGTAGTGCCGAAATACCAAAAATGCCCGCGATCACTGTTAGTGCCATCCATTGATATAAAAAGAAAGTCGAGTATCGGTAAACGAGCACGGCCCGCATGAATCGTGTCGGCGCGATACGCATGAGTCGGACTGCAGTATACTTCACTTCATTTGTTTCCATTATTTTCGCACTCGTTATCCCTGCCATCAATACACTGATGCAAAAATACATATGCATAAACAGTTGGAGCCGTTCTCCAGCCTCCCTTTCGTCCGCCCACAAGACCACGGGCAGCGCAATCATTACCCCGAAGTATAATAAGCTTTCCAGCAAACCGGCAATAATCCTCAACACAACCGCCACTGCGCCAGCTGTTCGCTTCGCCCGTACAGCGGCATACGCCTGCTCACTGATAAAACCCCTAAGCCATGGCAAACGCTGGGTATAAAATATGATGCGGTTCGCCAACGTTGCAATCTGCAATTGCCACATGCGGGCAATCGTATTAAACACTCCCAGCATCGGATTTCTCCTTCTGAGTTCCATCTTGGCATTGCCCCAATCCGTTTCCAGCAGCACCAGCTTCGTTTTCGGCATCGCTCTGCAACAGTTCAATCACCTGCTGCTCGAAATCCGGGCGACCCAGGAGATCGGCTGAAACCCGTGACAACTTGCCATCATGTAGGACTACCAATTCATCACACAAGTCTGCTGCAAGTTGTAAAATATGCGTAGAGAAAATCAGTATATGATCCGATTTCATCTCTCGAAGTAATTGCTTCATTTCCAGAGCAATAATGACATCGAACGATGTCAGCGGTTCATCCAGCAAAATCACCGGAGGTTTCATCAACAGAAAAAGCAGCATCTGGATCTTATTTTTCATGCCGTGCGAATAATGCTTGAGCAGCTTATGCCGGTCATCCTTCGCAATGCGCATCATATCGAACAACCCATCCACATCTTCGCCCCGTCTTGCAATTACATTCTCATTAACATCGATAAAGAAGCGAATAAATTCATACCCTGTTAAAAACTCTGGCAAGATTGGCAGCGAGTACACATACCCTACATCGTCCTCTTTCAAATCGCGCACCGACATCGATCGGTCATCAAATTATGATCTAATTACCTTTAGCACATCAAAACTATATCAAATATTTTTATGAAGGTGGTTGTAACAAACTATTAAAATTGTTCTGTCTTTAGGTTATTGCAATTTCCTAATTTCAGCTGATATGGAGGATGTTCAAGTCAAGATGAATCATTGTATTTATTGTGAGGATATAGATGTAAATCCGAAAATATGTGTCCGGACACGATCAATGTGTAATTCGAAAAATATTTTTCTTATACAACAGTGGTATGCTGATCTAATCGGCAATCGGTACAAGTTCTTGTCCTGGGCTCGGGACAAGAACTTGTACCGATAAAAAACAAAAAAAGCCGCTAATCGCGACTTTCAATCGGAATATGTTCTTGTCCTCCGGCAACAGAGGCTGCCCCATAGCCATGTAGATGACTTATGGAACAGCCCCGGTTTCAGTTTATACGCAATAGGCAAACGTGCCGCACTCGATCAAATCTCTTGAGTTCTTCCCTACAAACACCTTGAAATCGCCCGCTTCCACCTCGTACTGCTTCTTGGCGGTGAAATAAGAGAGCATTCCCGGCTCGATTTCAAACTCCACCTTCGCTTTCTCCCCAGGGGCCAGATGAATTTTCTTAAAGCCCTTCAGCTCAAGCAGCGGTCTCGACGAGCTGCCCCATAGATCGCGAACGTACATTTGTACGATTTCTTCGCCGGCGTAGTCCCCGGTATTCTGCACCGTCACCTTCGCCTTCACGCAGCCGCCCGGCGTTAACGTATTGCCGGTCAGAGCCGCGTCCGAATATGTATACTCCGTGTAACTGAGTCCATAGCCGAACGGGTAGTAAGGCGCATTCGGAATGTCGAGATATTTGGAGAGGAAACGGAAGTCGTTATCCTCATGCCCTTTCGGCCTGCCGGTATTCAAGCAATTGTAGTACACCGGCACTTGCCCGACGGTATACGGAAAGCTCATCGTCAGCTTCGCCGAAGGATTCACGTCCCCGAACAGCAGGTCAGCGACCGCGTTTCCTCCCTCCGTTCCCGGGAACCACGCTTCCAGAATCGCGGGAACGTGCTCGTGATACCACTTGAGCTCCAGCGGACGTCCATTGAAGAGGACAAGCACGGTAGGCTTGCCGAGCTTCAGCACTTCCTCGACCAGCTTCGGCTGAACGCCCGGCAACGTTAAATACGCTCGGCTGCCCGCTTCGCCGCTCATATGATCCTCTTCGCCCATGGCCAGAATGACGACCTCGGACGAGGCGGCTGCTTCCAATGCGTCTTGGAAGCCGGAAACGTCATTCGAGCTGTAGTCGCACCCAGCTGCAGCCGTAACCTTTACAGCATTTCCTAATTTCTTGATAAGACCTTGCTTGACGGTAACCGCCTCGTCCGGTTTACCGAGTCCGCTCCATGGGCCCAAAATCCGGCAGTTGTCGGCGAACGGTCCGATAACGGCCACCGATTTGATGTCCTTCTTCAGCGGAAGAATGTCGTCGTTCTTTAATAGTACCATCGATTTCTGGGCAGCCTCTCTCGCCAGCTGACGATATTCAGGCTTCAGGTGGGCCTTTTTTTCGCGCTCAATGTTGATGTAACGGTACGGATCGTCGAACAGACCGAGCTTGAATTTCAAAGTGAGGATGCGTCTGACCGCCTCATCGATCAGCGCAACGTCTACCTCGCCCCTTTCAACCAATTGCTCAAGGTGGCTGATGTATTCCGTCGATATCATCTCGATGTCCAGGCCCGCTTCCAGACCCTGCTTCGCTGCGTCTTCGCCGTCTTTGGAGCTCATATGGAACATTGTTTCCCAAAGCGACGTATAGTCGGAAATGACCACGCCCTCAAATCCCCACTCATCTCTAAGCACTTCTCGCAGCAGGAAGGAGTTGGTCGTTGCCGGCACCCCGTCGTAGACGTTAAAGGACGTCATGATCATTTCGGCGCCTGCGTCGATCCCCGCCTTGTAAGCAGGCAAATAGTAATTGCGGAGCGCAGCTTCCGACATATCGACGGTGTTGTAATCCCGTCCGCCCTCCGCCGCGCCGTATGCCGCAAAATGCTTCACGCATGCCGCAACCGTATCAAGCGCCTTCAGATCGTCCCCTTGAAAGCCTCTTACCATCGCTGCGGCCATTAGACCGTTCAAATACGGATCTTCTCCGGGGCTTTCCATTACCCTCCCCCATCTCGGATCGCGAACGAGGTCGGCCATCGGCGCAAAGGTCACGTTAATGCCCGAGGCGGCGCCTTCCGCTGCTGCAACCCTGGAGGTGTTTTCCGCAAGCTTCGGCTCCCAGCTGGAAGCAAGGCCGAGCGGTACCGGAAACACCGTGCGGAAGCCGTGAATAATATCGAACATGAAGAGCAGCGGGATTTTTAGCCGATTATGTTCAAGGAACACCTTCTGCACTTCGTACGCCGTTTCGGCATCGGTCGCGCTCAAGATCGATCCCAAATTCGAAATGAGTTCCTTGCTGAGTGTACGCTCGGATACGGGACCGGTGACCGGCGTCGAGACTTCGATTTTTGAATTGTAGGAACGCAGCACGGTTCCCGGGTCGGTCTGGTACATTTGCCCGATTTTTTCGGCAAGGGTCATCTGGGATAGAAGTTCTTCCACTTTCGTTTGGATCGTTGAATCGGTGTGTATCAAGTTGCAGTTCCCTCCTATGACACGAAATGTAGTGTTAAGCGGTCATTTACTTTGGCGTGCTGGCGCGACACGATCCATGTTCTGCTGCCTTCCTTACGGACTGTAAAGGATTCGCTCGGAATCACTTCGCGGTCCGTCTCGAGAACGATGAGATCCTCAGGCTGGGTCAGCCGAAATTCGAGGCGGTCGTTCTCCACTGTGGCAATTTCCGCGGTGGAATACACAATCTTCACTTCGCCGAGGGTCACATTGAGCGGCAGCATAACCCCTTCTTTGCTTTGCAGCAGCAGCTTACGGCCGCCGAACAACGGTTGGCCGTTCTCCTGAATGCCGATCTCTTTATCGAAGCCGTCCAAATTCAGCACATGGACGAACCGTTCCCCTTCGTTCGTTGCCGTTGAAGTCATAAAGATGCCGTGGTATTTGCAATCATGCGTCAGCCCCGCTTTCGCGCCGAGAAGCTCCAAGGCTGTCCGGAACAAATCGATGTCACACCGGTACGAATTGCCGAATACAATCGCGCGGCCCGCTCCAACCTTCGCATCGAACGCGGTCACTTCACCGCTGCCGTACACGCGCATAATCGGCGTTTGATCGCCGACGTCGAACGTTTGGGCAACGTATGCGCGCATTTCCGGCCGCGGAGCCGCCCACCCTTCAGACACGATCGACAGGTAGAAATGGCCTGAATCACGGAGCAGGCCAAGCAGCTTCACCCCTAACGCTTCCGTCAAAATCGTGCACGGCTTGCCTTCCATATCGAAGCTCGGCAGCTCGCCGTAAACGAGCAGCTTTCCTCCCGCATACAGGTAGTCTGCCAGTTTCCGCTGGATATGGCCGGGCATATAACGGGCAGACGGCAGCGCGAGTACCGGGGTGGCCGAAGGGTCGAGAGGCTTATTTTGAATATCGGAGGCGCCGAATCGATAACCGGCAAGCAACATAGCGCGGCCCATGATCTCCCAAGCGCCGTGCGCGCGATTCCCCTCGATATTTTGCAGGATTTCCTTCACGCGCTCACTGCCCGGATACCGGAATTCTGTCATGTAATAATCCGGAATGAACGCGAAGCTGACGTCGTCGCGTTCCTCGTTCATTCGCGCGAGCTTATCTCCGACAGCCAATATCGTCTTATTCGTGCGAGCCATTCTCGGAAACGTATAATTGTACTCGCCTTCCGGACTAATCGGAGCGGCAAAGCCGTGGCGTTCGCCGGTAAAGGCGATACGGTCGTTCCCGTCGCTAGGCGTCATATCCATCCGATAGTTATAGCCGCCGGTCAGCAAATAATAATTGAGAAGCCGGTTCCCTTGCGCGATGCACATCCGGGCTTTAAAATCGGCGGCCGAGGGATCGTTGCGACCTCCGTACGTCTCGCCGAAGTTGCTGTCGCCGCAGTTGAATTCGACGGAGGTGAGCGGCTGGTCCGGCGTATGCACGGCGTCCATAAATCCGTTGATGATATAAAGATCCTGGAACGTCACCATGTCCAAGTCCCCGAAATAAATATCGGAGCCCGATAGATATCCCGGCGCCTGCGTATATGATTCATACAGCTGGCTGATGCCGATCGGGAACGTGAACCCGCGGCCCCCGTCCGTCCCGTGAATGTTAACAACGAAAGGGATGTCCTTGACGCCGAACTCTTCGGCATAAGAGCGAAGAATAGCAACATAACGGGCCGATCGGTTCCGCATATAGTAGCCTAAGTCGTGCGTCAGCTCCAGCGCGTATTCTTCCTTCGGAGAGCGAATGCCGATCCTGCGCGCTTTGTCGTCATCCAAGGAGAACGGATAACGGGCCGACAGCTGTTCCGCGGAATACCGCTGCTGGAGCCAAGCGGCGAATTCGCTTAGCACGTTGTCCGTAAGGTCCGGACAATTGCTGACCCAAGAGAGCATGCCGATTTCATTGTCCAGTTGAACCGCGATAATATTCCCCCCGTTCGTATAAAGCCGGGGTGCAACAATCGCCATCACCGCGCGATACCAGTTTTTACTGGCCTCAAGAAATCCAGGCGCAAGGTAGTCGACCGTCTTCGTCGTCGCCGGGCTTCCGTCCCAGCCGACCGGAATGATTTCCGGATACTTTGTATACACCCAGTAAGGCAAACCTTCGTTTTTCATTTCCGCCATAATGAGCGGGCCCGGTCTAACGAAAAAGTACAGATCGTTCTCCCTGCACAGATCGATAAAGCCGATGAGGTTCAGCTCCGGGTGCGTATGACCGTCAAAATCGAACACCCCTTCCGCCGGCTCATGACAGAGCCACGGTACATAGCTGGCAACCGCATTGCAGCCCGCTTCCTTCAGCTTGTCGATGCGGTCCTGCCAATCCTCCGGCTTAAGCCGGTAATAGTGAATTTCCCCGCACATGATGATTTGCGGCTTGCCGTCGATGAGGATTTGCTTGTCTTTGATCTCAATCATCGTTTCAAACCCTGCCTTTTTCTTTCGAATTGGTATTGCGGATGCAATCGGCGAAACGTTTTGACATACTGTAAAAAAATACTGATAGTGCGTTTCAATGACTTATGAACAACTTCTTATAGATGGTGTTATCTCAACCGGTCCGTGAAGAAAGACATCCCCCGTTTAAACGCCGTCATGCCGTACAGCATGGAGCTCCAGTCGATCACTGTCACTTTCTCGGGGTACCAGCGGTCCCTTCCTTCCAGATGCCACCACGAGTAACGATGCAATCCGTATTTGTAAGCCGCTCTATATTTCACTTCATCCTCCCGATCCCTCGGATTGGAATAGGTGTCGTACGGAATGTGCAGCCGATATAACGCATAGAGGTCGTGGATGCCCGCAGGGTAAACCGGCAGGAAGCCGGCAACAATGTAGGCGGAAGCGACGTTGCCTGGCGAATCCTCGATTTTATCCGCATGATAAGTGTTGTACAGACCGTCATTGGCGCCGGCTCCATACCCCCATACGTAGGAAGGCACATCGGTAAGCTCTTTCCACTTCAGCCGGTCAGCCGTGCATGCATTCTCATAGTACTGATTGTAGATCCCGCTCTTCGCATAATCCGGAACCAAGAAATAAGGGAACTGGTGCACAAACGAAGACAAGAACTTCAAATCGCTCGGATCCTTCGTATTCGTATCGGTAATAACCGGAATGTCCCGGTAATATTTCATTGGGAATTCATTTATCTTGTGTTCCGCAAATGTGTTATCCCACAGCTCTTGGATGTCAGGGTCTTTCGGCTGGGCGATTTTCGCCAAGTGGGCAACCAGCACATATTCGTTGTAAGCCGGGAGCGGGGCGATGCCTTGGCCGTCCTTCACGATCATGTTGATGATCCCTCTATGCTTATCGGCGATAACAACACGCCAGTCGATTTGCTTTAACAATTCATGAGCCATCTCGTCGATTTCGGGCATTTTATCCTTAAAATGCTTCCCCGCGAACAAAGCTCCCGCTACCAGCAACGATGTATCGATCGTCGAAATTTCGGAGCCCAGATTCGCGCCTGTCTCCATGTCGATGAAGTGCGCGAAGAAGCCCGTCGCGGCGTCTCTACCCGGCTTGCACCCTTCCACCTTGCCGAGAGCGGCATTAAGCGTAAGCTTGACTTTCTCCGCCGCCTGGTCGTCCCAGCCCTCGTAATCGGCAACAACCAGGCTGATCAAGCCGATCCCGGTCGCAGAAACCGAGCAGCGGGCCTCCGGATTTCTGGCGAAACTGAGATAAGCATCGCCGTAAAGTCCTGTGCGCGGATTGCGGCAAGCATCGATCAACCGGTAGGAGTCCTTATGCTGGCGATCGACAAACGCCTTAACCTTCTCCGAAAGCTGCTCATAATCATTCGTCGTTTGTTTCATGGTAATCTCTCCTCGTTCGGCGCCTGAAAAGTCTATTTGTTACTGAATTGCAGAGCTTCAAGCCCTTTCTTCACGTAAGGAACCTTCATAAACATGTTCCAAACCGTCTCGTCCCGGTAATTGGCGGCCATCAACAGCGTGATCCCTTTATCGATGCCGATATAATCGGGACCGACCCAATCGGCATTCAGATTGAACGCATCCTTCAGTCCATATTCGCCGCTTAGATCCGGAACTGTTAGGAAATACTTCAATGCCTCTATGGATTCTTCCGGTGTAAACACAACCGAGCCCAGCGCCCCGGCCGGCGGAACGGTGCCGTCCGCTTGATGAGCCGCATCGTCATAGCCGGAAGGCGGCGAACCGAGCAATCCGTTATAACCGGCGGGCGAATCGGATGCGGTAAAGCCCCACGACTGTTCGCCTACGCCTTTAATCTTCTCGCTTAGACCGATGGCGAACTGCCGGCTCGCCTGGGAGGCGAGTACCGAGTTGTTGAACCAATCAACCCCGTCACGGTCTACCAAGCCGCGAAAGTCGACCCAGGCATGCGAGAACTGATAGGTGAACAGGGAACCGAACCAGGAATGGATGAACGGCTCGGAATTCTTATATGATGCTTTGTGGCGTGTAAAGCCATCGTAGACGTCAATCGGATGCGTCGGCGAACCGGCGGCCAGCACGTAAAGGGACAGCTGCTCGGCATAGAAGTCCCAATGGCCTTGAAACCCTTTTTCCGGAGAATATGCCATATAGAACTGATTTTTACCTTTGTCTACGAACCAGGGCCACTGGACGCGCTCATATAACTGCTTGCTCTTCTTTTGGACGTCGCCGCCGAAATATTGACCTGCCGTCAATACGCCGTTCATTAGCAAGCCGGTGTCGATGCTCGAAATTTCGCTGTTCCACTCCCGCTTGCCGGTATCGATGTTCACAAAGTGGTAAAAGAATCCGTGCTCATGCTCCATACGCAGAAGCGTCTCGAGCGTGCGGTCCGCTCTGTCATAGCCTTCCTCGCGGCTGATCCAGCCGTTCTCCACGCCGATCGGAATCGCCGTGAGCG
The DNA here is from genome assembly GCF_900109305.1 of Paenibacillus sp. cl141a. NCBI lineage: Bacteria > Bacillati > Bacillota > Bacilli > Caryophanales > Paenibacillaceae > Paenibacillus > Paenibacillus sp. cl141a. The sequence goes on from NZ_FNZO01000014.1 coordinate 10,270, forward strand.
CGAATCCGGTGGCCGCCGTGCTGGCGATCTTCGGATTGCCCGGGTATCGGTCCCTCGTCAAGCCGTAGCCTTCGGAGCCTTCTTCGCAGTTCGTCTGCTCCCATAGATAGTCGAACGACGCCGTGGCCTCAAGGTCCAATTCGTCCGGCTGCTCCTGCGAGCATCCCATCGCCGCCAGCAGCACCACTGCACGGGCCAGCCATGCGATCCATCTTCTGTGATGCAAAGCAAGTGCACTCCCTTCAAACGATGTAGAATGTGTAAATTCATGACCCGACTGCGTGATGAGAACATTCTATATCTAGAGTACTTCCTCTAAATCGAAGTCGAGCATCCTTATTAAGAGTGCTCTTATTCGCCTGTGATGCCTGATCGTTCAATGCTCTCTACGAACCAGCGCTGCGTGAAGAAGTAAACGATCAGCAGCGGGATGATATTCAAGAACGTTCCAGCCATATTGATCGCTTCGTTCAAGCTGCGTCCGGTCTGCGCGTTCGGATCAGCCGGGAACACCTTTTGGTATGTGACCGCGAAGTTCTGCAGCTCCAGCGGCAGCGTCGTCAGCTTATCGCCCAAGTACAGCGCCGCAAGCAGCGTTTCGTTCCAATACCAAACCATCGAGAACAAGAAAGAAATGATGAAGGCCGGCACGGCCATCGGCACGCAAATAACGGCAAATATTTTGTAAGCGCCGGCTCCGTCGATTTGTGCGGCCTCCTCGAGCGACTTCGGAATCGACCGGAAAAATTGATAGAAAATCAGAATGAACAGACCGCTTTTGATCCCCTGTCCGAACGCCGCCGGAATGATATAAGAAAATATGCTTCCGATTAATCCGAGATCTTTAAACATCAGGAATTGCGGAATCATCGTAATTTGCGGCGGAATGATGAACGTTGCCAGCACGAGCGCAAACAAGACGGATTTCCCCGGAATTCGGAAGCGGGCAAATCCGTATCCGATAACGGCCGCCGAAACGGTCTGGACGATGGCAGGAACGAAGGAAGCAAGAACGTTCTGCCACAAGGTATTAAGAAAGTCCATGACCTCGGCCGCCTTGGCGAAATTGTCCATATAAAATCCCGACGGAATATAGGTGATCAACGGATTGATCAGGTCCTCCGTATTCATGAAGCTGTAGGTGATCATATAAAACAACGGGTACAAATAGACGAAGCCGATCAGAGACAGCAAGAAGTATACGGCTAATTTGTAGACAACGCCTTCTCCCGTAAACCCCCACAGGATTCGCTTCGTCTTGTCGATCGTTCTGCGGTCAATCCCTTTCATATCATCCCACCTCCTAACGGTTCGTTTCCCGCTGCCTGGTTACGAGCACCAGCACGCCTAGCAGCACCAGCATGACCAGGAAATAGATCCACGCCATCGCAGCGGAATAGCCCATTCCGTATTTCGCATCATACATAGCGCTCTGGATCTGAGTAATGACCGGATTCAGCGAAAAGACGGACTGCATGATGACGGTAAACACCATATTGACGATAATCATCGGGTTCAGCGCCGGCAGCGTCAGCTTCCAGAACGATTCCCATCTGGAGGCGCCGTCGATGCTCGCCGCTTCGTACATCGAGGAATCCAGCTTCTGCAGGCCTGCCAGGAAGATCAGCATCTGCACGCCGGAGAACCAAAGAATCGTAATAAACGATGTCAGCAGGAACACGATCAGATCGGCGAGCAGCTCCGGCATGCTTTCATGAAGCTTGCTCATCTCGATAATCGTCTGAATGCCCGGGAGCGTAGTGGCTCCTTGATCCATCAGCTGCTTGATGACAGGTCCGCTTGTAATAATGACTGGAAGAAAGTATATCGTCCTGAAGATGCCTTTGCCGCGGATTTTCACGTTCAGCAGAAGGGAGACGATTAACGCGAACACGACGATGATCGGCACGATCACAAGCGTCTCAACAAAATAGGTAGCCAAGGTATCGCCGAACTCAACGTTCAGGAATAGCGCGTTCCGGTAATTTTCCCAGCCGATGAACGTTGTCTTGACTCCGTCTGCGGTAATCTTTACTTGGCTGAAGCTGAACAGCAAGGTGCGGATCAACGGATAGCAGGTGAAGACCAAAAAACCTACGATCCAAATCCAGATAAACGATAGGCCGATAAGCGCCTCTCTTAGCCGGTAACGGATTTTCATGAACGGCCTCCTTCCCGGACCAAGAACCCTTGCGCCGGAATCTTGTTCCCGTCCGCCGTAACTTCATTCATGGTGTAATTGACATAGATGAAGGTGCCGTTCGAGTAAGTGTTTCTAAATACGCCTTCCCGCACTTTTTCACGTTTGTCAAAGGTCGCATCCGCAACAGGCTTCAAGGCTTCCGCAACCGTCCGATATTCATGTACGGCCTGATCCTTCCACACCGAATACTGCGAAGTGAACAGCCACCATGACGACTCTGTGTTAGCCAGCTTGATCGGATCCTGGTCGGTCAGGATGAAGGACGGGTAGCTGCCGTAATCGATCATTTTCAGTTGCTCCTTCTGCGGGTTCGCGTTGAAATTGGAGGCCTGGGCGTAATAATCGACATGCCCTTTCAGCACAAGCTGCAGGAACGGCACCTCTTCGCTCTCCAGCAGGAAGCTTGAAGTGCTCATCGGCAGATCCATGATCCGGTCGGCAAACCTCCACAAGTAATAATTCGGCTTGTAAAATGCGTAGCTGTTGATGGAATTCCGGGGCAGCATCGACGTATACGTCTCGATCGACCCGCTGCGCGTAGACGAGGATTTCCCATATGCGGAAAAAAGATTGCTACCTATCGAGTCCATCGCGATATGGTCGATGCCGTGCTGTTGGAACGAAGAAATTTCATTCTCAAACAGCTTCGCGGACGCTGCCGGCTGCAGATAGTACGACATATCATAGAGCGAAAGCAGCTGCTTGGAAACGGACTGTGCGATGTCCCCCTTGCCGTATCCGTCCGCCGTCGCACCGGCCATCACGTAGTCGGTATAAAAGTAAACGGGAATGCCTATTGCTTCATACTTCTCCACGAATGCGTTCCAATCGTCCCCGCTGCCTACCTTTTCTTCTAACGGAAAATGAGTAGGAGATGCTCCGGTAGCGCCGCCCTCCGTGTAGCCGCGGACAACAACCATCATGCGGTCCACTTCATTTGCCCGCAGGTTGGTCAGTATATCGTCCATTTGGTCCACCGTGGTCATGGGGATTACTTCGCTCCCAATCAATTGCTTTTGGTTGTCCGCGGCGAAAAATTCGATGCGGAGCGGGAGCGGATCTGCGCCGCCCTTCTTGGCAGGCAGCTCCCCCCGCCGCACAAGCTCGCTCTGCACCCGGTTTGCCATTCCGGAATAATCGGCCTGCTTGCCGGAAAGAAGCATGACTTTCATGGAAGCGTCGAATTTGTTTTTCTCTTCCTGGTTTAAGGTGATGCCTTTGCCCTCTTTGTCCAAGGACTGGAAGTAGTTTTCTCTGTATATCCATTTGGCCGTGGTCCAATTGTAAGCCGTGGTGACACTGCCCGGATAAGAGCGGATTTCCGCGTAAGGAGCGCCGCCCGTTATCATGGAAACGAAAGCGTTGCCGCCTTCCTTATGGGCGATGCCGAAGACCGGCAGATACACTTGCTCTACGGGTGTCGCCATTCCTTCTGATAGCTGCGGGCTGCCTTTCATCCCGAGATCGTCTCCGAACACTCTCCCGATATAGGGCTGCGTCGCGAGCGTCTGCTCGTTCAAGCTGATGAGCGCGCCTGAGCCGTCAGGAATGAGCATATATCCTTTATCCGGCTGAATTCCCTTGGTTGCGCCGAAGAACGGGTACACGTAGAGAGACTGCAGCCGGTTGTCCTTATTCGTCTCCTGAATCGAATCCTCCGGAACCTTGAATTCGATTGCGTCTTCCGTCAACCTAACTTCCAGCTTCAGCGAGATTCCCAGCCTCTCGTAATTCACGGTCGCCGAGAAGCCGTCCTCCATGGACTCAACCGAAATCTTAGCTTGCTCTCCGGTTACCGGCGCGGTGCTGATTTTGCGCTTGGCATCCATGTATTCCACGCTCAAGCCCGACTCGAAAAGCGATTGCCACGATTTGTTCAGCTTGTCGTCCTTCTCGTCCAGCGTGCCGTCCCATACATAACCGTTCTGTTTGTCTTGGACTTTGATGCCGAGCGTGTTCTTATTTACATAAAGCGCCAAGCGAGCGTTTTCCGCAGTTTTCTCGTATGATGCGAGTCGATCGCCCGATGCGTCCGCACCGGCAGCTGGAGCTTCCGGTTGGTTCACTCCCTGCTGCGCGAGCGCCGCGATCGAGATCAAACCGGCCAACAGCAGGAACGTTAACGATAGAGCAGCTATTCGTTTCACTTTGTTAAGCACGGTTTCTCATCTCCTGAATGATCGTTTGAATGAATTCCACTTCTTGATTAAATAAGAGCACTAACAAGAAAATAACCAGTGCAGCCAATACAATGCCGAACACCGTTAGGAACAAATTCCGCACCGTCTGCCTGAACGTATAATCATGCAGCTCCTTCACCATGATGCAAACGAGAAGCAGCGACCAGCCTTGGATCAACATCATCGAATAGTCGTAGACGAATTTTTCGTTATACGTCAGCACGTTGCTGATCAATGCGATCGGGAGCGCGAATATCAAATAAGGCGACAGCGCGTAAACCGTGCCGATATAAACCTCTGACAGCTTTCCCTCTCCGTCGCTGATCGTGCTGACCATATAGTTCATAACGACCCAGAATAATAGCGGAACGGCCGTCGTTAACATGATCGGCAATAAGTCCATTTGGTCGGGATCTCCGCTTGCGAACAAGTATCCTTTGGCATAGACCAGAATGACTTGAAGCAGCAGCAGCCAGACATATAGAACCGTTGCCGAGCGGACGGTCGCCCGTTTGCGTTCTTTCAGCTCCTGAACCGCGTCGATCGGATGCTTGAGGAAGTAAAACATGAACCCGATTTCTTTCACCAGCTTGATCTCCGCCAAGCGGTTTCTCAATCGTACAAACGGCTGCAGCACGCGATACCGCCGATGCAGCGTTCGGATGACGTAACTCGCAACAATGATGGCGAATACGGTATATACGACGACATTAATGTTTTGTTGAAGCCAATCGTTGCGGATTTTCCAGAACGCGTCGGAATAGCCCTCTTTGTCTTCCGCCATTCGAAAGCTCTCCAGAGCCTTGCCATTCTGGTTTTGCTTGAAATACGATTCAGCCAACGAATTGTACGATAAAATAAAATAGCTGTTCATCTTGAGGATCTCTTTCCAGATGTCCTCGCTCTGCACGTATAATCCTTGCTTGTACTGGTCGACGCCCTCATACACCTTCGTTCCGAATGGGGTGATCGAATAGCGGTTAATGACGTTCCGCTCTTTGTCGGCGACGTACAGCGTACGCCCGGAGTCTGTGACGTCAATGGCCGAGGCGCTTTTAAACAGCCCTTGGCGCTCATACTTGTCGTCCCCTCCGCCAAACATGAACAGCAGATTGCCGAAGCTGTCGTAAACGCAGATGAGCCCATTGACGTCTACCGTATAGATGTTTCCGCCCGCATCCACGTCGATATCGACCATCGAATCACTGGTCCAAGAGTTCGAAGATAATATGTTATCGCCGACAATATTCAGCTTCTTGATGCCGTCGCTGCTAATTCCATTGGTTACCGTGTACAGCAGCCCTTGATAATCAAGCACAATGCTGGTCGGGGACGGCGGCGTCGATTTGAACAGCTGCGCCTTCTGTCCTTCGGTAAAAATGAAGCGTTGAATGAGCATTTTCATCGACAGGCTCGTTCGGTTCGCGCCGACGTAACCTAGGAATTGCCCCTCGTTGTTCAACTGCACAACGCCGTTAATGGAGCCTTCGCTGATGACGTAGATGTTGCCTCGTTTATCCACCGCAACCTTCTTCGGCGCAAAATCATTCTTTTCACCGTAAATCGGTTCCTCCGGACGGCCGAACTGTTTCACGAGCTTTCCCTGCTCGTCGAACACGACAATTTGCTTCAACCCGTAATCCGCGACGTAAACGAGTCGATCGGCGGCCACATATACGCCGGAAGGATTCGATAAGACGTCTTCTCCGATCGTTTGCGGTGCGTTGTTCTCTTCATAAACTACAATTCTTGCATTCCCGGGATCCGCGATATACAACTTTCCGGTCGGCTCATCATGGAAAAGATCCGCCGGCTGGTTTACGTCGAGCCGAATCATTCCGTCCGGTTCATATGCGGTTTGCGTCCCGACGATCATGCCTCCCGGGCCTTCGGTCCCTGTTTGGTACGGCGCAGCGGCCATAGCCGGGGCCGAGATTTGAACGAGCAGAAAGCATGCAATTACGACGAGCAACACCCATCTGCCTACCGTCTTCTTTTTCATCTGCTTCACACCTATTTCAGACCGGAATGAGCCATCGTATTCATAACCCGGCTTTGCATAAAGATAAAGATCAGCAAATTCGGAATAAACATGATGAGCGCGGCGGCCGCGGATATCCCTTGACCTGCCACTTCATTATTGGTCGCCGTAAAGGTCGACATATAATAAGCAAAGTTCTTCAATTCCTCGTCATTGACGTACAGCGTCGCCGGCTCTATGCTGTTCCAGCTGAGCTGGAACGCCAGGATCGCAATCGTGGCGATCGCTGGCATCGTCATCGGAATGATGATTTTCCGGAAGATCGTAAAGTCGTTCGCTCCGTCAATCTGGGCAGCCTCTATCAGCTCATTCGGGATTTGGTCAATGAACTGTTTCAATAGAAACAAGCCGACAGGCATCGCCAAGAGCGGAAGAATATTAACCGAGAAGTCGTTGATCAATCCGAGCTTGACGACGAGGAAATACCTTGGAATGGAGACGGCGACCGGAACAAACATAAGCGCGAGCGTATTGATCGAAAAGAGCGTGTTCTTCAGCTTGAAATTTTTCTTCGAAAAGGCGTACCCGGCTGCTGCACTGATATAAATCGTCGCGAACACCGTCACGACCGTAATCACGACGCTGTTGAATATATAGCGGCTGACCGGAATGCCGGAAACCGTGAACGTCGACAATAGGAACCGAAAGTTATCCATTGTCGGATTTTGAACGAAAAACCTTGGGGGAAAAGCAAACAGTTCGTCCATCGGTTTAAGCGAATGAGAAAATATAAAAATGATCGGCATAACCATGAAAACCGAGAGGGGAGCCAGAATCAGGTAGAACTTTAACTGACTGATATGAAATCGGCTCGGATTCATCTTTGTGCCTTGAAATGAAGCCATACTTGTTCCCTCCTACTCTTTCTCGGCGAACATTTTCCATACGATCTTCGAGCAAAGCCAAATCACCAGGAGAAGAACGGTGGAAATGGCCGAAGCATAACCCATCTCGTAGCGGATAAAGCCATAATCCTCAATGTGATTCACGATCAACTGCCCGGCATACGACGGCGTCGGGTTCGTGCCTGAAAGCTGAACCCCGATGAGCCCCGCTTGAAACGTGTTTACAACCGCCATAACGGCACCGAACAACATTTGCGGCTTCATGGACGGTATCGTAATATGAACGATTTCTTGGAAGCGGTTCGATATCCCGTCGATATATCCCGCCTCATACATCTCCGAATTGATGTTCAAGACGCCTGCGAGCATCGCCAAGAACCCGATGCCCATACTGCTCCAAACCGTAACGACCATCATGATCGGCAGCAAATATTCGGGCGATTGAAGCCATTGGATCGGCTGAGTTATAAAGCCGTTGCTAAGCAGCAAGCTGTTAATATAGCCCGTCGGGTCTCCGCTGAAAATCGTCTTCCACACGACCGCCATCGCGATGCCCATCGTAAGGGACGGCGAATAGATGAGCAAGGCGAGCACCGTTCTCGGACCGCGCTGAATTTGTGCCAGCATCCAAGCGAGGAGGAACGATAAAACATACGAGATCGGGCCCACGATGAGCGAAAACTTCAATGTGTTCGGCAGTACGTACTGCATGAACACGCTATCTCTCATAAATAGATCGATATAATTTTTGAGACCCATAAATTTCGGCATTTGAATGGCGTTAAAGCTCGTGAAGGAGAGCCCGACCGCAAATATTACGGGAAGCACGATAAAGACAAAGAAAAGCAATAAATAGGGAGCGAGGAAAAGGTAGGCGGAGCCTTCCTTATCTCTCCATTTCTTAAATTTGCTGCGGGTTTGTGGCATCCCGTCGATTCGCGGCAGCGCTGCTGTATCGGACTTAGTTTCCATCTCTTCCTCTCACCCAACTTTCTACATCCTCGATTGTTGCGATACGGTAAGGAGCGACAACCTTGCCCTGTTTCATATAACCGAACTCTTCCATCTTTCTTGCAGTTTCCTTGTCGATCTCGTTCACTGCGTCTTCCACGGCCGAACGGATATTTTCCCCGTCGAATACAACCTTGGTCCAAATGTTGCTCAGTTCGCGTTCGATTAAATAGGCGCTCGGCGACTTGGGCACTTCCTTGAGCCATTTCCATTGCTCCAGAACGACCTGTTTGTCTTCTTCCGGCCAATACAGTTGTGAGAAGGCTTCATTATTTGCGGTATTCCACAGATACTCTTTGCCGTACAACGTTTGCAGCTGGTTTGCAAAGTGCACCTGCGTCTCCGCGGAAATCCACCATTTCAAAAACTGCCAAGCTTCGTCAGGATGCTCGGTGCTCTTGAAGATCATCGACACTTGCGCCGAACCCGGTTCCCATCGTTCCGTCACCCCGTTGTGCTTAATCCCTGGTGCGGGAGCGATTTTCCAGGAGCCCTTCAGTTCAGGAGCCGCCACTTGCATTTGGATATACGTAGCGAAGTTACTGACGCCAAGAGGCATTTTTCCGGAACGGAAGTGCTCATAAAATACGGGAACCTGCATCTGCAAACCATACAGCTTGAACAAATTCGTCATTAACTCTATGCCTTTCAGCGACTCCTTGCTGTCGATTCCCGTCTCAAAGGCGTCCTTCCCGAATATATCCCCACCCGCTTGATAAATGAAAGGCGCGGTGGCCATGAACGGTTTCATTCCTGTCGCGCCGGCGATCGGAGAATAGAAATTCATGCCATACCGCTGCAGCTCCGGCATGATTTCAATAACGTCGTCCCATGTATCCGGCACAGGAATGTTGAGCGAATCCAATATATCCTTCCGATAGAACAGCACGTAAAAATCTTGCGTTTCAGGAACACCGTATACTTCATCATTGACGATGAGCGGCAGCAGCGCCCCGGGCGAGAACGGCTCGATCACTTGGCCGAAGTCGTCAAATTGCTTTAGATCGAGCGCTGCGCCCCGGAAGCCCAAATCGAATGGGATATTGTTGCTGATTCCGAGAGCCAGGTCCGGGGCAATGCCGGATGAGGCGGCAAGCGTAAGCCGCTGCTCGTTAGGCAATGTCGAAAAATTCACCTTGATGCCCGTCTTCGGCGTAAACTGTTCGTCCACCATTCGCTGCAGGAGCTCCATATAGTTTCTTGGCCGGTTCATCCAGACGTTCAACGTTACTCCATCGTCGTTGTCCTGCCGTTTCGGCGACCGGAACGTATGGAAGAACTGCTTTGTGCTTTCATATACGGAGTTGATCCAGGAGGCTTTATGCTCCGGGTAAGAAGCATCTTTGTTCGAAATGTACAATTGGTCTACCGTTAACGGCTGCATTTCGAAATCAGTGATCGCATTCGACAAGTTCTGCGTCACGGAACCGGCCCCGCCGTTCAGCTCATTCAGCTTACGCGGAATTTGGTTCGGCTCGGCCGCCAGCTTTTCCAGGCTCCCCACCGCCATCTTCATTGCAGTCAGGCCCTTGGAGCTGTCTACACCGCCGTTCAGCATGACCACCTTCTCATACTCTTGGCTAAGCTTCTTCGCTATATCAAGTAAATCCCCCTGAATAGTCGGAAAGTACTCCGTAATCTCCCACTCCCGATTCTGATCCACGTCGTTGCCCACTAATTTACGGATATCCAATGTCAGATCGTTGGTCTGTTTAATGGATTGCTGCAGCAATTGCATCACATCGTAATACGGGCTCGCATCCGCCATGATCCCGATGCGGTGCTTTCCTTTGCTTAAATAAAACAGATATGGGCCTCCAGCTCCTTGCAGCACTTCGGTCTTCCACGAGGTCGAATACTCGAAAGGATAATGCTTCGCTTCCGCAAAGGGAATATGCCCATCGATCGTAAAGGTTCGGAACACTCGGGAATTCGGTTTGTCCTCTTGCTTGTATTTAACGCCGATTTGGTACAGGCCGTCCTGTTCCACATGGATGTCGTAATAAACCGTTTGGCCCGATATATCCCATGTTTTTCCGCCAAGCGTGTTGAGCAGCAACAGGTTCGTCGCATAAGGGCTTACTCCCAAGTTTCTGCTTGGCAGCGGGTTGATCGTCGTATCGTTTTTGAAATCGGGTTTTTCCGCTTCCTTTACAATCATCGCCGACTTCGCTTCTGTCTTATCGATGTGCTGTGCGGCATATTGCGCATAAGACGGCAATGCGGCCGGAGCTGCAACGGTAATGCTGCCGTTTAACAACTCTCCGTTCATTAACGTAAATGTAATGATGTTTTTCCCTTTGTTCAGCTTGATCTTGATCGGCTCCGGATTCATCCGGTTCGGATCCGTGAATTCAATCGTCTGCCACTCGTCCGCCCTCACCTGCGTCGGCATCACTTCGTTCCCGTAGCGGTCCTTCGGAAACGTGTCCGTGTTGCTTTTCCAAAGCGGCGGAAGTACAAATCGATTGGCTTCCAGAGCAGGGGATTTTCCGTTTACTTGAATGCTGTACTCCGTAGATTGCAATCCTTCGGCAAGAATAAAATAATCGAATGACAGGGTATACTCGCCTTCCTTCGGAACTTCAATTTCGGCTGTGAAGGAGTCGTCCTTCTTCAGGTGAATCGCGCCGTCTTCGTAACCGTAGGCAGCCTCTCTGGCAAGAATCGGTAAGTTGGAATCGGCTATATAACGGGATGGGGCGATCCTGAAGGATCCCCCGTCGGCCGGATTCATTCCTTCTTTCTCCCTTTGATCCAGAGAGGCAGAATTGCGGTTATTGACCATATTGGAATTGGAATCTGCATCACCATTCCCTCTGCTATTGAAGCCACTAATGCCTGAGATCATGATGACCCCTATCAAGATCAAGCTGAAGGTGATCTTGGCTCCTCTACGCCTTAACATGGATTCTACCTCCTCTGGCCACCGGTCGTAAGTTATTGCGTTAAAGCGGAGATTGCGTCGGCTGCTGCCTTGTATTCATCGTTGGCAAGCTTATTGATTTGTTCCGCGTAATCTTCGATTTTCGTACCTCCCTTAATGCTGTCAAGAATCAAATCGCCGAGGTTGGCGTTTTCCTTGTCTCCGACTTTGACGCCGGTTGGCGCTTCCCATCTAGATCTTACAACGCCCGGAATAAACTTGACGCCCTCCAAAATCGCGTTGTCGATGTTATCGTAAGCCTCCTTCAATCCCTCATATCCGCCGTTAGCGAAATATTGATCAAGGATGCTTGGGTCCGTCGTCATCGGCAGGGATGTATAGGAACCGTCCGTGTTCAGCTCCATACGCTTTAAGATGCCGTCTTTGCCGAACGTCATATATTTAGCGAATTCGTATGCTTCTTGTTGGTGCTCGGTGCTCTTCGAAATACCGATGAAATCGCCGATCAAAATAAATTTGCCGCCAGGGATGCCGATAAACTTGGATTTGAAGTTTAGATTGCTGAAATCCTTCGTTGCCCATGTGCCTTCCCACCGGACTGCGACCTTTCCTTGATTCCACACGTCGCCGTGCCAGGTGGCATTGTACTTCGCTTTTTCGTCTTCGGACAGGCTGTCGAACGTGTATTTGCCTTGCATAATTTCCTTCGCCTTGTTCACGCCTTCAATAAACACCGGGTCGTTCAAGTGATACTGCTGTCCGTCCCATGTGAACCAGCCGAGCTGCGAATTCACGGAGGCCGGGTACCAGTCCGGAATTTGAACCGCTTCGGACAATCCGAGGACGTCTTCCGAAGGTTTGTTCAGCGTTTTTACCGCGTTCAGGAACTCATCCCAAGTCGGAGAATAGTTCAGCTCCGGCAGGTTCGCTTGCTCAAACAAGTCTTGATTGATGAAGTAACCCTGGAAGAACATCCCCGCAGGCACTGCGTAGATTCCGCTGCCGTAATGCGTGGCGTTCTCGAGGGCTTTCGGAATGTTTGCCCACTCCGGATCGGATGCAGCGATGTCGTTAAGGTTGAGCAGCCATTCGTTCGTCAAGCCGAACGGAATGTTCGGAAGCATCATGACGTCGGGCAATTTGCCCGCAGCCGCTGCAGCCGCCAGGGAATCGCCGTATTTTGAATAGTCGAACGATTCGTCCAGCTGGATATCGATGTTCGGATGAGCCTCTTCGAACGCCGCGATCATTTTTCTTTCAATGTTGTTGTCGGCTTCGGTGCCGAGGTTCCAGTTCACATAATTGATCACAATTTTCTCGCCCGAACCGACATTTGCATCGTCGCCTGGATCTTTAGTTTGTTCTTGGCTTTGCCCTTGGTTCGGCTCCGTTGCGTTGTCGGTCTTGTTCGACGAACAACCGCTTAACAGGGCGACCAGCATCGTAAGAATCAGAGCGAATACAACGGTTTTTTTCATACAGATCCCTCTCTTTTGATTATTGTTGTTTATTTTGCATCGCCATCCGTGAAAAGCGTACTGCGCTCAAAACGAAGTTAATATGGTAACGCTTTCAATTCGACTACGGCGAAGGCTTAATAGCGAAGCTTGCAGGAACTTCGCACGACCAGTTCCGTCGGAAGCACATACTCATGCTCGAGCTCCCGGCCGTCCAATAGCTGCATAATCAGGTGGGCTGCTAGCGAGCCGATCTCGTACTTGGGCTGACGGATTGTCGTGAGCGGCGGGTTCATGTGCTTGGCGAGGAAAATATCGTCGAAGCCGACGATCGAAATATCGTCGGGAACCCGGATACCGGCCTCTTGGAAAGCTTTAATCCCGCCTGCGGCCATCTCGTCGTTCGCATAAAAAATCGCGTCCGGAAGCTTGCGCTGGCCGATCAGCAATTTCGTTGCCATATAGCCGCCATCGATCGTAAATCTTCCGTTGATATTCAAGTTGGATGTGCATTCGAGATTGTAATCGTTTAAAGCTTGCAAATACCCTTGGTAACGAAGCTTGTGATCGTAGGAATTGCTTGAACTGCTGATATAGGCGATTTGCTTGCAGCCGTTATTGATCAGCAGCTCCGTCGCCATATATCCGCCTTTCTCGTTATCGACAAGAACATTGTAGATATAATCGCCCTTGAGGTACCGGTCAAGCACGACAATCGGGAAGCCTTTGCGTGCGGATTGCAAAATCGCTTCGTCATGCAGATTGTGTTCCGAAATGATAACGCCGTCAACGCGCTTCTCCCTCAGGAATTTGATCGCGGTCGACTCGCTGCCGCCGAACGAACTGCAGGCAATAAGGTCGTAACCGTTCTCGAGCGCGACTTCCTGCACTCCTCGGATCAACTCCGAATAATACGGACCGGACATGTCGCTTAAAATCAGCGCAATCGTCTTCGTGCTGCTCCGCTTCAGGTCAGTCGCCAAACCGTTCTTTTGATAATTCAACTGTTTGGCCGCTTCTATGACCTTCGCTCTTGTCGCTTCGCTGATCTTGCTGCTGCCGTTGATCGCGTATGATGCGGTCGACAAGGAAACCCCCGCCGCTTTGGCTACATCCTTCATAGTTGCCATTCACGTGACTCCTTCTTCTCTCATACTTATATAAATCAATTGAAACGTTTCACTTAACGCTATCATAATGGAGAAAATTAACATCGTCAAGATTTTTTTGTAACCGCTTTAATATATTTTTGAATACGCTCCTATTCTTGCATAAACACTTGTATATCAAGGTTTTATTGAAATAATGCAGGAAAATCCGATGTCCTCTCTTTGAGGTGAACAATAGGTGAAATTTTAGTGAAACGAATCGCAAATGCACCCACATTCGCCACCCCGCCACGGAGTTTTGGCGCAGTCATCGACCCCCAATACAAAAAAAAGAGGAAACTGCCGTGACGACAATTTCCCCAAAGGTTAAGTTTTATGATTCGTTACGCTTCAACTTTACGGTCTATCAGATACGCGGTCGCATAAACGATCAGCGCTGCAATGACGATTTCAAACGCAAACCCTCCCCAGGCGTTATGTTCACGCTGGTCTCATTACCGAAGTGAATGGTGGCTGCAGGCCCGATCCACAGCCCTTCCGTTCCAAAGAGCAGATTAGTGATCCACCCCAGCAAATAATGCAGCACGAAGAATACCATGATGCCAATCCAGATGCTGCCTTTTTCGTAATACTCCGGGACAAGGTTATCGCGAAGAAGATCGTAATCATCAAAAAGATGAATTGCCCTGTCCCCAAAAAGCATTCGTCACATAATACCATATCGGCAATTCAGTGAGATTGAGAGCTTCCCATGGTAAACCTGACATTCTCCAATATAACCAGGCTATAGCAAGCATCAACATAGCTAACACCAGCAGCGTTGCCCATGCCAAGAACAAGGATGACGCAATGTTCCATACCGAGCGAACGGGAAGCAGTCAACGTTGGTATGCTTTAATGTTGTCTAGCGAAGTTCTTGCAGGTCACCACAAGGAGCAGCAGGCTTGCGGAGCCGTAGGCGAGCAAACTCAGAATCATCCCAAAGGGGTGACTTAGTGTCATAACTCCGACCCAAATGGTAAACTTTGTGTCAGCAGTTCCCGGAGGAGTTAATGTACAATGAGGACTGGGCAACTTGATAACTGTGAAACCTTGTGGCTGACACTTCCAAGCATCATTCCTTTTACGCCCCTTAGCCCACGGCTTCCGATAATAATAAGTTGCTGCTCGGTATCCCACGCATAATTTAATATTTCATGTGCAGGATCTCCCTTAAGATGAATTGTTTCCGGGTTAATACCCGCAGATTTTAATTTAGACTTGGCTTCCTGCAGCTGCTCCAAACTCGCTTTCTCCATTTCGTTCAATACTTCTTCCAAGAAATTCTCTGGTACATATGTCATTCCGTTCGACACATAATCCTGGCTGACATGAACCAAGGTAACTGGGGTTTGTTTGTTTCGGGCTATTTCAATGGTTGCATCGAGGATTTTGTTCGTTATTTCAGCTTTATCAATGGCCACCATAATTTTGTCAAACATATTTATCATCCTTTCCGTGGCAGCTCGTAACGATTTCGGCTTCCTACAAATCGATTACTCGCTGCTCCTATACCGACTAAAAAGAGTACGATCGAAGCCCCAAGCAGAATGAAAAGTGGCAGGTTCCAACTATTTGTCGCATCATGCAGATATCCTATAAGGGCAGGGCCGATTGCGGCGAGAAGATATCCGACCGATTGGGCCATGCCAGACAGTTCCGCTGCTTGATGCGCATTTTGCGTGCGCAACCCGAAAAACATCATGGACAAACTAAAAGCGAAGCCTCCACCAATTCCGAGCATGATGATCCACAACAGAATGATATTGGAGCTTCCGTAAAGAAGTCCGAGCGTTCCCGTCATAAGCAAAATGGTTGTGATGACCACTAATAAACGTTGGCTTGACATGCGCCCGGCAATAACGGGGACAATAAAGGTAAATGGGAGCATCGCTAACTGCATGATCGAGAGGTACCATCCTGATTGGTTGGGGTCGATTCCTTGCTGCTTTAAAATTTCAGGCAACCATGCGATCAACACATAGAACACCATGGACTGTATACCCATAAACAACGTTACTTGCCAGGCAAGCGGGGATCGCCAAACATTCACATCGTAGCTGACCATCCTTTGACTCGTCGTGGCTGTTTGTTTTGTTTGATTTCTTAATTGGGGTAGCCAACAGAGGATCGATACAAAGCTTAGAATCCCCCAAATTCCCAGTGCTCCCTGCCATTTTAGACCTGCGTTCACGGCTAGCGGTACACTGATCCCCGATGCGATTGCTCCACATAAATTCATTGAAATGGAGTAAACACCTGTCATGGAGCCAATTTTATCCGGGAAATCCCTTTTGATTATACTTGGCAATAATACATTACATACGGCAATGGCAAATCCAAGAACTGCTGTCCCAATAAATAAATTAACTGCGCCAGATAATGAACGTATGACAATACCAGCAGTCAGAAAGATTAGGGCAATCAAAATGACACGCTCAACCCCATATCTTCGTCCTAATTTTGGTACTAGAGACGATAATAAAGCAAAGGCGAGCAAGGGTACCGTTGTGATCAGGCCTGCTAATGTATTTGAAATATGAACGTCATCCCTTATAAGACTCACTAAAGGACCGACTGAGGTTAAGGGAGTACGTAAATTAGCTGCGATAACAATAATGCCGAGAATGATCAGCCCTATAGAGGACGGTATGTTTTTTTGTTTATTCGGCATTCTTCATTTCTCCTTCCTGAATTCTTACGTATTGTATTTGCTTCCTGCTGATTGAAAAAATTTGCTATAACATTCGCGCGAACAACAAAAGTATATTATAATATACTAAAATAAACAATAAATATTTTATAACATGCTTTATCTCGTCTAACAAAAAAAATACAACTCTGAATTCCCGTCATGGAATTCGGAGTTGTATTTAATAAGTGGATTTTGGGTCTTTTAGAAACCATATTTTAAGGATATATGGAGCACTGTTTCGCTATTCGTATGATTGGTATAAGAGTGAGGACAATCTGCACGAAAACTGATTGTATCATATTGATTCAATGTGTAAGTCTCTCCATTGACTTGTATCTCAATGGAACCCGTCATGACTGTCGCAATTTCAGTTGTATTCACATGATGACCTTCAGGGTAATACGAGCTATTTGGTTGTAGGTATGCCCGACACATTTCAATATCGTTGCTTTTAAAGACTGGTTCAATGATCCAATTTTTTTCATCATTAGAAAACCGTAATCCTTCGCCTGCTCGATACAAACTAACAGGGGTCTCTGATTTGAACAAAGCCAATAGCGGTAAAGATATGCCTTTTGAAATTTTCCATATTATTGCTAAAGTCGGATTTGTCTCGCCACGTTCGATATTTCCAAGAGTAAG
Source organism: Paenibacillus sp. cl141a (assembly GCF_900109305.1). Lineage (NCBI taxonomy): Bacteria > Bacillati > Bacillota > Bacilli > Caryophanales > Paenibacillaceae > Paenibacillus > Paenibacillus sp. cl141a. The sequence goes on from NZ_FNZO01000014.1 coordinate 27,379, forward strand.
TTTGCTTACGCCAGTTATTTCCGATAAGTCGTCTAAAGTCATGTTTTTTTCTTTTCTGTACTTTTTCAATGCACCGCCGATTTGTAATACAATTTGTTTTGATTCATCGATTTCATCCATTTGATATTCACCTCAACAAAAAACTATATAGCTAGTATATTGTTTATCTAGATTCTTTTCCATACGAGACCCGTGTGAGCCCAGTGGATTTCCACACTTCCCTAACGTACTTAAAATGTTCACAAGTTCAATATAAAATAAAATCTAGATAAAAGTTGAAGGTTAGTTTTGTCGGAATTCCTGTAGCCTAATTAGGATATTAACGGCTGCCACCACTTTCTTTAAAACGAGTGCTTCAGTGATAATTCGCTTGAACGGGCCCGTTAATGCGTTTTTCGCCCCCACGTTACCCTTTATGTCACATTGATGACTAATTCAAAAATCCTCTATCTTTATTAAGCTAACCTGCCTGTTAAAATTTGTGTACCTGTCTGTCATTCAGGATTTATACAATAACGAGATTGTAGCTTGGCATCTATCGGAACGAAATGACCTCGCTTTGGTTCATGAAACGCTGGATCGACTCCGTCAGCACGTGGATGTGAATGGCGTAATCCTACACTCGGATCAAGGATTTCAATACACGTCAAAACCATTTAACCGTAAACTGAAACAACTCGGCATGCTAGGCAGTCACTCTAGACGAGGAAATTGCCTGGACAATGCCTGTATCGAGTCGTTCTTCTCTCATTTAAAGAACGAGAAAATATACTTGAACGAGGCAGCAAACAAAGCGGAGGTTGAACAGCAAGTGAATGAATACATTCTGTTCTATAACCAGAACCGATTCCAGAAAAAATTAAACGACCATTCCCCGGTAGAATACCGGGAAACGGTCGCAGCTTAAATCATGTCTTTTTTGTACTGTCTACTTGACAGGATTATGACCAATTATGTGGCTCTTTAAGCTTTAGACAAACCTATCGAAAATTGATGCGGAAAGCCCGGTAACCCCTTGAACATGAGAACACCCTCACTGACTAAAAACCAGATTCTGTACACGATATAAGAATAACCTACGAATTGACGTGACATTTCCAATATGCTGAATACGACGTCCCCTGCTGTAACCAGATCACCAGAATGGTGCTGCTCTTGCAGTTCAGCGACCGTTTGTAAGATAAGCGCATCCATTCGATCCTCTTCGCAGCCGATGACCCTGTCCTCTTCCCAGAATCGAAGGACATGATCCTGTCCTGCCAGCTCCAGCCATTCGGATTCGTACCGTTTCCTCAGATCCGAATCAAGCGGGATCCCATCACCGTAAGTTTTAACGATTTCAATGTAAGTCTCCCGCTCGATCCTGGACTGATAGACTGGAGTCTCGCCCTTATTTTGCTGCAAACTCGATTCTCTGAGAATTTGCGTCACGTTCACGACATGAACGGGTTGTTCCCGCTCCCTCAACAAATACAACGCGAAGCGAAGCCCGGTTTGATCGTGGGCGTTATCCGCGCACCATATGACCACGGTCTTGCTCTCCGGTATGGATTTTAGCGTTTCTATCATGCGCTCGATTTGGTGATCCAGGTTGCTCGTGTAGGAAAAGTAGGAGTCTCTGTCATGTTCCATCAACCAAATTTGCCTGCGCTGCTGCCCTTCCGCTGTGCTTAAATCCCTGATGGGGCCGGTGGAAAAGCAGTCATTAAATGCTAATACGCGGGATTTCTCCCGTTTCCCCACTTGACTGAGCGCCACTTTTAATGAACCGGCATTCGAGAGACTGAAAATGATATGAACATGCGTTTGGAGATTCTCCTCCTGCAGCCGCTCATGGTGAACGATCTCTGCATGGCGTTCGATCAGCTTGTACAATCGCTCGGCATCCCTCTTCTCTTCATGCCCGCCGTTCGTGGCATCCTGGATCGCTGTGTTCAGCAACCGACGAAGTAAAAGCCAATTCTCTCTTTCCCCAAACCCTTGCAATTTCTCGTATAGCTTATCGATAAGGATCCCTCCGAAGCGAAGTTCAACTATTTTGTCACTCCTTGTTAGTCGAGCAGCTGCCGCGTTTGGAAGCAGCATCCAATACCGATTGGATCGTTTGCTCCTCCAAGTATTGATTCAACTGCCGTTCCGCACCGTCCATCACCTGTTTGACCAGACATACGCAAGTACCCGGCTTGTCTTCGTTCCTGTCGCTAGGTTTCTCTTCGGTCAGCAATCGATGCTGCTGCGAATTGAGATTGGAGCATTCATACAACTGCTGCCTTCCTTCGATCACCTGGATCACTTCTAAAAATGTAATCTGCCGGGCCGGTTTTGCCAGTTCATAACCTCCGTTTACCCCCGGCACGGCACGCACGATACCATCCTGTCTCAGCTTGGACATGATTTTGGACAAATAGCTTTCCGAAACGCCTAGTGTCGCAGACAGCTCCTTGATTCCGATGTTGTGGTCACGCTCCGATTGAGCCAGATGAATTAAGGCGTGCAGAGCATAATCAACGCTTTTGGAAAACTGTATGACGGTACCCTCCTTTGCTTTATTTCATTTACCATAGACCCATGATATCCATTATATTGATTCAGTTTCTTATTTGCAATGAATCCGCGAGGGTCAGAATAAACCATGGCGACTTCCTCAAACAACAAAGACCAGGACCAAGCAAGAATCATTAAAAGATATTACCTTCAAGAGCCGCCCTAATTTTATGCTTAGGGCGGCTCTCCTACCTCCCACCACCCTTGTGTTCAGGGAGATGTGCTCTTCTCCAGTGACCTGGCAATCCATTAGCTTCGAAGCAGTGAAACATAATTCACCCATCTTTAAAGCGTCCACGATTAAGCTTTACTCCGGAACCTCAAACATGAAAAAGCCGCCAAAAGGGCGGCTTCGCAAGCGCAGCTTCATACGCTTCTATGAATCTCGGTTAATGTTTATCAAGTTAATGCGCCACCTATTCATCAATAGGCACGCCTTGTTATTTGGTCATATGGCTATTGTTCGAAGAATCGTATAATCCCGATGTGTTCTTGAACCATTCGAATATATGGGTAACGCAAACCTTGAGAACAGCATAGCCGGGTACGGCCAACAGAATGCCAACCACGCCAAACAGATTACCGGCAGTCAGTATGACAAAGATAATCGTAATCGGATGAATCTTAAGCGTTTTGCCCATAATTTGCGGAGAGATGAATTTGCCCTCGATCAACTGCACGATCGTCCATACCGCGATCATCTTCAGCAGCATGACCGGAGAAGTGACCAGAGCCACAATCAACGCGGGCGTGATCGCAATGGCAGGCCCCAAATAAGGGACTACGCTGGTGAACGAGGCGATAATGGCAAGAATAAGCGCGTAATCCAGGCCGATGATCATGTACCCGATGTACAGCAGAATACCGATGCAGACACTGACAATAATCTGACCGCGGATGAACGAACTGATCTGGTGATTGATATCCTGAAGCACATGCAGGATCCCCGAACGACTCCGGGTCGGCAGGAACGACAAGATTTTCTGAGGAAGCTTTTTGCCGTCTTTCAGCATATAGAACAGGACAAAAGGAACCGTAATGATCGACAACACAATCTCCGTAAACGCGCCAAGGAAACCTCCTACCTTGCTCCATGTCGAGTTCAGGATTTCGGTTGCTTTCTGCGTTATCGTGCCCCACCATTCCTGGGAGTTGATGTTCACGGCCTCCTGCAGCTGACTATACAACTGGCTGCCGGTCAGCTCTTCAAACTGTTGTCTGACCTTCTCGCTGTAAGTCGGGAAATTGTCTATCAGACTCATAATCTGGGTGCGGAGCACCGGAATGACCGCCAGCACCACAACCGTCAAAATTCCGGCAATCAACAGATATAATATCAGGATGGACCATCCGCGCTTGATTTTCCTTTTTTCCATCATATCCACCAAGGGATTCAGCAAATAATACAGGATTCCGGATAAAATGATCGGCAGCACGATCGTCTTGATCAGAACCGCGATCGGATGCAGCACAAACGAGATTTTGCTTAATACCATGACGTTTAAACCGACCAGCAACAGAACAAGCAAAAGCAGTACAAACTTATTGTTTAGAAAAAAGCGCTTGAACCGATCCGGCCAAATGCGAGGTTGCTCCATATATGTCCTCCCTTATTTAGGTTTATCGATTCCAGACACAAAACTTGCATCGATGCAAGCCACCCATGGCGTCGAGATCATCGAGCACAGATTCGCTAACTCCATTCTTTTAACTATAATGTTTCTTCAGGGCACATGTCCAGTCAACCAAGGGCCAGGCATGAGGGGTCGCATGTATGGACGGTCATCTCATGATGGAATAAGCCTGCGTGTCATGAAGACACACAGGCTTAGGGTGTACGAACACGCTTCACCCACGGTTTTATAAGTACCGAGAAATGATGCGCACTAATTTTGCGGGCAGCTCATTCAGGTTGGTAATGTCCAGAAACCTCTCGGCTCCATAAATCCGGCTAATGACATCTTTGTCTTGTCCGATGGCGGCAGCCAGAAATTTGACTCCTTTTCTTTCGTATTCGGATAAGGTCTGCTGCATGTCTTGAATGGCAAGACTTCCGGTATAGTCTTCCATCGCCTTAGGCTGCCCGTCGCTGATGCTGATCATCAACTTGGTTTGCTTCGGTGAAGCTGCCAGCCGTTCCGCCATGATCCTTAACGCCATGCCATCCCGATTGTTGCTTCTCGCGCGGATTCCCATCAACCTGAAGCGATCGCGAACATCCGGATGATCATAGTCGGCATAAGCGAAGATCGACATCTGCTCCAAGCGGGACACATCGGCCGTATCGCCGTAGATCAGAACAGGAATATGGCAAATCTGACAAAATTCATAGACTGCGATGACCGCACGCTTGGCTGCCTCCAATCTACCGAACGCAGCCATCGATGCGGATTCATCGACCCTCAGTCCGACCACAAGACCAGGGGATTCCGTCGGAGGACGTTTCTTGGCAAATAACCTGAAGTCCCGGTAGGCTACGCTGTCTGCCTGGAATTTTGATCCAAAGTATTGGTTTTTGGCATACTCCGCGGTGATTTCGTGCTCCAAGAGCGGCAGCGTTTTTCTGGCAATTTCCCGTACAACCGGCATAAGTCCCTGACTTAACCGCCCATATTCCTCCTGTTGGTTCGGATCATAATCAGGGCGATGAACGATCAGTTTTACCGACCGATGAAGGGAATCGGACACGATTTCTCTGGAAACCCGATTCAGCTTTTTGCGGAAATCCCTTTCCTTCTGCTTCTCCTCTTCCGACATGGGCTCAGGATTAGCCTGGTGATAATTCGGCGTGCCCTCCTCGCCCGAATCCGTGCTCTCCATCTCCGCTGACTCATCCGATGAAAGGGATGTGCTGCCTTCGCTCTCAGCGGATTTTTTTAACCGGATTCCTTCTTCCCCGGCTTGCTGATCCGGATTGGAGTCAGCATCCATATCGATGTCCCAGGTTGAGATCTCCACGGCATCCCCTCTTCGTTTGCTTGGGGGTTCAACCGGAATTTCTCCCAGCAGCCCCAACAAGCCTTGGCCTTCCAACGCATCTTCCAGCAGTTTGATTTCTTCCGGATCGGTCGTAATCTTGTAGATCACTTTGTGATAAAGGGATTCTCTTGCAGAAGCCCCCTGAGCCACGGCATCCGCCCAATAGAAATAGGAACGCATGCCGGCAATCCCCTTCATGGCATTGACCCGGGCTGTTTTGTCTAACAGAATGATGACCCTTGCGAGAATGTCCAGCATTTCATTGTCCTCGCAGCCGATTTTGGCCTTTGCGCGCTCCATCATCATCTCCTTGGTTGGCAGATCTATTTTCTCCGAATGCTGTATCCTGTCTCGCAATGCTTCATTTAGCGGCCTGGATCCCGCATAACTGCGGTTGGCCGTGATCACCGCAATGAAATCCGGATGCCTGTGCACGATGCCCATCGGCAGATTCAGCGTGCCGCCGAGCTCCAGCGCGGAATTCAGCGCCATTAATACGGCAGCATCACGTATCACGTTCGGTTCCTGTATTTCCAGCAGATAGCCGTTCTGAAAGGCTCTGACGATCTCGGAAGCGTAGAATCGATATTCTACCGCCTCATTCTCCGCGGCATTCGCGGCGAGTTTCAATACATGCTTCATCTTCGCTGAAGCATGCTCCCGCGAAATTCCCAAAGCCTCCATTAGAATCTCCGTCGAGCTACGAAAGCCGTCACTATCGTATAGGGCTCTCAAGGCAGCCTGGTCGGCAGGTTCCAAGTGCTCCATTCGATCGGTAGTAATGACCGGTAAAATGGCTCCGATAATATCCGATTTATCCATATCGGCAAAACATGTGACTTTGGTGTAGGGGAGCCTGAAGTTTGCGGACAATGCTTTGGCGAGCTGCGTCTTTCCGGATCCGGCATCCCCCTCTAACAAAACATTGGCGATTTTCATCTCGCCCCGATCCCAATTCCGCTTAATTTCATTCGAGATTCGCCGTTCTTCCTCACTTACTTTATGCGTTAACGGTTTTGTCCAGACAAGGCTCCTTTCTTCTTCGGTCAATGCTCTCCCGGGAGACAACACGTAATATTCATTGTCATTCTGTTCTTGCATAACCTCTCGCCTCCAAGCTTTTCCCAGCGTGGAAGGACACTCTCGTTCCATTCCCCCGCTATCTGGGATGCCTCCTCATTATTCGTACCCCAATTCTTTCAATGCTCTGGTTAATGTCCGCAGTCTTTCACCAATCATCTCGCCGTTATCGCTCAATGCCTCGTTGAACAGCCTGATATCCTCATGGATCTGTTCGTTGTCCGTGCATACGGCTACCGTCATGGCGCTTCCCTGCAGCCCGATCCGGTCGATCACGGGATTCTGCGGATCATAGAGCTGCTCGTATCGATAGGCTTCGCTAAAATGCCCCAGTGCGCTGCAAACGAGAATAGACAAATCCAGGATGCGATGAATCGGAAGCTCTAACGATTGTTCGGTTGCTTGCTCTTCCGCATCTCTCCATACTCTGGCGGCAACATTTGCCCGGCCTTCCTCCTGGCCTTCCTCATTACCTTGAGACAGTCCGAGGGATAACGCCCTAACATCTGTGGCGCCGGCAAACCGCCCGTCGACCTCCCCGTAATTAGCCGACACAATGACAGGCTTATGATTCATAGAAGCGTGAATGTTCATCATTTCTCCTCTTTTCTCAAAAATGGATCTTACGCAAATAATTCAAAGTGCATCGTTTGCCATAAAACATATAAGCAACGACCATCGATCATTATTATAATAAACATTTTTATTTTTTGTCCATTTATATAATAGACATATTTTAATTTGTTGTAAACACCTGACTAGCAACGCCTAGCAAAGCGTGAATTTATGAATTGAACAAAAAAGAAAAGAAGCATCCCCATGTTCAGGAGATACTTCTTCGGAATTAATGATGATCTGTTTCACCGACAGCTCTCAATTTCAGCTGCTTCGTTGCTGGAACAACGGAGGTAACCCTATTATTTACCTGCCAAAAATTCATCCAGCTGCCGCTGTATCTCGGCGACATACTCGTCAATCCCAGCCGCCTTCAGCTTCTGGATGGCTTTGGGATACTCTGTCTCAAAATCGACAAATCCGGAACGGATCGCAGCTAGATCTTTGCCTGCGACTTCTTTCAAGGACGTTTCGATTAACTTAACCTTTTCGTTATTGAATCGGAATCCCAAGGATTCGGACCGTACAGCCTGATCGTCCCAGCTCTTGTATTGATCGATGGATTCCTGAGCCACGTTCGGCCCGAACAATTGGTAATTCTGGTTTCTAAACATCCATTCATAGAAGAATTCGCTCGGGGTGAGCTTATTGATTCTTCCGTCCACGATCTCGTAGTCCTTGCCTTCGACGCCATAGAGAGCAAACTGGTAATTTTCCTTGGATTTATAAATCCAGTTCACAAACTTCATGGCTCCTTCCGGATTCGGGGCATTGACTGGAATGCCCAGAACTTCCCCGCCTGTGGCAGTCACATAACGCGGCTTATCCTCGGCTAGCAGGTAGGTCTTAACCTCGGCATCCGGGGCATTGGCTTTAATGGCATCGACGATTTCCATTTCCTTGCCCAGAGATCCTTCCACCCATAAATATAGGCCGGTCTGCATGCGGGAGTCTCTCTCGTTGTATTTGATGGTCAAATCCTCTGTGTATAAACCTGCTTTATACATTCCCCGGTTAAATTTCGCCACTTCCTGGAATGCTTCCGTTTCATAATAGCTGTATGCTTTCTTGCTGTCTTCCCCGAATACAACCAAATCTTCGACGGCGATCCAGTTATATTGTTCATCGGTAAAATATCGAGTCAACGGTTTGAAGATAATGTCGGCGGGTCCTTTCATTTCAGGAAACTTCTCTTTCGCCTTGGTCGCGAATTCTTTTAAATCGTCGGGTGTCTTCACGTCGGTCATCCCCACGGCTTCGAGAATATCCTGGCGGACGGCAACCAGCTGGTACATGGCCGAGGAAGGTGCATAGGCCGACGGAATGCCGTGAATTTTCCCATCGATGGTTGCGCCTTGAAGCTGTTCCATCGGCAAAACTTTCAACATATCCTGACCATATTCCTGGATTAAATCATCCAGAACCATGGCTTGTTTCTTATTGACGATCGTCGAAAGGTCCGGAAGACCATCCCAATATAAATCGATCGGTTCGTTTGCGGCCAGCATGATATCTTTCTGTTCCCAATACTGGGCCCACGGCACATATATGACTTCGACCTTTAGACCGAGATCGGCAGCCATTTTCTCTGCGAATTCATTGTTTAAAAATTCGTTCATGCGATCGCTTCGTTCCCCCGGATACAAAATCGTGACGGTTTCGAGCGCGGCTGCCCCCTCTTTTTTGCCGCTGCATCCTGCCATTACCGAAACGGATGCGATCAATAAAACCAACAAGATCAGCATTTTTTTTGCTTTCATGAAAGACCCTCCCTATGAAATGGTTAATCTATGTTAAAAGCCTGGATCGGCCAATAACCACGCAGGTGTCTATTCTTTTACCGCTCCGGCCATAATCCCGTGCACGAAGTATTTTTGAATGTAAGGATACAGGAAAATGATCGGACCGATCGTGATGACCGTAATGGCCATCTTCACGGTTTCGGCAGGCAATGTGATGTTGCCTGATGCCCCTGACGGAATTCGTCCGGAACTTATCGCATTGACGTTCGACAGAATGTTGTAGAGGAAATACTGCAGCGGAAACAAATCGCGTTCATTAATGAAGATCAGTGCGTGCCACCAATCATTCCAATATTGAAGCGCATACATTAAACCTACCGTCAGCAGTGCGGTTTTGCTTAACGGAAGGGCTATTTTGACATAGATCGTAAAATAATTGGCGCCGTCCATCTCGGCCGCTTCATATAAAGATGGAGAAATGCTTGCAAAGTACGTTCGCATCAGAAACATGTTCCATACGCTGAATATGGACGGCAGGATCAAAGCCAGAATGCTGTTCTTCAGCCCGTAATAATTGACGCTGACCATGTACCACGGTATCAAGCCGGCCGAGAAGATAATCGTAAAGTTGCTAATGAAAGCGAGCACGTTGCGATATTTCAGCTTTTTGATAGATAGGGAAAATGCAATCATGCTGGTAATCAACAGAGCACCGAACGTCCCCACAGTGGTTACCAACAGGGTAACGCCGTAGGATTTGAGCAGTTTCATCCCACTATTAACAAAGATATATTTATATGTATCCAAGCTCGGGCTCAGAGGGATGATCGAATATCCGTTTCTCGCAACGGCCTGTTCCGAAGAAAAGGACACGCTTAACGTTAATACAAGAGGATACAGACAAACGAGTGCGAATAAGCCAATGAATGCATAGGCAAAGCCAATCACCAATTTATCGCCAAGCAATCTATTCTTTTCCATCATCAAAATAGACCCTCTCCGTCGTTTATTTTCTTAGCGGATTTGTTAGCAGCCGTAATCAGGATCAAGCCCATCAATGACTGGAATAGCCCGATGGCCGTCGAATAAGAAAAACCCAGCGTACGCATCGACTGATAAACGTAGGTATCGATGACCGTTACTTCTTCAGCCAGGACCGGGTTGTTGCCAACGATACCGTAAATCATCCCAAAGTCCCCGTAGAAGATTCGCCCGACGCTCAGCAAGCTCAAAACGATGATCGTTGGCTTCAGCATGGGCACGGTCAAGTAAAGAATCTGCTGCAATTTGTTGGCGCCATCCACCTTGGCCGCTTCGTATAAGCTCCCGTCAAAATTGGACATCGCCGCCATGTAGACAATGGAACTGTAACCGCTCCATTTCCAGACGCTCGACAGAATGATGATCCACTTCCAATACTTTGGCTCCGAGTACCAGGAGATCGGCTCTGCACCGAAGAATTTCAGAATATGATTCGCTACGCCCACATCCGTGGAGAAGATTCCGTACAGAATCGCACCGACAACAACCCAAGATATGAAATACGGAAAAAACATCATGCTTTGCGCGATCTTTTTGTAGGCCTTATGCCGGATTTCATTGATCAGAATGGCAATGCTAACAGGAATGATAATGCCTAAGATAAGACCGAAAAAGTTGATATACAGCGTGTTATAGGTAACCTTCCATCCCATGCTGTTTTCCGAAAAAAAGTATTTGAAGTTGTCCAGACCCACAAATTTGCTGCCGAAGATGCCGTCGACCACATTGAAGTCGGTAAACGCCATCCATATCCCGGCAAACGGGATATAGGAGAACATGATCAGCACGATCAGTGCGGGCACGCACATGAGATACAGGATCCTGTGTTTTTTTATTTCATAGAGAAATCCCTTGATTGCCGAACTCATTCCATCACCCCTTTGCATGTGATTACACGACTATGCTGTAATGCCTTGCTGCAGCTTCATCTTTAGTTCATCCAGATCGATCACGGTACCGGTAATTCTCGCCTCTTCCGCGGCATAGGCCATCATATGGCTTTCAACAGACATGTCGATGGAGGATCTGCTGCTGAAGTCGGCATTCCCCAGATTCTCCAAGAAGTCATTCATCAGACCGGTATCGCCGCCGTTATGTCCGCCGCTCACCGTTGCCGGCCGAATGACGGTTTGCTGAACGGGTTCTGCCATATTGGAGTTAAAGCGGGTGACTTCGATAATGTTCAAGTTATCGTCGCCTCGGATTTCCCCATGCTCGCACATGATTTTGAGCGTACGGTACATTTTGTTGGTGAATCCGCTTAAATTAAACGTTGCCGTTACCCCGTTTTTGAACTCGATCAGGGTGACTTGATGGTCGCATACATCATTGTCAAGCCGATATACGCAGCGTCCGTAAGGACTCGTTGCTAGCGCTTGGAGCAGTCCCTCTTCGCTCTGATCCGCCGAAATGACGGTGGCGGGCCATTGGCCCCTTATCGGCAAATAGGCTTTTCTTGCGTCGAATCGGCAGTTCGCGGCTGCCTTACAATCGAGGCATCGTTCCGCACTGCCTGCCGGTGCATTCTCCTCTTTGAAATACGTAAGGCCTCCATACGAAGAGATCCGTTTCGCCCCGCTGTCCACAAGCCAGGATAGAATATCCATGTCATGACAGGATTTCTGCATGATGATCGGGCTCGCCAGATCGCTTCTTCTCCAATTGCCTCTTACGAAGGAGTGTGCCATATGGAAATTGCCGATGTTCTCGTTGTGCTGTATGGTCACGATTTTCCCGAGTTCATTGCTATCGATGATTTTCTTAATTTCCGCAAAGAAGTTCGTATATCTGAGCACATGGCATACAATCACCTTGCGGCCTTTTTCATTGGCTTTTTCCTGGATTCTCATGCATTCTACCGGACTTGGTGAAATGGGCTTCTCGAGCAAAATATCATAACCAAGATCAAGCGCCATCATCGTTTGCTCGTAATGGTCCTTGTCCATAGAAGAGATGATGACGGCATCGCAAATTTTCCCCATTGCATAAAACGCATCCACGGATGCAAATTGTTTCTCCAGCGGAATCTGAAACTCATCCGCCGCTGCCTTTCTTCTGCCGGCATCCGGCTCGATGACCGCCACGATTTCCTCGCTTTGGTAAGCGTGCCTTGAATAGATCATCCCTCTTTGTCCTGCGCCTATTAATGCTAGTTTCAACTCCATAACCTCCAGCAAGCTCGTATTTGTCTAGATCGATTATTCTTGTCCCGGTATCTGGGGATCTTCCAGGGGATAATATCCTTCCGGATAATAGGTGTCCCATATATTCTTGAGCGGATCCTCACGAGCGGCTTCGACTTGTATCGTACCCATCTCATAAAAACCATCCCGTTGCCGGTTCTGTATATTCAGCGTGAGTGAAGAACGGTCTTCGAAGCAGAGCGCTATGCCAAGCGAATAGGTTCCCGCTGCGATGTCCTGCAAGTGTACGATCTCGTTATGGACAAGGTCGCCGGTTAACCAGGAATGCGTTGCCGCGTGCAGCGGAAATTCATAGGACACGTCTTCCTGCTTTAGCTGCAGCTGCAGCTGAAACTTCCGATAGATTCTGGAGCTACCCGAGTTTACGAACCAGAATCGCAGCGGCAGGCTCCCGCTGCCGGACACCGTTTCCGGGTAGGTTAGCCGACGTAAAGCAAGGTTGTAACCAAGCCCTAGGTTTACGTTGGACATCCCGGCATGCCAGCGATAGGCTTCCCGTCTGATATGGGAACCGCCCGCTTCCTCGGTCACATGGAGGAACACCGGGTAGCTCTTCCATACCCGCTGCAAATGATGTTTGGCAAAGGCTTCGCAGCATTCGATCCAATTCTCCTCGCTGCACTTCACCAGCAGGCCAAAGCCGCGGCCGCGCTCCTTTAAATAATGAATCAGCGGTTCATTCTGCAAATCTGCAAGCAGTACCTGGGATCCAAAGGAATCGATATAGGCGTTCCATTCTTCCTTGCTGTTTGCCAAGGTCGAGATCATAACGGCTGCAAGGCGTTTATCCGAATCGATCATACTCCCGACTTTTCGGATCAATGCCGCATAACATGCTTCGTGGTTATCCTTCGCCCATTCTGGCAGGTCCGGCGTCAGGAGAAGAACAGGATTCGTAATCGCTTTCAGTACTTTGTCGATCCCTCCGAGCTTAAACTCTCCTCGGGCAGGTTCTAGTTCCTTCCATGAAAAAGCCGCGTATTCGAATTGGCCGTGACTTGTATCGCACTCTTTGACCGACGAGGGCTTCGGCCTGATTTTGACGGTTTTGTACTTCTCGTGGCTCTCAAGCGAATATTTCCCCATCCTCTTCGCTCCTTTGTAAATGACTGTCAACGGTTCCGCGGAACAACTCTATATCAGCGTCGGTTATATAAGGCATGCTGCCAATCCGGCCGATATCTTCCTTCAGCACGATCATGCTTAACGTATTGAATCGGGCTCCGGTCCGCATATACTCAGCAGCCGCTCGTTGCAGCGAGGTCGTATATTCGCCGGGATTCAACGCCGGATCAGCATTACGGTCTCCAAAGACTTCATAGCGCAGCATGCCGTCCCCTTCATCGGTGGGGTAATTATAAAACTGCCGTTGAACGTGAACGATATTGCTTTTTTCATTGTCCAAAACGAGCGATAGCCTGGTATCATAAAGCCAACTTGAACTCCAGAAGCCTCGGATGGGCAATTCCGGAAAATATCGATCATAGAAATCGATGGCCATCGCCATGGAATATCTCAGCCTGTCCGGCGTGTACCCGGGCCCGGAAGGAATGTGAAGCGCCAACAGGGTATCCCCTTTTTGAAGCACGGTATCCCAGTCCTTCTTTAAGATCGGCGTCGTTTCTCTTTCGACGAATCCCATGGGATTGATTCGATTCGCTATGATGAATTCGGCATTCTCCTGCCACTCCGATGTGAAGCGGCCTTGCGGATCATAGACATCGTTGATTCCGTTCCGCTGTCCATCGCTGCGGAAATCTTCTCCGGGATGGCGAAAGGCAAGCACTTCCTGCGTGTCCCTGTGACGGAACATGGTGAAGGAATCCTCGAATCGGTACGGAATAAAATAGAAGCGGTCCAACAGAAAGATAGAGCAGGTATAGAAATTCATCACCCACGGGAAATCATGAACCTCGGCATCGCCCTGCAGTGCCAATTTTTCCATTTGCAGCTTCAGCGGCTGATGCGGAATGTCCTCATAATAGGTTAGGGGTACGGAACGTTTCTCCAGCATCTTCATGGAAGGCACCACGCAGGCGAGCAGCAACAAAAATGAATATAATTCGCCGTACTTCTTCATGCATGCGGGCGTCATATTGGTATAATGGGATTCATCGCAGCGATTGCGCGCCGAGCACAGATCCTCCACCAAAAACTTGGTGAAATGAAACAATACGGCATCTTCCTCTATCGCTAAAATCCCTTGTTCAATCCATTGCCGAGTCTCCTCGGGAGTCTGATATCGCTCAAAGATTCCGGACAAGAAGCCCCTTGGTATGAGATGGGGCTCGCCATCCGGTAGATAGCGATCATATTTTGCTTCCAATCCATCAGGCAGATAATCAAATTCACAGATCGCTGTTACTTCTTTATAATTCATCGGCCTTTCCATTAGCCTGCCTCCCCCTTTCGACGAATAGCTTACCCATCGGGTAAAAGCCGTCCTGATATCCCGTGATTGCCAGCTGGATATTCCCGATTTCCTTCACGCAAGTTTCGATGCCAATCTCCAGCATATACTCGCCCGCCGGCATATCGTTAGGAAGTGAAAACCTTTCTATCCAAGCAATATCCTCATCCGGGAGCCATTCCCTGATGTCTTCGCTGCTATGCAGCGTATACGATCGACATTGGCCGGTTAACCTCACCGCCAGCGGATAACGATGATAAATCGGAGCGACACCGACATTAGCCCACAACGCTTCGATGTTTAGCTCTCCGCCAACGTCCGCTATCGAATCGTACGCGAATTTCCTTAATTCGAAGCGGTAACCCATCTTGTTAATCCAAGCCTTGACCTTCTCTTTCCACGGTTCCGGCACTACCGTCCCTTTGTTGTTAAAGGATGAAATATGCCACTTGAGCGTTTCCTGTATGATATAGTCGATATCCCAGCCCTGCAGATACCAGTCATTCATATGCCAGCATGCTTCGAACAGGATCGGCGCTTTCTCCCAGGCATCGCCCATCTCAAAATTTTGAATATTTTGCGGATAGAAATCGGTCATATGCGACCACTGATCGCCATGAAAGCCGCCCATATCCCCCAAGCAATCCACGCGAAATCCGACTTTGGCTTTGCGTTCATTTATGATCCGGATCGACAGCGGATCATGAAGCAGTGCCTGGAGAGGCGTTATTTTAAAACCGTCCAAGTAAGCATCCGTTATCTGCTTAATCGCGTCAGTCGTTAGAAATTCGGTTCCGCCGCCTTCCCCCCAGGCTCCGACTATGGTCAAATCGATCGAGCTGATAAGCGGATGGCCGTCAAAGCGGTCGGCAAACGCCTTGATGAAATCAGACCAATACTCGGCATATGGCGTGGTCAGAGGGTCTACTCTCCAGAACGGAAACTCGGGCTCCTCCGGATATTCGGCCCGGAACCAAGACGGGATATCGTCTTCTTCGCTTAATGCGTACGGCGAACAGCGTACCACGGCAGTACAGCCTAATGATTTGGCGTAATCCAGCTTTTCCTCCAGTACGCTCCAGTCGTAACTCCCTTTATCCGTTTCGATGTCACGCCAACGAACGCTGCAGAAATATACTTTGCTGTCCGGATGATTGCACGTCCTGCTGTCTTCCGCAAACTTGTATTTGCGCTGCGTTTCCCCCCGGTTATCAACAATCCGTTCCGGATCTCCCATCAAGCCCGGCGCCGTGGTAAAGCCAATGCCCGGATTGGTCAACATTTCATCCGATATCATTGGGTAAACCGTTACTCTCTTGCTCATCTCCCAACTCCCCCGTGTACTAAACAGAACCTTTTGTTTGTTACGTCGTTTGTTACGTTAAACCTGTTTCATTACACAATTTGTTTAGTGATTTCATGTTATATCATTCGCATGTTATCTGGCAATATCAATTTTGAAATACTACGAAATTTCTAGTGACAACGCATGGAATATACATGTCACTCTTGATTTTGATTAAGGAGGAATGTAAAATGAAGGAACGTAACGATATAACGAAACAAACAACGTAACATAATCCGTAATTAAAGCAAATCATTGTTTACAATGTAACATTCCTATAAACTCTAAAATGGCGATTATTAGTAACTTAAAAGGAGAATGTGTTTATACATGAGTACGATTCGGGATGTTGCTAAACTTGCAAATGTATCCACAGCCACCGTGTCCAGAGTGTTAAACAATGATACGAAGTATAAAATCACGGACGAAACCCGGGAAAGGGTTTGGCAAGCCGTTACGCAGCTGAACTATAAAATCGCATCAGGGCCCAAACGCAAGGTTTCTGCTCAGGATCCGGCCGAAAGCAAATCGCATATCAAAATCGGATGCGTCTTAAGCGTCACCAAGGATAAATACAACGACCCCTACTTCATGTCGATCTTATCCGGCGTGGAAGAACGCTTGCTTGGCGCCGGTTACAACATGTCCTTTATCCGGACGGGAATTGAATTGAACGACAGCAAGATCCTATTTAATACGTTCAGCGAACCGATTACCGGCCTCATTCTCATGGAGTCGCTCGATCACGAGACCTACGAATATATTCGCAAGCAGGTCCCGTACATCGTAGGTATCGATACGGAACGCGGGGATATCGACAATGTCGGCTACGATCATTACAATGTCGCTTCGATGGCCGTCAGTCATCTCATTGAAAAAGGCCATGCCCGAATCGGATATATCGGGGGAAGCGGATTATCGAGCAACCTCAAAGACAGCCGTCGTTATCGGGGCTACTACGCAACCATGCATGCTGCCGGATTGTCGGTCAATCCCGATTGGGTGATTGATTGCATGTGGGATGAGGCGGTCTGCATCGAAAAAATCAATCATTTATGTACAACCCGAAATTTCCCGACTGCCTTCTTTGCCGGCAGCGATTTAATGGCTATGGCAGCCCTCAACGGACTGTACAACAACGGTATTTCCGTTCCTGACGAAGTAGCGGTTATTGGGCTATCCAACATTGAGGTATCCAAGTATTCCAATCCGCCGCTGTCCACGATCGATGTGCCGATGAAAGAAATCGGCATGGTAGCTGTCGATAACCTAATTGACCGAATCAACGGAAACAAGCTGCTGCCCAAAAAAGTGATTTTGCCTACCCGCTTGGTGGCGCGCAGCTCAACTTAAACGGCTTATTCGCGAATTGTTTATGGCCTACTCGGAAAGGAGGTGAAGGATTCGATTTCTTGAGAGTAAAAGAACAATTCTGTGAGGAGGTTTGACATGAAAGCACGGGGTATCCATTGGAAGCAGCCGTTTGCCCTAATTATCATGACGGCCATTCTACTTGCCTTATTCCCTTTTCCCCGTTTTACTTGGTCTGCAGAAGCTGCCTCTGCCTCTATCGTTGTTGACGGCAATCCAAGCGACTGGGAGGGCATTCCGGCCATATCCACGAATACGGGAACGGCTCAAATCTTAAAGGCTTCCCATGACGACAAGAATCTTTATCTGCTTGTCCAAGGCTCCGGCCTTAGCACTACGATGGGAAGCTTCTGGTTGAATACGGACGGAAATGCTTCTACCGGATATCAAGCTTTTGGCTGGGGCACGACAGGCGTTGAGTGGCTTCTCGAGAACCAATCCTTATACCGCTACTCAGGCAATGGAAGCAGTTGGAGCTGGAATTTTTCATCGTCTCTGACTTCTTCTCAATATGTACGTTCCTCATCCGTGATTGAAGCAGCGATCCCTCTTTCTTCGCTTGGGCTTGGCGCAGGCAGCAGCGTGAGCATCGGTTATCTGGATAACAATTCGGATATGCACCGCCTGCCGGCACAGAACCAGCCGCTTCCAGTCTATACCTTACAAGCACATCATCCGGGAGGCAATATGATCGAATTCTATCCAGCCGAGCTGAATGATCCGTTGAATAACCCGTTTAAAGGCTGGGCTCCATCCGCAAAATCTACCAATTATCCTCAACCTCACCGGCTGGTATATGCCGGCGTGACTTGGAAGGAGTTTGAGCCGACGAAGGGCAATTATGATTTCAGTGCGATTGAAGCCTCCAATCATTTCGACTATTGGAAAAGCCGCGGCGTCAAGGTAATCCTTCGCTTTATTCTGGACAGTCCTTCCGGCGTGGCTCACCGGGATATCCCGGATTGGCTGTACAACGACATGGCAAACCTGGGACAATCGCCGGGCAAGGCCTATCGCGACGATACTGGGGGCATGGGAGCCGGCAACAACACGGGCTTCTCTCCTAATTACAGTTCCGACTATCTGATCGCCAGGCACAAACTTGCAATCGAGGCGATTGCGGACCATTACGACTCCCCGGATAGCCCGATCGCTTTTGTGCAAATCGGTTCGCTCGGACATTGGGCGGAATTCCATACCTGGCCTTATGTCGGACCGAACGGGGAAAGCAACTATACGGGGGCGTTTCCTCCGAACAGCATATCCAACCAATATATTCAGCATTATATCGATGCCTTTGCCGATCAGGAGGATCACACGCAGCTATTGATTAGACGCAGCGTCGAGCTGGCCAAGAATAACAACAAGGGTTTGATTCTGGGAATGTACAATGACGTCTTCGGCGATCAGCCGAGCTTCGATTCCGATTGGGGCTGGTATACAGGCACCCAGAACGGATATTGGGATGACATCGGACAGCAGCAACCCGCCCATGCAAACTTTTGGGACACTCGCGTCTCCGGCGGCGAATTCTATGGCGGTGCTTATGGCATGAATGCTGCGCTTACGTCGGGCAGCGGTTTCAATGAGACCCTTCGGCAAACCGAACTCAGCAAGCCAAGCTGGCTGGGACCGAATTCTCCGGCATCCCTGGCGGTGGGGAATCCATTGCAGGGCAACATCGATACGCTCAAGAAACGAATGGGCTATCACTTTGTCGTGAACAAGGCTGCATATCCGCAAGAAACTAGCGGAAGCACGCTCGATGTATCCGTCACGGTGGAGAATAAGGGGGTTCAACACTTCCCGTTCAATTGGCCTCTTGAAATCCAGCTGCGCAGCGGCGGCCAGATCGTGGCACGCCAAACCACATCGGCAGACTTAACGACCTGGAGAACAGGGCAGCACACGGTCACCGGCTCTCTTCCGACGAATACATTGCCGAGCGGTACTTATGAATTAGCCATAGCAATTCTCGATCCATCGACGAACCAGCCGACCGTTGATTTCGCTAACACAAACCGGCTATCAGACGGAGCTTATAAGATCGGTTCATGGACCAAATAGCATGATAACCGGATTTCAACTATCATAATAAAAAGAGCAGCAGATGGCCGCGATTCCTTCACGGCAACTCTGCTGCTCTTCTTCATTTAAAGGCTATAGATCATGAACCCTGGGTTCTTACTCATGATTCCAGATGAAATGCTGCTTCAAGCTCGCGGATCCGTTCATCATCGATGTGGATGACATCGCCTAGCGTTCTCGCCGACAAAATGGACTTCGCGCTGTACTCCGCAACTTCCAATCGATCAAAAGCGTTGAGCAAGCTTTGACCGGCAACGATTACGCAGTTATTGTTCACAATGGCAATCGGCGTATTGGCCTTAAACAGCGAAGCGGTACGCTCAGGCTCATTATACACCGCATGAAAGGGGAGCTTCGGCGTTCCGCGAAGCAATATATAGCTTTCCGGAATCGTCCTCGAATCGAAGGCCGTGTCGGTGACCGCAAATGCCATAATGTTGGGAGGATGCGCGATGATGACCGAATGGACATGCGGCTGCGTGTTATAGATCGCTTCATGGAGGAAAACGGATTTGCTCGGCTGTTTGCCCGCTTCCGACTTGCCGTTCTCTATGCGGACGAGGTCTTCCGGTTCCAGATGATTGCGGTCTTTGCCATAGGGCGTGATGACAAAATCGTTTCCTTGCAATCGATGGGAGAAGGTGCCCTGCGTGCTCGTGAACAATCCCTGTTTATAGGCGCGTTTCATCAATCCGCACATGTCGCGGCGCTGCTCTTTTTCTTCCGACGTGCAGGAATCGCGGATGAACGTATCCATCTGCAGCGTGCTTTTGTTGCGCACGGTTTCGTAATCCTCATCGGTAAGCAGGACCGGTTTACCGATTCGACGTGCCTCAATTTCAAGGCGTGCACAGAAGTCGAGGGTTTCGAACCGACGAAACGCTTGAAAAAGATCCACTCCCCCGACCACGACCCCGTGATTCTCCAGCATGACGGTGTCGATCCCTTGTTTGAAGACGGCTGCAATGTTCTCCCCGAGCTGCTCGCTTCCGGGCAGCGCATAAGGCGCAATTCCGATCTCGCCGCAGATTTGCCTTTCGTTCGGAAGCAGCCTTGTATCCGGAATGCGCCTTACAATGCTGAACGATACCAGTGCAGGCGGATGGGCATGAATGATCGACTTCAAATCCGGGCGGGCTTGATAGATGAGCCGGTGAAAGGGAAATTCGCTGGAAGGCTTGTGAATCCCCTCTACCCTGCCGTCCTCCTTCACGCATACCATATCCGACCGGTTAAGCGACCCTTTGTCCACTCCCGCTGGCGTAATCCATATATCCCCGTTATGGTCCCTGATCGACAAATTGCCTCCCGACGTGGTTGTCATCCCATGGTTGTAAATGCGATTGATAAAGAGAAGAAGCTGATCTGCCGGATGCACAAAATCCTGATTCATTCCTGCCACCGCCCTATCCGAATGTTTTTGTTTAGTTTTGTTTGTTTTTATTATACTGTTTTTGCTGTTGATATTCGAGGAGAAATGTGGCAAAAACAATAACAATAGCCTTAAATCATAATGATGATGATCCTGAAAACTTCCAGCCGGTCGAATGCTGCCAGAACGATTGACAATCCATAGCGGTCAGATGGGAATCAACCTCGCTCTCCTTATTGCAGCCGTACTACCGCTTGTAATCGATAACGATTGGAGCCCGCTACTCAATCTAAAGCGAAGAAGCCGCCAGTTTGGCGGCATCTTTACGTATAGAGTTCTTGCCGACTGGCAGTCATCAAAGCCATCCTATCAGACCACACATGTTACGATCGAATCCCTATGTCACTCAGCAGCACGGTTCCCCGCTGGGTCAGGTTGAATTGAATACGGACCTTGCTCAGCTGCTGCGGGTTGAAGTCCGGATTCATTTGTTCAAAATCGCTTAACGGGAAATCATAGCTTTGAAATACGGGCTCCGAAATGTTCCCGGCATTCGAGAACGGCCATTTGAGAAGTTTACCTTCTATGACGGGCGGCAATTTAGATAAGTGGCTGAGCGGAAGATGGGCCTGATTGCCTTTCTTGTCTTCAACGGAAACCGTTGCATTGATCAGTTCATTCGGGTCGCCGCTCGCGTCTTTTCCACGGGCGTCCGCCATCGAAAATACGACAGAGCTTTCCGTTCCCGTTACCATGCCGCGTTCCGGCAGCGTAACCGTGAAGGATGCAGGTTCGGATTCTCCTCTCGTGTCCCAGCCTAAACGAACCGCGCTGTAATCGGCCAAGCCATGCTTAGTCCTTACCTTCTCCTCCTTCCATACCTGGAGATGTTCGCCCATCAGGCTGCCGCCAGGCAGCGTCGTGCTCTGCAGATCGATGTCTTCTTGGAAATCGGCAATCATGGTCGTCCCCGAATCGTAAACATTGCCCACGTACAGGTTGTCGGGAATCCATTCCTTGGCGTAACCCAAATCCGTGAACATCTCCCGATATTGACGTTGGTCCTTAAGCGTTGCATCAAGAAATCCGGAAATAAATACCTTGGCAATCGTTTCCTGCTCTTCCCGCGGCATGATTTGACGCAGGTTAAAGAGACGATTCGCAAGACCTGCTCCATCCCCTCTGTTCCAGCCTCCGTTGAACTGGCCATGGTTGGCCCCATAGACATAAATCATCGACTTCATGTAATCTTTGCCTTCGGTATAACGAATCCGATGATATTGTTTGGCTGCGTCCAGGCTGTTGACGTCCATATCATGAGCTCCATGCAAAGAGAGATAATTCACGTCCTGCAGCGGCAGCGGTTTGCCTTGAGGCTGATATTGCCCGTCCGTTCCCGCAATGGAAATGAGAGAGCGGATCGAAAAGTTATAGTCAAACTTGATATGGCCGTGATCCGGGTGACGTCCGAGATTGTTATAGGCTGCGGCGATCGCGACCGCTTCGCCTCCCCTGGAATGACCGATGAGGGCGATTCGTTCCATATCGACCTTTTGATAAAACGGGTTGTCCGGATCGCTGTTCCAGCCCTTCCATGTCTTCAAATGCTCCAGCAGCAGCAGACCTCTTGCCGGATTTTCACGTTGGAGGGCGCTAACCAGAAAAAGGTCCTCGTATGGGGCGGCATTCAGGAAATTTTCATCCACGGAGACGAAAATATACCCTTTGCTCGCGAGCAGTTTGCCGAGGTATTCATAACCGGGATCGGAATAATCGTTCATTAAGTGATTTCCATGCACAATCAGGACCAGCGGAAATATGCCCTCCCCTTCGGGGTACCATACTTTTCCGTTTAAAGGCAGGGCATCCGGTCCGAAACCAAGCGACTTCGTTCGCCCAGAGGACCATTTCTCGACAAACTCGGTTGCATCCACCGTTTTGGTCGTCAGCGAACCGCTTTGATTAAACTCTTTCCGGTAGTTGTCAGGACTTCCGTATAGCAGGCTTTGGACGGGATATGTGCCTTGTTCTGCCGGATTGTTCATCGTCGAGTCTTCATACCGGCTTGAGGTTTTCAGCTGTTGTAACGTGACGGCCGGAGCAGCTTCATCTCCCTCCCGAATCAGCCAGAAGCTGCCCGCTCCGATCACGATGTTGATCAAGGACAAGCAGGCGATGGCGCCGATTCTCCTTGCTTTTGAGACTTGCCTGTAGCTTCCGGCTGCAATTTTATATAGCAACGCGCCAAATAAAGAGAAAACAAAGGCCAAACATGTAATGAAAACGGCCGATACTCTCGGCTGAACCATGAAGCAGAACACAAGCAAGGCCAGTGAACCTGTCAACGTCCAAATATAGCGGCTTGGCATTTTCTTGACTCCGTGCAGCAGCAACGCGGTCAAGCCGCTTATCATCGCAATCGCTAGGACAAACAAAAACGTGCCCGCGATATATTTTATGAAACCGTGCCCCGTCAAAAAATAATCGGCCTGGATCAGGATTAGAATGAAGGCGATGCCTCCTAGTCCAAGCGACGCACCCTTCCATCCAGGAGTTAAGGGCTTTATGCGTTTCCGGTTGGCAACGATTCTTTGTATATTGGCAATGCCCTTCTCGTTTTCTTTCTCTTTTTGTATTTCCACTCTTTCCAGTCCTCCTGCACTCTATTTAGTAGATCGTTCTACATCTGAGGATACCGGATCACTCTTTCACTGCACTTTCCCTATTCTTTCAGAAATCTTACATGTTGCTCGGCAGAAACAGAATGAAACTCGTTTGCCCGTATGTTGTTGTAAGTCTGATCTTCCCTCCATGTTTCTCTGCCACTTGTTTGGCAATCGCCAGACCGAGTCCCGTGCCGCCATCGCTGGTCCGTGCCCTTTCTCCGCGAACGAATGCTTCGAACACCTTATCCTTCAGGGCATCCGGGATACCGGCGCCATCATCCGCAACGTGAATCTCAACCCCGTTCTCTGCGATTACCAATTTCAATTCCACGGTTGTGCCGGGAGGGTTGTATTTCCATGCATTGGACAGCATATTGGAAACCGCCCGGTACAACCAGATCGCGTTGAACGGAACCCTCAATTCCCGATCGGGAATATCGTAACGGAAATCAAGCTGTTTATCTTCGAAAACTTCATAATATTCGGCTGCGATTTCCCTCGTAAATTCCGTAATGTCGGAGAATTCGACGGAAAAAGGAACATCGGGACTGTCCAGCTTGGACAGGTCAAAGATATCGTCAATCAGCTCCGACATCAAACTGGCTTTGTCGGATATCGAACGCAACACCTGGCGTCTTCTCTCTTCCGTATCCACGAGTCCCGCCTCAAGCGCTTCGATATAGCCCCGAATGGTGGTCAACGGTGTCTTCAAGTCATGGGAGATGTCGATCAGCATGCGCTGCTTGCTTTCTTCCAGCTCCTGCTTTTCCCGCTCCATCCGCTCGAGACGCTCTGCCATATCATTGAAATCGTCCTGGATTTGCGCGAGCTCATAGCTTGCTTTGAAGTTTAGCCTTTTGCGGTATTGACCTTGGGCAATGTTTCGAATGCCGTCGGCTATGGAGCTGAGCGGAGTCGTGAGCCTCGAAGCGGTCCTTCTTCCGAACGCGTACACGGTGATCGCAAACAACACGAGAAACAAAAGCAGGATCTGAAGAGCCATTTTATAAAATACGCGCTCTTGTTGATCGCTGTAGCTCTCCTCTGGCGTAGCGGGGGAATAGCCCTTCTGTGTTGTCTCCTCCACCTTTGTCTGCCCAGATGAATCAAGAAAATAATTCATGATTTGGGCATTCAATATAAACAACGATAACGCCGCAATGATGGCAATCGTAATAAAGAAGTACAAGTATTGGCCGATCAGCGAGCGCTGTAAACGACTAGGCGTTTTCATGTGCTTAACTCATCTTTCTTGGCAAACCGGTAGCCGAGGCCGCGGATGGTTTTGATATAAACGGGGTTTCTCGGATTGGTCTCGATTTTGTCCCGCAGCCTGCTAATCTGCACCATAACGGCGTTATCGTCGGCCAGGTACAACTCGTCCCAGGCATGCTCAAACATTTGACGTTTCGTAAATACGCGCCCCGGTTCTCCCATAAACAGGTTTAACAATTTATATTCGATCGCGCTGAGCGAAATGGGCTTTCCTTTGATATACAAGATGAATTCGCGATGATCCAGCACCAAATCAGCGATGCGGGTGACGGCTGCCGGGTCGGGTTCCGACGGCTCATTGAATTCATACGATCGTCTTAACTGGGCCTGGATTCTTGCCATTACTTCCATCGGACTAAACGGTTTGGAAACATAATCGTCTGCTCCGAGCTTGAGACCCGTGATTTTATCGAGCTCCTGATTTTTGGCCGATACGAGAATGACCGGGATTTTATAATCCTGTCTAATCGTGCGGAGCAGCCGGTATCCGTCGATGACCGGCATCATGATATCGAACAGAGCGAGATCGACGCGTTGGCTTCGAAGATGCTCAAGCGCTGCAAGCCCGTCGAAGGCTGCCAAAGTCGTATATCCTTCTGCGTTTAAATAGAGTTTCAGCATGTCTACGATATCCGGATCATCATCGACCACAAGTATGGTTCTGGGCATAAAAAGCATCCTCCTTCAAGTAGTATATGGTTCTCCTTGGAAGGCTAATTTCCTTTTTTGCGTTGTCTCGTCAGCATTATTAAACAGAAATAACCTCTCGCCAGATACGGCGGAGGTCATTTTATGATTGATTCATTAGCGTCCGATAAAACCAAACAAGAGAAGCTGATTAAGTTCAGCCATCTTGTCGTTATAATTACATGGCGACGCCGCATTGGGATGAACTTCAACAATATTCCCCGCCTGGCTGCAGAGATCATAGTTGATGGCTCATGGATCGATCACGTAGCCGATATAAGAAGCTTTTGAGTAAAACAATAAAGAATCTCTGCTCAACCAGCAAGCAGAGATTCATGAACCTTCAGGTATACATTGCTAAACCTCCCCTTCTCTCTCCCTGATATGGCTGGAGTTTGAAGCAGCCAAGCCTCCTTTACGCTCGTACGCGAAAATAACCATCATCATGCTTAACATTGCACAGATCATGTACATGGTGGAGTAGGACAAATAATCGGCGATCGGTCCCATCGCGACCCCGCCCAAGGATACGCCTAAATCGGCCATCGCAATAAACAGACCGATTAACACATTGCGATTGGACGAGGGCAATACAAATGACAAATAAGTCGTTAACGTAGGGTACAGCAGCGCCTGGGCCATGCCCATAAGAATGGCGCCTGTGTAGAGCAACATGCTTCCCAACTCTGAAGACAGGCTGATGCATGCCGAAGCCAGGGTTACAAGAAGCATGGTGCCCATGATAAACCATGAATGCCATCTGCCATCGGACGGAATTCGTTTTCTCAGGACAAACCGCGAAGCGACAACGACCGCAGCCTGGAGCATCAAGTAAATGCCGGCGCTGCCGCTGCTCAGCTGCTCGCCGTATAAAGGCATAAACGTGGTGACCGCTCCGAATACGATGGATGCCGACAGCATCAAGACACTGCATCGGAACAGGAACCGATTCTTGACGATTTGCCCGAAGGAATGGAACACGCCTGAACGGCTTGTCGCTTGTTCCGATGGCGCCTTCTCTTCGTCCATCTTGACGCTGTACCCGAATAAACCTGTACAAATGGCGATCGCAACAAGAATAAATGTGAATGAATCCATGCCACCCGTCTGCCAGAGGCCTAATGCGAGAACCGGACCGATCACGCCCGGGATATAGGTGAACAATGAATAAAATGAAATGCCTTGCGAACGCTCCTTCTCAGGCAGCGCATCAATGATGCCGATCTGTAATGCCATCGAAAAAAAAGCCGTGCAAATGCCTTGCAAAATTCGAGCCACGAGGAATCCCCCTAATCCGGTACAAGTATACAGAATCAGGGCAGTGCCGTTTACCAACAGAACCAGTCGCAGCACCTTAACCGGCCCATGCTTTTGGATCCAATGCCCGGCCAAGGGCCGGAAGAACATCGTTGTCAGCATGTAAGCCCCCATGACGAGACCGATGGTTGTGCTGCTGGCTCCCCATGCGGCTCCTTGAAGCGGAATGATGACGTTGAGTAAGGCATTGGCGCTGAAATAAAGCAGGGCCAGCATATATAAACGCAGAAAAGGCCAAGACATCGCTCCACTCACTATATTTCTCCTCCTGCTTGCGTAAACGCTAGAACGTAATCAAATGCTCCATTAATTGTTTGGCATAATCCGACTGAACATGCTTTAATTGCTTGACGTCGATCGTCTCCTCCACCTTGCCGCTTCTGAAAATAAGAACCCTGTCGCAAATATAAGCGGCAGCTTGAATGTCGTGCGTGATGAAGACGTAACTCATCTGATAGATGTTTTTAAGCTCCTTCAATAAGCGGAGGACCTGTATCTGTACGGATACGTCCAAAGAGCTGATCGCCTCGTCGAGCACGATGCACTTAGGCTCCGTGGAAATCGCTCTGGCAATGCAGACTCTCTGCGCCTCTCCGCCGGATAACTCATGCGCATATTTCGTTTGGTAGGAAGCGTCCAACCCGACCTGATGCAGCAAACGATCGACTCGGGCGTCTTGGTCGGAGCGTACCTGACCCTGCGCCGTTAAGGGCTCCATGATGGCTTCCTTCACGGTATAGAACGGGTTGATCGAAGACGTATAATCCTGAAAAACGGCACTCATATTGCCTGAACGCACATGACGATTCCTCACATCGTTTCCTTCGAATAAGACGGCCCCTTGGTCCGCTTGTTCAATACCCAAAATCAATCGTCCAAGGGTAGATTTTCCGCTTCCGCTTTCTCCGATGATGCCAAGGCACTCGCCGCTTCCGCATTCGAAGCTTACATCATGCAGAATTTGCTGCTTTTTCCTCGAAAACAGGCCGCCTACCCGGTAGGATTTATGTACGTTCTCTACCTTCAGCACGTTACTCCCCCCTCATGATCTCGTTGAAATGGCTGCTCAGCTCAAGACGGGTAGAAACCAGGTACTGCGTATAGGGATGCCGCGGTGCCGATAATACCTCTTCAACGCTCCCGCTTTCTACAATGACGCCGTTTCTCATGACCAATACTTCATCGGCAATCTTCTTCACGACCCCCAAGTCGTGGGACACAAAAATCATGGAGCCTCCCATTCGCTCGCGGAGCTGGATGAATTGTTCAACGACCTCGTACTGCGAGATGGTATCGAGCGCCGTCGTTGGCTCGTCGGCGATCACGATGTCGGGTGAAAGAACCAGCGTGAGCGCAATCATCAAGCGCTGCAGCATGCCGCCCGATAGTTGGTAAGGGTACTTATTCATGGTTTCGATCGGATGGTTGAGCATGACGCTCTCCATCGCTTTTTTCATCGCGGTTTCGACCTGGCTCTTGCTCCAGCCGAAATGCCCCTTCAACGTCTCTTGAAAATGAACCCCGACTACGGACGAAGGATCAAACGCTCCCATGCCGTTCTGCATGATCATCCCAATCTGTTTACCCCTTATTCTTCTCATTTCTTTAACCGAAAGTTGATTCAAATTCTCGCCTTTGAACAGAATCTCTCCGGATTGACGAATCCAGGGCTTGTGCAATCGGATGATCGATCTGCACGTAAGGGATTTTCCGCTCCCGCTTTCCCCTACGATGGCCAGGCAGGTTTGGGGCTTTAACCGAAAAGAGCTGTCACGGATGATCTCTTTGCCCTCATTCGCATCCCATACCCTCAAATGGTTAACCTCAAGCATATTCAACATTCGGTTTCTCCACCTCTGTAACTCGCGGCTGCTTGCCGGAATTCATTCGTTTGGGGTCCAGCGCGACTTGAAGCCCATCCGCCAGAAAATTAAATGCCGATACGGCAATGACGATCGCCAAGCCGGGTGCCAACATCAGCTCGGGATGTGAAAACATAACCTCTCTCGCTTCATTCAGCATCATCCCCCATTCGGCGTGAGGAGCCTTGATGCCCAGCCCCAAGAAGGATAATCCGGAGATTTGCAATATCATGGAACACATCGAACCACTGGCAATGACGGCAATATCCGAGAATGTCACGGGAACGATATGCTTCAAAATGATTCTACGATTGCTGATACCGGCTGCTTTAGAAAACTTCACATAATCCATTTCCGCATATTGCTGGACCGACGTTCGGATGACGCGGGCAAACCACGCCCATTTCATCGCAACAAAAGCAATCAGAATGTTCTCAAGGCCTGCACCCAGAATGCCGACAACCGCTAACGTCATGACATACCCGGGAAAAGAAAGCATGATATCGCAAATTCTCATCAGAATCGCGTCCGTTTTGCCTCTGAAGTAGCCCGCCAGGAAGCCAACGGCCGCTCCCACGCCTACCGATGCCAACAAGGCGGCCAGAACCCATAAGATACTGGGACGTATGCCATAAATTAGCCGGGACAGGATGCATCTCCCCAAATGGTCGTTGCCGAACCAATACGCCCAGGACGAGCCGGCGTAACGCAGCTTCATATCGACATGGTTCGGATCGTGCGGCGCGAATACAGGGGCGAACAACCCCAAGATTACGATTGCGGCTATAATGAGCAGTGACAGGCTGGCCAGCTTGTCTCTGCTCAGATTTTTCAGTGCTCTCATTAGATTTCCTTCCTTAATTTCGGATTGAACGCAGCATTGATCATGTCCGACAAGGTGTTGAATAAGACAAAGGCTACTGCCAGGATCAGGACATAGGCCTGAATGACCGGAAAGTCCCTGCTCAATATGGATTTCACGCTCAGTCGTCCAAGTCCCGGCCATGCAAATACATTTTCAATGACTACGGTACTGCCCAGTATAATAGGGATCGCCATGCAAAAGATGGATACGGCGACTTGCAGCGAATTTCTTAGAATATGTTTCGTAATCTTCCTCTCGGGCAAACCGCAAGCTCTCCCATAAACCACATAGTCTTCATGCAAATGGCTCAGCATGGAGCTTCTTACGTTTCTGAAGTAAATGCCGACATAACTCACCGATATGACCGTTACGGGAAGAATATAGCTTCGATACGAGTCCATGCCGCTGGTTGGCAGCAAGTCCAGCCGAACGGAGAAATACCAGATCATGATCGAAGCCAGCCAATAGGAAGGCATCGCCGTCAGAAAGAAGGAAACGCCTCTTACCGATCGATCCAGCATGTTGCCTTCATTTAATGCGCAGACAACCCCCAAGATGACGGACATGACGATAATGATGATCGACGAAACCAACGTTAGCTTTAACGTGTTGAGAAACGCCGGGCTTATCAAGGACCACACGGATTGTCCCGTGACGTAGGACTCCCCGAAATCCAATTGAAGACAGGCCATCACCCAGTCGGCATATTGTTTCAGGAACGGTTGATTCAATCCCAGCTCTTCACGCGTCTTAGCGATCAGTTCCTCCGTGATTTCGGGAACTTCCTGGGCGCGGAGCACCACTTCGGCAGGATCCATGGGCGACAGGTTGATCAATAGAAAGGTCAAGAATGAAATCATAAGCAGGATCGGAACGGACAGCAATAATCGTTTAGCTATATAACTTCCCATAATGACTCCTTATCGATTGATGAGCACGAGGCCTATTCGAAATACATTTGTTCAAAAGGCAGCTCAAATTGGGTTTGCTTGAACGTAATGCCTTTCAAGTCCTTCGGTGCGAGAACCGTGACGCTCCCGCTCGAAATCGGGATAAACACGGCTTCATCGTGAACCGTCCGCATGATCTCGGCATATAACGCCTTTCTGGCTTCCTCATCGGTCGATACCATAACCTCCTGTATCTGGTCATAGAGACGATCGGCATCGGCAATACCTTTGGTTGTATGCAGATAAGAAGCTTCGGAAGTGAACGCAGCGATGGTGCTTTGGGGGTCATACGCCAGTCCCCAGGTTTGATTAAACAATAGCTCGTACTCTCCCGTAGATCTTCGATTCGCGATGGAACTCGATTCTTCGCCGACGATATCCAGCTTAATCCCGATCTGCATTAGCGCATGCTGAATGTATTCCGCCTGCGTTTTTTGCGACGATGAATTGCTGTCATAATATAAGCTCATGGCCAGCTGCTGTCCGGACTTGGTCCTGGCCTCGTCGCCGCTGCCCTTTTTCCATCCGGCTTGTTCCAAGATTAACTCGGCCGCTCCCGGATCATAGCCGCGTTCCTTCAATTCGACATCCGCATAGTTCACGTTGGACGAGAATAGCCTGTTGGCTCCGGCTTCGGTTCCTTCGAATATGTCCTTGCTGATCGTTTCGCGATCGATTGCATACCAGATTGCCTCACGCACCGCGGTTTCGCTTACCGGGCTGTCCGATTTGCTGCTGTTGGCGACTATCATTTTCGTATTCATGGCTTCGCTGCGAACAAGCTGATAGGTTCCGGCGTCAACCAGTTGATTCATCGCTTGCACGTCGATGCTGTCCGCCCCCCGATCATCGGTGAATACGAAGTTCACCTCTCCTTTCTGCATGGCCAGAAACGTCGTCTCGCCGGCAGGCAGCACCTTGGCCGTAATTTTCTTGATTTTCGGCGCACCGTTCCAGTATTCTTCATTGGCGGTAAAGACAGCGTACTCATCGATTTTATGCTCCGTGAACTTGTAAGGACCTGTACCGTTATGGCCGTTAACGCCATCCTTTGTTTCCCCTTGCATGAAGTCCTTCGGCGATAGGAATACATACGGCCGCGTCATGGACAATTCGACCAGCGTTGGGTAATAAGCTTCGCTTAAGATCAATTGGACGGTGTATTCATCCACGACCTTCACGTTTTTGATTTTGCTCGACAGCTTAATCCAGGCATGTTTTTCGGCATTGCGCTGCACGGCGTCGATGTTCAATTTGACGGCTTCGGCATTAAACGGTTCTCCATCATGGAACTTCACGTCTTTTCTTAGATGAAAGGTATAGGTCCGGCCTTCTTCGGAAAGGTCCCAAGATTCCGCAAGCAGCGGTTTGATGCCCTCCTTCGTGTTCTCCACCAGCGACTCGTATACCATGCCCTGAGCCGGCATGGACCCCGTATACAAATGCGGGTTCATATCATGAATATCTTTGGCTGTCGCATAGATTAATTCATCCGGGACAGCCGTTGCGGATTTGTTTTCCTGATTCGTCTCTCCGCAGCCTGCCAAAAGCGCCATCGTGCATAAAAACATCCAGATGATTACGGTTTTTCTTTTCACGGTTTTCCTCCTGCTACCCACTTGATTATGTTGCCGTTCCTGTATTTGTTATGTCCTTGCATATCATGGCCAGTTCTTCTCCGAAGCTCTGAACCGCGAAGGCGCCGGACAACGACCGGTCCTTATGAGCAAGTGCCACGCTGACGATTTTGCCTTCATATGCTGAAGTGAACCGATCGATGGTTGGACATTCCACCTTTAAGAAGCCGGCGATGCCTTGTATGATCTTGATCCGATAATAGTCCTCCTTGGGCATTCTCGGGATATCCAGGCAGCCTTCCAGATTGATAAACAAACTCCGGATCGGCACCGCCGAGAAATCGAAGTACTTTCCCTCGACATCCGGCTCAGAGAAGGGATCGATCAACAATGAGGCGTAACGGATATACAATAAATATTCTTGATGAATGCTTTCCAAGTGCTCGAAGCTGTCAATATCCCTGCGTGATAAACTCTCATTTCTCACCGGATAGTTATCATCCGTCATAAACTTCAGCAAATTGATGCGTCTCATCCCTAATCGACTCAAGATGTTCATCATTTCTTTCCACTGGGATAACATATTGCGGATCAGTTCCTGCGTAATAGGGCCTTCAGGGAAAAGCTTATAGACATACTTGCGAGAAGCCGATTCGTCAAAAATGGCGTTTAATGAGAAGTCATTCATGAACAAAGCGGGATGGACATATAGCGAAATATTTCGCGCTTCTGCCTCCAGGGGCGTCCTCATGAATTCCACTTCAATGTCCGATTGCTTATACAGACCGCACAGCCTGTCGACAAGATCTGAGCGGCCCCGTGTCGAGCCGATATAGACTTTTTTCTTGACCCCCGTCGTTATGACATGATTGGAAACCCGGTCATCCACCCATCTGGTGTCCCCGATATATGTAGAAAAGCTTATGACTTCCGCACCCGGATTCAATTGCCCGATAAAACCGGATACCAAGCTGTTGGAACCGAATGTCGGGGAGATCAGCACCAAGCTGTTGACTTTTCGCAGAACGTCTTGGTCGATCTGTCGCATGACTTCCAAATATGCATCTGTGGTCACTGCCAAAATCAAGGTATCCCACTGGCCTTCGATCGTTTCAAAGCCACGGAATACGTCGTCCAAGCGGCATTCGCCTTCCATGGCATGGTGCTTTTCGTTTTGGATGCTTACGCGAACCCTTTGACCGCTGGCCGCAAGCGACTCAAAGAATTCCGCGGAACGGACCGATTCCCGGCCCGCAATGCCCAAATGACAACGGTACCCTTTTTTAAGGATCACTGCCAGCTGCAAGGCGGCAGGACCCGTTCCCAATATCAGGACCCGCTTCATATCTCTCATAAGAACACCTCACTTCGATTAGCCATGTGTTATGGTGCCTTTTTTGTACAACGCGATGTCGAATATATCGTTTTGGCGCAATACCGTATCAACTAATTTCCATTTGTCGTGATCCGTTTCTTTCATGGGGTAATTGAATAGAGACTTCAATCGATCTCCGTGCCTCATGGCCACAACGACCTCTTCGTTCGTTAATGGATGCAACCGCTCCAACATGTCGTACTTTTCAGCAACCGTTGAACTGAAAATGATGTGGGTGACCTCTTGTATGTCATCAAGATTTTCTGCCGGTGTATTTATCAGCCGGATCTTCAGCTCCGGGCCCAATGCCTCGATAACCTTGACCCCGAGCCTAATGGCCTCATCGTCAATGTCGATGCCGATCACCTCGGCTCCCGTTCGCTTGGCGATCAATAGAGCCGTCATCGGAAATGCGCCGGACCCGACCAGCAATACGATCGACTTCGAAGTCACTTGGAAGCTTCCGAACTCTTTCTCGATGCAATCTTCGATATTCCTGAAATAATCGGTGATCTCCGTGTCTCCCTTGATCAATTTCAATGCGCGATATTTCTCCAGGGTCGCTACGCAGCGTGCCGAATACGCTCTCAATTCCTCCGCAAGCCCGTTTAAACCACCAGTTCCTTGCCGCTCCAGCCCATCCCAAATATTGGAGTTGGACTCGTCGGTGATAAAAGCAGAATAATCATCAACCAGACGTTCCAGCTCGGTTCGGTGACGGGAACTATCATCGAAGCGGTCTGCGTAGTACTTAAACCTTGTTAAGTATTCAGCCAAGGATTGATCAAACATGGTTAGTTTCACGATTTCCTACCCCCGCGATATGGTCTTCATCCAGATCAATGAATGCGATGCCTTGAGCCGCAATGCCAACGGCCCCTTCGATTTCCAGATGCGTCAACCGGTTTTGATCAAATAGGGCCTCTACATGAATCGTTCCGCCTGGCTGTTTGATGGAAGCCTCGATATCCCTCTTATGCTTCCAAGCTAAGTAGGCGCCTACGGAAGCGGTGCCGGATCCGCAACCTCTTTCCCACACCGCGCTATCCAGCTCCGGCACATAAATGAGCGGAGCCAGTTCCCTAGTGCGGGGGTTGTATAACAGGATCCCGACCATTCTCGTACCGAGAAAGGGTCCGATGTGCTTGGCCATGGCTAGCATGCTGCTCTTCATTTGCGCATCGCAGCATTCTGCTTCAATCACGAAATGAACAAAGTTGCTGTATCGAACGACAACCGCGTCAACAAGGGAACACCCTTCTTGAAGGACCGTTTGATCAATTGTCACCGGAAGCGGCATGTTGACCCGGCAGCGATAATCCTCCTTGTTTTTTGTTATACGGCATGACACTAACCGCTCCGTCCCTGAAACCTCTAGTCGAAATTCAGTTGTTAGATGTCGTTTCATCCCCTGGACCTCAGCCAGGTATGCCGCCAAGGCCATGCAAGCATTCCCGCAAAATTCACCTCCTGCCATCCGCAGAAATGCATCCGCATGATCTATCTTGGATTGTTCGATAAAACCAACCTGCTCAGCATAAACATTGTCGTACGACATGATTTTAGCAGCGACGCGTTTATGTTCATCGGGCGGAAGCTTGGTGTTAATGAGAATCGTCATGTTCTGCGTGGGATTGCATTTCACAAAATCGATCTTCTGCTTCATCACGGGCTCCCTCTGCTCCAATGGATTGCCAGTTGCTTGATGTTCTTTAATCGTAATATTTACGATTAAGATGTTGAGAATATAGCATGCCTTTTTGAAATAGTCAACATTTTAGCACGAAAAAACTCTTTCGACGTCATCATCGGAAGAGTTACTTATGCGTATATTGGCTGCCTTGGATGGAATAAAAGCGCCTTTGCCGCTTCGATAGAAGCATTAAGATTCGAAATTACTTTCACGACAGGGGAAATCTTGCCGATCTGCTGTACTGGAGCTAACCTCCGACATTTGGCCGGTTACCGTTACCGTACGACACCCGATCGGTAAGGCGGGTATTGGATTGCCTAATATCTTCAATGGATACGATGGTCTGCTCGACAATCGCGGAAAAACTCTCAGCCATCTCAAACAGCAAAAAGGTTCTTCCCGGAATGTTGATGATGAGCTTCTCCGTGTCGTAAATGCCAATCATGATGTCATCATTCGTAAGACTTTTCAAAAGTGGAGCTACCTAGGGGTGCTATTGTTGCCATACCGTGTCCTTAAGCTTATTGGCGCATCATTGGGATCTGCATCTCCCCTTCAGATCACTATATTTATCGTCCGAATAGCAGCGAATCGTTGAGCAGGATGATGGACTGGAATAATAAAAATCCCTTCCTCATTCGGTGAGGAAGGGACACTGTCGAAAGGCTATACCGCTTGTCGCAGCCGCTCAAACAATATGTTGTTTTCCAGATGGATATGCTCGAACATGTCCTTTTCAAGCATGGCTAACCGTTGAAAGACAAGCTGATACGTACCGCAGGCATCAGCCGGAAGCTTGAAATCGGATGTTACGTCCCGCAGCTCCTGCAGCAAGCTGCCGGCATGAGCATGTTCATGCTCCAGTTCGGACACGTGCGGCTTAAGCTCTGATGCCGCTTGGTGGCTAGGGTCCGCCACAAATTTCAAGATGAGCGGAAATACATGTTCGTCCTCGTCCTTCGTATGCTCTAACAGCTCCTTTTTCAATTCCGAGAAGAGCTCCTGCACGCGAAGCAGCTCAGGATGATGCTCTCCATGCACACGGGCCAATTTCGTTACATAGGGCGTTAATGCCGGTAATTCATCACGGAGGAAGGCATGATGTTTTTGTTGGATGTGATCAATCAGTTCGGATTCCTTCAATGAAGCGGGACAGCTTTCCTGATAACCGGCAAACTTGCTCTCTACGAACTGAACCTGCTCCAGAACGGCGGCTGGATCCAAAAAACGCTGCTTGGCTGCCTCTTCCAAAGGCACCTGTCCCCCACAACAAAAATCGATGCGGAGGGACCGAAATAAATCCGCGGTTTGCGGGATGGATGTCACAATATCGGATACTTGGCTCTGAAGCGTGAATGAACTCATATTCAAACCTCCCTAGACTTAATACGTGTTTGTGAACTTTTTCACTCTTACAACTCAAGTATATGAAACTCCCATACCCGCATATGTGATTGCAGTCATACTGAAATGTAACACTATGTGAACGATAGGTTCTTTAGTATTTTCGTCATCGTTCACATTACTCGGCCTTCGGACCGATGCCTGTTTTCGCCGAGATATTTACATTGGAAAATGTGGAAGTATTGTATTTCCACGTCTCATTGTTAACTTTAGCCGCATCCGCCACAAGCCCGACATAGACTTGCTTCGGCAAATCGACTTGAACGTTTCCAACCGTGGTCCAACTGGTTCCATCTTGAGAAACGAACGATGTGAATTGATTATCCTTGCGGACAAGCTTGATCCAATATGGCAGCTGAAATTCCTGTTCCGGCTGAATCCTCACGACCTCGCCGCCCTCCTCGGCTCGACTAAGGGTTACGCCTCTTTTCCCCGTGCGAATATAAGGGACGACAAGGGAAACGAACGGGGCATCCTCTTTCAGGCTCTCGCGGAACATGATGCCGGCTTCCGCTTCCTCATTCGTGGGAGTGATGCTTTCAATCCGGGCAACGATTTCAGCATCTCCCTTTACCTTCTGATATGCAAAATGAAAGACGTCCTTCGTGCCGCCGATATCACCCGCCGACTTGACGGTCACTTCGCCCGGCGCGCCGCCGAGCTGCGTGTGTCCCGGAATTCCCGGACTGCCGACATCGGCCGATTTCCAAGGCCTGATGCTCCCTTTAGTGTTCGTATGTACGATCACGCTCGTTGAGAATGCCATCGTGCCTGTATCGTCGATCGCTTTTGCGGCCCAGTAATGGGTGCCATCCGCAACATCCGTCCACTGATAGCGGAACGGCATGCTTTCGTCCTCCCCAACCTTTTCCCCGTTCCGGTAAAACTCCACCTTGGTTACGCTGCCGTCTTCATCGGAAACGGACGCTTCAATCGTGACGTTCGAGCCGGCTTTTACCACCGTGTTGTTTGCCGGGGCGGTAATGACCGCTGAGGGATTGGCCGATCCGTTTCCTGGTATGGAATTCAGATACAGCTCCAGATTCGTAAATCCTTCGTTATTGGTCATATTGCGGTCGCTCGGATCTTTCGGATCCAGCCCGTGGGAGATCTCCCAATCATTCGGCATTCCATCTTGATCGTCATCTTCTATTGTGGAAACAACCGGCTCCACGAGCGGATATCCGCCCACCTCATTCTGGGAGTTAATATGCATGCCGGTTCGGTGGATCACATCCTGGATGATCCGGGCATCGACGGCATCCCGCTTCGGCAGGGTGGGTCCGGCGCTTTGCATGACCGCTTCATAAGCCTCTTCGGCGGATTCGGTCGGCAATGGATTGGCAAAGGAAGCGGGAGTTTCCAGCTTCACGTAATTTGGGTATTTATGAACGCCTGACCAGTTATCCTGCGTATATTCCGGATACCCGTCCATGACGTTGCCGTCGATAAAGTAACTTCCGGTGCTCTCCGCATTCATAAACCGAACGACTTCCGTCTCCGGGCCGGGCTTGTAATAATTGTTGATGATATTGGTAACTGCCCCTTTGCCTCCGTACGAAGCAAAGAAACCCCAGTTGTATACCACGTTATTTCGGAAATCATGGGAGTTGCCGGCCGTGCTGTCAAACGCAGGGTTGCGGCTGGAATTGTGAGCGATCAAGTTATGATGGAAGCTGGTGTTTTTTCCGCCCCATATCCCGCCGTACCCGTGTCTGCCTTTGACGTGTCTGCTAATATGCATGGCGTCGGCGATGATCGACCATTGCACGGTGACATTTTCGTTGCCGTAAGGGCTGAGCACTTCGTCAACGGACCAGCTGAACGAGGAGTGGTCAATGATGATGTCTTTCTTGTACCGCCCGCCAAAAGAGTCTGCTTCCGTTTCATTCATATCGCCCAGCCGGAAGCGCATGTAACGGATGATCAGGTTGTTTCCATCGAAGGTCGTTGGATACCCGATAACCGTAATCCCATCGCCAGGCGCCGTTTGACCGGCAATCGTCAGGTTGTCTCCGAGAATCTTCAGTGGGGATTTCAGCTGAATCACGCCGCCGACTTTAAATACGACGGTCCGGTTCCCGGCGCTGACCGCGTCACGAAGCGACCCCGGTCCCGAGTCGGCAAGCGTCGTTACCTCGTACACTTCGCCGCCCCGGCCGCCGGTCGTATATTTCCCACCGCCTTCGGCCCCCGGAAATGCAGGCGTTTGCGGGGAATTTGCCGGGGCTGGGGATTCAGGATTTTCCTCAGCATAAGCACCTCCGCCGGACATACCGGTAAACAGCATCGTGAAGACAAGCATTTGCTTCAACCATTTTGCTGCTTTCATTTTCGTACCTCCTTATCATTTCGAGATTCTGACAACGGTTATAATCCGATCCCCCCCTCTCTAAGCCATAGTTAATCCGAAAGCTACTTGATCACGACCTCCCCCGGTTCCACTTCAGGAGAGATCACGATTCCCCTAGCCTTATCGGCCTGCAGCCCCGAGCATTCGATTTGGCTGGACCGTTCCCCGGTCACCACCAACAAGCGGTCGTCCAGCGAACCGCCTTCTCCGCTGACATTCGCCACTTGAACATTCCGGCTTTGGTGAAAAAGAAGCAGCGGATTATCCTGAGTGCGAAGGACCATGTCCTGAATGCTCAGGTTTTGTCCATTTCGGCATACAATGCCTTCCCGACTTGTGATGGCGGACCGCTTCACCGTCAAGTTCTCCACCGGCATCTCCGGCAGGCCGTTGATGAGGAGCGCGGTATGCGCGCCGCTGCACACGATATCCTGAATGACAATGTTCCGGAACACGGGGGTTTCCTCGGTAACGGGCAGCATCACTTCCTCTTGGTATTCGCCGGAGCCGGCTTTCCCTTCGTAATATAAATTGAAGGAGATGGCATCCCCGTCGATATCCCGCATCCGAATCCGTTCAATCAAGATGTTCTCGACTACACCGCCGCGCCCGCGGCAGCTTTTAAAACGAATGCCGATATCGGTGCCGATAAAAGTGCAATCGGATACGTATACATCCTTGATGCCTCCGGACATTTCACTGCCGACCACGATGCCGCCGTGGCCGTGATAAACGGTGCAATTCCGGATGCGGATCCGCTCACTCGGCTTTCCCAGCAGGCGCCCGGCTTCATTTTTGCCGGACTTCAGGCAGATCGCGTCGTCTCCTACATCAAACGAGCTGTTTTCTACGGATACGTATTTGCACGAATCGATGTCCAGACCGTCCCCGTTCTGGGCATACCACGGATTGCGGACGGTAATGTTTTGAATGGTGATCTGCTCCGATGCCCAAGGATGCAGGCACCAGGCTGCGGAGTTTTGAAAGGTGGGACCGCTGAGCAGGATCCGCTTACAGTTTCTCAAGCTGAGCAGATTGGGTCTCAAGTAGTCTCTGACGGGCTCATAATCCTGTGGTTTCTCGCTGCCTGTCTGTTCGATACGGTCCAGGGTCTCCTGACCGTCCCGAGCAGCGATCGTTGGCCACCACAATCCCTGGTCATCCACGACGCCGCTGGCTTGAATTAAGCGCTCCCACTGGCTTTCCGTCAGCTTCCCTCTCTTAGCAGGTCTCCAGGCTTCGCCGCTTCCATCAAAAATCCCGCTCCCAGTGATCGCGACATCCTCAAGCCCTTCACCATCGAGCGGAGACTGGCAGCGAAACATCTGCCGGCCCTCATACGTGGACATCAGGATCGGATAATCTTCGAAAAATTTGCTGAACATGACGAGGGCACCGGCTGAGGCATGAAGCTCAATCCGGCTCTGCAGCTTGATCGGACCGGTGAGCCATATCCCCGGAGGGACGACCACCGTGCCTCCTCCTGCATCTGCGCAGGCTTCAATCGCTTGATGAAATGCTTGAGTATTGTCATAAACACCGTCTCCAACCGCGCCATAGTCTGTAATCGTTACCGTATGTTCCGGGATTACGGGCAAATCAGGGCATATCGCTTCTTCGGTTATCTTGATCATGGGTACCTCCGTTATGGTAAGATTGCTTTTTCGATTTGTATCGGCTGGACGAAATACCTTCCGCCGGTTTCGGTAGCCATTTCGATGACATGGCCATGACGTTCCATCGGCACCTCCCTTCCATCCGAGGTCGTGACCCGTACGGACCGCTTCGCATGGAGACGAAGCTTCCGACCGCTTACCGAAGTGATCACCGCTTCCGAAAGGCTCCCGTCTCTCCAATCGATATCCACCTGGAAGCCTCCCCTGGCGCAAAGTCCCTGTACGCGCCCTTGCGGCCAGGCATCTGGCAGCGCCGGCAGCAGACGGATGTGATCCAGGTGACTCTGGATCAGCATTTCGGCGATTCCCGCGGCAGCCCCGAAGTTGCCGTCGATTTGGAACGGCGGGTGATTGTCGAACAGATTGGGGAGCGTCGATTGCCTCAGCAATTCCTTAAGATGAACATAGGCCTGTTCGCCGTCCAACAGCCGTGCCCAGAAGTTGATGATCCAGGCCCGGCTCCAGCCGGTATGTCCCCCGCCGTGAGCGAGACGCCGCCGAAGCGTAACCCGGGCCGCTTCCGCCAAGTCCGGCGTCGAGTCCGGACTGATCGTCGTTCCGGGATGAAGACCAAACAGATGGGAGATGTGCCGGTGCCCGGGGTCGGCCTCTTCGTAATCCTCCAGCCATTCCTGCAGTTGCCCGTGCCTTCCTGCCTTCATCTCCGGCAAACGATCCTTGATGGCAGCCCATTCTTGGCGAGCACTTTCGTCGATGTCCAGCTCCAGGCTTGCCTGAATGCAGACACTGTACAGCTCCGATATGATTTGCGTGTCCATGGACGGTCCGTAACAGAGCGTTCCGGTTTCGCCATTCCGCAGCAAATAACGGTTCTCCGGCGAAACGGATGGATTCGTCACAAGGTATCCTTCAGGACTTTCCACCAGAAAGTCGGTGAAGAAGAGTGCCGCTTCCTTCATGGTCTCATAGGCTCTTTTCAAGAAATCCGGATTCGGATTGAATTTGTAATGCTCCCAGAGATGAAGGGTCAGCCATGCGGCGCCCATCACCCATTGGGTGGCCGGAGGATAAATGTCCTGGGGCGCGGTGTCGGCCCATATATCGGTGTTATGATGGGCGACGAATCCGCGGCAGCCGTACATTGTTCGTGCCGTTACTCGCCCGTTGTCCCTCATGCGTTCAATTAATTCAAACAGCGGTTCATGGCATTCGGGCAGATTGCAGCTTTCCGCCGGCCAGTAATTCATCTGGGTGTTGATATTGATCGTAAATTTGCTGTCCCAGGGTGGAGCCATGGAATCGTTCCAGATCCCCTGGAGATTGGCCGGGAGCGATCCGGGGCGGCTGCAGGCAATAAGCAAATATCTTCCGAAGTGAAAATACAGCGTGTACAGGCCTGCGTCGTCATCTCCCGCCCGGACACGCTCAAGCC
Source organism: Paenibacillus sp. cl141a (assembly GCF_900109305.1). Classification (NCBI taxonomy): domain Bacteria; kingdom Bacillati; phylum Bacillota; class Bacilli; order Caryophanales; family Paenibacillaceae; genus Paenibacillus; species Paenibacillus sp. cl141a. The sequence goes on from NZ_FNZO01000014.1 coordinate 69,263, forward strand.
GCTTTGGCGTCGGCAGCAAATGGTGCTCACGATCTGCAGCAGCTCCCAGGTCCAGCTTTACCCGCTCAAATAACGGCTGATAATCCGCAATATGACGCTGCTTCAAAGCGGCGTAGCCCTGGTTCGCTGCATGTTCCAGCAATTCAGCACAGCGCAATTTCGGATCGTCAACGCGAAAGGTGCTGGCTGCGGCAAGGATAATGACGACTTCGTCGGCCTCATCCACCAGCAAATGCTCGCCGACAACGCGTACGGTTCCGCCGGCAGTTATGGCTTTTGCAGCGACACTGTAGGTAAGCCCGTCCTTCCCACCGCAATCATTCGTCATGACCACCGTGTCCGTGCCATGCCGATGGACTGCATCCATGTGCTTCCCTTTCTGCCGCTCAAATCGCGATGTCAAGGTCAGAGCACCCGGTCGATCGGCTTCCAGCCGGATGACCATCACCTGGTCCGGATAGCTGCAAAACACTTCCCGGGTAAAGGTAACGCCTCCGTGTTGGTATGACGTTGCGACAACCGCCTTTTCAAGATCCAGCTCCCTGCGATAGTGGGACAACTCGCCTTGCGGATGATCGACCTGAATGCAGAAATCGCCCGCCGTCAAATATGGCCTCTGGCTGCGCGGCGTCCCGGAAAATGCCGTCTCCGACAGCCGGTGGGCTTCCTTCAGCCGCCCTTCGAACAACAGCTTGCGGATGAGCGGAAGATGTCGGAGCGCATCCGGATTGTTGCGGTCCCTCGGACCCCCGTACCATACCGAATCCTCGTTGAATTGGATCTTTTCTTGCCGGGTGCATCCGAATATCATGCCGCCAAAACGTCCGTTCCCTATTGGTAAAGCCTCGTTCCAGTTCCGGGCCGGCTGATCGAACCATATCAAGGTTTCTGAAGTTAATGGCATTCTGTCCTCCTAAGCTTCTTATGCTAAAAATTTGTAAGCGTTTTTGAAAAAGTTGGTGATTGCGGCCAAAACCCTTGAAGATCGGCTGCAGGCATGATATATAATTTTCTACGATCACTATCGATGGTAATAATCCAACCATGCGTATAAAGGAGAGGGAGGAATGATTGACCGGCTGCAGCCTAAATACCACATCGGAGATCATGATTTCTCCATCCAATACATGTCGCGAAACGGTTCCAGCAGCATGCCCCGTCCCCATGAGCATCCCTACTTCGAGCTGTACTACTTGCTCAACGGGGAGCGGGTTTACTTCATGGACGATAACGTGTTCACCGTCAAAAAAGGGGATCTGATGATCGTGAACCCGCATGAACTGCACTCGACGGCAAGCTCCGATAAGCTGATCTTCGAGCGGGTGCTGATCGGCTTCTCCAGAACCTTCATCGAACAGGGGGACGCCGCCGTCGCCAATCTGCTCGAACATGGGACGTCCAGGCTCGTTCGTATTCCGCTGAAGCATCAGCCGGAAATCGAACGGCTGCTGCACTCCATGCTCGCTGAATGCCAAACGGAGCAGACTCACTACAGCTCATTGGTTCGCTCGCTGATGAACGAGCTGCTTATCCGCCTCCACCGGATTGAGACCACGCTGCAATCCCAAACCCATGAATACGAGCATCCGATGCATCAAAAAATTTCAGAAATTGCCCAATATATCAAATCGAATTTCCATGAAAAGCTCACGCTGGAACAGGTCGCCAAGCAGTTTTACATCAGTCCCTCCTACCTCAGCAGGGTATTCACCAGGCTGACAGGCTTTCACTTTCGTGAATACGTGCAGGTGGTACGAATTCGCGAAGCCCAAAAAATGCTCGTGAGCAGCCGGGACTCCGTGCAAATCATCTCCGAGCTGGCCGGATTTGAACATATTGCCCACTTCAATAAAACCTTCAAAAAAATAGCGGGCACGACGCCTCTCCAGTATCGCAAGCGTCACGGATAGAATCGGGGCGGTTCCAAAGCAGTCACCCGTCTTGGGACAGCCCCGCCTTACTACATCCCTCCTCTTCCGACCCTAAACCATTCGACATCCACATACCCTCTGTCTGGATGATCCTCTTCACAAGCCGCGAACAATCCAACCTTGGCTCCGACCCAGTGACCTTTTTCCGCTACGAATTCCTTTCCCCCGCACGGCATATAACGACCGTCAGCAGCAGCGTAATCGAAGCGGCATATCGCACCAGGATGAACCGTGACCCGAATCTTAATCTTTCCATCATTCCATCCGCCGGACCAAACGACATTCTCCTCCATCTCATTCCCTTCGGACCGAATAATCTCCATCCCGGATCCGTCCGTCTTCATCCGAACGCCGGCATAGGCGAAGGTTCGTCCGAATATGATCAGACCCGCCCGTTCACCGGGCTTGAGTGACGTTCCATCCAGTTTGGCTTCCGCATGAAATACTTCAGCCGGAAATTTCTGCAGCAGCAAGTGAGGGGCATCGTAGATCGTTTGCGATGGCCGGTGCTCCGGCACGGGAAAGGAGAATAATCGCAAATGGCTTTCCTTCTCGAATGCGTACCAGTCCGGATTCGGATTGGCTTGCCATTGCCACTGAAGGCCAAGCGTTACGCCTTCGAATTCGTCCGAATCGTCCGGGGCCTGAATCATATGCTCCCCAAGGACATTTGGCTTCGGATAACGCAGAACCGGTTCGCCGATCCCGTCTCCATTCGTGTCGATCCCGATCTGCGGCCAATCATCCACCCAGCACATGGGCTGCAGATGTGTTATTCGTCCGTAAGCCCCCTTGTCTTGAAAATGCATAAACCACGATTCGCCCGATGCCAGTTCCACCCAGCCGCCTTGATGCGGACCGTTAATCGGGCTATCGCCTTGATGCAGCACGATGTTGTCCTCATAGGGGCCAAAGACCGAGGTAGACCGAAGCACGGTCTGCCACCCCGTTGATACTCCCCCGGCAGGAGCAAAGATATAATAATAGCCATTCCGTTTATACAGCTTCGGGCCCTCCATCGTCGGATGGCGCTCGGTCCCGTCGAAGACGATCTGACCTTCATCCAGCAGCTGTTTTCCATCCGGGGACATCCGGCACATTCGTAATAGATGCTTGATGCCACATCTGCTTTTGGCAAACGCGTGAACCAGGTAAGCCTGGCCGTCATCGTCCCAGAACGGACAGGGGTCGATTAAGCCTTTTCCCTCTTGAACCAGATGGAGCGGCGTCCAGCTGCCTGCCGGGTCCCTTGCTGTGCTCATCAAGATGCCGACATCCGGATCTCCATAGAACACCCAGTACTTGCCGTCATGGAATCGAAGGGCCGGAGCCCAGACGCCGTTCCCATGCTGCGGGACGTCATAGCCCGGCAGATCCATCCGGGGCAGCACATGATTCATGATCCTCCAGTTAATCAAATCCTTCGAATGCAGAATCGGCAGTCCCGGCAGATGGCCGAAGCTGGAGGCTGTCATATAGAAATCTTCCCCAACCCGGATCACATCCGGATCCGAATAATCCGCATGAAGCACCGGATTCATGAACGTTCCGTCTCCCTGATCCGACAACCACGGTTTGTTATGTAATGCTTTCATTGGTGACGATGAGTGCATCATAAAGAACCTCCTATCCTTGAATCTTCTAACCGCTCCATTTCCAGACTTGCAAGGATGAAAGGCGCGACGCCGATCTGGGCGTCCGACACCACCTTCTCGCCGATGTAATATTCGTAAGAGCCGTTGCGGTCATCGCTGAGCCCCGCTCCATGGCATATGGAATGTAGATGCACGCCGGTCTCGTTAACCTCGACAAACCGCTGCACCAAACCTTCGTAAGCCCTTTCCGCAATGGATCTTGAAGGCTGTTCCAGATATTGGAGCCGCACTCCCTTGGCTAATGCGTAAATAAACATCGAGGAGCCGGAGGTTTCGAGATAATTGCCTTCCCGGAAGCCTTGATCGAGCACCTGGAACCACAGCCCGCTCTCTTTCTCCTGATACCGTCCCAGCGCCCGGCTTAACCGTTCGAATATGCCGATGATCGTACCGCGCTTCGGATGATCCACCGGGAAATACTCGAGACTGTCCACCAGCGCCATTGCATACCAGCCTAAGGCCCTGCTCCAATAATGCGGGGAGCGGCCGCTTTCCGGATCGGCCCATACTTGTTCCTTCGCTTCATCCCATCCGTGATACAAGAGCCCCGTTTTGCGATCCCGGGTTCTACGCTCCACCAGCAGAAGCTGATGGGCTACCTCGTCGAACCGTTCAGGTCGGTTGTAGGTTTTCGCATATTGCGCCAGAAATGGCGAAGACATATAGAGTCCATCCAGCCACATCTGAAACGGGTAAACTTTCTTGTGCCAAAACCCGCCGTCCGTCGTCCTGGGCTGGCCGATCAGCTGGGCGGCAAGCGTATGGGAAGCCTTTTCATAACGGGAGTCATGAAATCTGGCGCTCAGAGCAAATAAATTTTTCCCTTGGTTGATCTGGTCCAGATTATACTCTTCGATGCGATATCCCCGAATGTCCCCATCCGCATGAACAAACAGATCCATATGCCTTTTCATGAAATCAATATAAGCATCCTTGCTATAACAATCCCCTGTGCGGGCGATCGCCATGAGCATCATCCCGGGTACATACGCCCACCGGCGGGCAATTTCAGGGTGAAGTCCCTCGCTGTCCGCTTGACTGAGAATGGTATCCGCCGTCAAGACGGACCATCTGCTCTCTTGTTTCAAAACCGCCTCACCTCAATATCCTTGGAAGTTTCAATCACAAACTAATTATAAAGAAACGTAAATCATAAAAATTCCGGATTTGATGCCGAATTTCCCGCATATTTTGCATTTTATGCTCTGTTTCCCAATCTGTTTCGTTCAAGAAGACCAAGCTGATTAAGCTGCCATGTTTATAAATTCGGCATAAAAGGCAAAGAATGAACCGATTTAAACATCGAAGGTGTTATTACTCGAGCCTGCAATTCGATAACATGAATGAATAATCCATAAGGAGCGTGTTCATCGATGAAAATCACAGTAGATCCCAGCGGACAAGGCGACTTCGTGACGGTACAGTCCGCTGTTGACTCGATTCCCGAGCAGGCCGATTCCCTTGTCATCCTCGAAATCAAAAAGGGTGTGTATCGCGAGAAAATCACGATCCCTTCATCGAAGCCAGCTATTCGCATGATCGGCGAAGGAGCCGAAGACACGATTCTTACCTATTCGGATAACGCCCACACCCTGGGGGAAGATGGGCAGCCCCTTGGCACCTTTCGCAGTGGAAGCTTGTATGTCTACGCCGACGATTTCAGCGCCGAACAATTGACCGTCCGCAACGATTCCGGACCTGGAACAGGCCAGGCTGTCGCCGCCTTTATCGATGCCGATCGGGTGTCCTTTAAGCATGCAAGGCTCGAAGGCGATCAAGATACGCTCTATGTATCCGGCAGACGTCATTACTTTGCCGAATGCTTTATCGAAGGAGATGTCGATTTTATATTTGGACCGGCAGCGGCCGTATTCGACCGGTGCATGATCCGCTGCAAGCAGTCCGGCGGTTACCTGACCGCAGCCAATACGCCGGAGGAAGCGGAGTTCGGCTATGTCTTTCTGGACTGCACTATATTGGGAGCACCCGGCGTCGAGAACGTATACCTTGGCCGGCCGTGGCGCGATTACGCCAACGTGGTGTTTATCCGATGCGAGATGGACGGCTCGGTTCATCCGCAGGGTTGGCATAACTGGAACCAGCCGGATCGGGAGCAGACATCCCGTTATGCCGAATTCGACAGCCGCGGCCCCGGAGCAGCCCCTTCCCTGCGGGTTTCGTGGTCCAGGGACCTTACCGAAGCCGAGGCTAAACCGTTTACGATTGAACAAGTGCTCCGAGGACAAGACGGTTGGTGTCCGCCTTACGCACCCGGTTCATCTAAACTGACGAAAGGTTGATGATTATGACTGCACTGGCACGAGTCCGTCCCGAGGAGGTGGGTATTCCTCCATCAGCCATCCTCCGCTTTATGGAGGATATGACGGAAAGGAATATGAACTTGCACAGCTTTATGCTGCTTCGGCATGGCAAAGTAGCTGCTGAAGGCCACTACTACCCTTTTCGAAAGGATGCAAGGCATCCGATATTCTCCGTCAGCAAAAGCCTGACTTCTGCAGCCATCGGTATCGCCATTGGAGAAGGGCTAATCTCCCTGGAGGACAAGGTCATTGCATTTTTTCCGGACAAGCAGCCGGAGGCCGTACACCCGTATACGGCCAGCATGACCATCCGGCATCTGCTGAGCATGCAAACCGTTCACCGGAAATCTACCAATAAGGAGGCCCGGGATATCGTATTCGAATATCTACATACGCCTCCAAGCCATCCCCCGGGTACCGTCTTTGCTTACGATACGACGGGTACGCATACGCTGTGTGCCATCCTTCAACGAGTCACGGGAACCACCGTGCACGAATATCTCGAAACACGCTTGTTCCAGCCCCTCGGGATACAGGATATCGAATGGGAGACTTGTCCGCTCGGCATTAACCAGGGCGGCAGCGGAGCTTATTGCACGTCCGAGGATATGGCGAGGTTCGGCCAGCTTTATCTGCAGGACGGAGTCTGGAACGGGATCCGGATTCTGCCGGAGGGCTGGGTAGAACAAAGCACATCCAAGGCGGTCGATAACTCCAGTGCCGGAATTCTGCTGGAAGGTCGAAGCGGGTACGGATACCAGTTCTGGCGGGCCAGGCGTCAAGCCTACTGCGCTTTCGGCGCGGGCGGACAATTCATCCTCGTCATGCCTGACCAAGATGCCGTTTTCGTCTCGACGGCCAACACCATGCTGAACCGGGATGAGCACCAAGGGATACTGGATAGCGTTTGGACGCATCTGGTTCCTTCCATGGAGGCGTTCTGCCCCCTTGATGATGCCGGTTATCAGCGGATGCGGCAGCGTCTGAGCGCTTTGAAGCTCCATCTGCCGAAGGGAAGCGCCTCCTCCACAGCAGCCACGGAGGTCTCTGGGCAGCATTATCGCCTCTCAGCTAACGAGCCGGGATGGATGGCTTGTCGCTTTACGTTCAGTGAGCAACAATGTGAGCTCATCTACGTACATGAAACCGGTCGTCCCAGGATTTTATGCTCCATGAATGATTGGCATATCGGTCCTGATCCTTTTTACGGCCTTCCCTCCGCCTGTGGTGCCGTGTGGGCAGACTCGTCGACTTGCTTGATCCACATTCAGCTGCTGGAGCTGCAGCAGATGTTTATCCTGACCTGCCGTTTCGACCGCGATGGTCTTGTGCTGCAAATCAAGCCGGCAGGGTCGCTCAGCACGAATCATTTGGACCTCGTGCTCATCGGAACGAAAATCGATGCTCTATGAACCGAGAGACAAAGCAGCCAAGTACGCAAAAGTTGCTTCCTTTTCCTTGCCGCTTTGTCTCTCGTTATCATTATTAATGACCGCTATTCTTGTTTCTCGTAGGACTCTTTATATTCCGCAGCCATTTGATCGCCGCCGCTCTTTCTCCATCTCTCCACTTCGGCCTTCCAACCGGCCTCGTCAATCTGTCCCATAATAAACTTGGTTTGCGCATCGGTGATGATCTGCTCCAGCTCGCCGCCGCGTTCATTATACGTATTGGATTTCAAGGTAAGCGCCGGATTCGGCACAATATAATTCTCGTTCTCGTACACGATTTGTTTATTTTTGTTGAACAGCTCCGTTCCTTTCGGTTTCTTCTCCATGTTGTACAAATCGCCCCGTTGCGGAAACGTATCGCGATAAGGCTTGACCTCCTGAGCGTCCTTATCCGCATCGATCGTTACGGTATAATCGCCTTCGACTTCGTAATGGACGCCTTCGATACCTTTATTAATGACATTCACCATCTCCGGATCCAGCAGCTTATCAACGAAGTTCAGCACTTTAGCCAGCTCTTCTTCTGACTTGACCGTCGATTTCGGGATCGCCAGAAAGCCGGTATTACCGCTTTCCCCCGGAACCCGAATGCCTTCAGGTCCTTGCAGCGCCGATACGTCGACAACCGCTTCCGGAACGACCTTCTCCAGCTTGGTTTGCAGCGATTGGCCGTTGCCGCCGGAGATCCGGATATTCGCGCGGCCCGATTCATACACCTTATTGAGTTCGGAGGAATCCACCACGGCGAAATCCTGGTTGATGAGCTTCTCTTCATACAATTTTCGGAACAGCTTCATAACCTCGAAGAACTGCTCGGATTCGAACTCCGGATAGAAATTGCCCTGCTCGTCGATGCCCCATTTATTAGGTGCGCCTTGGGAAACGGCAAGCCGGGTCAATGTTGATGCCGTACCCTGGTTATAACCTTTGTCCAGCATCATTCCGTAAGTATCCCTTTTACCGTTGCCATCGGGATCCTCTTCCGTGCTGTACCGGATAATTTCATACCAATCATCCAGGGTCACCGGCTCCTTCAAGCCGGCTGCATCGAGCCAGTCCTTGCGGTAGCTGACGATCGCCCGGCCCATATCCCGGAACAGAGGGATGCCGTATACTTTGCCGTTCACGCTAATATTGTCGTAATAGGCTTGCGGCTGTGCGGCCAAATTCGGGTAATTTTTCAAATGGGTTGTGATATCCCAGAACAGATCGGCTTCGAGCGAGCTGATGGTTGTTGGCGTATAGTTCAGCTTGATCAGCTTCGGAAGCTCATTGGAAGCGACCATGACGTTAACCTTCTCGTCGTATGCGGAGTAAGGTATCCACTGAATCCGCAGGTCCGTGTTCGTGTATTCGCGTATTTTTTCCTCCATCGGATTGTTCGGGTCAGGTATTTCTCCCACCTGGTTCACCACCAGGGTGAGCGGATAAGGCCCGTCGCCATTGACGCCGCTCCCGCCGCTCTTGTCTCCGCAAGCCGTTACAACCATCATCCCCGCCAGCACCGCCATCACGGTTGTCATCCATCTTTTCTTCATCATTACCCCTCCATCATATTTATTTTATAAGAAACCCCTCTTTAGGAAGAAGGCGCATCGAACCGATTAACCTTTCACAGAGCCCAGCATGACGCCCTTAGCAAAATGCTTCTGCAGAAAAGGATACACGAGCAGAATCGGCACGGTGGCAAAGACGATGACCGCCATACGGATCGTTAACGGCTGCACGTCCATTTCGTCAAAGCTGGAATCCCCCACCCGGCTCTGCGCCAGAATCACGATTTCCCTGAGCAGGACCTGAATCGGCCACTTCTCGTTATCATTGATGTACAGAATCGCATTGAAAAACGTGTTCCAGTGAGCAACCGCATAGAACAAACCAAATGTCGCCATGGCCGGAAGGGACAAGGGAAGCACGATCCGTATCAGGACTCCCAAGTCGTTACAGCCGTCGATTTTAGCGGAATCCTCCAGCCCGTCGGGAATCTGCTGGAAGAAGTTCTTCAGCACGATCAGGTTAAACGCACTGATGGCATTCGGTATCATCAAAGACCATAACGTGTTGGTCAGATTCAATCCGTTCACGACAAAGTACGTTGGAATCATGCCACCGCTAAAGAGCATCGTGATCAATACGCCGAGAAGGATGGGATTTCTCCCCCGGAGATGAGGCTTGGACAACGGATAAGCCATCAGCGACGTAAACGCCAGGTTGATCAGCGTTCCTACTACCGTAATATAGATCGACACGAGCAAGCTTCGCGGCAGTGTATCCGACGAGAAAATATATTGATACGATACGAGCGACCATTCTTTGGGCCATAGAATCAACCCGCCTTTGGCGACTTCCGCCGGACTGGCAAAGGATACCGCCAGCACATACACAAATGGCAAAACACACACGATCGCAACGATGAATAATACCGAATGGTTGATGATATCGAACAGGCGATTGCCCCAGGTTTGATCTTGACGCACTTGTATTCCCTCCTGTCATCTTCGAAAAAATGCAACCGCAGCATCGTTCTAGTACACGCCTTCTTCCCCGAATCGCTTAGCCATCCAGTTTGATCCGAGAACCAGAATCAATCCGACAAAGGATTTAAACAGGCCGACGGCGGCACTGTAACTGTACTGGGCCTGCGTCATCCCTTTGGTGTACACGTACGTGTCGAATACTTCACTCACTTCCCGATTCGTCGGCGTGATCATGAGGAAGATTTGCTCGAAGCCCGAGTCCAGGAAGTTGCCTAAACGAAGAATAAGCAAAATGATGATCGTGCTCCGGATGGCCGGCAGCGTGATATGCCACAGCTGGCGCCAGCGTCCGGCTCCGTCGATCCGTGCGGCCTCATACTGCTGCAGATCTACGCCTGCAAGAGCGGCAAGAAAGATCACGGTGCCCCAGCCTACTTCCTTCCAGATCGACTGGGAAACAATCATCGTCCGAAACCAATCCTTCTCCAGCAAGAATGCGATTTTCTCGCCCGTTATCTGGTAAATGATCTCATTGAGAAGGCCGTTCTCGGTCGTAAACAGAATATAGAAAATACCTACAACGACAACCCAGGATACAAAATGCGGAATATAGATCAACGTTTGTACAAATCGTTTGAAGCGTTCCCGCCTTAACTCATTCAGCATGAGCGCCAATATAATCGGCAGCGGAAAGAAAAAGATCAGATTATATAACGCTAAAATAATGGTGTTTCGAAAGAGCATCCAAAACTGCGGCTCACTGAAAAAGCGCTCGAAATGCTTGAACCCGACCCACGGGCTGCCAAAGAATCCGGTATGCGGCTTGTAATCTTGAAAAGCCATCGTCACCCCATACATCGGAACATATTTAAATACGATAAAATACAGCACGCCGGGCAGCAGCATCAGATACATCCACCTGTCCCTGACCAGGTCCCTCAGTAATAGCCTTCTTTTCTCCGGACTCCGTTCCCTTCTTACTTGAGGGCCTGCCGTAGCCGGAGTTTGATTAGATTTCATAGCACCTCTCCTCAAAGTTTTGTGAGCGTTGCTTCCTGAATCGGTTTCGAGCAAAACTCGCTTCGGAAGCATGGCTTAGATTTGTGAGCGTTGCTTCCTGAATCAGCTGCGATCAAAACTCGCTTTGGAAGCATCGTCATTGCCTGTTTGAACATCGTTCTTGTTGCCTGCTTGTATGCGTTTTCATGTTTTTATTATCCGTCACGAAATTCGTGTAAGGCTATACTCCGTTCATGACTTCAAGCACCAACCTTCGATAAATGCCTATCCTGCAAGGAAGGTAAGATATCACGGTATTCCGTCGGATATGCCGTATTCTACCTATCGCGTGCCGCTGATGACATACAGTCTTAGTTGGTTCTTCGCGCTGTACGTTAGCAGCACACTGATTGATTCGTGCAGCGATTTCCGTAACTCCGATCGAGCGTTTTTTGAGCAAAAAAGCTGCTCCATCACCGTAAAACATGCTACGGGGTGGAACAGCTTTCTTGGATTGATATGGTGATTTCATCATATGATGAGCTCACCCCATTATGCCGGGTGTGTCTATATCTTTGAATGGAGGTGCTGATCATTCCTTCCCTTCTTCACTGTTGAGCTGCTCCCGATACTGGCCGGGTGTTAACCCAAACGTACGACGGAACGTTCGGATAAAGGCGCTAATATTCGTGTAGCTCACTTTCCTGCCGATTTCCGAGACTTTCATCTCAGTCGTGGCCAGTAGATTTTTGGCGATATTCATTCGGTACTCGCTTATGTATTCACTGAAGGAGACGCCCATTTCTTTCTTAAATACACGGCTGATATAAGCCGGATTAAAATTCATGACCGCCGCGCAATAGTCGAGCGAAATATCTTGACCGTACTGCTCCTGCACGATATCGACGATTCGGCGGGTGATGTTCACGAACTGTTTATCAGCCATATCTTCCAAAATTCCGATTACAGGTTTAAACAACCTGGAGTGGAACCAGCTCGCAATTTCGGTTCGTGTCTGCAGCCTGAACAGATGCTTAAGCTCCTCTTCGCCATTCCATACTTGCTGCATCGACAGCCCTTGCTCCTGGGCTATGCCAACGGTCCTGGACGCCAGCTGCAGCAGTAATAAATGATGCTCTTGATGAAACCCGTCCTTGCACAGCAATTTATCCAAATAAAGCTGAAACAGCTGCTCCACCTGTTCAAGCTGTCGTTCTTCCATGGCAAGCATCATCTGATCCTCGATCAGCCTTAATTTCGTGTATACCGTCTTCTCAGTATTGCCTTGATCCTCAATATCGGCATAACGCACGATGATATTCGAGCCTAGAATAAATCGCAATTTGAGTGCCGCACCGCTTTCTTTATAGGCACGCTTCGCATCGGACAATCGCTTAAACGGGTGGCTGATGCCGATGCTGCATTCGAGCCCGAGGTATTCATGAACGTTGGCTTTGATTTGCTGAGCGGTCTCATAGAACATAGCTAGACCAGCTTCGGCACTCTCCTCTTTACTGGTTAACAGCGTTACCTGGGAATGATTCAACACGATTGGACTGAAACGCGCCTCTACGGGCAAGGTTTCCGATACGATATTGCTCACCGCAAACAGAAGAAGCTCCCGGTCCTGTTCCTGAAACCGCGACTGCTGAAGGTTATCCAACTCAAGCTGCAGCACGCCGAGACTTCCCCAGCCCGTTGGAAACCCGTAGCGTTCGGAAGCGTATTGGTCATCGGCTCCGGAGATTTGTTCGGTAAACAGCTTCAGGACATAGAATTCCCGTAAATGCACCGTCTGGGAATTCATCTGTTGGTCTAGCTCGTTTCTTGAAACGGCAAGGGTGGTCAAGCTCTCCCGAATGGACTCAAACTCATCTTTCCGGTTGTCATCGGTCTGCTGCGGCTGAACGTTCGTCGCGAACTCGTGGAGTTTGCGGATTGGAGAATACATCCTGCGGCTGCCAAACCAGGAAGCGATCAGCACGGTCACAATAATCCCGAAACAGGCTGCGGCTGTAATCAGCGCAATGTTTCCCATCTGATCGGTCACTTTATCCAGCGATACGACGGATACATAGGTCCAGCCGTTATAATCCGATTTGGCGTACAGGACGCTCACCTTATTGCCTTCGCTCTCTGCGTGAAATGCGCCTTGGGGTTCACCGGACTGCCCAATCCTTGCGAAGACTTCTCCATTGATCGAGCGGTAAGCCTTTCGATCCTGAACCGGCGACAGGAACGCTTCTCCCTGCTCGTTCAGGATATATTGGCTGGCCCGCAAATTGACGGGTTCCAGCATGCTCCGGATATCTTTGGCGGTGATTTGCAGAATCAGAATGCCGGACGGAGCGGCGCTCTTCGATAGAAGCGGTAATTTGTGTACCAGCCGAAGGGTGGTCGCCGTTTGTTCGGCACTGTTCCAGTGATCCGTCTCCACAGGATTCGCGGTCTGTGGGATTTCCCCCGATCCCGCTGCCCAGAATATGCTTTCATGCGTATCCAGATACCGGTCGAATTCGGCTCTGTTCATGCCCTCCAGCGGTTTGAGTGAGTTTAAATCCACGACCCATTCATGTTTTAGATTGACGACGTACACCTGGTTTAAAATGGTCTGCGTCTGGAGGTTGAACATTTCCTTCGTCAGTTCCCGGACCTTGATAAAATCCTGTCCGCTTAACTTGCTGTCCATCACGGACTTCAGCAACGAAGAGTTCTCAAACTGCAAGGCGGTTCTTTGCATGGAATCGAGCACCTGCTCCACCCGCATCCGAGTTTGGTTCAGCAGATGCATATTGCCCTCGTTCACCTTTTCCTCCACGTCTTTGGCGGCGATGAAATAAGAGAAGAACCCGATAAGAATCGTCGGAAAGGATCCCAACAGCAAGCTGTATATGAGTATTTTGGATTTGAATGTTCCCAATATCGTCTGCTCCTTCTTGGCATTGAATGTAAAGAACAGGATCAACTGGCCGTATCAATGGATATGTACAACCGAATGATAACGCTTGCATTATAATAGTTTTAAAATCATAACATACCCGAGCATTCATTTTTAGTCTTCGCATGCTTTTTTGTTAGTAATATGATGTCTTTTTGTCCAAACACAACAGCGTGTTGATGAACGATAAGGAAAACTCATAAATCAATAGCCATTTGAAATAATGGGCCGCTGGGCCACTTATATCGAAACAAGCTCTTGCAAACCGCAAGAGCTTGTTTTACTATAAGCCAGATTTCAGGCTGTACATTCCTCTTATTCTGCGGAGTCGGTAACCGCACCTCTCGATGCTGAGGACACTAGTTTTGCATATTTGTACAATACGCCCGTCGAAACTTTGAGTGGAGGCTGCTGCCATGCTTGTACTCTTGCAGCCAATTCGGAATCCGAGACGTCGAACGTCATTTCTTGCGTTTCGCTGTCGATCGTGATCATGTCCCCGTTCCTCAGCAGCGCGATCGGTCCACCCACCTGTGCTTCAGGCGCTACGTGACCGACAACGAACCCATGCGAGCCGCCAGAGAACCTGCCGTCCGTAATTAGCGCAACCTCTCCGCCCAGACCCTTGCCTACTATGAGTGCCGTGACCGACAGCATCTCCGGCATACCCGGGCCGCCCTTAGGACCGCAATAACGAATGACTAACACGTCGCCCTTGCATATTTCATCTCTCAAGATCGCTTCGGTTGCATCCTCCTCGCTGTCATACACCTTGGCCGGTCCGACAAAACGCAGCTTCTTCATTCCCGACATTTTGGCAACAGCGCCTTCTGGCGCGAGATTGCCTCTTAATACAACCAAGGGCCCGTTCGGCTTCAGCGGCTTATCGATGGGGCGAATGATTTCCTGGCTGTCCTCTAGCGGCGCAGCTTCCGCCAGATTCTCTGCCAATGATTTGCCAGTGACCGTCAGACAATCGCCATGCAGAAGCCCCTCGGCGAGCAATAATTTCATGACGCCTGGTACGCCGCCGACTTCGTTTAAGTCTTGCATGGCATGTCGTCCGCTTGGCTTCAGGTCTGCAAGGTGAGGAACTCGCAACCGGATTCGCTCGAAATCGTCTAACGTCAAATCTACGCCAACCGAATGAGCAATGGCAAGCAAATGCAGGAATGCGTTGGTTGAACCGCCCAAAGCCATGACGACCGTTATCGCATTCTCAAATGCTTTTTTGGTCATGATGTCCCTGGGATAGATTTCTTGCTCCAACAAGGAGATGACCTGTCTCCCAGCCGCAGCGCATTCCGCTGCTTTGTCTGGTGAAATAGCCGGCGTGGAAGAGGAACCGGGCAGGCTCATCCCCATGGCTTCTGCCGCAGCGGCCATCGTATTGGCTGTATACATGCCACCGCAAGAGCCCGGTCCCGGGCAGACGCTGCATTCCACCTTGTGTAACTGCTCCTCCGTCATTTTTCCGTCATGATATTGCCCGACCGCTTCGAAAGCCGTGACGATATCCACGTTCTTGCCATCGAGCTTCCCGGGCTGTATCGTACCGCCGTAAACATAAACCGCAGGAAGATTCATCCGTCCGATTGCCATCAGGCAGGCGGGCGTATTCTTGTCGCAACCTCCGATTGCCACCAGACCATCGAAACGTTCGGCCCCCGTCACGATCTCAATCGAATCTGCGATGGCTTCCCGGCTGGGCAGGGAGAACAGCATGCCGCCGTGTCCCATTGAAATGCCATCCGAAACCGTGATCGTGTTGAAAATAAGGGGAGCTCCCCCATGGTTGCGTACTCCTTGCTTGGCCTCTATGGCTAGCTTGTCGATATGCATATTACAAGGAGTCACTTCGCTCCAAGTGCTGGCTACGCCAATCATCGGTTTCTTAAAATCCGCATCCGTGAATCCAACTGCCCGCAGCATCGCCCTGTTCGGTACTCGATTAACACCCTCACTGATTACCTTACTGCGAATGCGTAAATCTTTTTTGTTTGTCATCCTTCCCTCTCCTCATCGATTTAGAGTAATCCGTGAAGCTCCTGCATGGGACGCATGAAGTTTTGTTTCATCATAGCTTGCGCCCGATCACTGTCCTTCTGCTCGAAAGCGCTGATGATCGAGGCATGCTCATCGACTGAAGCCTGCGTGGCAGCAATCGGCTGTTTTAAGAACACGTACTTAAACCGCCGGATATGCATCTGAAGCGAAGCACTATATGCAGCAACATAAGGATTATCTGACAGCTCCACGATGAAATTATGAAACTGTTCATCCAGTTCCATGGCTTGATAAGCTTGCCCGCTCTTCATGGCACTTTCAAAATCCAGATTCATCGCCCGTAATTGCTGGATCTGCTCCGGAACAATTATGGTAGTGGTCACTTCGGCGGCCAAGGCTTGAAGAGCGGCCATGGTCGAATACATCTTAAAGATATCTTCCCTCTCAATGGCCGTAACTTTTGTTTCTTTCCCGGGGTGCGTGGACACGAGTCCTTGTACTTCAAGCAGTTGAAAAGCTTCCCGGATGGGCGTTCGGCTTACGCCAAGCGATTCCGCCAATTCGCCGTCGAGCAATTTCTCGCCGGGTTGAAGCGTGCCATCGATAATCCAACGTTGAATTTGGGAGAAGGCTCTTTCTTTTGCGGTCATCCGTACAGGAGAGACATAATTCTTCGGAACTGGCATGGTATATCATCCTTACTGTTCAGGTTTGTTATATGCAATATATCGCATTCATATATTAAATACAATACTTTATATGGCTTCCTTTGATAAAAATAACAAACAGAGGAGATACTGAATCAAACTATCCAACAGCCAAGGATCACCTTTTAAACAAGTGAGGTGTAAACAACCATGCCATTTTCCACATGGACGGGTTCAAACGAATCCCATAACGAAGTCTCTTCCAATTCAAATGAGTCGAGTTCAGAGGGGCGAAACATATCGGAGAGCTTAGAAGAAACCACAACCGAAATCAAGGATATTCTCGGCGATAACGACGATTTTATGGTACATCCCTTCCATGTATTCGGGCAGTATCCGGCCGTATTGTTTTATTTCTCCGATATGACGGATCATGCCGTCATTAATAATACTTTATTGAGACCACTTAAATATGGCCCTCGCCATCTCGATGTTTCAGACCTCCCTCGCCATGCGTTGATGGACACTTTGATGAAAGATACGCTTTATCACAGCGAAGGATACTCGGAACGAAAAATCTCCGTGCTCACCGACAATCTTCTAAGGGGACAGTCTGTCGTAGCGATCGAAGGGCTGGACGAGGCCATTATCATTGATACACGTAAAATATCGCAGCGTTCGATTGAACAGCCGGCGACAGAACAGGTGATCCGCGGAGCCCGGGAAGGATTCATCGAGACCCTCGGCACCAACATTTCCCTGCTCCGCTATCGGCTTCAAACGCCGGATTTCCGCGTGAAATCCATGGAGATCGGAACGAAAACGAAATCCAAGGTTGCGGTCTGTTACATGGACGGCATCACCAATCCCGGCATCGTTAAAGAAGTGAATAAGCGTCTGGACGCCATTGAAATCGATGCCGTGCTGGATTCGGGGTATCTGGAACAGTTTATCGAAGACAATCATTGGTCTCCATTTCCGCAAATCCAGTATACGGAGCGGCCCGACAAAGTCGTGGCGAATCTGCTGGAAGGCCGAGTGGCCATTCTGGTCGACGGTTCCCCGCTTGCCTTGATCGCTCCCACCGTATTCAGCCAGTTCTATCAAACGGTCGAAGATTATACCGAACGATTTCTATTGATGAGCGCGATCCGGCTGTCCCGTCTGGTGGCTTTGGTGTTTTCCTTGGTTTTTCCCTCGTTGTATGTGGCGATTATCTCCTTTAATCCTGAGCTGATTCCCACAGAATTTGCGGTCGCCGTCGCAGGCGGACGTGCAGGCGTCCCTTTTCCGGCGATGGTCGAAGTGCTCGTTATTGAAATTTCAATGGAGGTTTTGCGGGAAGCCACGATCCGGCTGCCGCAACAGGTGGGCGGCGCTTTATCCATTGTCGGGGTGCTCGTCATTGGGCAAGCCGCAGTATCTGCCGGGTTCGCTAGTCCGATTACCATCGTCATCATCGCATTAACGACTATCGGGTCTTTTGCAACGCCGGCCTACAACGCGGCGCTTGCGCTCCGTCTGCTGCGTTTTCCGCTGATCATATTAGCAGGGATTTTCGGCTTGTACGGCGTCATGGTCGGCATCATCCTGATTGCCAATCATCTATTGTCGCTTAAATCGTTCGGGGTTCCGTATCTAAGCCCGTTCGTCCCAGGCAACTTTCAAGGCATGCGGGATCTTCTGACTCGCGGACCGCTGTGGAAGATGAAGAACAGGCCTTCCTTCCTCCACCCGCTTGACACATCAAGGCTCGGTGATCAAATGAAGGAACAGGTGGATCATTCTTCAACCAATATCATGAATCCCGTCCAGCCTAATGACGAGAAAGGTCGATAACCATGAATGAACAGCGCCAAATTACGGTCCTGCAGGCCTCTGCCATTACGATCAGCACCATCGTAGGAGTAGGCGTTCTTGCACTCCCATTGTCTGCGGTCAAAGCTGCGGATGCCGGGGCTCCGTTCGTTACTTTTTTGGGAATGCTGCTGGCGTTTGTCGGACTTTTCTTCATGACCCGGCTCGGCATGCGGTTTCCGAACGACTCGTACGTGGTGTACAGCGAAGTCATCATCGGCAAGTGGTTCGGTCGAATCGCAAGCCTGATCTCGATTGCGTTTTTTGCGGTTCTGAGCTCTCTGGTTGCCAGAGAATTCGGTGAGGTTGTCGTTACGGCCGTCCTGAAGAATACACCGCTGGAGGTAACCGTGCTCGTCATGCTGCTCCTGGCTGCATTTTCTTCACGCCGAAATATCATGACCTTTGCGTATATCCACTTATTTTACAGCCCCTTTATTCTGATACCTGCGCTTTTCATCGTCGCCCTTTCATTAAAAAATGCAGACTTGGTCAATGTTCTCCCTGTATGGGGAAATGAGCCCGGAGGCATACCGGCAGGCATTATTACGCTCTCCACCGTGTTCCAAGGATACTTCATTATGATGATGGTCATACCGGCCATGTGCAAACCTGAAAGAGCGATGCGATCCAGCATATGGGCCATGGTGGTAAACGGCGCTTTGTATATTTTGGTCGTAGCTGCAACCGTGAGTGTGTTCGGAGCCGAGGAAACCAAAAAGCTGTTGTGGCCGACACTGGAGCTTGCCAAAGCAACTTCATTGCCTGCCAATGTGCTGGAACGCTTGGATGCGGTCTTTCTAGCCGTATGGGTAACGGCTGTATTTACATCCTTGTTCTCTTGTTACTACTTTACGCTTTACTCGATAAGCAAGCTATTCCGGTTAGCGGATCATGGGATGTTGTCCTTCTTCATCCTCCCCTTTCTGTTCGTGTTGGCCATGCTGCCCCAAAGCTTGATTCAATTAAATGAAGTGAACAGCATGATATCCAAATATGGACTGCTGATTACTATCGCGTATCCCGGAATCCTGCTGATCATCGCCATCCTGCGCAAAAAAAGAGGTGCAGCCAAATGATCGGGGAAATTTACAGCGGTTATTTGGATGTGGCCATTCTGATCTGGCTCTTCTGCGGCTTGTTCAATCTGTTCATCGACATGAATAAGTACAGGCAATCGAACATGACCAAGGAAAAAAAAGTATCCCGCGTGCTGGGCTGGATCAATATCAGTATCGTAACGGTTTGGTTTCTGGTTATCGTCCTTGTTAAAGTCTTCGTGTGAGTTTAGATGTCTGAGTTCTGGAGGATCTCAATGAGTAAGAGAGTAAACGCCGGCTTTAACCTAAAATTCATGATCCTTCTTCTCCTCTGCTCACTTCTGACAGGCTGCTGGGATCGGATGGAGATTGAGGAACGCGCAGTCGTTCTGGGCATATCAATCGATACGGCCGGCAAGAATGTCGAGATTCGTGAAGATGAAATTTCTCATCTTCGAGGGAAATATCCCGCACCGAAACAAGAAATGATCCAATTATCCGTTCAAATCGCTCTTCCCGGCAGAATTCCGCTCGGACCCGGCGAAGGCGGTGCTTCGGGAGAAGGAGCCCAAGAAACCGTGTGGGTGTTGGATGTTGTAGGACATACCGTCGATGATGCGATGATGAATCTACAGCAGCAAATATCGGGCAAATTGTTTTTTGGACATCTCCGCGTTATTGTTGTGTCTGAAGAGTTTGCCAGAAAGGGGATGGAGAACTTAAACGACTATCTCCACCGAAACGCTGAAGTTCGCCGTATGGCCTGGCTGATGGTGTCCAAAGGGAAAGCGAGAGAACTGATGGAAGCAGCCCGAAGCTGGAGCGAGTCCCGGCATTGTATTTGTCCTCGACGCTGGACGACGCCGTTAAGCACGGCAAGTTCCCGAGCGACTATATCGGGAACTTCTGGAACAATTCGTCGAAGAAGGGCCAGGAAGGATTTCTGCCTTACATCCAAATCATGAAGGGCGAAAACGTGGAAATCAGCGGCATGGCTTTTTTCAAAGGTGCCAAATTGGTCGGCGTGACTAAACCGTTTGAAATTGCCGGATACTTGGTCATTAAGGGAATCAGTCCGGCAGGATATCGAGGAATCATTCATGTTGGGGACGACTCTCAGGTCGTCACCATCCATGCAACGAACCGGGAATCGGAAATCAAGGTAGACATCAAGAACGGCCTTCCTCATTTTACGATCACGGCCGTGACGGAGGTGAATGTCGAAGAGAAAAACACGGAAACCCTCCCGCTCAATAACTCGCATATTCTTGAGGAAATTGCTCGGGAGAATGAACGATCCGTTAAAGCACTCATGCTCGGACTAATCCAAAAAACGCAAAAAAAAGAATCCGATATTTTCGGATTCGGTGAATTGGTACGAGCCAGAAAACCATCCTATTGGAATAGCCATGTCAAAACCGCAGATCAATGGAGTGAAATTTATAAACATATAACCTTTGATTTCCGTGTGACATCGAAAGTCCGAAGAGTCGGCCTGAAGGCGGAATGATGGCGCTGAATGCGTACGAGATTCTCTTGGTTATAGCGATGAATCACCTCTTTGATATAGTTTGCATCACGTCGCCCCGTCGACCAAACTTAAGCTTTGTCTTTGCACCAGTAACAGCCATTTTCGAAGCTGTCGAGTGCGAAAACATGCCGTCCGTGCCCTGCCCGCTGGTGCTCTGCATGCAGCCTGTTACGGCCATGCTTAAGCACGTCAATACATCAGCGGTAATCTCCAAGTTATCATGCACACTCCCTCCCTGTGCTTGTATCGTGGCATAACCTTAACGCTTGAATAACACATCGGCTGCAATCGGCAGGTGATCCGATGCTTCGGTTTGGATCACGCGTTGATTGGCATGCCGGACGTTAGGGGAAGTCAGAATATAATCGATAGTTGCCGACGGATTGATGACAGGGAACGTATAGGCATCGTCTATCCCCTCGAAACTGTTTACGAACAAACCGCTGTCTAACAGTAGTCGAAACTCTGAACTGTCCGGTTCCGCATTAAAATCTCCCATGAGAAGCGCAGGGCCCTGGGAACCAGTAGCAAGGTCAATAATTTCCTGAGCCTGTGCCGTTCTGCTGGTGACATCCAGCCCGAGATGCGTGTTGTAAACATCCACATGAATTCCCCTCAGATTAACGACGGCATGAAGAACGCCGCGCTGCTCCTTCCCGAAGCTGCTTAACCAAGTATTCTCGGATCGGAGTATTGGATACTTGCTCACGATGGCTGTCCCGTATTGACGGTTGTTTGTTTGTCCTTCCCCCGGTTCCAAATCAAGATTCGCGCCGTAAGCGTAATGATAGCCGAGCAAATCAGCCAATTCCCTCGCTTGGTCTTTAAAATCGCTTCGTTCCCCATAATGACGGTCCACTTCTTGAAGGCCGACAATCTCAGCGCCGGAGTCGCGGATCACATCCGCAATTCTCTGCAGGCTCAGCTGACCATCGATTCCTACCCCATGATGGATATTGTAAGACATCACGGTGGTGCTTACTTCTTTGCCTTGACCCTTTCCCGCTGCCATGGCGCCCGTTGCAAACAGGGGAATGATGAACAAGCATGCGATTAGCGAAATGAGGCTTTTTTTCATGAACGAATCTCCTTCCATTAGTCAGATTAATATTGTAAGAATCAAATTGATTATATACGGGTTTTATTTTCGCCAGATCAAGCCACGAGTTGCTCTTTTTAAATGGTAAAAAAGAAACAGACTAGACACCCTTAATATGGCCCAGCCTGTGACCTGCGACTTACATTCGCTTGGTTGATCGCAACTATTCAATGAGTCAAAACCGCCTGCGCATCAATTAAAAATGCTGTCCGGAACGTAATATACCTTCTGCGTATTCTGCTTATTGACCGGATCCGTCACGATCGTAAAATATACGTTGCCGTTCTTGGTCTGGACTCCCTCGATTTCATGGTTGCCTACATTCGTGATTTTCACGAGGGTTTTGAAAGTCCCGGTATTCGACATCATGGCAATCTGAGGGGTTTCGCCTTCGGCTCCGCCTGATGTATAGATTTTCGTTTGGCCGAGCATATCCGCCCCTTGGAAAGATCCGTTCGGTCTGACGATGCCGCTGCCCGATTGCGTGAAGCTGCCAACCGCTGCGTTCAACGCGGCTGCGCTGTCCATCCGCACCTGTTCATTGCTGTCAAGCAGCTTATTGAGCGCGACCGTGTCATAAATCGACCAGGTCACGGTTCCTTCTTTCGTCTGAACGCGAAACACCGTATGCGTACTGTTGCCGCCGCCATCAACCCGGTAGGTCTCGCCCAGCCTTGCTCCCGTTTTATTGGCGTAATTCATATAGGTAAATCGATGCAGATCCGTATAATCGATCGTCTTGCCGGCCGAATATTGCAGTCTTGCTACCTGGAGCGACCAATAATAATCGGTTGAAGGGTCTGCTTTTGAACTGAAATAGAAATAATTGACGCCATTGTACGTATACATATCCAGCGTTTGACAGTGGCCCGTATTCGTGACGGTCATTTTATCTACAAACGTAGCGTCC
Source organism: Paenibacillus sp. cl141a (assembly GCF_900109305.1). Taxonomy (NCBI): domain Bacteria; kingdom Bacillati; phylum Bacillota; class Bacilli; order Caryophanales; family Paenibacillaceae; genus Paenibacillus; species Paenibacillus sp. cl141a. The sequence goes on from NZ_FNZO01000014.1 coordinate 92,126, forward strand.
TTGCCGTTAATGAGCAATCTCGAAAGATAGCAGGTTCCCTTGGAACGCTGCGTAACATACAGATATTTATCCGCGATGTAGGCTTTCTGAACGGCCACGTTGTGTTGAAGTCCCTTTAAATTGTAGGCAAGCGTTGCCGAAGCGTTGACGGTTTTCTCTGGGGTTGCCGCAAACGCGGGCAAACCGGACATACAGAAGATAAGCATTGCAAGGATAAAGGACGCGAGTAATTTAAATTGCCTTTTCTTAAAACTTAGCCCTTGAACGTCAAACATCAATCCACCTCCATGAAATGATAGAATTCCGTGAGTTCCTCGGCGCCCCCTTTCCTAGGTAGTGAATGCACACTTTGAGTTTACCATTTCCCCCAAGTATTTCCTGTGCTTATCATACTTAAAGTTTCAGGAAATCATGGTCCTTTAGCCCTTTTTTTCGGTGGAACGCCCAAGAGAACATAAAGAAAAGGAGCATCCGCTTTAGGATTCGGCGAATGCTTCCTTTGTCTCTAGCAGTTTAGGGATGAAAAACAACGGATACAACAAAAGGTACAGGTTGGGCACCCACCACATGAGGTCGAAATCCGACTTGATGATCCAAAAAACGATCGCCTGCAGCCCGGAACAAAACGTCAGGGTAAGCGAGATTAAAGCGAGATTTTTCCATTTCGCATTTCTTCGTTTATGTAAGTACAGACTATACATCCCGGTCATGGATATGAATATGTCCAGCGGAAAGAACGACCAATTCCAAACAACCAACAGCTCATTGGTATAATCCTGATATAGATACTCTTTAGGAATGAAGGCCAGTGCGGTAATGACCCAATACATAATAAATCCGATATCCGTCACTAAGAACAAACCTTTTAATGTTTTGCTCAAGGCATACCCTCTCTTCTCCTTCGTGGTCTATCGTTGGCTCAAGTTTCCCTCTTGATGATGCCGGCCAAAAGAATCTCTCCCATATCGCGCAGGCCCTCCTGAAGGGTCATGCTGCTCCTGTTTGCCGCCGAGTCCTCCATTAACCGATAAAAGCCCCCCACATACAGATCAATGAATATTTTGGCGTTAAACGGCCGGAGCAAGCCTTGACGAATGCCTTCCTGAAATAATTCGGCAATGCTGCCCCATTGCTCATTTAGAAATTGGTCCAGGCGGTTCCATTGGTTAGGATAATAACGCTGGAGCTCAATGATGAGGTTTAGCTCGATAAACTGAAAATCAGCCGGGATAAGAATCAGACATCGTCTTAGTTTCTCCAATGTGCTGAGGCTCGCGTTATTCATGATTTCCTTCTCTTTATGCTGAAGCTCATCGATCGCCCCCGCGAGAATTTCGGCAATTAGCTCATCTTTGGAAGGGAAAACGCCATACAGGGTTTTCGTGCTTATCCCCAGCTGTTTGGCCAGTTCACCCATCGTAAATCGCAATCCGCTTCTCCGGATTTCCTTGCTTGCCGCCTCGACAACTCGTTCTCTCAATGAAATTTACCCCCCATCCCGGAAAATGCATAAACATTATCATTTTCCGTATTTTCCTTACATATTATCCCGATTCCTTTTTTGTGTCAAACGAAAGGCTGATCACAACGAAAAGAGACAGCATGGAATGCTGTCTCTAAAAACATCGATAGCTTAGACATATAGGCAAACCCTTTGAAATAGGCTTACGCTCAGGCTTTTACCTTCAACTCAACAACACCGTTCTCCCAATCCGAGTGGCCGCCTACAACGATGTTAACTCGGCAAGGGACGACATCGTAATCCATGTTGCGGTTCCAGATGGCCAGTTCCTCGAAGCCGAGCTCGAACGAAACGGTGGTGCTGTCCCCGGGCTCCAGCATGACCTTCTTGAATCCCTTCAATTCTCGAAGTCGGCGGGTAATCCCTGATTGATCGGCTTGTATGTAAAGCTGTACGACTTCGTCCCCCTTCAGCTTTCCGCTGTTCTTCACCTCCACGCACACCTCGACACGACTTCCGGAGCGAAGCTCGTCAAGCGTCACTTCATTCTGGGAGATGGCCGGAGATCCATATTCAAACGAGCTGTAACTCAAGCCGAATCCGAAAGGATATAACGGTTTGGACGGCATATCGACATAGGGACGAGGGCGCCCTGCGTTTTTCTGATTATAATAAACCGGCAATTGACCTACGGAGCGCGGAATCGAGACAGGCAGCTTTCCGCTCGGGTTCACTTGGCCAAACAGGATTTCTCCGATGGCACGGCCTCCTTCGCTGCCAGGATACCAAGCGCACAGCAAGGCATCGCTTAGCTCGGCCACCTCGCCGACGGCGAGCGGACGTCCTTGAATGAGCACGGTGATCACCGGTTTGCCGATCGCGTGAATTTCCCGAACCAACTGCTCCTGTATCCCGCCTAAGCGCAGTTCGGCTAGATCGACTCCTTCCCCGCAGTCCATTTCCGTCGGATCCCCCTCCGCTACGATCGCTGCGCCGTTATTGTCAAACGTGCCCCCGAATTGACGAGCACTGCTGCCGCCAAGCACGAGCACGACCGCGTCCGCGGAACGGGCCGCTTCGATTGCTTCAGGCAAGCCCTGGGTGGACATGCCTCGAACGCTGCATCCTGGAGCGAAGACGATGTCCGTGCCTTCGGGAGCAGCCATCCGAATGCCTTGAAGCGCCGTGACTCCACTGCCCTCGCGCTGAACGCTGGTGTAATCCCCGAGCTGGTTGTAGAGACGGTCCGCATTAGGACCGATGACCGCCAGCCGTTTGATACCGCTGTGATTCAATGGCAGTACGCCTTCATCGTTTTTAAGAAGCACAACCGCTTCTCTTGCGACGGAAACATTCAACTCTCTGGCGGCTGCATTGTTCACGGTCGAAGCAGCCACGCTCTCGTCTACGTACGGCTGCTCGAACAGCCCCAACCGGAATTTCAGGCCAAGCACTCGTGCAACCGCGCGGTCGATGCTCTCCATATCGGCCTTCCCTTGTTTCACCGCTTGTTCAAGCGTCGTGAACGACTTGTCCCACAGGCTTAGATCAACCCCGGATGAAAGAGCAAGCGCCGCTGCGGATTCATAGTCTCCCGTAATGGACACCAAACGGTCGATGGCCGTTCCATCCGCCATGACTATCCCATCAAATCCCCATTCATCTCTCAGAATGCCGGTTAACAGCTTATCATTGGCATGACATGGAATGCCGTCAAGTTCATTATAGGCCGCCATGACGCCAGCCGCCCCTGCCTTAATCCCCGCCTCCGCTGCAGGCAGATGAATTTCCCGCAGCTCTCGCTCGCCTGCGGGAACCGGGCCTGCGTTCCGTCCGCCCTGCCCTGCTCCTTGTGCGCATAGATGCTTGAGCACGGCAGCTGCCTTATCGTGACTCTTCCATTCCTCCGGGTTTCTTCCCTGCATGCCAAACACAACCGCCTCCGTCATTCGCGCAGCAAGGTAAGGATCTTCTCCGTAACATTCCTCGGAGCGTCCCCACCGCGGATCCTGCAGGATGTCCAGTACCGAGACCAAGCCTAAATGCGCGCCTCGGCTGCGGATCTCGGAGGCCACATGGGAATAGGCGCTTTCAATTAATTCGGGATTCCAGGTGGAACCGATGGCCGTATTGACGGGCAGAAGCGTTCCGTCAAGCGCTTGATGGCCGTGAGGACATTCCTCCGAGAGCAGAACGGGAATGCCGAGCCGGCTGTGTTCGATCACGTAACGCTGGATGGCATTCGCTACCTTCGCGTTGTCCTGCGTAGGAATCCCGTTCTCATAGGTCACCCCGGACCAAGGGTCCGCCCGGAACAGGCCGTACAGCGCTCCCATACCAGCCCCCCACTCAACATGCTCCTTGAATAGGTCGGTCAGTTCAAACTCCGTTTCGGTCCCTTCGCTTCGACGATATGCCATCCAGCCGTACAAGTGCTGGTTCAGCTGCCCGACCTTCTCCTTCAGCGTCATTCTGGACAATAAATCCTCTACGCGCTCGTCTACGGGGAGCGCAGCATTCCGATATTTCTCCATATTCCCCATACTCCTTCCATCCTGGTCGTCATGCTTCTGATCATTCTTTGATATTCAAGACCCGATATTTCTTGGGCGTCATGCCTGTGTACAGTTTGAAGACGGATACAAAATACTTATATTCTTTGTAGCCGACGCGGTCGGCAATCTCAAATACTTTGTCCTGCGTCGTCAGCAGCAGCTTTCTCGCCTCGTTGATGCGCAATTCGTTCATGTATTCGCTGAAGCTTTTTCCCGTGCTTTGTTTAAAAATATTGCTGAAGTAGCTTGGCGTAATCTTTAGATACGCTGCCACTTCCGATGCTTTCAGATCGCTCAGATAATGATCCGCCATATACTTCTTGGCCTTCTCAATGATCCAGAACGATCTGTCGATGCCAACCTTGTCGATCAGCTGCAGCAGATCAAACACTTCCTTGGTTATTGCCAGACGAATCGCGTCGGGATGGTTGAACACCTCCAGGTCGATCGTTCTCTCCAGGCCGTGCTCCAGCCGGGTCAGTCCGCTTTGACGAAGTCGCTGCCGCAGCATGATGGACAGTTCATCACACACGTTCACCATATCCGTCAACAGGTACCGCTGATCCCGGAAGAATCGGAACATGCCGTCAATTAGCTCTTCCAGCATGTCGGCATCCTGCTTGAATAATGCCACGGACAGTTTCGAGACCATATCGGCACTGTCGAAATCGTGCAGGACCCGACCGTTATCCACCTTGGACTTATATTCGCGATCCAGCAAGGGGCGCTGTTCCAAGGCATAATAAGGCAATAACGCTCGCACCTCCGAGCAGATGGCTGCCGTTTGGTCCAGGGAAGCGTAAGCATCCGATACCGCGCCGTACAAACGATGCTCTTCCGGCCAGGCATCCAGCATCGCCTGCAGAATTTCATCCCACTGCCGCTTCGGGCGCGGCTGATCCGTCATCAGCAGAGTCAACAGCAAATTTTTATGGACAAATACGGATACTTGACGAATTCCGGCGGTTTCCAGGAATTCACGAACCTTCCGGATCCATACATGCTGCAGCATCGTTAAATCCTGTTCCGAAACGGAAGCTGCAAGGTTGGAGAACTTCTCCAGCTGGGTAGCCATGAGTTTATACTCGGCACCGTTCACTAAATCGCCGGGCATTGCCTTGGTCAATGAAGTTTCATAATGCGCTGCCATGTCGGAAAGCCACAGCTCGGCATCCTTCGTTGATCCGTCCACACGGGTAGCTTGGTTGCGAATGTCGTCCACGATTCCGGTCACGGCGGCCACCAATTCGTCAATATCGACGGGCTTCAGCAAGTAATCGGTTACATCAAGCTTGATGGCTTGGCGGGCATACTCGAATTCCTCATAACCGCTGATCATGATGACCCGAATCTGAGGATGACGGAGCTTCAGCTCCTTAGCAAACTGAAGCCCGTCCATTCCCTCCATTCGGATGTCCGTCAGAACCAGATCAATCTCGTGTTCCTGCACCACCTGCAAAGCTTCATTGCCATCATAAGCCTCGGCGACGACCTCGACTCCATAATCCGCCCAGTCGATGGTATAGTGCAAGCCCTGACAGATCACGGGTTCATCATCAACGATCAGCATTTTTACTGTCTTCACGTGTTGCATCGTACGATTCACCACCGTAGGTTTCAGAATATGGAAGCTTGAGGCGAATCAAGGTTCCTTGCAATGAAGCCTCAATCACTTCCAGTCCGTAGCGTTCTCCGAAAAATAGGTATAGACGTTCATGAATGTTGCTGAGCGCACCTCGTGTGCGGCCCGCTTGGACTCCGTTTCGCAGCGATTCCCTGACTTCCTCCAAAGTAGAATGGTCCATACCCCGGCCGTTATCCTGTACGTCGATCCAAATCTCATCCTCCCGCTTATACGCGATGACCGTTATTCTGGCGACTGGCTCGCGCCGATCAAGGCCATGCTTGAGAAAATTCTCGACCAAAGGCTGAATGGTAGCCTTCAAGGTAAGGGAGTTCGCCAGATCATATTCCATGTACAGCGCATATTTCAGTTTACGCCCCAGCCGTCTCTGCTGCAAATACAAATAGGAGCGTACGAATTCCATTTCTTTAGCAAGGCTGGTCTCGTAATGGCCATTATTCAGACTGGAACGCAGGAATCGGGACAAAATTTCGATGAGCTGGCTGGACTCGACGGCCTTCTCCAGCCTGGCGGTCCAGCGGATCATATCCAGCGTATTATAGAGAAAATGCGGATCCATCTGCTCCTGCAGCAGGCGCAGCTCGGATTCGCGCTCCCTCAGTTCCAGTTTGTATTTATGCTCGATCAGTTCCTGGATCGTGGAGACCATATCGTTAAACCTGCGGTTCAGCTCGGAAATCTCATCCTTGGAACGAATGGGGACCCGAGCGTTGAAATCGCCGAGCTTTACGCGATTGGTCTCAATTTTCAGGCGCAGGATCGGCCTGATAATCGTATAGTGGAACCCGATCAAAGCCGATAAACCCAACAGGAGAATGCCGATGAGAATGACCTGCATCAAGATGGATACGCCGCGCACATCCTGATCCAACGCAGCCTTGGGCACCATGGAAACGATCGTCCAATCGGTATTCTCCATCCGTTGATGAAAGGTCAAATACGCTTCCCCGTCGTGTCGGTATGTGGAAGAGCCCATCGTCCCGGCTGTTATGATATCCGTAATCCCTTTCCCATCGCCGATATCCAGGGATAGCAATTCTTTGGAAGGCAGTACGATTTGCCCTTCGGCATTCACAATGAACACCACGCCTTCGTCCCGCGTCAATCCCCGCTGCAGCTGTTTAAGAATACTGGCTTCGTCCATACGAATGACGAGCCTGGCCAGCGGCAGCGTGATCTCGTCATAGGAGTTCAGAACCCGGAACAATGAGACAAGGTTTACTTCACCATACCAGCCGCTGGTGGAAGGATAGCCGTTGCTCCACACGATTCCGCCTTTATGCTCGTCCGCCAGCCGGTTCCAAGACTCTTCGTTGCCGTGAATCGGCTCGCCCATCTCAATGGAATTGCCGTTAAACCCGGTGATCGAAATCGATTTGATATAGTTTTTGGACATGAGCTGAAACGTCAGGAATCCTTCGAGATTCTGCTTCAACTGCTCCGCCCTCCCGCTCTCTGGCGGTGGATCAAGGCGGAGGTATTGGCGCATGTCATTGCTCAATATCAAATAATCGGCTATATCCTCGATCATGGCCGTTTGTTCTTCCAACTGGTTCGTCACGATCTCCAGGCTGCGCTGGCTTGATTGGATAAATTGGCCGCGCAGCACTTCGTTCAGCTTGTCTTGGGCTAGGACGCCAACCCCCAGCGTAGGAAGAATGACAAAAAAGAGGAAAATGACCAGAGCCTTCTGTTTCAGACCATAATTCCCGATCCAGCCCAAACTGCTGCGCATGTCCATTCCCTCTTTCGATGTCTTCATGATGTTGAGCTGAAACCGGATTAACCTTTAACTGCGCCTGCGGTCATGCCGTTAACGAGTTGCTTTTGCAGGAGCAGGTAAAAAATAATGATCGGTATAAGCGCGATCGTCAACGCAGCCATTTGCAGCGTAAGGCTGGCCGTCTCAATGCCGACAAAGTTGGCAAGCCCAAGCGGCAATGTTTTTAGCGACGATGAACTGATCAAGACGAGTGCGAACAAGTACTCGTTCCAATTATAGATAAAGTTCAAGATCACGACGGTTGATATCGCCGGTCGCGTGATCGGTAATATGATCGACCAGAAAATCTTGAATACGCCCGCGCCGTCCATGACGCCCGACTCCTCCAAATCCTTCGGAAACCCTCTCATGAAACCCTCCAGGATAAAGATCGTCAAGGACAAATGGAACGCCGTGTATGGAAGAATCAGCGATAAGTGGGTATCCAGCAAATGCAGATTCCGCATGATCAAGAAAATCGGAATCAAGGTCGCATGAATCGGAACGACCATGCCCAGCAGAAATATCGCGTAAGTTGCACCGCGCAGCTTAAAATTGAACCTTGCCAAGAAGTACGCCGCAAGCGATCCAAGAAGGACCGTCACGACCAACGATACGACCGTTACGATGATGCTGTTAAGGAAGTAGGTATCCATATTCGCCACTTCCCATGCCTTCGCGTAATTGGAGAATTGCAGCTCGGTCGGTATGGAGAACGGGTTCGCCGCATATTCCTGCTCGGTTTTGAACGAATCTACGATCATCCAAAAGAAAGGGATTATATTAATAATAGCGAATATCCCCAAAAAAGTGTATGCCGATAAATGGAACCATTTCGTTTGTCTGTACATCTCCTCCCTCTCCCTTCTATTCCTTTTCTCTCGCCAATCGATTTACGATCGTGATGACGATAAGGCTAAACAGCAGAATCAATACGGACACTGCGCTGCCGTAGCCGAATCTCATATTCATAAACGAGTTGTTGTACATATAGACGGTCATTACCTCCGTCGCATGTGCCGGTCCGCCGCCCGTCATGATCTGGATCAGATCGAACACGCGGAACGAATTGCTGATGCTGTAGACAACGGAGACGAGCAAAGTTCCTCGAATCATCGGGATCGTAATCCGCATGATCCGGCTTAGTCCGGTTGCCCCGTCCAGGGCAGCCGCCTCATTGACTTCATCGGGGATATTCTGCAGCGCAGCCAATAGAATGATCATATATAAGCCGCAGTTTTGCCATATATAAGCGATGCTGATGGAGATCATGGACCAGAACGGATCGCCCAGCCAATTTTGCTGCCAGCTCTCAAGACCCAGAACGCCGAGCAGGTTATTCAGCATCCCGTATTCCGTGTTGTACACCATGCCCCAGATCAGGGATACCATAACCGATGAAATGACGACCGGCAGGAATCCGATGGTCCGGAAGAAGCTGGAGCCCTTGAGTCCTCGATTCAGCAGCAGGGCCAGCAGCAGGCCAAGCGGGATCTGACCCGCTATCCCGGTAAACATGATAATGATGTTGTTCTTAACGGACAGCCAAAAAATATCATCCTTGAAAATATCTACGAAATTGTCCAGCCCGATAAAACGCATGGGCGTGATTCCGTCCCAGTTCATTAATGAATAATAAACTGATAAGGCGATGGGAAATATGGCAATACATATATAGATAATGAGTGCTGGCGCCAAGCCCAAGAATATAGCCCATTTCGTATGCTTAAGCGTATGCATTGGCGTAACTCCTTTCTTTCTGCCTTTAATAAGAAAAACCCGCTGCCGGGTTTTTCTTTGTGCCATCATGATCTTGACTTAAGGAAGGAAATTCGCAACTTACTTCATGCTGTCGAAAGCTTCCTGAACCTCTTGGGCGAGCTCCTCCGGCGTCCCTCTGCCGATGGTCAGAGCCTGCAATCCGTTCTGCATGACGTCGGTAACTTGCGTCGGAATGACGCTGTCGAACACCGGTGCCGTTCCCTTGTTGGTCAACTCCAGCATTTCCTTGAGATACGGACTCGCCTCTTCAGGAATTTCAACGTTGGCCGGTACGACAACCCCTTTACTGATCAGATCTTTGTACAGGTCCTCATTGACAAAAAACTTAATGAATTCCTCGGCAGCCGCTTTCTTTTCATCGCTCAATCCTTTTTTAATGGAGATGCCGTACTGAACGACGCCCGCGCTTTTCACCGGATCGCCGGATCCGCCAGGGACGCTCGGGAAGAGCGCAATGCCGAATTTGTCCCCTTCCTCGTTGTTGATGCGGATTCTTCCGTCAACGGTAGAAGAAGAAATATGCATCGCTGCCTTGCCTTGAATGAAATAGTCCTGCCCTTGTACGGAATCCATGTTGTTCGCATCCGTATTGAATGCTCCCAGCTTGGACAGTTCGTCGATGACGGCAATCGCTTTCACGTATTCGGGATCAGTAAATTTGGCTTCCTTGTTCAGAATTTTCTGCAAGAAGTCACTGCCTACGTAACGGTCCCCGATAATCGACAAGAAGGACGATTGAAGCGGCCATTTCTCTTTGTTGCCCAAGGAGATCGGCGTAATGCCGGCTTCCTTCAGCTTTTTCACCGCATCGATGAATTCGTCGTAGGTAGCCGGAAATTGGTCATAACCGACCCCGGCGAACATCTCTTTATTGTAATAAATAATGTCCACGAAGGTTTGTTTGGTCGGCACGGCGAATTGACTGCCCTTCTGGTTAAATCCGGACAATGCGTCCTCCGGCAAAATATCCTTCCAGTTATCCATCAGGTCATCCAGCGGCATCAGCAGATCCCCGGCTACCAGAGGAGCCAGGTCGGCACCAGGCCATACGACATTGATATCCGACAGGTTGTTGGCGGCAGCCAACGTGCGCAGCTTCGTTTTATACTCCGTTGCCGCTACCCCGTCCTGCTTGATGATAATGTCGGGATGCTGTTTTTCGAACTCGGCGATCCGCTCTTTGTACACCTCGTTATCCACGTTCGGCGATGTCCATGGATGCATGATGTTCAAGGTAACCTTTTCCGGTTGGGCAGCGTCTTTCTCTCCGGAGCCGCAAGCGACGGTTGACATGAGCAGCAGCGCAGCAGTTCCGGTGAGCAGCATCGTTCTAAGCTTCTTAGACGTTTTCATTTGTTATACCCCTCTCTATATATGTTACATATCATGTTCTTATATTTAACAATATAAGATATATTAATTATACAATCGGGTTAGAGATCCCAATATCCGCTAAAAAAACGATTTCATCTGATTTTTTTAAGTCATTTCGGACAAAACGGAGTTCTCATTCATCATATTTCTTTAGATAGCGTCAATTTTCGTTACATTAAATTCACGTTTTTCCATTATGATGGTATCGCTTACATCTTAGGTTTTACAGATAGCGTGGCAGTGAAACCAAGTCATTTGCCACGCCCTGAAGCGTCTTTATTGCGGTTCGTTCAAAATATAATCCACCAAATCATCTAATGGTACCGTCGCAAGGGCAATTGCCGTATCGGTTACGCCGTAATAGATATAGAGGAGACCGTCCTTGACCACATTGCCTGTCGGGAAAATGACGTTCGGGATCTGATAGCCGAATTTTTCATAATACGTCTCCGGCTCCATAATGAACCGGCGGGTTCTGGCGATGATTTTCTCCGGATTCTCCAGATCCAGCAGCAAAGCCCCCACGCGATAAACGGTATCTTGGTCTACGCCGTGGTAGAGCACCAGCCAACCTTTGTCCGTCCGCACCGGAGGCGTCGAGCCGCCGATTTTTTTAAACTCCCAATCGTTGTTCTCGGCTTTTGCCAACAGCTTCGGCTCGTCCCAATGCACCAAGTCATCGGAGTAGCTGATCCACATGGCGGCTTTTTCGGTTCCGTATTCCTCCCCTACGTATTCTTCCGGTCTGCGAAGCAGCACATACTTGCCGTTGATTTTCTCCGGGAACAGAATGTTGTCGCGATCATTGATATCAAGCGGTGTTGTATCGCACAGGTACTCCCAATGAATGAGATCCTTCGAAGTCAGGATCCCGGAACGCGTCAGCCAATGGCCTTCCTCTTGGCCCCAGCCGTCCGGATATTCGGGAATCGCGCGTTCGGGGATGCCGGCTCCCGTCGGGTAATAGTTCATGGCGCACGGGCGCAAGGCATAGTTCAAATAAAAGGTGTCGTCGATCTTGACGATTCGCGGGTCCTGGATGCTGCCATAGGGGAACCCCAGCTGGTCCGGCGTTACCACCGGTTCGTCCAGCACATGGGTGAAATGCACGCCATCCGTGCTCTCCAGCAGACCCAGGTAGTTCTTGCAGGGAGTCAGGGATCCTGCCGTCCGTTCAATCATATAGAATTTTCCGTTATCGATAATGACGGCCGGATTGAATACCGTCACCTTTCTCCAATCGTAGAGTCCAGGCACTACTATCGGATTTTCCGCATGCCGGGTGATTTTCATGGATAAGCCTCCTCGTGATTGCTATGTAAGTGTTATCAAGCTGCTTTCTTTAACTCATTATAAGAGGCTTGGTCCGTTCATAATATCCTGTAAACTTTCAATATTATCCGAAATATTGTTATCAGTGATGCTTGGCAGCATAAAAAAAAGCGGTTCAACATTGAACCGCTGGACTCATGTTTTTCGCATTAAGAGCACGAATGGTCCCCATCAATGCGTATTTTCCTGTAACATCGCTATGTATTCCCTTCTTTTCACTTCACGCTGCTGTTCATTCAAACGCGGGCAGGTATAACAGTAATCGCTTCCTTCCGTGCGGTAATAAAGACAGCAGGCCGTTTTCATCGGTGGCCGGTAGTCGGGGTCAACCAACGGCGGAAGCGGACGAATTTTCACTGCGAAGGGATTTTTCTTCCGAGCAAAAGCTGCCTCGGGGTCCAGTTCTTCAAGTAAAAATCGATAATCCTCATGAAGACGGTTCTTTATCACTTCGTTGTGCTGCTCCTCCAGCCATGTCTGATGTTCCCGATAGAATCGGGTTGGCCATTGCCCCCAGAGCTGTTGGATGTGGAGTCCGCTAGCCGCCGACAAGCTTTCCAATAGCGGTCTTGCTGTAGCGAAGTAGAATCTCTCCATGACGCTCTCTAACCAACCCCGTCGATCCACTTCGTTTTCAGGAGCTAATCCAGCCTGCCAATGACTCATCTCTATGAAATAGCTCATTTTATGGTTGTTGGTCGTCCAATGCAGAGTCATATTCGGTATTGAAAAATCGGGTGCGATTTGCCAAACGGAAATGGCATATTGCAGACCCAAGGCGATTTTGCTCAGCCAACCCGCGCAAAAAACAGCTGCGACTGCTCGATCCTCCCCACGAATAACGACATTGTATTCATCAAGAAACCGCTTCGCTTCCTCATCATGCAGCAGTAACCGAAGCTCAATTGAATAACTGCCCGTCACGGCATCCGTCCGAATGCCGAACTTCTTTTGTAACTCGTCCAAGCACTTTGGTTCCATATCGTTTATCCTCACTCTGTTCGTATTCAACCTTCAACGGATACCCGTACCGATGCAGCAAGTATGAAAGACCTTCCTACAAACAACGATCCAAACAGGGACGCTTAAAACTGCCCGATAATTCTACCCTTTCCCCTAGGGATACACAGCGGCGTGCCGAACAAGGGATCTGGTATGACCTCGCAATCCAATTGGAAGACGTCTTTAACAGTTTCCGGCGTCACGATTTCCTCAGGTGCTCCGAACGCATAAATATTCCCCTCGCTTACAGCCACCATGTGGTGTGCATAACGGCAAGCTAAATTCAGGTCATGCAGCACCATGACGATGGTGCGCTGATCCCGCTCATTCAGTTCATACAGCATATCCAATATCTCTACCTGATGGGACAGGTCCAGATATGTCGTCGGTTCGTCGAGCAGCAGCATACCGGTTCCTTGAGCCAGGGTCATGGCAATCCATGCTCGCTGCCTCTGGCCACCGGAGAGGGAGTCCACGGTCTGATCGGCAAAAGCTTCCACGCGGGTAGACTTTAATGCAACGTTCACCATCTCTTCATCAACTGGCGACCACTGTTTCAACCAGCTCTGATGCGGGTATCTTCCCTGGCGAACCAATTGACGGACAGTAAGGCCTTCCGGCGCCGATGGACCCTGAGGCAATATGGACAAGCTCTTGGCCACCTCTTTGGTCGACATCTGGGCAATTTGCCTGCCATCCAGCAAAACCGCGCCGGTATCAGGCTTCTGCAATCGGGCAAGCGTGCGCAGTAAAGTCGATTTTCCGCACCCGTTTCCACCAATGAATACGGTTATTTTTCCTTCAGGAATCATCAGGTTCATATCCTTGATTACCGTCTTGGGCCCATACCCTACGGTCAGCTCTTTTACTTGCAGCGTTGTCAAAACGGCTTCCCTCCTTAGCTATATCTGATTGCGGTTCCTGAACAGTAAATAGATGAAGAACGGAGCACCTATACCGGCCGTGAAGATACCTGCCGGAATATCCAGCGGATAGAACAGGGTACGGGCGATCAGATCGGCCATGAAGACGAGAAGCCCGCCGATCAGACCGGACACCAGCATCATTCCCCCATACAATCGGCCAACCAATCGCCGCGCGATATGCGGCGCGATCAAACCGATAAAACCGATCGCGCCCGCGACGGATACGGCAGTCCCCGCTAGAACTACGCTAATGAGGATGAGCAGGAATCGATGCCGCTGTACCTTGACGCCCAGACTGCTTGCAATATCATCGCCAAGCTCCTGGGCATTCAGGCTTCGGCTGAATGCCAGGGCAAGCAAAGTACCAAGCACAACAACCGGAACAATCGTATATACGTTTTGCCAGGAAGCCCCATAAACGCTTCCGGTAAGCCAAAGATATGCTTTGCCGGCCGATATGGCGGGGCTCATAACAATCATTAGCGTCGTTGCCGCTTTAGCGGCAGCGGATAAGCCGATTCCGATCAGCACCATACGAATCGGCGTAACTCCCTTTTTCCATGACAGGCCATACACTAGCAAGGAGATCAGAAGCGCTCCTGCAATGGAGGCTAACGGCAGGAGCTTGATACTTGCGACACCGCCGGCAAACGTAATGAAACTCACCGCGGCTACCGAAGCCCCACCGGTAATGCCTATAATATCCGGCGATGCCAGCGGATTGCGAATGATCCCCTGCAGAATGGCACCGGCTACGCCAAGGGCCGCTCCGACGAACAAGGCGGTCAATACCCGCGGCATCCGAAGCGTTAGCAGGATAAAATCGTGCTCTCCCGATCCCGTGCCGAATAAGGTTGAAAGGACGGCATTCGGCGATATATAGGTATCTCCCCACCCTGTTCCCATGGCAATGGCCACGACAAAGGCCAATAAACCCAGTAGTATCCAGATCAAACTTATTGTCTCGAATTGTAGGTCCATGCTTCCCGTTCGACTTCGAATATGGGTATATCGTTTCACTTCCACGCCCCTCCCTTACGAGCGACATGAATGAAAAACGGAATTCCGATAGCCGCGGTCATTACGCCGATCGGAATTTCATTAGGCATAATCAACAGCCGTGCCGCTATATCCGCGATGATTAACAGCAGCCCCCCCAATACGGCAGAGAAGGGCAAAGCCCAACGGTAATCCCGTCCTGTCAAAGAGCGTGCCAAATGCGGAACGAACAGGCCGATAAAACCCACCGCGCCGACGATGGCTACCGAACCGCCGGCAAGAACGACGATCAGGACGCCGAGCATCAGTTTCACCTGCACGGTGTTTTGTCCGAGTCCTTTCGCAACGTCCTCCCCGGTCATAAGCAGGTTGACCGCCCGGCCCATGAACAGGGCTGCCACGCCCGCTGCCGCCATAAACGGGAACAGTGGCAGGACCTGATCAATCGAGCGGCCGCTCACGGAACCTGCCAGCCAAAACAACACATCCTGCAGCCCGTTTTCATTCATGACAAGAATAGCCTGCGTACCGGACGAGAATAAGGCGGTTATCGCTGAACCGGCTAGAACTAGCTTAATAGGAGTGAGCCCGTCGCGTCCCAACGAGCCCAGCCCGTACACGATGAATGCGGACACCGTCGCACCTCCTACCGCGTATAAGGCCAAATGCAACATCGGGCTGCTTGGATTGAGGAGCGTTGCCAGCACGACCAGCAGGATCGCGCCTGAGTTAATGCCGAAAACGTCCGGGGAGGCAAGCGGATTCCGGGTTAATGCTTGCATCATGGCCCCTGCCAAGGAGACGGCAGCCCCTACCGACAAAGCAATGACTGCCCGGGACAGACGCTCAGTCCGAATAATGAGATGGTCGACCTGTTCCGGATTATACTGGGTAAACGAAGATACGAGCGTAACCCAAGAATAATTCGTCCGCCCCAGCAGCAGGCTCGCAATGAACGCGCCGGCCATCAGAATGAATGCGCTGAGCAATAACAGGGCATTGCGCTTGTTCATTTGTCCAACTCAAACAAATCGTACAGACTATCGAGCATTAGGTGCGCCGACAGAATGCCTCCAGCCATATTCCAGGAGACTTCATCAACCATATAGACTTGGTTGTTCTTGACGGCATCCAGGTTTGCCCAGAGGGGATGGCTTGTCCAATCTTTGTAATACTTCTCTACCGCTGCCATATCGTCACCCGAGTTGAAATTGAAAATAACGTCAGCATTCATATCGGGTATGCTCTCCTTGGAAGTCAACTGAACGCCCCATACCTCCGCATCGTGTCCCTCAGGACGAGCGAATCCGAGTTCTTTCAGAATGCCTCCGGCATAACCCATGTAGAAGATTCTCGCATGATCCGCCCTGAAATTAGTGATGGTCGCTTCGATGGGGAGGCGATCCTCCATTTTCTGTTTAAAGTCGTCAACTCTGGAGTCCCATTCTGCCATAAGTTCTTTGGACTTATCTTCCCGGTTCAGAACCTCACCCATCAAATTGACCGAGGCTTTCCAGTCGTATACTTCACCGATCATGACCGTGGGTGCAATCTGGCTGAGCTGATCATAGATGCCTTCATGTCTCGTTTTCGTTGCGAAGATAACGTCTGGCTTCAACTTGTAGATTTCTTCAAGATTTGGCTGAACCTCCGTGCCGAGCTGGGGAACGTCGTCTAACTCATCTCGCAAATAATCATACACCGGTTTTTGTAGCCAGGATTCGACAATGCCAACAGGCTTAACCCCATATGCGACCGCTGCATCGTTCGCTCCTTGATATAAGGTGATGATACGAGTCGGGTTACCTTGAATTTTGGTCTCGCCCATCTCATGTTTTATGGTACGAACTTCCGATTCGTTGGCCGGGGTTATCGCTTCGTTCTGGCTGCCTATTGTTGGCGATCCGCTTTGTTGCGAAGCAGGTTCCTTCGATACACTTCCCTGATTTAGTCCACACCCCGATACAACGAGTACAATCACCAGCAACATGGCAAACAGCCACGGTTTTTTCCAAACTTGCATCTGTTTCTTCTCCCCCGTCATCTCTATGAATTAATAAGTCAATACCATTGATATTGATTCTCATTATTAATTATAAAAAAAGCCTAGGGCATGAACATAGGTAATTACGTCCACTCTTTGGACAAATCCGACACAAGCAAGTCATGCAGACGGTCCAGCAGCAGATCATGCGAATAGGCAGTATACATTGTATATAAATGCTGGCTCTCCAACAGTGAGTATACCTCCTGATTCCGAACCGCCCTTTTCGACTTCCATCTTGGGTCCCGATACCATTGATTCAAGGTCTGCCGGATGGCCGCTTTGGTTTGCTGCGAGCCGTCATTACGAAAGCTGGTCAAAAAAATGATATCTGGATCGTAATCGAAAATGTCCTCATAAGCTATCTCGCGGTACAGAGGAATGGAGCCCAAGCCCGAGGGCGGCTTAAGCCCCAAATCGTCATAAACCACCGCACCTACGTTGCGCTGACCAAACAGACAGAGTATACCGTTGCCGAGACCGATGATCAGGGCTGTTTTTCCATCGACATACGGCTTGATGCTTGTGCGAACACTCAGGGATTTTGCCTGGTACTTTTCAAGCCATAGCCCCGCCTCCTTGTCCTTCCCGGTTGCCGTGGCTATTTTACAAAACTGGGTACGCCAATCGTCATAGAAAGGAATGCTTATCGTTTGCGTGATATGCTCAAACATTTTTGCCTTGGCAGAGGTTTCCTCGTCATAGATATCGCATGTGAAAATGACATCGGGGTTCGCCGAGGCCAGCTTGTCCAGATCAGGTCGGAAATGACCAATTTCAATCGTATTATGTAACGCGATCGGATAATAGGAATTGACGATGGCAGCGTAAGGCTCAATTCCAAGCGCAAGCAAATGGCCGGTCAGATGGTGGTGAAGGGATACGATTTTATCCGCCTTTTTCATTTGCTTCACATACATGGACGGCGACATGCCCGTCATCATTCGGAATTTGCGGCTAAAATAAAATTCGTCCGCATAACCGATGCGCTGGGCGATCGTCCGAAACGAGTCCTTCGTTAATAATAGCTCTTGCTTTGCGTGGTTCAGCCTGACCGCCGATAAGTAAGACATCGGCGATTTTCCAAGCTGCCGCTTGAAGATTCTCGTGAAATAATCGCTGCTAAGACCTGCACGCTCTGCCAAATGCTCTCGGCTGATATTACGATGATAGTGACGATGAATGTATTCAACGGTTTGCTTGACCACTCGTTCATGTTCGGTATGAGGTTTTTCGGCTGCATTCTCCATGATCATTATTAGCAGCTCTAGAAACATATGCTGGGCCTTCAGCTGATCCACACGTTCCCCACTCCACTTGGTTCTGATATCCAGCACGGATTGGTACAACGACGGGAAAGGACCCACCTCAACCTCGATAACTCGGCTTAAGCTTACAGGCGCATAATGATAAGCTTGCGTTTCTTCCAGGATGACAAACTCCAATGCCAAACTGCCCATCAATTCGGACTTATCCTCAATCCAAAGACCTGCCGGCAGCAAGATGACCTTATGAGGGCCGACATGATAAGGCTTCCGCTCAATTGTTATCTTCTGCTTATCAGAGAACACAAGAAGCATAAGGTGATTGTTGTTATCAACTTTCATACCGGGCGTATCTTCCGGAGACCGTGCATGGACAAGCTTGTACAGATAGCCATGCATTTCCGTTAACTCCTCGAACATATCAACTTCCCCCTTTGTTATTGAGAAACATTCTCATTATATTTTATGGGTGAAGGTATGACTTATCAATGCCAAGTTTTTATCCTTGAAGTGAAGCATCGCTGAATTCACTGCAAGCCCACGGAACGAAAAAAAACCAACCGCTATACCGGGTTGGTTTTCCATCATAAAAGAGATTAACTATGAACCAGTGTTTTCAAACTTAAACCTAGCTTTTCCGAAGTTGAATCTTGAATTTCTTCAAAAAGAGCCGGATTCTTCGAAAGCGACATCCCGTAAGAAGGAATCATTTCCTTGATTTTCGGTTCCCATTCCTTCATCTGCTGCGGGAAGCATTTCTGCAATACCTCTAGCATCACGTGAACGGCCGTCGAAGCCCCGGGCGAAGCACCAAGCAGGGCTGCGACCGAGCCATCCGCCGCACTAACCACTTCGGTCCCGAATTGCAGCGTGCCCTTTCCGTTAGCCGTATCCTTAATGACTTGTACGCGTTGGCCCGCCACGACGATTTCCCAATCCTCGCTCTTCGCGTTCGGGATGAACTCGCGCAGCTCTTCCATGCGCTTCTCATTCGATAGCACCACCTGCTGGATCAGGTATCGGGTCAACGCCATTTCTTTAACCCCTGCCGCCAGCATCGTGAAGACGTTATTCGGTTTGACGGAACCGATCAAATCGAAATTCGAACCCGTTTTTAGGAACTTCGGCGAGAAGCCGGCAAACGGACCGAAGAGCAGTGCTTTTTGGTTATCGATGTATCTTGTGTCCAGATGGGGCACCGACATCGGAGGAGCGCCAACCTTGGCTTTTCCGTATACCTTGGCATGATGCTGCGCAACGACTTCTTGATTCTTGCAGACCATGAACAGTCCGCTTACCGGGAACCCTCCGATATGCTTGGATTCGGGAATGCCGGTTTTTTGCAATAAATGCAGGCTGCCGCCTCCGCCGCCGATAAAGACGAACTTGGCCGTATGGAACTCGGTTCTGCCGCTATCGATATCCAACACTTTTACTTTCCACGAGCCATCGGGAGTACGCTTGATATCCTTCACGCTGTGCTTGTAGTTGACCTCCACGTCTTTGTTCTTCAGATGCTCAAACAGCATGCGCGTTAAAGCGCCAAAGTTAATGTCCGTCCCGGAATCGATTTTGGTTGCCGCTAACGGTTCGTTCGATGTGCGCCCTTCCATAATAAGCGGAATCCATTCCTTCAGCTGCTCGGGATCCTCGGAATATTCCATTCCTTGAAAGAGAGGATGATTTGACAGCGCTTCAAAACGTTTTTTCAAAAAGGCCACGTCTTTTTCGCCCTGAACCAAACTCATATGAGGTATAGGCATGATAAAGTCCTGCGGATTGCGAATCAGATTGCTGCTTACCAGATAAGACCAGAACTGTCTTGAGACCTGGAACTGCTCGTTGATGTTGATCGCTTTGCTGATGTCTATAGATCCGTCAGGTTTTTCGGACGTATAGTTAAGCTCGCATAGTGCGGAATGGCCGGTCCCCGCATTATTCCATTCATTGGAGCTTTCTTCCCCCGCGCTTGCGAGTTTCTCGAACACTTTGATCTCCCAATCGGGCACTAGCTCCTTCAGTAAGGCTCCCAGTG
Source organism: Paenibacillus sp. cl141a (assembly GCF_900109305.1). Classification (NCBI taxonomy): domain Bacteria; kingdom Bacillati; phylum Bacillota; class Bacilli; order Caryophanales; family Paenibacillaceae; genus Paenibacillus; species Paenibacillus sp. cl141a. The sequence continues at coordinate 112,309 of NZ_FNZO01000014.1, forward strand.
TCGCGCTCATGACGCCGGCACCAATCAAGATTACGTCTGTTTTTTTGTCCATGTTGCTCATTATACCCTTCCTTATCCCATATATTTGAAAAAAGAGTAGGCGTCCCTGCTAAAAATGTCGATAAAAAGCAAGGCGTCTTCTGAAAACACACCTTTTCTGTGTCAATAATCACCATATTATAGTCTATTATAAATATTGATAGATTAAAATATCTACTATTATCTAATCATTATAAACGATTTCAAGTAGTTAACAAAGTGAGAAGATCCTCCACAATATCCAACGCCTCATAATCCGGCTAACGTCATAACAAAAAAAGCCGCGAGGATCGCGACTTTAAGCGGGTTTCGACATTATTTTCCCATGTTGCGGCTACTTCACGTTGCCGAGCAGCAGATTCGTCTGAATCTCCAATTGCTTTTCAAGCGAGATCAGGTCGCCTGCGGAGAGCTGGTTGATATCCAGCGTAAAGATGCGGTTGTTTTTGTATGCCGGAAGGGATTTCCACAGCGCGCTCTCCAATATCTCGTTGGCTCGCTCCCCGCCCCCGTCCGCATCGTAGACGGTCACGAACATGTAATCCGCGGCCATGTCCGGCAGCGATTCCAGCGAAATGTCCAAACCGGCGCCTCCGTTTACGACCTGCCCTTTCACGGCTTCAGGCGGCTGATAGCCGAGACCGGAATAGAGATTACGGGTTCCACGGCCAAATCTTTCTCCCACAACCCAGAAGTTTTTCGCCCAAATCTCGTAAACGCCAACGGTTTCTCCTTCCTTGACTACGCTGTTCAGTTTGATTCTGGCCTCAGCGAGCTTCTCCTCGTAATGCCGGATCACCTCCTCGGCTTCCTCCGATTTCCCGAGAAAATCGCCGAATTCCCGCAGCTCAGCATACAAATCCTTGGCTCCCCAAGGAATGACAATCGTCGGTGCGATTTTGGCGAATTGTTCATAATTCTTATCCGAAGGCCGAATAATAAGGTCGGGATCAAGGGACACGATTTTCTCAAGCGCCGCTTGATCATCGCCGATATCCTCGATTCCGTCCGTCAAATCCTGCAAAAAATATTGATTCAAGCTGGCTGTACCTGCCCCGACCGGCTTAACGCCCAAGGTCAACAAATGGCCCAGGTATTGCGTCGCAACGATTCGCTTCGGTTCCTTCGGAATCTCGATCTCTCCCATAACCGTTTCGAATTTGCGTGTTGCTTCTGTTTGTTGACCCGCTTGGTCCACCACCTTCTCGCTTTGCTGTCCAGAATCCCCGCATGCTCCCAATACGATGACCAAACTTCCGATCAGAGCCAGTTTCCAACCTTTAAGCCACTGCATCCATAAACCCTCCACCTATTGATAATGATTATCATTATTATAATAATAGGGAGAAGGCTCGTCTATTGCGCTCCGTTTGCGGTTCTATGGACATTTGTAAGAAGTTCGGTTTGGATGCTTAATTGCTGTTCTAACGCTAACGGGTCATTATGCTTAAACAGCTCCAGATCAAGTAAGAACACATTGCCGTTGCGAACGGCGGGCAGGCTCCTCCATTCCTTGCTGTTCATAACCCGTTTCGCATATGCTGCACCTCCACCCGCTTCCCACACGGTTACGAATATATAATCCGCCGCATGCGCGGCAAGCATATCCGGCGTTAATTCCAAGCCGATTCCTTCTCCCAGGACGTAATCAGTCAGCGGCTCCGGCGGCTGAAAGGAAAAGGTCCGGTATAAATTTCGAAGGCCTCTGCCATAGGCGATATTGACCGCCCATAACCGGTCCTGCCAAAACTCCAGTACAACTGCCGTCGCGTTATGAGTACTGATTCTGTTGGCGACTATCGAGGCTGCAGCTTCCTCTTTCGCCCGAAACGCAGAAATCCAGCTCTCCGCCTCCCGCTCGCGATTCAGCGCTCTGCCTAACCGGAGCAGCTCGTCTAAAGAGTCTTCCTGCCCCCATGGAATCGAGATCGTTGTTGCGAGCCGGGACAAAGGCTCGCTGTTGGGTCCGGATGTGACGATCAGATCAGGCTGCACGGAGGCAATCGCACGGTGCGATTTGGCATCTCCGATATCCGCTACATGCTTAAGCATTCCCCTGTAGGGGCGGGCGCGCAGCAGATTCGATGACGTTCCCACGGGCGTAAGTCCGAGCGCCAGCAGGTGGCCCAGGTATTGCAGTGCCACAATACGCTTTGGCCGCTGCATATAATCGCGTGGAGAGTGGCCGAAATGCTGCTTGAATTTCCGGCTTAAATACATGCCGTCTTGGTATCCGACCTCCCGTGCAATGCGGTCGAGATTGCGATCGTCGCCGTCAAGCAATGCCTCTCTGGCTTTCTCGAGTCGCAGCCGGGTTAAATACTCCGTGAAACCGGAGCCCGTTGCTTTTTTGAACGATACGGAAAAGTGCTCCGGCGTAAATCCAGCCCTCTTTGCCATGTCGTTGCGCGTTAAGGCTATGTGATAATGCTTCTCCATATATTCAACTGCAAGTCTCATACGCTCAAGCCAATCCTCTTCCCGATTCTTATCGTTCGTTGATCGCAGCAGCGCACTCAACAACTGTTTGAATACCGCGTCGATGCAAAGACGAGCTGCAAGTCCTCCGCCTCCTGCTTGATCTTGCATTCTTTGGCTTAGTTCTTGAATCAAGACAAGAGCTTCGTGCGTTGCGGCGAAGGGAAGCTTGCCGGTGTCCATCAGTGCAGACAAATTCTTGATGTATACCCTGTTGCACGTGGTGCTCTCCTTGAGATCCCATACTTCATAACGCAATTCGTAAACCTCCAGCGGCACCGGGGAAGACGGCGTCCGTTGAATGTCGACGATCGAACCCGGCGGACAATAACAGACAGCCTTCGCCTTCAGTCGGTGCTTTCCTCCGTTCAAATATAAGTCGCCGGAGCCTTTATGGATCAGGTATAGGGTATGCGTCTCCTTGAAACCCCCGACTGGCTCTTCGGCGTGACCTTGCTTTATGTACCGTACTCCCAACAGCGAATATTGCGTTTCTTCCATGCTGGCGCTCCTTCTGACGAACTCCTGTTTTAACCTATTATAATCTCATTGATAATCATTCTCAATAAAATAGTGTGTTCAGCTCTAGCTGAATTCTCTCTTATAACTGATGTGATCTGATGAAATCAGAAAAAATAAAAGCGCCATTTCCTTGTGGACTTGGCGCTTTTATGGATTTAGTGAGGGGCCATTTTGCCTGGCATTTGAGACTGGATCGGAGCCGTGGCGTAGCTATTCTGCATATACTGCATATCTTGCTGAGGCAGCTGCGGCACTTGATAGTAGCCGTGCTTGTTTTGATAAAGCGAAATTTCATACGCCATTTCGATGCAGTTGGGAAGGGAATCCGCAAGGACGCGGCGCACAACCGGATTCGTGGATTCCATCGCTGCATTCGTTTTCATGGTAGCGCCGGATTTCACGGCGTTCAGCATACTGAGCGCAACGGTTTCATCATTGATCTCGGCAGTGGACTGCATCGGTTTTTTCGGTTGTCCCGGTTTCATGCCGTAGATGAAGTCGTTCCCCTGCTTCATTTTATAGCTTTGCGTCGACTTGGATGGATCTTGTCCTGTTTTGAAGCATTCTAAGGTGATATTATATTCATCTGCCATAAATTGCTTCTGGCGCTGCAAGATATCCCGAAGCTCCGGATCCTGCACATGACCGCTCAGCATGGTATACGTGTTCATTGTGTTGATGGCTCCTGCCAGTACTTCGTGGACATCGAACATTTCATGACCGCCATGGTTCAATTGCGGTGGAATCATGCCGGTTTCCATGTTCTGATGATTTTGCTGTTGTTCGAATTGCATTCATGTACCTCCTATGGGTTTTTCGATTTTAAGCAGCTATAAATCCACGATGGTGGCGCTGCGAACGGATTGCATTTGCAGTCCAGGTTTATTGTTCATTACATGAATCAAAAGTATTCAGGCAGTCGACTTATTTCTGATCCATATCGTCAACAGCAGCATGAACGGCAGGGCAACCTGGAAAACCGGGGTTACATAAGTCACGACAATCTTCACACCTAGCCATATTTCGCCGGACCCAAAGCATATTCTCAGATACAATTACAGTTCTCGGGTTGGGGACTACTTTGTCCTATCCAAATATATCGAACCGATCGATGCCTGCCTCGTTACATATAGGCGAATGAGTGATTTTCTGAAGCCTCTGAACCGGAATCGGCGGGTTTTCTTCGCCAGCATCGTGATCATCCTGATCATCGAATTGGTCGTGATCAGCACGTAATTTCTATAGCAGGCAGCGAATAGAGCAATCCTTCAGAACGGACGGTAAGGGATCCGTTTACATGTACATGATGCGGTGTCCTTAGGCGCTTGTCTTATTTAGCCATTATCCATGCTGCCTTCATCGGGAAGCAGTTTCTTTAACAAAAATTCCTTACCTCAAATAAAAAATCAACCGTTTCACCTATCTGGAAACGGTCGACTCCCAAGACGCTTTTCAGTGTTGCCGATATATGACTTATGCCGAAGGATCGGTCTTCCCTTCGTCTTCAATCGCTACGATTTCACACAAGGTTCGCAGCCCCGTCGTATAACCCAATCGCCCTTGCGAATGATCCCAATAGTAGTAATCCCCGTGCATCCATATCAAATCATACGCTTCGCCCAGAGCCGCATGGCGGACAACGAAAGGTCGAACGTTGTTATGAGTCGAGTTTTCGGTGACTTGATTTATTTCGACGATCACCCCGTCATGCGCAATGACGCATTGATGAATTTCGAAGACCTCACCGTATGCACCCTGTACAGGGATTGACATGTACACGATGGAAGGGTTGTTATGATCCAATGTCATGCCCCCGGAATAGCATAATTCTCTTTGATCATTTTGGTGGAACCATCGTCCGCCATCCGCCAACGGTGTAATCCGCCAATCGGAGCCGGACCACTTAGCGTAACAATAATGGTGGCGGTCTTTATCCTCATTGATCCTAACAAACAAGATCACCGGGTATCCCTCTTTATCGACGGCAATATCCCAGTTCCAGTTGCGTATGCGCGGCTGGCGGTCGACCAAATGGGCCGGATCGGTTTCATTGTTATCCAGCTTCAGCGGCCCACGGTTCAGATCTGCGAGCTGATGTCCATCAGCCCCATGCAGCGTCAGGGTATTCACGTCCAAATACGAATAGTACAATGAATTCGGAATCATATTATCTGGATGCGTATAGGTATACGTCATCATGATTTTGTCTTTGCCGTTCGTTTCGTACTTGGCATACGGCCTTTTTCCGGTTTCTTGTTCAGAACACCTGGAATCCATGATCTGTTTCGGTTCCATGGCGCAAGTGACGTCGCCATCCGGATCCGGCAGCGTGTACCTAGCGACGGTCGGGTGCCAATTCATGCCCCGCCACAGCAGATAGAAATAACCGGGCTGATCCGTCATCACGAAGGGAGAAGGATAGGTGGTGTTCCCATATCCCGTGGTATCGATGATTTTTTCAGGCCCTAAGGTTTCTAGATCGTCAGGACGGGCTGTGACGCGATAATAAAAATATGGGGTTGTCGAGTGCTCGGCATAAAAAATCATCACCCGGCCGTCACGCAGTGCCAAAAACGTCGGATTGTTATGGTCATCCTGCTGGAAACCCTCCCGCACCCTCACTTGCTTGCGTTCTTGGGTCACATGATCATATTGAACCGCCTGGATGCTGCCCGCAACATCGATGTACCCGATGTATGTCTTGTCGCTGCCCGTAGCGGCATTGACATGTCGCAGCGCCCTCGGATCGGCAAACCAGCACCAGGCACCATCACCGGTAAGGGTTATAGGGATGCGTTCGATGCGTTCAGGTTCAGCATTAAGGTTTATATTGGAACTCGTCATTTGAGACCTCCTCGCTTCCTTGTCGGATCACTTGATTGCTTCATGATTATCCCCTATCGTTTCATGGCAGCGAATGCATCCAGCTGATTCTGCAGCTCCACCATGAATTTCGGGAATCCAGCTTCGTTCATCTGCTGCCTCGCAAACGCAAGATCAGCATCGATACCTTCGGACATGCCGACGGACAGCGGTACGATGTAATGCGATCTGACTGCCTCTATGGCTGCGAACTCCGCCGTTATCGGCACGAATCGAAGCGGAATCCCGCCCGCGGGCTCTCTCCGTTCTCTACGGCCCGTTTCGCGCCTTCCGAATGCAAATGCTCAACGATGGCCTGCCATTCTCCCGGATATTTTTCCATCGGACTCATGCTGCCGTCATACAATCCCGTCCAGCTGGTGGCGTTTCCCTGGGCAGCCAGAATCTCGCGGCGTGTTAGAAACGATCCATTCCGCTCGCTGCTCGCGCCCATCGTAATGCCCTTCAATTCGTAATGCCCTTCAATTGTACGACGGGCTGCCGAATGATGCTTGAGGTCCCTTCCTCGCGAGGATTCGTCGTGGAATCATTTGCAATTATGGTGCAATAACGGAGCATGTGTCCGCAAGGTAAACCATAATAAGCTCATTTCGGTTAAATAGCGTATCCTCTGTCCTCGTGATCTCTCAATATTCGTCCGCTATTACCAAAATAACACCAGGGATTAGCGTCGTATGTCCATTTCCCTCATTAGGACCAGAGCTATCGGTCCGGCTTCGTTCAACTTCATGGATTTGCGATAATAGAGGACCCTGGTTCCGCTATTTCTTTGGTTTATCTATTTTCACAGCCATATGCGGACAAGAGATCCGCTATTGCAGGATTTAGCGTGGAATCATTTGCGATTATAGTGCAATAACGGATCCTTGGTCCGCAAGGTCACCATAATGAGCCCATTTCGGCAAAATAGCGAATCCTCTGTCCCCATGGTCTCAATATAAGGCAACTCCAACTCGAAGCGGAGCCTCTTCTATTCGCAATGCCCACAACGTGCCGATTCCAGCCAGTCTCAACCGGATTCGAGAAGAAGGGAGGTACGCAAGTCCCCCCATGATGGCCGGGACATCGATGGTAACGGTTGCACCCGTCCCTGGTACCGAATGCAGGTGAATTCCGTCTGCTTCGTTGAAATCATACTCCAACCGCTTCCTAATATTATGCAGCCCAAGCCGCTCCCCCGGTACCGCCCAGAACGGGAGACTTCCTCCCCTACTCCCGGACCGTCGTCGCATACGGTCAGCCGCAACTTCAGCTGCGGACGCTGTATTTTATTAGAATCCGCCCTTCCGCTCAGGACAGACGGACGACAATCGCTCCGCAAATTCAATGCCGTTCAGCTTGGGCATCCGAACATCGGTAATGACAATATCTGGTCGATGGGCCGCTGCCAGCTGGAGCGCTGCGAGCCGTCTTCTGCCTGAAGAAATTCTTGTATGCCCAGCCGCTTCCATTCGATCGCCTCAACGTGGCCCTCCCTTGTGTAAACGTCGTCATCGGCAATCAGCACTTTCATCAAATGGCCCCTCCCCTGCATTCATAAGTTCCACAGATTCTTAAAGACAACGCTTTCAATTTATCGAGCGGCCTCCATACTTCCTGTCTTCTTGTCCGTATTTTATATCAATGCGTCTACCTTTAGCTACTATATTAACGGCTTCGAATCCATCATTTTCGCATCATTTTTTCCTAGAACGGTTAGATAAGGATAAAAATAGCTGCCTTTCAGCAGCTCATCATTGACTCATTTAAGGTTGGCCTTAGTGAACACGATTACTTCCGACAGGCGGCCTCCGCCAGCTCGGTGAGCCACTGCGCCCTCTCCCCTTCGGCTTTGGCGGCTATCTTCTTCAGCTTGTCCGTACCGCCCCAGATCAAATATACGATATGCTCCACCTGGTAATACGGGAGGCCACGAACTTGATCGAGCAGCAGCCTGACGTTGAGATCGTGTTCCATGTCCGATGGGATCTTCAGTTTCATCGAATCGGTGCAGTGCAGCATGCACTTTATCAAGGTTGGAATGGTTTCTGTACGAACACCATGCCGCTCAGTAAAAGCTGCCGTGAAATGGTTTTGAACGGATTGGTGTTCGTCATCGACTTTGCCCATGTATTCTTCCACCAACGGGAAATACGTTTGATCCTTCAATCCGAGGCCAAAGACGGCATAGCTTCCCGGCATGCAGTTTTTTTCCCCTTCCGTATCCGCATACCATTCAAACGGCTCCATCGCTGCTTTGGCATACTCCTCCATGAAGGGATACAAATCCGAGTATTCCAAGGCGTTGGCGAAGAACCGATGCGTCCCCGACTTAGCCAATCCTTTGATCGGCAGCCACTGCTTGACCGAGGATTTCAGTTTGATTTGATAGCTTTTCGGGAATCCCAAGCTGAAGAGGCGTGTCAGAAACCGGAGCGCGCGAGCGTAACTCTCCCCCGTTTCCTGCTTAATGGCTATGGAGACCTCGGCAAACACATCGTTGGCCGTGCAGTCCACCATTTCGTCACGCAAATAGACGTCTTCCTTGGCGAAGGTCCCGCTTCCTTCCTTAGTCAATCGTTTGGCCCGTTCGCTCCCCAGTTCCTTAGCGCAATTCAACATAGCCAATCCTGTGCTTCTGCTATAAGAGGGCTCGTATTTCAGAATCAGGATGGCGGCGTAGATCAGCAGTTCGATTGGACCCTGCTCGGTATTTTCCAAATGAATGTCGATTTTTTTCTTGTATTCCGGCTGCCATTGCGTCCCGATATTATCGAAATAACGCGGCAGCCAACGCTGCTCCGCCCAATTCCGTAAAGCCGTAATCAGATTAGATCGATGCTCTGCGAGATGTTGGTTCCCTTTGTTCAATTGCTGAACCCGCTCAAAAACGGCAATGATCCATGCGGGATCCGCGTCAGGAAACAGTTCCTCGTCCAGGACGTGCCTAGACAGGAAAAACGTCTCCAAAGGTTTCGTCGGATAGGTTCCCGCTTCTAGCTTATTGGCAATATAGGTTGCGATTCGTTCCCGTAATAACTTCTTCTTTGTCTCATCTGCATATGTAAGAATGCAAAGGTTCAGGTCGCCTTCACGCACTCGAAATTTGCCATTAAACGTAAACTGATAATCGATTAACGAGCTCGGCATCTCGTCCAATTTATGCTGCATATAAGTGGATAGCTCAGGAACGATGTGCTCTAGCACATGTTTTTCGGTCAACGTCTCACCAAGTGTCCCCCTGTCTACCGGCATCGATAAGTCCAGATCATGATCCGCCATGCTCACCCTACCCTTGTCATATTCGAGCAGCGCATAGTCGTGAATCCCGATCTGCAGCGAAGTACGCTTTACGATGTCCTCCGCGTTTTTATCGCTGATATAGGCCATCCATTTGTCGATCTCCAGTTTCATTTCACTCAAAAGTGTTTCCAGTGTCTGATCCATGTTCCGCTATGCTCCTTTATATCATTTCGTATTGTTCCTCATCTACCCTTACACTCTACATAATCATGACTTAAACCTCCATTAGCTGCCCCTTCATGGATTTAAGCCCATACAAATTTTCGAACCTGCGAGCCCAACACCCCATCCGCTACCAAAGCCCTCAAGATCTACTGGTAAAAAGCCGCGATGTCGCGGCTCCTTTGCTCGCGCTAAAACATCGTCACGCTGAATGCTGCGATGATTAAAGATCTGGTCGAAGCCGTATTTACCCATCAGGTTAAGCTGCTGACCAGCCTATCGATCCACGCCAATTCGCCTTGAACCTGGGAGACCGAATACCGTAGAACCTCGTCCCGGAACAACTCGTCCCCGCCTTCATCCAGTCTTCTCTCGATATCTGACAGCAGCTCTTCCAAGTCCTTCTTTCTTCGATGTAAAATCCGATTCCGGTCCTCCTTCGAAATGCGATCGAACAGGGACACTCTAACCATGAACTCGATTTGATGTTTTGCATCTTTTTCGGTGAATGCGTTAATGAGGTTTGCGATTTGTTCCCTCCCTGCTTCTGTAATTTCATATACATACTGATTCGGTCTGCCTACCTGCTCATTTCGATGTTTACGAACCAATCCCTCTTCCGTAAATTTTCGCAATGTCGGGTATAACATATTGTGATTCACGTCCATCAAATAACCGAGATCTTTCTGTATTTCTTTTTTTATTTCATACCCGTGTTTCGGGGATTTATCGATTTGGATCAGAATGAGAAGTTCAAGATACATGTCGTTCAGGCCTTTCGTCGACGGATTTGACAAAACCGCTGCAGATTTATCAGCACACTACTAGCGTATATGTTTAACCAAAATCCGACAAGGAAGAATATAAACAGAACTTTGGACATGGGTCATTGGAAACTATGACCAAATACAACTATATGTTAAATTAACATATGTTATATTACACTATCATTGGAGGGAATGTAATGAATCATGAGATCATCTCCTTAGAGGAAATCACGCAATTCCGTTCACCGATCGAAGAATTCAATCCTTATGAATGGTACAAACACAAATTGCAGCATGAGCCCATCGTTTATAATGAGGCGACCCAAACCTGGAACGTCTTCCGGTACGATGACGTCAAGAGGGTTCTCAAGGATCATCAATATTTCTCTAGTGTAAGAACACGGACGATGATCAGTGTTGGCGCCGATAATGACGAAGGCCAGAAAATGAGCAAGATTAACCTGCAATCCGACCCCCCGGAACACCAAAAAAGCCGTGCCCTGATATCCGCCGCTTTCACCCCTCGCAGCTTGAAGCTCTGGGAGCCGCGCATTCAAGAGATTGCAGACCAGCTTCTGCAGGAAATGGGTGAAGCCCATGTCATTGACATCGTCCAACATTATGCCAGTGCGCTGCCAACCATCGTCATAGCGGATCTGCTCGGAGTTCCTTCCGAAGACCGGTTATTATTCAAGGAGTGGGTAAACCATCTGTTCCTTCCCCTGCCCAAAAACCATTCGGAAGATGTGCAAGAACTGAAACGTCATGCGGCCAAGGAATATTACAACTATCTCTATCCTCATATCGTCCAAAAAAGAGCCAATCTCGCGGACGATATCATCTCCGACCTCATTCAAGCCGAGGTGGACGGGGATCGGTTATCGGACGATGAGATCGTCCGAACGACGATGTTTATCCTGGGTGCAGGCATTGAAACGACGACTCATCTGCTAGCCAATACGTTTTATTCCTTCTTATATGACAACAATCAAATTTACGGGGAAATCCAGGATAACCGCGAGCTCCTTCCCAATGCCATCGAGGAAATGCTCCGCTATCGGTTTAACATTGCAAAAATGGATCGAACCGTCAAACAGGACAATCATGTACTCGGCGTAGATATGAAACGAGGGGATCTCGTCGTCGCTTGGATGAGTGCTGCCAATATGGATGAAGAGGTATTTGAGGATCCCTTCACCTTGAACATCCACCGTACCAATAACAAAAAACATTTAACCTTTGGGAATGGCGCTCACTTCTGCCTGGGTGCTCCGCTGGCACGGCTGGAAGCAAATATTGCGATAAGCAGGTTCATGGATTTCTTCTCGCGCATTGAACCCGTTCCTGAATTTAAACTGGAAGACAACCTGAGTCCTTCTGCGGCAGGACAAATGTTGACTCAGCTTCCTATCCGTGTTCATCGGTAAGGCTGACCTGTCTCTTTTCATTTGGTACATCAAAAAAAGCCCTGCACAGCAGGGCTTATAATATCGGGAGACCCTGCTTGTTTCTGAAATGACAGGGGCTCTCACTTATTAGGAAATCATTCTATTGTTTTTACCTCTTGGGTTCATACCAGTAACCGGGCCGCCCGTTGTTTAAACGCATGAGCGCTTCCAGGAAGAAATAATCGCCCCAGATGACAAAATCGTCCGGCGCAATTCCCCCTCTGACAAAATACGAACCATGCCGCAAAAAGCCTTCTTCGTCCGGATTACCCTTCGTAAAATATCCCTGTACCATGGAATCCATGGAACGCCGAACAGCATCAAGGAGAAATTCCCTGAGGGATCAGCGCTTGACAGCTGGTCGGTGATTTCCAGCATCCCGCAAGCGGCAATGGCAGAGGCAGAGCTGTCTCTAGGCGTACGTGCCGATGGCGGAACGTCGAAATCCCAATAGGCAACATGATCATCCGGAAGGCGGTCGATGAAATATCGCGCCATTCGAATCGCCGTGTCCAAATATTGCGGTTCTTCGAAATAACGGTAGGCCAGCGCAAATCCATAAATGCCCCATGCCTGCCCCCGCGTCCACGTCGAGCCATCCTGAAATCCTTGATGGGTACCTCCGCGCACGGCATCCCCCGATTCGGGATCAAAATAAAAGGTATGATAGGATGAGGCATCGCCGCGAACCAGGAACTTTAGGCTTTTGTCAGCATGAATGCGAGCGGCTTCGGCGTATGCCGATCTCCCGGTCTGTTCGGTTGCCCAGCACAACAAAGGCAAATTCATCAAGCAGTCGATGATGATCCGGCCGCCGTTTTGGGGGTCATGTTCAGGGCCCCATGCCTGGATAAACTGAAGCGTGGGCCTCCATCGTCTCATGAGCGCATCAGCCGCCTGTAGAGCCGTGATCTTGGCCGCTTCGTCCCGTTCAACCATCCATTGCGCCAGGGCGGATAAAGAATACAAGAAACCGATATCGTGATGATCCAGATTGTTATGCTCCGCTAACCTTGCTTGAAATGAATGCGTGCATCGGACTGCAGCTTCACGGATATAGGAATCCTGACCGTACTCGCAGCTCAGCCACAGGATTCCCGGCCAAAATCCTTCCGTCCAATCCGTATGATCCACCAGTTGGTAATTGCCGTTTCCGTTTCCGACATGCGGAAACCGATCTTCAAACCGGGCGATATTCGCTTTGGTCGTCTGCAAGGTTTGTTCTATGATAGCGTTCCAGTCCATCTTGCCCTCCCGTAACTTATTCATTTGGTGCGGCTCCATCCAAACAGAGCCCGTCCTTCCATTCTCACCGCTATTTCGGCTCGACTTCGTCCAGGGTCATGCGGTATTCCAGATCTTTCATGTACGATCCATCCGCGTGCAGAAAGACCAGACCGAAGTCCATATTCCCCCCGTTTCCATGGAGAATCGCGATCAGCCGGTTAAGGCCGCTCTTCAGGGCAAGCTCAAGCTCTGGCTCCGGGATAAACTCGCCGTTCAAAAAAATGGCGTACGGAACATCCGATTGGATTCTCATGTATCCCTTGCGGAACCGTTCGGCTCCATCAGGCACCTGTACGAAACAGCTCAAGAACCATGGCTCATACGTAGCATGGGCGATCTGCATCTTTCCGTCCTCGGACCTCCGCTCTTTTTTCTGCATCCAGCCGTACAGGCCTTCTCCCAAATTATTCAGCGAATATTCGGGATCGGTATAATACGTCTTCATGGCTTCGAAATCGACGTAGGGCGGGCAAGACAGCGCCATAACCGCTTCCACGGCCCATGCGCCGTCAGCCTTCCCGCTCACCAGTAAGCAGTCATCGAAGGCAGCGCCGAGATTGGCGAGCAGACGAGTGTACAATCGCAGCGCTTTCTCACTGTCAAGATCAGTCAGAAGCTGCGAACAGAGAATGGAACCTGCCCCTATCCTCTCTCCAACGAGAAAAGCACCGGGTCGGCTATGGAGGACGCGCATATGGCTTCCGCCCATGAAGACGACCGCCGAATCGCGCCCGTTCTCCAGGATCAGCTCCGAGAAATCGATATGGGATGCATCCAATGCATTGATCATCGGCGTCTTCAGCATCGTCACTTCAATGGAAGGATTCGCGGTCATGAATTCGGCGTTCGGCAGAAAATAGAGCTTTCCGGCCTGGCGGTCGATGTAATACTCGCCGGGCATGTCGATCTCCTCCAGCAGGTTTTGCGCGAAATGGAAATCCGGGTACCAATTTTTGAAAATCCCGCTCATTTCCCCGTAACGGAGCGTGATGCTCTTGGCCTCGGTGTCAATGGAAGCGATTTTGTTGTAGGACCATTCCCAACTGTAGCCGAAAATGCCATCCAGCCAGATGTCGTCCGCCTGTGTCCAGTATTGCGGTCTGTCATACGTATACGTAAAGGTCCCGCCTCTTGTATGGACCTCCCCGTTCGGATCTTTCCGCGTCGGTCCGGGATCGAGGATTTCGTCCATTTGGACGGTTCCCTCGTTCGGCCAGCGTGCCAGCGTCATCCCTTGCCCGCCCACGTACAACTCCATCGGCGGCACCTTGCTCAAATCGTTGGCCAAGTAATAACCGTGCCGGCTCATCTTGCCGTAATCGGTAATGCCGAGGGCGGCCAGATCGGCGACCAGCACTTCGTTTCTTGCTTCTTCCCTAATAATGCGGTTCAGTACGGCAGGATCGGCTACCGGAACGAATGCGGATTTCTCCAGCTGCTTAGAACCGGACAAGATGACCGTTTCGCCCGGATAGGCCGTATAGGTTACCGGCTTGCCCGCTTCCCCCGAATCCTGCAAACCCAGCTCAAAGCTGGCTACGCGCTCGTACCGGCCTTCCCGAAGATAAACCGTGACGCCGCCCCGAGGCAGCCCTTTCTGCGCTTTCAAAGCCCGAATGGCGTCACGCGCTTTTTCCAACGTTCGAAACGGTTTGTTGATCGTCCCTTTGTTCGAGTCATTTCCGTCCAAGGCTACGTAAAAAGCCGTCCCGTGCGGATTTCCATAAGCCGACGCCGTCCCGGCGGCCGGCAGAAATGGATACAGCGCGAACAACAGGCTTGCCGCCAGTGCCGCAAGCACAAGCTTCTTCATAAATCGCTCCCCTTCCTCCATCGTGGAATTCGGTCAGCTCTGTCTGCGCCGTGCGCAGTGTCGTCAAAGCCCACCCGGGCAGCAGGTTTCTCCCGTTTCGTCTCCATCCGTCTATAAGCTTACGGGCCGATTATTTCAAGCCCTTATCTTTCAGGAATTGCTCGAACTGACGCGTCACCTCCTCCACGTATTTATCTTCGCCCGCCTCCTTCAGCTTGCCGTAAAGAACGGGCCAGGTCTCCTCGAAATCGAGCGTGCCGGTCACGAGTCCGCGTTTGTACTCGCCCCATACGGCATTCAGGTTCGCGATTTCCGTGCTGACCGGCTCGGAATTGAACTTGAAGGCGCCGACCGGATTGATTTCAGAGCTTTCGTTGATTTTTTTCGTTTCCTCCCATATGTTCTCCGGTTGGCCTTCCTTCAGGTAGGAATTGAAGACGCTGCCGAAGACCCAATCCATGTTCGGACGGTACCTGGAATCCGGCATCGCTTTGATATACTCCCCGCTCAGCTTCTCGTAATGAACGCCCTCTAAGCCGTTGATCATCAGGTTGTAGAGCTCCTTGTCGGTGTTGATCAGATTGAGCAGCATCATGGCCCGTTCCGGATTCGGCGAAGTGCGGCTGATCGACTGGTTTGTCGTTGCCGAATAACCGTTGGAGAACCAATCGCTGAGCGGGATGATGATGACATCGTTGCCGCCGTTCTTTGGCTTGACCTCCGCCTCGACTCCCGGCTTCAGCGTGACGTCAAACTCGACCGCGATCTGGCCCTTGGATTGGTAGTCGGTCATTTTTTCCGTGGCCGCGTCCTTGTGGATGTACCCGGCTTTATACCATTTGCTGGCCAGGCGGAAATTGTCCAGCTCCTCCTCCGGATAGCGATGCAACGTGTAGGACGGATCATCGGTCTTAATGTAGAAATGATCGTCAAGCCCCGGAACGACCCAATATTGATCGTCATGCGCCTGCGGGTTGACAAACGAGCTGCCGAACAGGCCGAGCGGAATGATGCCCGGCTCGTTCTGCTTGATTTGCTCAAGGAACGGCTCGATATCCGCTATCGTTTTGATCGTGGAAGGATCCAAGCCGTATTTGTCGGCAAACCGCTTCTGCACGATAAAGCCGTATCTCGACCCGTTGATTTGCTGATTCGGGATGCCGTAAATTTCCCCGTCCACCGAGAGGCCATCCCACATCACCTGAGGGACGTCCGACTTCAGCTGCGGCGCGTACTCATCCAAGAGCCCGTTCAGCGGTTGAATAGCCCCTTTCCGTACAAGCTCTTCCGGTTTCAGCATGTAACCGGTCCAGAGAATGTCGAACTTCTCGCCTGCCGCCAGTACGGTGTTCATCTTCTGCACGTAATCCCCGATTGCAACGGGCATCAGCTTGACGGTGGCGTTAAGCTTCTCCTTCACGATTTTGTTGATTTCCTCTTCGACCTTCTTCTGGTCCGGCTGCAGCTGCAGCAGCGGATAATACCAAGTCAGCTCTGTGGGCTCAAGCCCGCTAGCGCCGCTCGCCTCCGGTGTAGATCCTTGCGTGCCGGTCGTTCCGCTGCCCGAATCGCTCTTCCCGCCGCTGCCTCCGCAGCCGGCAAGCGCGGATATGGCGATCATGATGACCGCGAGAAATCCGAATAATCTTTTTTTCATGACATGACCTCCTGAATATTTATTGGTTGATGTATGTTAACCCTTAAGGGAGCCAACCGTAAGCCCTTTCACGAAAAACCGCTGGAAGAACGGGAAGATGATCAGCATAGGCCCGCCCGCCAGCACCGCGATCGCCATTCTTGCCGAGTTGTTCGGGAAGCTGGATAAATCGATGCCCAGCTGCTGCGAAAATTCCGAATTGGAGGTTATGAACTCAATGCTGCCCAGCGTTCGCACAAGCAGCAGCTGCAGCGGCACCTTGTCGGGATCGTCGATATACAGCATCGCGTTGAACCATTCGTTCCAGTACGTGAACGAGATAAGCAAACCCAGCGTGGCCAAGGCCGGCGTGGATAGCGGCAATATAATCCGGAAAAAGATGCGCAGCTCCCTTGCCCCGTCGATTTTGGCGGATTCCACGATTTCAAGCGGAATTTTGGACATGAATCCCTTCATGACCATGATGTTGAAGGGCGAGAGCAGAACCGGCAGGATGAGTGCAAGCAAGCTGTCCTTTAAATGCAGGTATTGGGTGATGAGGATATAGGAAGGGACGAGCCCGCCGCTGAACAGCATCGTGAAAAACACGTAAAACGTCGTTACCCTGTTGTAGCGGTAATCCGGTCTCGAGATGACGTATGCGGTCATCGCGGTGAGCAGAAGGCCTGCCAGCGCTCCAATGACGGTCACCGTGATCGTGACCCCGTATGCCCGCAACAAAATGTCGGGTGCGTCGAGAAGATAGCGATAAGCCTCCAGGCTGAACGTTTCTGGAAAAAACTGATAGCCTTTGTCGGTAAGCGACGCTTCGTCCGTCAGCGAGACCGCGACAACGAGCAGAAAAGGCAGGACGATGGCCAGCGATAGCAGGATGAACAGCAGATGGATCAACATTTTGGATAGTTCGAATTTCTTCGGCATCGGATATCCTCCTTCTTACCACAGGGAATGCTCTGGATTGATTCTGCGCACGATCCCGTTCGCCGCCAGCACGAGCACGAAACCGACAACCGACTGATAGAAGCCTGTGGCGGCCGACATGCTGACATTACCGATCTCGCGAAGTGCGCGGTACACGTACGTATCGATAATATCCGTGGACCCGTACAGGAAGCCGGAGTTGTTCGGAATGAAATAATGCAGTCCGAAGTCGCCGCGGAACATGTTGCCGATGGACAAAATCAGCAGAATGATGACCAGCGGAGCCAACAGCGGAATGGTAATTTTCATGGCCATCTGCCATTTCGTCGCACCGTCGATTCGGGCGGCCTCGTAATACTCGCTGTTAATGCCGATAACGCCCGCAAAATAAATAAGCGTGTTGAAGCCGACTGCCTTCCATAAATGAACAAGAATGAGAATGGCCGGCCATGCCTCGGCCGTCTGGTACCAACTGATCGGATCCATGCCGAACATTTGCAAGGTGCGGTTAATGAAACCGTCGGAATGGTTCAGGAAGGCATATGCCACGTATCCGACCAGCACCCAGGATAGAAAGTGGGGCAGAAACAGCGCGGTCTGATAAAATTTGCTCGATTTCGCCCTGAGCTCGTTCATCAGAATGGCCAACAGCAGCGCAGCGGCCGTGGTAGCTGCAATGTAAGCGGCATTATACAGCACCGTATTGCGCGTGATCCGCCAAGCCGTATCGGTCGAGAACAAATAACGGAAGTTTTCCAGACCTACCCATTCGCTGCCGAATATGCCGAGATCGTAGCGGTAATGCTTGAAGGCGATGATCAGTCCCACCAATGGAATATAGGCAAAGATCAGCTTGTACAGAATCCCCGGCAGGGATAAGAGAAACAGCTCGCGGTTGTTTCGAAAATGGCGAAGCTCCCTGCGAAGCGCCGATTTTTTTGGGCGAGTGCCGGCTGGTGCTGAATCCGGGTCGGGCCCGGTTCCCGATCGGTTCGCCGGTTCCGCGCCCACAGAGCCCGATAGTGTTATCTTTTTCAACATAGCGAAAACCCCTTCCTCTCCTTGTGCACTTCTTGCCTGCGTTCCAGGCTTTGCACGTTTAACGATAGCTCAAGCGCGGTCCATTCCGTTACTGTACAATTTCAGGATTGCTGTACAGGCGGACTGTAGGGATTTTGGAATGCTATACAGCCGGCTGTATAGATCCAAGATTGCTGCACTTGGAGAATTTTAGGG
The DNA here is from genome assembly GCF_900109305.1 of Paenibacillus sp. cl141a. Classification (NCBI taxonomy): domain Bacteria; kingdom Bacillati; phylum Bacillota; class Bacilli; order Caryophanales; family Paenibacillaceae; genus Paenibacillus; species Paenibacillus sp. cl141a. Next base: position 130,804 of record NZ_FNZO01000014.1, read on the forward strand.
CCTTGCCTGCGCTAAGGGACTACCCTTCTCCCCTATCATCGATGCTTTGCCCAAGGTGCAAGAGACGGCACTGTTCAGTTACGCGTTGATCCAACTGCTCGATGGGGGCTCGCAGCATAAACGCTTGTCTTGTATCGAATCTGACGGTTCGCTCGTATCCGAATGGATGCCATAGTCGAAGCACGGCATGGCAAAAACCCGCAACGGCAACACTCGCCTGCGGGTCTGATGGAACCTGTGCGATTTAAGTACTGCGCTCGATGGCGCACTTTAGGCGGTACTCTTTCGGGGTCGTTCCATACCGGCGCTTGAATAGCCGATAGAAATAGCTTTCATTGCCGAAGCCGACCTTCTCCATGATTTCGGCCACGGTCAATTGCTGCTGCTCCAGATACTGCTGGGCGCGGGCAAGCCGAGTCGCGTTGATCTGGTCGACTACCGTCGCACCTTCCTGCGCCTTGAACACTTGCCCCAAATAGACGGAACTCATCTTCAGCATATCGGCGATCTTCTGTATGTTGAGGTCCGGATCGGCATAATGCTTGTCGATCATTTCCTTGACGGTATCCGCAAGCAGACGGTTTTTATCCTCGCGTCCGCTCCTGCGCTGCTCGAACACCTCCCGCACGACGTCCAGGAGCACGCACTCGATCTCGTCCAGCGTCTCTTTTTCGAGAATGCGGCGGTTGATCGCCTGCAGATTGACCGACACCGGGTTCAAGTTGTTATTATTCATTTCGCCAAGCGTATGGCTCAGCGTCATGGTCAAATGCAGCAGCGCCGAAAACATGCCGTCAAAGCTAAACTCGGCAAGATGCGCCCTCCAGCTCCGAATCGCTTGCTCCGTCTCTTCCGGATTGCCGCCCTTTAAGCCCTCCGTCAGCCGGCGTTCCAGTTCCTTCGGAATGGTAAGCGATTCGTTCCGCTCGTTCCTGCGGATCATCTCCGGCCGGATCACGGCGCCCTTGCCGAATATCATGCGATAGTTGGAATGCCGCTGCGCCAGATTGTAATGTTTCGTAAGCTGGCGATAATCCTCAAAGGTATCGCTTAGCGTTACGGTGAACGTAATCCGATAGAAGCGGAGAATGGTTTGCTGAAGTTCACGGAAATGTTCGTGCAAGGACTCGAGGTGACCGAAATCGCCCCCGACAACAAAAACGAGATGGCCGCTCTTCATATCCGCGGCCTCGCAGGATCCGCCATGGCGCAGCAGCTCCTGGCCGATATTCGCGATGGCGAAGGAATAGAGCTCTTCCGCCCGGGGAACCGGCTGCAGAACCTGGCTTTGCAGGTCGTCGAGCTGCACAAACGCAAGTCGAAGCGGCGACGGATGCGCGATATCGATCCCGTACTGCTCCTTCATCCGCATAAACGCTGCTTCGTCCATGCTGTCGCTTGTGCCGATCAAGCTCCGCAGATGATATAACTTGGCGATATTCCATTGCGTGGCCCGCTCCTGTTCCAATCCTCTGAGCTTGCCGATCATTTCCGTTACGTTCTCCGTGATCAGGGACAGCTCATCCTTGGCTTTGGCGTCTCCACGTCCATCGTAGGGCACCAGCGTAAGCAGGCGTCCTACCGGTTTGTATAGCCGGAGCGAAATCAGTACGGACAGAAGCAAAGCCAGCATAGCCACGGACAATGTCACGGCCATTTCCGTCCACCGCATCTGGCGGACGCTGCCCAGCACATCGTCATAGTCTTGAAGGCTGATGATCTGCCAGTCGTTTAGGCCTTTGCTCAAGTAGGTAACTTTATATTTCTTATCGCCTTGTTGTTGATGGATGAAGGAGTCCGGTGTAAGGTTTGCCGAGCCCATCCGTCCGAGTAAATCTCTCTTGATGTCCAGCCCGGGCGGTAGCTTGCGGTCGCCCGCCATCAGCACTTGACCATCGCCATCCGTAACGAACAGGACATCGTTTTCCCGTTCGGCGACCCGATTAAGCGCTTTCACATTATCCAGCATCCACCCCGGCTTCACGGTTAAGATGAGCGCGTTCCGATTGACGGAACCGAGGCTCGGCCCATCATATATGAAAAATGCGAACACGTCGATGCCTTCGTTCTCCCCGTCGAGATCGAGCGGAATGAGCTGCAGCTTCGGCAGGTCGGCACGAGCGTCCATGTAATCTTCCAGTGCGCCGTAAAGGACGCGCGTATCCATATCATGGCTCAGCGACGAGAAAAAGCGGCCTTGTTTGCCGTTGTAAAAAACGGCGGCGTGCAAGTACGGGGAAGCAGCAACCGTGCGGTTCAAACGTTCAATCTTCAGGATGCTCTGCTTATAATCCGCCCCGGATTTCAGTGCGATGAGCTCTTCGTCGTTATACAGCGATACCGCCAAATCCTTCACGATCCCGTTCATGTTCTCGATGTTGTAGTTGATTTGGGTGAGCAGCTTGACGTCGGCTTCATGCTGGAGGCTCAACACTTTGTCACGGGCGGCGGCGTTCAGAAAGAGGGAGGCTATGGCGAGCATGGCGACGACGAGCATAAAGCTCAGGATAATCCGCTGCAAATATTTGCGAGAGCGGAGGGTTTGCAGCAAGTTCATAGGACCACTCTCCTGCAAGTTTAGGTGGCTTTACTATAAGCCGCCGGGATTTTCATTGTCAATCTGCATTTTCGAATATTACCCTGTACGGGATACGCACTGACCGTATCTCTGGGTATTGCCGTATTATCAGGGCTGCTCAGGTGACCCGCCCATCGCCATCCCCCTTCTGCCGAAGCATTTGCCGATAAGCACCTGGCGTCATGCCAACCTTGGCGGTAAATAGGCGCGTCATGTAGTTCGAATCGCGGATTCCCACGCGTTCCGCGATCTCGGAAATGCCAAGCACCGTGCCGCCAAGCAGTTTCTTGGCCTCCTCCAGGCGCAGGTGCAACACGTACTGCAGGGGCGTTTTGCCGATATGCCTCTTCATGCATCTGGCGATATAACTCGCTTGGAAGTGGAGCTTTTCCTCCAGCGCGGCCCGTTCAAACGGCTCCTTCCAATGTTCGTTTAAATAGGCTGCGGCAGCCTGGGCCAGCCGGACGGAAGGCTCCGGCTCGGACGTCCGGGCGCAGGCAGCCTGCAGCGCGGCAAACAGCTCGGTCAGCAAAAGGTGGAGCTGGAGCGCATTTTCCCCGTTCAGTCTATTGTGGGTATCGTTCAATCCGCGCAGCATCGGCTCCACGGTTTGCACTTCGAAGGGCGCAAACTTCGGCAAGTACATGCGCTGCTGCGGAGAAGGCTCAACGTCTTCGACCGTGCCCTTGGACAGCAGGTTCGACCAGGGGATATCTTCCCGCCGGATATGAACAGGCGGATGTCCATGGATGAAATGCACCCAATAAATCTCCGTATGCTCCGAGCAGGCTCGGTGCCCTACATGCGGCAGTCCCGCTTCCAGCACCAGCAGCTTTCCCGCGCCGACCTCATACTCCGTCTGTTCTTCGGTCATATAGAACGTTCCTTTCGTAACCAGAAGCAGGTCATAAACGCCGAAGGTGCGGGCGAAATGCCTGTCTCCCGGCTTCCATACGGCATGTCCGGCCGTAACGAATTGCGGCAGCGGCGGTATGGCGAATTCTAAGCACAGCACGACCATCCCCTCCTTTTCGCAAGTTCATTTTGTGCTAATCAAAGTCTATATTATCACTGGTTGCCCGCATGAAAAAGAGGTACATTTAATCACGAGAAACCGCTCTCATATAGCGACTAAGGAGGCTGTTTACGCATGCGTTTTCGTCAGGTTCATCTCGATTTCCATACATCCGAGGCCATTCCCGGCATCGGAAGCCGGTATTCAAAACTCCAGTTTCAGAACATGCTGCGCGCGGGGCATGTCGATTCCATCACCGTGTTTTCTAAATGCCATCACGGCTGGGCTTACCATCCGAGCGAAGCCAATGAAACGCACCCGCATCTCTCATTCGATCTGCTGGGCGAGATGATCTCGGCTGCCCATGAAATCGGCGTCAAGACGCCGGTGTACTTATCCGCGGGGCTGGACGAAAAGCTGGCGCGGCGCCATCCCGAATGGCTGATCCGCGACGCGGAAGACCGTACGCGCTGGGCGAGAGATTTCATGACGCCCGGTTACCATGAATTTTGCTTCAACACGCCATACCTGGACATCTTGCTGGCGCAAATCCGCGAGGTTGTTTCCAGGTGTGATGCGGACGGCATTTTCCTTGACATCGTTGGAATCCGTCAATGCCGGTGCCAGCATTGCGTGGCCGCGCTGCGATCAGCGGGTCATGACCCTCGCGATGAAGCTGCCGTTGCCGCGTTAGGCGAATCCACCTACCTGAACTATACCCGCCGCGTACGAGAAACGATCGATGAGATCAAACCCGGTCTGCCCGTATTCCATAACAGCGGCCATCAACGTCGCGGCCGCCGCGACCTTGCTCAAGTCAACAGCCATTTGGAACTCGAATCGCTTCCTACCGGAGGTTGGGGTTACGATCACTTTCCGCTGTCCGCACGCTATGCACAGACGCTAGGCATGAAATATCTCGGCATGACGGGCAAATTCCATACCTCATGGGGCGAATTCGGCGGTTACAAGCATCCGAACGCACTGCGCTTCGAAACGGCGCTCAGTCTCGCCCATGGCGCCAAGTGCTCGATCGGCGACCAGCTTCATCCATCGGGTCTCATGGATGAAGCAACCTACGCCTTGATCGGCACAGCCTATGCGGAAGTGGAAGCGAAGGAGCCTTGGTGCAGCGCGACCTCTTCCGTGGCCGACATCGCCGTCCTGTCGCTGGAGGCTGCTTGGGAGGCTTGTCCGGAAGCACGGAAGTCGGATGACCGGAACAACCTGGCGGATGCCGGTGCGGTACGCATCCTGACCGAAGGGCACTACCTTTACGACATCGTGGATGCAACTGCTGATTTTAGCCTCTACAAAGTGCTGATTCTGCCGGACGAGGTACCGATATGGCCCGAATTGGAAGAGGACATCCGTGCATTCACCGCGGGCGGAGGAAAAGTTCTAGCCTCGGGTCGTTCGGGCTTGAATGCGGCAGGCGACGCGTTTGCGCTGGATCTCGGATTGAACTGGCAGGGCCAGAGCCCATACCGTCCGTCTTATTTCCGCCCGGACTTTGTTCCAGGTCCTCTCATGGCTGCATCGTACGTGATGTACGGTGAAGGACAGCTGGTTGAATTGAACGGCGGCCGAACGCTGGGCAGCCGGGAGGATCCGTACTTCAACCGCGATGTGTTCACGTTCTGCTCACATCAGCACTCGCCAAGCGCCGGAGAAAACGGCGGCCCGGGGATGATTGAGAGCACAAACGGCATCTACATCGCATGGAATGTGTTCGGCGACTATGCGGACAACGGCCATCTCATTCTGAAGGAGATGGTATTGCATGCGATCGACCGGCTCCTGCCGCAGCCTACTCTGCGCTGCGATTTGCCGGCACGGGGCATCGCAACTCTGCAGTATCAGCAGGAAGAAAACCGCTATATTAATCACCTTCTCTATGCTTCTCCTGTCCTGAAGGGGCGCATTGAAGTCATCGAGGACATCGTACCGCTGCGGGACGTTTCCGTCCGCTTGCGCCTCCCCGCGGCGCCTTCGATCCAGCGGGTCTATCTGGCCCCCTCGATGGAAGAGCTTCCTTATACCATTGGGAGTCAGGGGGAGATCAACTATACGGTTCCCCATCTGGATAATCATCAAATGGTTGTGCTGGAACTGGCGTAAACAACTTGCTTGCCTTCATGATAAGGAACAGCTCTTCCATATGATACAAACAGCCGAAGTCTGGAGACTGCGGCTGTTCATTCTCATCTCTACTTGATAGATTCCGGTTATGAACGACCTGCCATCCATCGAAATTTTCCTCAATCAGCGCCTCAAAGGAATCTGCCAATTGTTTGACCGAGAATGGCGTTTACGTTCTTCGGTTTATTCTATGACAGCGGAAAGCACGCCTTCCTTTATCAAGGTCCATCGATCCCGCGGATTGGCGATAAAGGACGATGCAATCGCTACAACCATATCTTTTTCCGGAATGCAGCAGATGACATTGCCTCCATCGCCTACGGCCGAATATGTATAAATTCCGTCCTCATCCCGCAGCCACCACAAATAACCGTAATGATTAGCGTTCATCGCCGTTGATTGGTCTATCCAATCTCCCGGTATAATCGGTTGTCCGTCCCATAGGCCGCGGTTCAGGTACAGGAAACCGAAACGCGCCATATCGCGCGGGCTTAACGTAAGGCCCCAACCACCCGTGGTGTTGCCGCCCGGGTCTTTGACCCATCCCCTGACGTCTTTACCGAATAAATGATCAAATCCGAATGATCCCATATCATGATCCGGGATTTCGGGCATGCCAATCGGTTTAAACAAGTGTTCGTTCGCAAAGGCGCGTGCGCTTTTTCCGGTGGTGCGGGTGATAATGGCTGACAGCAGATGCACTCCTGCGGTGGAATATTTGAACGCTCCCAGGGTTCCGCCTTCCCCCAGCATATCAAGCGTATAGGCTACCCAATCAGGCTGCATGCACATGTTGTCCAATGGCTCGCGCCAGTCCTCAAAGGGATAAGGAGCCGTCATCGTAAGAAGATGGCGAAGCGTAATGTCTTGTATTTGCCGATCAGCGGACTTGTGTTCATAATCGGGGAAGAAATCCAGCACCTTTTGATCCGAATTGTCAATATAGCCAGCACCGATGGCAATGCCTATGAGGGCGGATAAAACGCTCTTGGTGACCGATGCCACATGGTGCCTATCCTCCGGGCCGTAACCATGATCGTATTTCTCATATGCGATATATCCGTTTCTCACCACGACCATACCGTTGATGTTGCCGTATTCGGATGGGATCAAAGCATCAAGGGCCGAAAGCTTGCCGGCATCCAAACTCAAGGCTTCAGGGGCAGCGGCTTGCCATGCCTTCGTTGGCCAATACTCTCTCTTCATTAGAGATACCTCGCATTTTTAATTTGTTTTTTCGTCACGGGAAAATAGACCTCGGTAACCAAATGCTCGGCCGCCGTGGCTTGATTCGGATCGGTTACATAGATTTCATACGGGGATTGGCTCAATGCGTATCCCTCCTCTTCTATCCATTCCCTGAGTCTGGCATATACCGATGTCAAATCCGAATAGGAACCCTTCCAAACAGACTTGGCACATTGTCCTCCCTCCAGGTCCCTCGTTCCAATAACCCTCTCCTTAACCGGGAGGGCAAACTCGGTGTCATTGCCTGCGGGATTATATTCCGAACTGTGATAAATCGTCATGGGCGTACCAATCAATGTAAGCTTCTCCTTGGCAATCTGTTCATATAATCCGCTAAAATACCTGCCATAACCCTGAGCATAATCATCCCTGCTCATCATCCGGCGCATGAAAAGAAGATACATTGGCGCCCGATCCACAAGCTGCACTTCAATTCGATTCAGGTACGACATCACGTCGATGCCCTTTTCCAGACTCAGGATATCCTGGTCCATCTGGTTCAGGGCATGCTGATACATGTCTAATTTGTGCTGGACTTCCCGACGCTTGCGGTGAAGGGCCGTGTAAAACTTCTCATCCGAGTGACCCGGTCCCCCTTCTAAGATTTCTTTGATTTCGTCCAGTGAAAAATGGTAAGACTTCAACCGGTTAATATAGAGCATTCTCTTTAGCTGACCGATGGAATAATACCTATACCCGTTTTCCGGATTGATCTGATCCGGATGAATTAATCCGATTTCATCGTAATACCGAAGCGTCTTCGTCGATACTTCGCATAGTTTGGAGAACTCCCCGATCGGCAGCAAGGATCCACCTCTTTCCGTATATAGCTCTTGATTCAAGACCACTTTACACCTTGCCCTTAGGGCAAAGTCCACTGCTAATTTGTAAAATGGAACTCCCGATCTTCCTCGCTCCGTACTACAACCGTGGAAGATCTTCCGGCAGTTCCCCGGTGTTCAGCCACTTCCCCGCTACGCGGTTGAATAATGCCGGATCGGCGAGCGGTATGCCGTGTCCGATACCGGGAAACACGATCCCCTCCGCACGGTTGGATAGCTGCACGAGGTCCCTGGCTGATTTTTTAACGCTGGCTCTTTCCTTCTCCCCGACCGTAACCAATACCCTCGTCGTAGATTCTTTCAAGCTTGGAGAGATTGCATAGGACATGTTTTCCTTGAGCACCGAAACCAGCAGCTCCGAAGACATATGCAGAGACTCCGAATAATACTGTTCAAAATCATCCCGATTCACGTACAGCGTGCTTGCCTGCCATCTGGAGAACCATCGGTATTTGGTCAGCGGAAAGGTCATTCGTACAGAAGGTTCGATCAGCTTCAGCGCAGCCGGCATCGGCCTAAGCAAAGCGCTGTTTACGATTGCGAAATCGATGAGCTGAGGTCGTTGGCACATCATTTCCACGAGAATCTGCGCCCCCAAGGAAAAACCGAATACAACAATTTCCCTTCCGTCCGCTTTATTCGAGATGACCTCATTGATCAGCGCTGCAGTGTGTTTTATAGAAAAGGGCCCGTTGGCGGTGCTGCCGCCGTGTCCGGGTAAATCGGGAACCAGGCAGTAATCGTCCTTAAAAAAGGGAAGCTGCTTGTTCCACATCCAGCCGCTTACCCCGCCTCCATGCAAAAATACGATCATCCTTGAAGCATGAATGTTTCCGCTCTCCTTCATGAATAAGTCCATTGTGATCATCCCCAATAATTTTATTTTACTATTAACACAATTATAGTATATTAATTTGAAGATTTAACGGGTTCTATAGAATATTCATTATACTTTTAAACGATTTAAGGTATAAATTATGCGTTGCACGGTTTGCCAATACAATTCCCTGGACCAAAGTCGAGTCTAGTTTCCCGCCGCGGATCCAGTTCAAACTCCTTCTTGGGACTGTTCTTCCTCCTCCCTGCATGGTCTACCATTAAGTGGAAATCCAAAGCAAATGAGATAAGGAGAGGAACCCATGAAGCCGAAGAAACAAAGCAAGTCAAGAACCATACGTGTATTGGCAGCCTCCGTGCTGTCCGCCAGTCTGCTGGCTTTCCCCGTCGATATTCATGCGGCAGCGGCCAAATCCGCAGAAGTCGCAGTCGAATCCCGGCATGCGGGGGCACCGGTACTAAACTCCAACGAAGTCAAGGCATTCGCTGACGCTTATTTTGCCGATCCCCAGGTTTCGGACATGCTGGCAGGCGCACTAGTAGTGGTCGTACAGGACGACAAGGTGCTGTTGAATACGGGCTACGGTTACGCCGATCTTGAATCCAAGAAGAGGATTGATCCGGATCGCACCTTGTTCCGCATGGCGTCGATATCGAAATCGGTTACCGCAACGGCGGTCATGCAGCTGGTCGAGAAAGGAAAAATCGACCTGAAGCAAAACATTACCGAATACATGCCGGATGTGAAGATCCCTAACCATACCGGCGCCCCCGTCACCGTCGAGCATTTGCTGACGCATACCACGGGCTTCGATTTTACGGACAGCTACTCGGTACCGTCTCATATCGTTCAGAAGGGCGAGATTCCGCTCGCCGATTTTATTCGAGTGAATGCTCCGGCAGTGGTTCGCACGCCTGGTGAAGTTTACCGGTATGACAATCTGGCATCCTCCATGCAGGGATATATTGTCCAGCGCGTATCTGGAGAGCCGTTTGAGAACTATGTCAAAAAGCAAATATTCGACCCGCTGAACATGAAGCATGCCTCATTTCGAATGAACGACGATATCATCGCCAATCTTGCCACGGGGTACAATGTCGATCAACAACCGATAAAGCCTTACGAGAACGTGCCTACCATCGCACCCGAAGGCGGCATGTTCGCCAGCGGTACCGATATGGCCAATTTCATTACTGCTCATCTGAACGAGGGTCGGTTCGGATCTGCCCGTATCCTGAAGGAGGAGACGACGCGATTGATGCACAAGAACCATTATGACGCCGCTGGCATTCCGTTGACGTCTTACGGCTTCGAGTCGTTCATGCACAACAGCCATAACGGCCAAACGGTGATTGGCAAAGGCGGCGATTTGGAGGGCTACCATTCCTGGCTTTGGCTGCTTCCCGACCAGAATGTCGGTGGTCTGATCGTTGTTAACAGCGACAAGGGCGCTTCGATTCGCAGCGAATTTTTCGTCGCGTTCATGGATCATTTCTACCCGAAAAAACAAGGCTCAGAGAGCCCGTTCCCACTCCATCAGGAGCAGCTGCAGAAATTCGAGGGCCTATACAGAAGCCTGAGGACTCCGATTATCGCCACCCAGGTGACTGCCGGACAAGGCGAGCTGCTGGTTAAAGATGCCATGGGCGAGCATAAACTCAAACCGGTCGGACCGCTGCGGTTTGTGGATGAGAACGGTGTACCCGCCGCGTTTAAGGAAGATGATAACGGTGATGTTTCGTATATGTATTACACGGCCATCGACAGCATGTCCGAGAAGCTCCCGAAGCCTGCTCCCTACAACGACGTCCCTGAAGAAAATCCTTATGCCAAGGACATCTACTTCGCTCAGTCTCTCCAGGCTTTTGGGGATAAAGGACAATCCAGCTTCCAGCCGGATGAACCGATTACCCGGGCCGAGTTTGTCAGCGTCATCAGCAGGCTGGCCGGCATGAAGCCTAGCGAAAGCGTAAGCATATTCAAAGATATGCAAGGACACCCGCTCGCTGGTTATGTGCAAAATGCTGCGGATATGGGCGCCGTGAACGGCAAGACGAACCAGAATTTCGAACCCGATCAGCCGATCACGCGACAAGAGGCTGCAGCTATCATATGGCGGACTGCACATCATGCGCTTGGCGCGAAGGCCGTCCCGGCCAAACTCCGTACCAAACCGGCCGCGTGGGCGGATGAAGCGGTGCAGTTTATGGTCGGAACCGGCATGCATGGTCCCGAAGTGACCAAGGATGCAAACGGTGCGGCCGATTACCGGCCAACGGACAATCTTCTGCGGAAGGAAGCGGCGGCCATCTACGCGAAACTGATTCAGCAGGCTTTTGGTTTTTAATTGGGTCTGCTGCTAACTAGTGGGAGCATGGCACTCATAGCTTAATATGAATAAGGAACAGCTGACGGTTTCGAATCGTCAGCTGTTCTAACACGAATCATAATCAGGTGATTAGTCCGACCGATCCTATCTAGAAAAATGCATATAATCCTTCTTCAAAGTACTTGTACTCCGACTCGCTAATCCTTCCTCTTCCATATCCTTCAAAGAAAACGTCGATTTCCGATTCGGTTTCAATTGCGTTCGGTTTAGGACGTATCGCCAAAGACACGTCATACCTTGGATCACCAAGAGCTCCGCCGCTCCAATCTATGATGCCTGTAATGTTTCCGTTGCGAACCAAAACATTATCAATCGTGAAATCACCATGTATTAAGGTGTTTGTTATAGTCAGGGGTTTGTCCCTATTCAACGAATCCCATAATTCAGCGGTTCCATCAACGTTGTAATGTCTTAGGTTATATTCCGCACGGAGCAGCATGTCATCCAGCCAAGGGGATTCTCCCCTCATTTCTTCAGGGCAGGGCGTAGTGTGAATCGCGGACAAAATCGCACCGAAATTGAATATCATCTCATGCTTTTTTTCCGAATTCTTCTCGCGGGCCAGTGCCTGCCTTAATGTTTCACCCTCGAAAAACCTCAACAGCGCCCACGATTGATTGTTTTCTTTATCTTCCACAAACCTGTAAACCGAAGGGACAGGCAACGATGTCTTTTGCAGAGAATGCAGAACGCGGATTTCTTGTGCCAGCCACGAGCTGTACTGCTCTCCCTTCGTTCGCTTTAGAATAAATCGCCCCTGCTCGTTTTCCAGAATTCCTACATCCGAAGTATGACCCTGTCTTGGAAAATCCAGCTTGGATACCGTACCTACTTTATCTATGATCGACAGGGGTATTTCATGCAATTGAATCGGAAGCATATCATGTCACCTCACCTACAAATTGGAAACAAATATTCTTCCTCATTATACACATTGCATTCGCCTTCAATCGATAGATCTTCACCTTGGCTTATGCACCTTAATGCCTTCGTACGCAACAAAGAAGACATCCCCGTTAGGATGTCTTCTCGTCTCTTATATGACTATCAGGAATTATTCCAGCTTGAAGTTTCCGGAGCCCGTGCGAACCTTCAGCAGCACGTCGCCGCTGCCGAGCGTTCCCTTCAGTCTTCCTTTGTCTTCGTCCTTCACGTCGTAATGCATTCCATCCAACCGAATATTTCCCTCACCTGAACTTCCCTGGTAATCGACTTCCAGCGAACTAGGTTCTTGAACCAGATCAATGCTCACGTTGCCGCTGTCGGTTCGCAGATCGACATCATGAACCAATCGTTCCGCATCCATGCGGATATTGCCGGATCCCGTCTTGCCTTGCAAAGCCGCTTCTCCATCACTCAGCTCAACGTTGCCGCTGCCGTTTTGAAAGCTCAGCTGTTCGGCATGATAGCCGTCTGCCGAGATTTCGCCGGACCCCGATTGCAGCGCCACCAATTCGGCTTCAATCTCCTCAACTTCGATATTGCCGCTGCCGGTATGCACCGTTAGCTCGCCGGCGTTCACCTGCTGGACATTGACATTGCCGCTGCCTGCCTTGACGGTAACCTCGTCTCCCAGTATGCTCTCCATTTCGATATTACCGCTCCCGCTTTCGATCTTGGCCGTTGCCCAGTTCTTTTCCGGTAACTCCACCGTTAACTGTAGATCCATAATGTTTATACCCAGATTGATGCCATGATCTTCTTCGACGCCGACCGTCATCGAATTGCCGTTCGGCTCAACCTTCAATTTTACTTGGTCCGCATATTTCGAACTTACCTTTCCATTCAGTCGGGCTGTGATTTGATCCGTTGCTCCTGGGATGACATGTATGTTGATGCTTCCGGTCTTCACCGTCAAGTTCCGGTAATTATCGGCATCAAGCGTTTGCTCTTCATTTATCTTCTTGGTGTCAAGGGAAAAGCCGAATTGAATATCCGAAAAAATGTTCCTTGGGTTCATCGTAAAGATCAGCAGCAGCACGCCGATTGCCACGATCAAGAATCCTGTTCTCTTCTTCATAACGTGTTCCTCATTCCTTCCGTATCATCCCTGTATGAGTTCTCTTTTTTTGCCAATTACTGAAGTCTTGTTCAGTATAACATCCCTCCGGGAAATGAGCATTGACCCCGCGAATGAGATTGGAACCCCGACCTAAGTCTAGTAAAGCTTGGGAAAACACCGCAGACTATGCATTTAAACAAAAAAAAGCCGCAAAGATCGCGACTTTTTTGGCTAGTTCATGTTGGATGTTCCTTTGTTTAACGAGAAAAAAATTAACCTTCATTCTTTTCTGAATGATGGTAATTAAAGTGAAAATCTGGCGACAATTTACTACTTCCTTTATTTGATTGAAATCATTTAACACAACTTTAATGCACTGTAATTTCCATATTCAATTGTTCCTCCTAATGTATTTTGATTATAAACACCGAATCATTAAGCTGAATTTACCATTTTGCTGTACAGTTCATTATGCTGAACTAAATAATCATGTGAACCTTGGCCGACAAGCCGACCTTCGTGCAATACAAAAATTTTTTTTGCATTTTCGATAGTCGATAGGCGGTGAGCAATAACAATGGTAGTTTTCCCATATCGAATCATGCCTAACTGCCTTTGAATGATTCGTTCCGTCTCCATATCTAATGCGGAGGTTGCTTCGTCTAAGATTAAGATTTCAGTATTTCTTAAAATAGCTCTTGCAAGAGCAAGTCTCTGGCGTTCTCCCCCCGACAGGGTCACTCCTCGCTCACCAACAACTGTCTCATATCCGTTTGGTAATCGTTCAATTAAATCATGAATACATACAGCTTTACAAACTTGGGTAATTTCATCGTCTGTTATCATCGAATTGCCCATAAGAAGATTGTTGCGAATTGAATCAGGAAAGAAATAAGGATCTTGCCTAACGATTGTAATCTTGCTGATCCAATCCTCTCGTTTTAACATCGTAAGAGGTATTCCATTAATCAAAATTTCTCCATCAAAAGGTTCGTAAAAACGTGTTAACAATTGAGAAATAGTTGATTTCCCACTTCCACTCATTCCAACAATCGCTGAGATTTCTTGTACAGGTATGTCCATATTTAGATTATCAAATATATTCTCCCCATCATATCGAAATCCGATATCAATGAGTTGTATCTTTTTAATCGGAAAATTTAATACATAATTACCTTCTTTCAGATCTTCTTGTCGCTCAAATGTTTCCCTTAGTCTTTCTACACTGGCAAGATTTGAGTTTAGCCTTATAACCACATTGAATGCATTTTGAAAAGCCTCCACAAGCTGAATTGTGAACTGAAAGATAACAACGAGCATACCAATAGATATTTGATCATTCATAACAGAAAGGCCACCATATAAAAGAACCAAGATATTAATAATCCATTTAATCGGATCAGTAGAAAGAAACTGTTTGTTTATGTGTCTTATGTACTTCAAAACAATCTGATAATAGTCATTAAACAACCTTTGATAACGGTTCATTTCCCACTCTTCACGATGATATGCTATAACTTCACGAGTAGAAGATATTCCTTCGTCAATCAATGTAAGCATGCTTGATTGTTTTTCATTCAATTTTTTTGATATATCTTTTTGATGTGTTGAAAATTTTCTCCCCAAAAACAAATACAATATCGTTAGCGGGATAACTCCAATAAGTAAGTAAGGCAAAACAGCCCCAATGAGCCATAACAAAATCAACACAGCCATAGTTTGTTGAACAAGGCGTGGTATATCTGAGGAAATCATGTTAGAAGTGCTTTCAATATCATTACTGAAAAGATACAGATAATCAGCAGATCGCTTATTTTGCAAATCCTTCATTGGAATTTTATAGACTTTATGAATGAGCTTCATCGATATATTTTTAAAAATTCGAATGTTGCATCTTGAAGCAATATAACCGCTGAATACAAAAAGAACAGAATACCCAATAGAAGAAAATGCAAAAAGCGCTACGGCTAATGGGAATCCACTATAGTCTCCCCCTAAGAACACTTCATCAATGATCCTACGCTGAACTCCGACTGTTGAAATCAGCGAAATTGATTCCAATAACATAAGAAAGGTTGCAAAAAGGATCAACCATTTGTACCTGAAAATATAGGGTTTAATCCATTTAAAATTATCCACTCTGCACCTCTGTCTCGCTTCCGTAATAAAGCGTATAGAAATGTCCGTTATGGTTTAACAATTCTTCAAATGTACCACTCTCAATAACACTCCCATGATGTAAAACAATAATTCTATCATAATCTTTGATTGTTGAAAGTCTGTGAGCAACCGTTATCGTGGTTCGATTATGAAGTAAATTTGTTAATGCTTTTTGCACCTCATATTCACTGATATTGTCAAGTGCGGATGTCGGTTCATCAAGTATGATAATTTTTGGATTTTTCAAAAACATACGGGCAATAGAAATTCGTTGTTTTTGTCCTCCTGATAGTCGAACCCCTCGTTCTCCTAAAATCGTGTCATATCCATTAGGTAAATCCATGATGAATTCATGTGCAAACGCTGCCTTAGCTGATGCTAATACACTTTCGTCACAAGCATCTGGATAACCAAACAAAATGTTTTCCTTAACTGTTCCCGCAAAAAGAAAGGTATCTTGAAAAACGAATCCCATTGAGTTGCGTAAATCCCCATATGAAATTTCTGTGATTGGGATGTTTCCAATAGTGATGCAGCCTTTTAAAGGATCATAGAATCTCCCAATTAATTTCAAAATCGTTGACTTTCCACTTCCACTTGAACCAACAATAGCTGTCTTTTGCCCTTCTTTGATTTCTAAATTAAGATCTGATAAGATACATCGGTCATTATACCAGAAATGAACATTTTGAAATGCTATATTCCCATTTAACATGTCAATGTTTCGGGGTGATTTAGATTCCATTACGCTCGGCTTTAACTTCATAAATTCATATAATCGTTCTGCTTGAAACATCAATACCTTTTGCTGAACAATAGAAGTGATAACAGATGTGAGTCGGTGCATTGTGGCAAAAAAGTATAAAACGAAAGCAACAAACTCACCTACTGTTAACTGCTGATGTTTAAGGAGATAAAAACCGCAACCAAATAAAGCGATACCTCCAGCATAATAAGATATACGACGTATACTTCCTCTCCATAAACCGTACCAAGACGTGTACATAAATTGCTTGCCTCTATCATCGATCTTATTCTCAAAACGAGAAACATCCCATTGTTCTGATCCATTGGATCGAATCTCATTGAGTCCTGTTATCGTTTCATACGTCTTTTGATTAAGATCAATTCTTGATTGCGATAACAATCTGGCATGTATTGACGTTTTCTTATCAAAAAAAGGTCCAGCAAGGTAATATAAAAGAAAACATGGAAATACAATGAGCGCTAACTTGTAATTCATATAAAACATAAAACCCAAAGCCACTGTAGAAAAAATGGCTTCTTTCATCAACCAAGGAAACAAATCACGATATATATTTTGAACTGCTTTAAGTTCAGTGTTCATTAATGATAGTGTTTTGCCAACAGAATGATTTTCAAAATAAACGAAGCCTAAAGTTCTCGTATGCTTAAAAAGCGATACTTGCAAATCACGCGAAGCCAGCTCGGCTACCGTATTTTTAATTCTGTTGTTCATGATCGTAGCAAAAAAAAGAAAACTGGTTACGATAACAAGTAAACCAAGTGTTGTATAAAACAAAGTATAGTTCTGTTCTTTCAAAATATGATCTGTAAAGTATTGAATAAATTTAGGTATTAGTAACTCACCAGTGGAAATAACGATGCCTAAAATCAGCATCGTTATAACTTTCCATTGGTATTTTTTCAAGTAACTCAGGCACCATAAATAAACAACAAACAAATTTGCCTTTTTTCCCTGATCGACCATCATAACCACCATCAATCCTCAGTATTATCTGAATGGGTTGAAAACTTAGGGAAATAATAACTTCCAATATCCTCTGGAAGTAGATCCAGTTGAATAGACTTCTCAATGCACTGTGTTACCATTGAAATTAAACAATGGTATCTACGTTCAACGTCAGATGGGGTCATATCAATGACCGTCGAAGCTTCATATAGAACCCTTCTAAAATCTTCTGGAATCCAACTTAATTCTGTTACCAAATGATGCTTCCATTTTGGTGAAGGAACGGGCAATTTATTGATGGAGTAAATTAAATCGATTAATAGTTCAACTGCTTGATTTAGCCTCATATGAGCCGCAAAATTGTCGCCTCTGAAAACCCATAAATCATATTGATCTCCCCAACGAATTCCTCTCCAATCTTCATTCACAATTCCTCGATAAGTAATCCCACGGTTCCCCAATTTTTTAATTTTATAAACAGTTCTTTCTTTTCTTTCTTCTTCTGACAGTAACGATTCTCGGCAAATCTCTCTGAACTTACCATTACGGTCATAAAAAATGAGAGTTTCATAACCATACACATACCTTAATTTATCACGCCATTGCTTAGGAGATACCTTATCAAATGATAAATGAAAAACACTCCACTTTTTCCCATCGATTACATGCTCACCCTTAATGATACCTTTAGAATCTTCTATCTTTTCAAATCCAATTAACAAGTCGATGTCAGATAAACTGTCGAATTTACCTCTACCAAGTCCTCCTTGAAAAGCAAGGGCAGAGACTACATTCATATTAGAACCAAGGATGGATGAAATTTGATTCATTGCGTATTGTTTAAGCTCTTCTAAGTTCATGCAGATCTCCCATCTTTTCTACATATTTTTTTATCTCACACCATACTTCACCAAGATTGTCCTCTTCTACATTGATAACATGACTTTGCACTGGTATGTGAACACTTTCCTCCCAGCGAATCCTTATAATATGTCTCACATTTGTAAGATGATAGGCCTCGTCATCAGTTTCGTTATCGCCAATTCCGATAACAGGCACAATATGCTCTTGGGATAATGATGTGATCATGGATGCTTTATACGCTATTAATCCAGAAGGAGAATTATCGTGTACATTCATATCTCGGAAGAAAATAGGTATATGGCTAAGTCCAGCTTTTAGCAACATTTCTTTTGCTTCTTTCATGCTCTTATCTGTCGCTCTTGCTGTCACGATTTTGACTGGAATTTGTTTGTTCATTTCGATTATGGTTTTCGAAACCATAGCGTCAATATGATTTCCCTTCTCTTTCAGGATACAACCATCGAAATCTGAAATAATTACTTGAATCACAATGCAATCCTCCAGTTATTTCTACACTATCAAGAAAGTCGAATAATTGAGCAACGATCAACGAAATCGGTATAATTTTCCCAAATGCCCACGTCATAAAAGTGATGAATGTTATAGATCTGTTTCACCCAGATTGAATATTTGAAGTATATCTTATCATTAACCAATGAATTGTTAATTTTCGATAATGGCAATACAACCTTTATAACTTTATGATCATCAATTTCGATAACAGGAATTTCCCATTCTCTAGACTGTTCACCATCATTCCATTTGCCCCACAACTTATTGTTTTCCCTGTCCCATCCCATATCAAGGCTTAATATCAATCGCTCATCTTCTTCGTTACTATTTAAGAATGCAATTAGAAATGGGTTGTCATGAAAATATTGAAGAGCAATGTTTTCGAAATAAATATAGAAGTTTATTTCTTCATCTTTGTTAATGATTAAATATCGAATATTTAAATCAAACTTATCAGTGGAAAGAGTACTTTGAAGATAGCTATTTAAGTCTTTGTATGCGGTAAGATCTTTATGAGGTGTTATTTCGGGTAAATCTTCTTTATTCTGGAAATAAGAAATTTTGTTGTACATAAACTCTTTTTTGAATTCTTGATGAGATAAATACAACATCTCAAACAATGAATGTCTCCATTTGTTTATCGTGTTTTTAGGCATAAAGGAATTGATCGTATCTTTGGCTACAATATTGCCGAAAAACTCATTCACATAATTCAGGCTTTGGATCATAACGAATCCTATTCCATAGTCATTTACGAGAGAAGTAATAGATTCCCAATCTAAACTTGTCTTGAATTTTTTAATGAATAACGCAATATCAAGATAATGTCGTAATGTGATCGGTCTACGACTATATGTAAGATCAAAATACGCATTTTCGCACAAAATCATAAGAGTATGACTTAAATCAAATGTAGGATAAGCATTTTTTTTCAATTGAATTAGTTGATTGTATTCCAAAATACGATCAATTATATTTAAATCTTTAATTGTAGAATGAATATATCGTTGCAGTTCTACAGCAATGAAGCCTGTGCTTTTCTTTTTCCACATTTCCCCGTATTCATGATGATCGTTTTGTTTAAAGATAGGATATGGCAAACGAAGAGCTTTTCCTTCTTCAAGTCCATAAGGGTAGGGATCACCAACTACAGAAAAGTATCCATGGTCACTGAGAATATCAAAGACTTTATTCAAATCACATTCCCTAAACAACAGGTCAATATCATTTGAATTTCTCATATAAATATCTTCATATATTAGTTTGGACAACGTAATTCCTTTCATCGCTAAAAATGGTATGTTCGGATGTTTCGATAGTATTCCAACGACTTCCTCTAAAACCTCAAGTTGATCATTTATGGATGATTTGTGCTTATAAAAGGCATCATCCCAATCTTGTCGAGCATCAATCGAAATAAATCCTTTTAAATAACTATATAAAATAGGGAATACTTTATGTTGTTTAGCGTATTCAAGAATTTTTGCCCAATTTGAATTTTCAAATAGAGCGGCTTTGATAGTCTCATGATTGCCAATCTTGCGAACAACCTCTATGAACAAATTTAGCTCATGCGATGCAGAACCTTGCATTTTTTATCCTCCTTTGGCTTATCATAATTTAGTTTCCGCCCTTACCGTTCTCATAGGTCTCGTATTCAGCAAGCATTAGTTTTTGCTTATTTATATGACAGTCTCATGATTAATTGCTTAGTCAGTAATCTTTCCAATTGCTGACTCACCTCCATTTTAGGAAGAAGTGCATCAATTTCAACGTAGGGAATTTGATGACTCTTGAGTAGTTGAAACCCTTGGATCGTATCTGTGTTATACGTCTCGAATTTATTACAGAACCTTTGGATTTTGTTTGTTGCGGTTTTGAATCCTTTCGACAACGACTCTCTGTAAAATTGTCTTGATACAGAGTTTTCGAATGCCTGTTGATGAAAAGCAAGATGAACAACTATCGTTTCATCTTTTAATCTTCTTCGATTACAGAAAGACTTCGCTTGCTCTAATCCACGTGGAGCACCGTCCAGCACCACGTGTTTTTTGTCTACAACACATCGTTCTGCTACGTCAAACAAAATGTGATCAAGTTCTATTGGAGAGAGTTTTCCATTGTCTCTGCATTCATGAGATGCCTGAGTCAATTCATCAATTGTCCTGACTTCCTCTTCCTTTAAGTATGGAACTATAGTGGGAAGTTTTTTTACCAGATTCGGCACTCTCAACATAATCACATCCACATCTTGCAGAAATGTTTTAGTTACAAATTCAATTTGTGTACTCTTTCCGCATCCTGGTGGACCAATGAAACTAATAATCATTGAAGGATCCCCCTATCTACAAAGCGATTTGCTTTATTCTGTTTTCGTACTCTGTGATGACCATTTTATCGAGCAACCCCGTAAGTGAAATTAACCATCTCAAGGTAGCTACACTGCTAATGTCTGCTAAGTATATTCTTGAAATTAATTGTAGTCCGTAGTAAACATCCTCATTTAGTTGATCCTCAATGAAAGAAATGATTTGTTGTGGAGAAATGCCTCCTTTGAAGTTCTCATCTTTAATTGCACGATCCATCAACCCCATGTAGTCGTGTGCTTTTATTAAAAGTGAAATTCGCTTTTCCTCAGATTCTGTTACCCAATCTGGTTTATAACGTTTCCACAATTTTGCCCCTGCCGCACCATGAGCACCAGGAGTCCATATATTTGCACACTTGCCAAGGTCATGCCACATAATAGCCAACCTTGAGATTTTACGATCAGAAATGGAAAAACCTTTTGTATTTAAACAAAGCGCCGCAAATATCGAATGCTGATAAACCTTCCATCCAAGGTGGGTAGGCTTTTGATCGCTTTCTTTCTGCATATCTATAATTGAATGTACGTAAGGGTCCTTTTTGGTTTTCGGATATTTCGTAAGGAACTGATCAATAATCCATTCCCGAAATTCTTCATCAGATGCAATCCAAGGATCTCCACTTGGCAATTTGGATTTTGGTGGAATTACGATCATTTCCATGTCTTTATTTGCTTGTCTATGCCATTGCAATATTTCTCCTTTTACGCCTTCTCCATCAATAGATAGTGATATTTGCGTAACTTTTCCACCACGTTCTGTCTTTTTCATATTCTGTTCAAGCTTTTCCCAATCAAACTCCAACTCTTTTAGTTTTGCTTCTACTAAAGTTGATTTCAAACCTGTGAACATATCTTGCCACTTAATAGATTCCGATAATGCTAACTCTTTATCGACTTGATCGTTCCATTCTAAGCAACCATCTTCTAAATGGTTTTTTGTTTCTTCAAAGCCGAAAATATATTCAGGCATTACATTCTTCAAACGTATAGCACCCGAAAAAGCAATAAGTGGCTGGCTTCTTTGCAGATAAGTTTTAATGCTTTCTTCTTCCAATCCAACAACATGCCAACGTAAAGCAGGATCCATTTCTCGCAGCTTTTTCTCAGTTGATTCTACATCTCTGATATCTACTAAAACCTCAACATCAACAGGCATCATCGGTGGTCCAAATCGATTATTAAAGAAGGGAAGAAAAAAACACTCCCCTATAAGATAAGCGTTGGTATTCACCTGAGACACCATATTTAGAATGCGACCAAAAACTAACATATCATTCATGCATATCACTCCTATCCAATTAGTATTTAGTAATGCCTGTTTCAGATGAAAAACTAACAAATTCACCATTACGATATATCTGAGTTGCTTCTTTTGAAATTAGTGCAGGAATTCTCTTCTCCCGCAATACAATGCCTAAATGAGACAGTAAGGAGCCTTGATTGAATATGAATCCCTTGATATTATCCAAAAATGGAACAAATCCTGTACTTGGACGAGTCGCAACTACAATAACACTTGAGACTTCCGATAAGCGATTGATAACATCATGATTCTTGTGATCGTGTTCTTCAATTGTGAACTCATCTTCTTTTTCACTTCTACTAATCACACTTACATTAAGGTTTTCACCAAGTTCATCAAGAAAATCAATATCCGTCTCGTTAAGTAACAAGATGTTGCCTTCGGCAAATCCAGCCGACATAATAAGACCCAAGTTAGAGGAAAAATGAACTGGATTATTTTCCATACTCAAATCTTTTATATAGAACTTGTTTTTGTAGAAATACCACTCAAGGCGAGGTTCTTGAAGAGATTTCGAATATTCCAATGTAGCATTGATGATTTCAGTTATTAAAGAGGAATCTAATACACATGGTTGATTCGTTGGATTCGAAACTTTAACCTTTTCCATCTCGGCCTCATCAAAAATGTAGATCTCAGGAAAACTTTTCATTTCTTCATGAACAACAGTTCCTAAACGGTCTACAATAATTTGTGAAGGCGAAAACTCGCTAGTATTTATACCCGATGGAAGACCTGGTGCATACTCGATATAAATACTTCCATCATGAAGCTGAGTTGAAAATCCTGCTATTTCAACAGGAATAAATTCGCCAACCTGTATCAAATATTCACTTTGGTTCGGGTTTTCATTAATAATTTGTCTCATAGCATCAATAAATGTATTTCGATGATAATATTTTTGGGGAAATTTCATTCCAGGACTACGAAGAACCAAGTATTCGGAGTCTAATTCAATAGCTTTCAAATTTTCGTTTGCTTCAACTATTTGTTCAGGAGTGAATTTAATGAAAAACTCAGCATAGTGATGAGCACCGATTTCTCTCGCCTTTTTTCTGATCCAATACTTCTTATTGATAAAACGAATCCAAAACTCTTCATAGCCATGACGCTTTAAATCCAGTTTTTCGCTTGAAGCTCTATCATCTAAAGAACAAAATTTCATATTGCCGCTGTAAGAATCCTTTTCTTCCATTCTTAATGGTCGAACTTGTAATATGTAAGTATCATCACCCCGAATAGCCCATTCCATATCAATTGGATAACCCAGCAATCTTTCTAAGTTTCGTGCTGTTTTGAATAGACTTTTAAACGGAGAAATTAATGAATATTCATTCTCAATATCTTCTGACCTTGATAATTCAAATCGAATATCAGGATCAAAACCATCCACAATTGCCCTTGATTCTCTACTGCCTTCCATAACCATCGTATTTAATTCAGGAGAAATAGGATTTTGAGAAAATAGTACGCCAGAATATTCGCCTTCAATCATTTCTTGAATCACAACTGCCATACGAGGAAAGCTATCTTCTTGACGATAATAAATTGCCTGTTCAGAAAAAACGGATTTCCAAACGTTTCGTATAGCCTGCAACAACCCTTGTAGCGTTGTTATATGAAGGTAGCTACTAAATATACCAGCATAACTTTTATCATAGCTGTCTTCTCCTACACACGAGGAACGTACTGCTATTGGAGACAGATCTATTTTCTCCCACGCTTGCCTGATAGCGTTTTCAAAAGTAGGATTCATTTCACTTGTGAGCATGGTCTTTCTAATTATGGCTAAGATTTTTATTCTCTGAGGATTATGTGATTCCAAGCTTAGAAATTCTTCATATAATTTTTTGATTCCGTTCGTTTCACAATGAGCAAGAAATGCCTCAGAAGTTAAACAAAATCCACTTGGAACATTCATTCCGATATTAATAAGATTAGATAGATTTTTTGCCTTCCCACCTAAACTTATTTCATCAAAATTTGTTCCATCTGACAGTCTGATTACATAGTTCATAGATTACTTCCTTCCCCTAAATTAATACTATTGATCCCTATATTGTTATCTAATAACGTTATAGAAACGTTTGTTCCCCTCTTTCTCAGCTCATATTATCATTTACATTTCGTATTGTAAATGCAATGTACACAATTTTTGTTAAAAATTTAAGAAAAGAAGCAACGGATATCACCTTTTTTTCATTGCCTCTCTCTTTCATCCATTGTCTGATTAAAGCACAAAAAGGGTGAGACTTTACCATTTTTTCAATTATAAATTGTCATACATTAATCTCAAATTATATTTATTTGACTTTTAACTCTACTTTTTTTACATTTTTTCGTTGTTTTCGATGATGGAGATGCTGTGAAATCAAAAAACGACTCATATTGGGTCTCTTCTAAAAAAGACGTATTAACATATTCAAGTGAATTCACCAACATAATATTAATTATCTTCAGGATTCAGATGTTGGTTTTGCTTCGAGCATTCGTTGTAACATAACAAGTCAAATAAATTTACTGCTTAAAGCATCAAAAAATACAAATCACCCGTGAAAGAAAAATTCAGAGCTGAAATTATGGACAGCCCCCTACATAATTTATAAAAAAAGAAAGGCTACTTTCACTTTTCTTAGTCCTTTCGATAAGTTTCACTATCAATGGGACCATGTTCTTGTCCCTCGACAGAACTTGTACAACAATCTTCTTAACTTTTAGTGACATCTTAAAAGGCTACATGAACCTGAACCTTAGTCTGGACACCTATTTTCAGATAGTGAAACACCATGCTCCTTCACAAAACTTGCATCCTCCTCACTAAACTATTCTCCGACCTCATAACGAGAATTAATTTCATCCAATTTTTCTCGAATTTGAAGATCAGATAATTCTACTTCAGGCGCTGCAATTTCCATACCAAATCCGCTAAAAATAAGCTCCACAAGTAATGGTGTCAAAGTTAGCCTTATGATTTTCTTTATCATAATAAATCCTCCCTTGTATTAATTGTGGTTCTAATAATAGAAACACTTGAACAATAGAAAAGTTATACAAAATATTCAAAAACTTGCCTATTAGCTTAATGTTATTGCATGGAAATATATAGTTGGATACTTGTCTAATCGGTAATCGGCTCATATTCTTGTCCGTTACGGTAATCGGTACAAGTTCATGTCCACGACTCGGGACAAGAACTTGTACCGATAAAACAAAAAAGCCGCTATTTTAGCGACTTTCAGTGGAACTAAGTTCTTGTCCCCCGACCATTTTTCTTTACTCAGTTACTATCCCAATGCCACATCGAGAATCATCATCAGTACGAAACCGAACATCAAACTCATCGAAGCCAAATCCTTGTTGCCTTTTTCCTGTGAGCTTGGAATCACCTCTTCGGCTACGACAAAGATCATCGCTCCGGCCGCAAAGCTCAAGGCATAAGGCAGCATGGGTTCAATGAAGGCTACCGCGACCGCGCCTATCACCGCGGCGACAGGTTCGACCATTCCTGAAAACTGTCCATAGAAAAAGCTTCTTCTCCGCGACATTCCGTCACCGCGGAGCGGCATCGAGACCGCTACGCCCTCCGGGAAGTTCTGAATGCCGATACCCAGGGCCAGCGTCAAAGCTCCCACCAGAGATGCCTCCGTTCCTCCGTTCGCAAGAGCCCCAAATGCGATCCCCACCGCTAATCCTTCCGGAATGTTGTGCAACGTGATGGCCAGAACCAGCAAGGTGCTTCTTTTCCTCACTCTTGGATTATATCCCTCCGCTCCTCCCATCGGAGAATTGGGATGAAGATGGGGTAAAATTTTATCGATTCCCCATATGAATACACCGCCTAATAAAAATCCGAATGCAGCCGGAAACCAGTTCCCGATCGGATTGCCTTCCGACAGTTCGATGGCCGGTGCCAATAATGACCAGTAGCTGGCCGCAATCATGACGCCACCGGCAAACCCCAACATACTATCCAGCAAGCGCTGATTCAATGTTTTCGTAGCAAAAACAAGAGCCGCACCTAACGCCGTCATCCCCCAGGTAAACAAGGTAGCCAGCAATGCTTGGATAATGGGATTGAAATTCATAAAAAAGTCTACCATGCAACAAAGAACTCCTTCGATGAAATTAATATGATACAGATACTATTTCCTAATGCGAGCCTTACATGCATTTGTCGGCGTTCCGATAAACCGATCTAGAGAATATGTACCCGAAGCCCGTATTCCAATGCTTTTCAATGCAAATAATTATATATCATAATTTTCATAAAGTTGATAGATTGTTTTTCCGGTTCACCGGATCGGACCTGCCGTTTCCCCCAGAACGCTCACCTTTTGGTAAGTACCTGTAAAAAAAGTGCATACTTACATCCATCCGGCGAGCCCTTTATACTCTAGAACATACATCATATCCAAGGAGGAATCATCTATTGAAAACTCTCGTTATCGTAACGCATCCGAACATAGAAACATCGATCATCAATAAGCGCTGGGTAGAAGAACTCCGGCAATACCCGGATAAGTATACCGTCCACGAATTGCACCAATCGTATCCGAACGGAATCATAGACGTGGAAAAAGAACAGCAGCTCATAGAATCGCATCAACATTTAGTTTTGCAATTTCCCGTTTATTGGTTTAGCTGTCCGCCGCTCCTAAAACAATGGCTGGATGATGTTTTGACTTATGGTTGGGCTTATGGTTCGAATGGAGGCGATAAACTAAAGAAGCGCCAAGTCGCATTAGCCGTATCCGCCGGCATTAAAGAGGAAGATTATCGGGAAGACGGAAGGTATCGCCACACCCTGGGGCAGCTGCTGGCTCCATTGGAAACGACGTTCTTATACTGCGATGCCGATTATCGTTCGTTCTATGCTTTCTATGGGCAGGAGGAGGAACCTGGCGGAAACGCGCCCGACATGGAGCCGTGGCCGCCTCAAAGCACATTGGATATAAGCGCCCGGCAGTATTTGAAGTTCTTAGACAACCTATGATGAGTTGCTGCAACAAAGTAAAAAAGAAGTATTTCCTGCTGTAGGAAATACTTCTTTAGTTACATCGCCCGTCGTCAAGCTTCACGCTGTACACCATCCGGAGCGCTCAAACTGTTCTTCTCTCCCCATTCGCACATCATGTGTAATACAGGTATGAGAGAAAGTCCGCGTTCGGATAAAGTGTATTCCACTCTCGGGGGAACCTGGGGATATTCCGTCCGAACGATAAGATCATCCGTTTCCAGCTCCTTTAACATGATGCTGAGCGTTTTAAAAGATATGGAGCCGATGCTTCGTTTCAGCTCATTATGCCGCATGACCTTTTTTTCTGACAGCCAGTACAGGATGATCATTTTATACTTGCCGCCGATTAAGGATAATGTATATCCAAAGCCGGTGTCTTGGGGTTTCACGCCGGTCGGTACACAGGTTTCGCTTTCCCGCACAAGCCACACTCTCCTCCCGATCTGTTTCCAAAGCTCGATATTAGGATCATTTTATCACAAATACGATCCTGGAAACTCAGGAGATTCCCTTCCGCCATGAGAATCAACCAGCCCAGACGTCTTTGACATATTGTCCTGAAGACTCCAAACCCGACAACCAGGCAGCAGCATCTTCAGCATTCACGCCATGACGCTCCTGATAGGAACGAATCAGCGTTTGCTCCACCTCCGGGGCCATCCGGGAGCCGTCGCCGCAAATGTACATTTTCGCTCCGCCCTCAAGCAGCGACAGCAATAACATTCCGTCTTGTTTCATCAAATGCTGAACATAGCATTTCTCCGCTCCGCTTACCCTCGAGAAAGCCGTATGCAACGTGACCAGCCCCTCCTGCTCTGCCCGCTCAAACTCCTCGCGATACAGGAAGTCATGCTCCGGATTCCGGCAGCCGAAGTACAGATGCGCGGCACCCAGCTCTTGACCTTCCTCTCGAAGCGCTTGTCTCGCTTGGATAAATCCCCTGAACGGTGCAACGCCCGTGCCTGGTCCGATCATGATCATGGGCGTGGCCGGATCCTCCGGCAGCGCAAAACCGGACTCGGGAGAGCGTATAAACATCAAGACCTCCGCGCCTGTTTCCAATTCGGCCAAATAGTTCGAAGCAATGCCCCGATATTCTCCCTTGCCGCTCCATGCCCGATCCCGAACGACGCTAACCGTGATGCTTGCCGTATTCCGGCTAACTTTCGGTGAGCTGGAAATCGAATAATATCTCGGCTTCAATGGCGGCAGAAGCTCAAGAAACCGTTCAAACGGCAGCTCGCAGGCTTCATACCGTTCCAGCAGGTCGAGCATGGTGATCCGTTTGGTCCGAACATCGGCCTGATAGCTTGCTTCCTCTATCAGTTCTTGAAGCTCTTTGGCATGCGGCGGACATACCGTGCTAGCGGCCATTTCCCGTATCTGCGCCCTTGTAGCCGGTTCCTGCAGTTCCACGCTGCGGGACAGCAGATCGTCAAGGCGGACAGGTATGCCGGTCGGCAAATGCGCGCCGCTTCTTCCTTCTGCAGACAACATGAGATGGGAGCCCGCGTTCAGTTTGAATCTTCGAAGTACTCGCTGAACCAATGTCTTTGGATTGACCGGAAGCACCCCCAGATGATCGCCTTCGCGGTATTCCGTTCCCGGCGGGAGCGAGATTTCGATATGCTGCGTGATCCTTCCGCTGCCCTCATGCTGCAGATTGCCGCTAAACACGATACGCCCCGTCACGGCACGGTAGGTTTCCGCCAACGGAACGGCGGCCGCACCCTGGACGAACTGAACGGACAAGGCGCTGCGTTTCAGTCCATGGACCGCCGTAACCGGCAATCCGAGTGCTTGCATCAAATCCGGCCATAAATGCTCCGTCCACCCATCGACTTCCCGCTCAAAATCGCCGCTTGCATCACTTTCGCCGCGCTGGATCAAACGCTGCCCCCCTTTGATTGCAAGCTGCTCGTCGATGAAGCGGGGAATGCGCTGATACGTGCTTGCCCAGTTATGGTCTCCGCACCCGAATACCGCGTAACGAACGCCCTCAATTTCGGATTCATTCGCGATCTCCAGCCATTCCATGAAAGCCTTGGCATTGGAAGGCGGTTGGCCGTTGTACGAAGCAGTAACGATGACCACGACGCCTTCCTTCGGAAGCTTACCTGCATATTCGTCCAGTGTGCCCACCTGGCTGTCGAACCCTTGGTGCTTCGCAGCATCCGCCACCTCTCTGGCGATTCCTTCAGCCGTGCCCAGATTGGAACCGTACAATGCGAGCAGCGGCGTATGATGGGCAAATGCCGTCGAAGGATCGGACTTGGCATCATCCCGCTTCTTCGATTCGAGCGAAGCAACTTGACCGCCACCAGGTACCAGGAGAGCCGTCCCGCCTTGACGGCTTCGAACCTGAATACGGAACCCTTCCGGCTTCAGAGTGAGTGTTTCCTTCACTTTCAGCTCATACGGCTGGTTATCGATCAGTTCGAAATATTTGAGAACCAAACCAAGCACCAGGGTTGCTTCCTGCAGCGCAAACTGCTGCCCGATGCAGGCGCGTTGTCCGTTGCCAAACGGTTTGTAGGCGTCATGCGGCACCTGGCTCGGATCCTCGAAGCGTTCGGGTCTGAACGTTTCCGCGTCGTCCCCCCACACCCGCGAGTCCCGATGGAGCCCTGGAATCAGGACGGTCACGCTGTCCCCTTTCTTCATGGGATAGGTTCCCCCGATAGCCGTATCTTCCTTCGCATACAAGGAGAAAGCAGGCGCCGTTGGCCATAAGCGCAGCGACTCGTTGAGTACCATGCGGACATATTTGAGTTCCCTCACCTGGTTATAGGTCGGAACGGGATCTTTCAGTACGCGGTCCACTTCGCTGACCGCCTTAAACAAGGCTTCCGGATTTTTCATCAAATAATAAATGGCAAAGGACAACAAGCCGCTTGTCGTCTCATGTCCGGCGATCAGAAAGGTGATGATCTGATAACGGATGTTCTCATGATCGAGAGACTCGCCTGTATCGGGATCGACGCCTTCCAGCATATGCGCGAGCAAATCCCCTTCTTCACCGCCGTGCTTTCTGCGATCTTGGATGAGCTCATCCACAAGGGAGAACATGAACTGGATATCCTCCTGAAACTGCCGTTTCTTATTAATCATAAACATGTCCTGGATGCCCAGACGATGAAGCTGGTTCATGCCCTCATCCAGCGCTCGCACCATACTGTCGATAAATGGATGGTTGTCTTCGCGGTAGAAGCTGTTAAACCGGTAATTAAATCCGCAGAGGCCGATCGTATCCAGCGTCAAGCGCGTCATGTCGGCAGGAACGTCCACGGTTTCGTTCGGATTGAGACGAGCCCATTTCTGGACCAGCTGCATGGCGATATCGACCATTTTCGTGTGGTAGCCTTGCATCGCGCGCTGGCTGAAGCTGGAGAGCAGAATGTTATGGGCTTTTTTCCAGTTTGGCTCCTGCGTGGCGCTCGTAAACAATCCATCCCCCGCGAATGGGCGGACATTCTGCAGCGGTGCCCAGATTCGTTTATCAAACCGCTTCTCGTCACAAGCATCCTTGACATATTCATGTCCCGAAACGTACAGTTCCTTGCGTCCGCCTGGATATTGAAATTGAAAGATCGGTCCGAGCTCGGAGGCAACCTTCACAAGCGATTGGACCGGTGCGGCGGAATCCAGCAGCGGCAGATTGCCGAGCGGACCGTAGGTTTTAGGCTGAGGCACTTCCTTGGTTTGTGTCATGCGATCTCCCTCCATCATCCCTGTTCATCTCTTTGTATTTGCCCATATTCGGGCAGAATAATTACCGTTCCAGAACCAATTGACCATTTTCGTAATGTGGTCATTCTCATGTAAAAAAGGAGGATTCGACGCGGCATCGTTTGTTTTCACTTACAATGGCTGCCTGATCCTGCCTTTACCCTATCATGATATGGATATCCGCACATCTGCCGGAGGTCCGTAATATCGTATAGGTCCGCTGTTATTCGTTTATTACTTTTCAACCAGGAAGTGCCCGTTATTATAACTTTTGGACTATGAATCCAGAATATCGTTTGAACCGATATGGCCATAACCCTACATGTATGCTGACATTCACGGATCTATGCTAGTGGATCCAGCCGTGTTCATCATTTTAGTTGCTTTAGAGATACGATATGATTAATGCCTATTTTTCCAGCTCTCTTTGGGGGAATCGTGGTCCGTTTGTATTCCTTAAAACCCATCTTTTCGTAGAGTCTCATCGCTGGTACATTCGTATCGGCTACCTCTTCTATTAAAAACTCACGGTATGGAGCAGCTTCTAGAATATGGCCTATGATCAGCGAGCCTACCCCTTGTCCTCGATATTCCGCGGCCGTCCCCACAAACTCAATCGAACACTTCATCGGAGACGGATTCGCAAGTGGCGTTTCAAATTCCTTTTTCAAAAACATGTGCGCAAGGCTGCCCTTATATAATCCCAAATGCTTCCGCAGCTCTTTTTTGTTGAGTTTCACGGATAAAGAGGTGCCGTCCGAACATGCAGCCATTCCAGCCACTTTGTCGCCGGCAACGGCAACATAAAATTGGTCCAGGTTAAACATGTGGGCAAAGGCTCTGGCGATTTCCTCCTTATCTTTAGAGAAATATCCAAGCCATTGCGAGAACCCATCTGCAAAAATACGGGACATTTGAACTCTTGCATCCATTTCTAATTGATCCGCTTTCCTAACTGTAAACATAGTCACTCCCCCTCCTTGAACAGGAATAATGTGAGTACGCTCGGTGATGGCATAACGAAGTTGTTTTTCATTATCACTTTCATATCAGCCAGACCCTGCAATGCCGAATAAAACAACACGGCCATTTCATGGGCATCTCCGGAACGGAAATCGCCTGACTCCTGTCCCTTCTTAATAAGTGCGGCGGTAGAACGCAACAGCCGACCATTTACCTCTAAAACCTCAGCTTGTTTCCGATTGGCTCCATCACCGGAGAAAAACAGCTGATTCATGAGAATCAGCAAATTGGCAAGCTCTTCCCCTTCTTGCATATCGTGATAAATTTCGTCAACAAACTGCGTCATGAGTTTTTTCGGCGAATCAGCGTCTTCGAAGGTTTGAATGATTTGGGTCAAGCCGTTAAGCGCAAATTCAACAAGTTCATTAAACAAGCTGTCTTTTGTTTTGTAATGCCGGTATAAAAGCCCGATGCTGATACCAGCTGCATCCGCTATGTCCTGCACATTCGTGGAGCCGAACCCTTTTTGAACAAAAAGCCGCATTCCGGCGGATTGTATTTTTTGTCTGGTTGCGTTACGCATTTCTTCGTATTGTTCCTTTGTACGTGGCAAGTTGCCCCTCCTTTTTATTGAGTGAGTTTTTACTCATTATAAAATGCGGGTATTGGATAATCAAGTCAAAAGTGAGGGATTAGCAAGATAGCCACGAAAGCAGGAAATCAAACCGTATCATTTCAGAATGAATATCGAGGTAAGTGGTTGCATGTTCGCAATATAATAAGTCACAGTTTTCATCACATCAGAAACTTTTCAGTAAACATTCACAGAATTTTCACTTACGAGAGACTTTCTTCGATCTCTATAATTACAAAGGTAACTAGAAAGGATGATGAAATTGCCAGCAACAAAAAAAGAAAATGTTTATTTTGGTTTGATGATGTGTATGGGGATGGTTATCATGATGACCACCTACAATTTGTTCACAAACGGATTAATTGGGAAAATATCGTTTATGGCCATACTCCTGCAATTGGTGTTGGGCTTTGTGATTGCCTTCTTATTGGAATCGTTTGTTGTCGGACCCATAGCAAAGAAAATTGTTTTTTCCTTATTGCGTAATAAACCAAGTAAAATCCTTATGATTGTGATGATGGCATTTTGTATGGTGATCGGTATGGTTACTTTTATGTCCATGTACGGGCTAGCGTCCTCCTACTATGCAAACGGGCTCGGAGGGGAATCACTGCTTGGAAGCTACTTCTCCATATTTCTTAAGAATTTTGTTTTTGCCCTGCCTCTTCAGCTTCTCATTGTGGGACCGACTGTTCGATTCCTATACGGCAAGATCAAAGCGAACCAAATGAACAAATCATTATCCAGCGTATAATAGTTTGGAGTCCAATCTCTCTCAACAACAAAAGCCGCTGATATGATATTATCCCCTTTAAGTAGACAGTGTGTAAAAAGCGCATTAACGTCTACTTGGAGGGGATTTTTTTCATGGGCGAAATACGTAAGACATATGACATCGAACTCAAGCGCAAGGTTGTTGCGATGTTCCTGAAGGAAGGTCTTGGCTACAAGACGGTAGCCAAGACCTTGGGCATCGATGATAGGATGGTTCGAAGATGGGTGGCTCACTACGAGCGGGAAGGAATTGAGGGGCTCAAGGAAAAAAGAGGCACCTCGACGGGTTCGAAGAACGGGAGACCGAAGAAGGCCAAAACCTTGGAGGAAGAAGTCCTGCGGCTGAGAGCGGAAAATGCCTTGCT
>NZ_FNZO01000024.1:0-5328 GCF_900109305.1 Paenibacillus sp. cl141a
TGTCTACAGCTTTTCCATAGGGCTCGTTTCGTTTCCGGAATGCCTGTACCACACTTGAACCTTTAGCGACATCCACGCCAATAACAGGTTCCATTTCCTCACTCCTTCTCCTTGATTTCACCGGCCTTTTCACGATGGTTCCAAATCCATAGCTTCGCTTGTGATGCGGGGTCTACCGCCCCTACCAGCTCAAACATGGTCTTTTGGAGGTCGTGAGAGAACAGTTTTTATTACGGGTTCATTGCCCCTAAAGCCGCCACGTTCTCCCGGCTCCCCCCATCGTAAAACGACCACAAAAAAAGGCCAACCAGAAGATTCTGGCTAACCTGATAATACGAAGCCGCCCGTCGCATCGACAGAGTGCCCCCCTTAGAATAGGCATTGGAAAACCCCATGCGTAATCCGATGCATGCTAAAGCGTGTATTTTTATGCCCAAGAAGCAGATTTGGTTTACGCTCGAAACCATCGGAAGGCTTCTTTATATTTCTTTTGCATATTCCGTATTTTCAAATGCTGTCGTAAGACGCGGCAAAGGTATGCCTAGCTTTTTTGCTTCTCTCACAACTTCAAGTACCGCAAAACCTGCTTTACTATTGTTGTATTCGACGAAAAGTCGCGGTAAGCTGCCTTTTGCAAAAATAAGCTTGGTAAAAAGCGGGCTGAGAAGTGCCGGCGGGATCTTGGTCAGCAGTAGCGTAATCGCGTCCATCTTTGCGCCTCTCGCTTTAAGTACAGGCAACATTTCCCTCATATGTTTACCCACATTTGCGAATGAGTCACTATGGTTCATAAGCGCTGGAAAACTTCCCCGTTTTAACACCTCGGCCTCCATCGCCGCATTCATGGCAAAGTGATTCCATAGCCAGCTTTGCATATCCTTGATCCAACTGATTTTAAAATGGGCACTTTCAAATAGTTCTTTGACCTTGTTGTTCATCTGTTCCGTGCCTGCCCGTGGTTTTTCCAGAAATATTGTTTTCAAAAAGCCGCCCCTAAGTCGATTGTTCGCGATGCCGCCTCCTGCTCCCGGGAATCCGAAGACTACCTGGTTCATAGATAAGGGAGAGATCGCTGATTGTAAGTCTTGCCAAAGATTATTGAAGATGAGGATCGGGGTGTTCCCGGCGGCAGTCGATAGGAGCTGTGCTGCTGATGGAAGTTGCTCCGTGTTGACACTCGCAATAATGAGATCGTAATTTGACCCTATCTCCTCATGCAGTGTGACGTTCCAGTTTTCTTTTATGAGCTGTTTCCCTTTTCGTGCGTCCCACATTTCAAGCGCGATATGGCTTCCGAAGGTTTCTTTTCTCCCTTTTCTAACGTAAAACTCAACGGTATGCCCTGCCTTTTCGAATGCCCAAGCATATTGGGTTGATATGACGCCTCGACCGAAGAATAAAATTCTCATGTTAGCCTCCCTAGAATAGTTGATCATCCAACAACGTGTTGTATAATGTTATTGTAAAGATTCACTATAGGGTCATCAACCATCAGATTTTTAAGATCTGTCGCATAATCGATGAAACAGAACATGGAGGCCAATCATGAATAAGCAACCTGAAATGACGGACAAAACGAGGCAAACCTTTATTAATGTATTCTGCGATTTGTATTGCCAAAAACCAATTGAAAAAATATCCGTTCAAGAGATTGCCAAGCAATCAGGATATAATCGCAGCACCTTTTATCAATACTTTACGGATATTTATGCGTTGTTGGATTTCGTTGAAGAGCGTGTCTTAAAATCCATTCACGAGGAAATGGCGAGCCGAGAGTTTTCTACCCATACGTTCCAGGATGCGCTGCAATGCCTGGAAAATGCAGAGGAAATTTCAGTTCTGAAAGCCCTGTTGGGCGACTATGGTGCGGTTCATTTTATTGAACGGCTGAAAAGAGAAATTCCCTTTGAGCGATTGATTGTACAATTTCCCACAAACGATGTCTTGGCACCCTACATCATTGAGTTTTACATATCCACGTTACTATCTATGTTTCGCCTGTGGATACGCAACGGCAAAGATCTATCGTCGGAAGAATTGGTCAAGCTGATCGATAGCCTATTTGCAAATGGGATAAAACCGTATTATACCTTTGGCACAGTCAATGAAGGGT
Organism: Paenibacillus sp. cl141a; assembly: GCF_900109305.1. Classification (NCBI taxonomy): domain Bacteria; kingdom Bacillati; phylum Bacillota; class Bacilli; order Caryophanales; family Paenibacillaceae; genus Paenibacillus; species Paenibacillus sp. cl141a. The sequence goes on from NZ_FNZO01000024.1 coordinate 2,114, forward strand.
AAACGCGGATCAAAATGGTATTCTATACTCTATACACATGTGGCAGTCAAAGGTGAGGTTTATGTTATGCCAAGTTTTATTGGGTTGAATGAATATCCGACTGAAGACCCTTATGGAACTCAGTTGTACTCAATCAACCAACTGGTGTCTGGTGACACAAAGAGATGACGGGTGACAAAAACATAGTAACATTAGAAGTCGCTGAATTAATATGGATGAAATGGAAGCAAGAGGGTAGAGCTATAGAGCAAGAAGCCTTTCATAAAGGACGGCCGAAGAGAAAGCTTACCCGTCTTGAAGAAGAAATAGCCTACTTAAAGGCGGAGACCGCATACCTAAAAAAGCTGTATCCAAATCTAAACGGGGAGTAACGAGCAAAGCCATTCGTTGCGAGATCATCGAAGAATGGAGACAGGAATATCCGGATAAAGTGGCTTTTGCCGCTAGAGGACATTTTAAAAAAATTGGATATTTTCACAACAAATATGCGAATGTTACCGTCTATATAGACGACTATAATGCTTGGGATATGTGTCAGAGATCATAACAAATACGAAAGTAGGGAGCGCTCTTTAATGAAAAAAACAGTACTGGCATTAATCTTATTAGGAGTAATTATGGGATGTGGCACCCCATCCTCAGATGCTCCTTCAGCAACAAATATTAACAGTGTTACGGAGCAACCTACTGCCAATGTAGTAGCACCTGAAACAAAGCAGTTCCCGTTGAAGTATACAACGTCTTTAACTGCCGAACCACTAACTAAAGTCACTCCAATAGAACTATCTAAACAATTGAAGAGCCAAGCGGTTGATGGTTCCAAGGTTTTAACTTATAAAAAAAATGATGATGTAGAGAAAATTTATGCTGTACTTCATTCAAAAGACGGAACCTATGATATAGGACAGATCGGGTATGAAGGGTCCAGCGACTATTCGACAAGTACAGTTGATGTTTTGGGCCAATCTTACGTTAAAGTGACCGGCTCTGTTGGAGCTAACGCACCTATTTCCAATTATTTGTCGCTCAGTACTTCCCCCCAGGTGCTGTGTATAGAAGCACATACTGTGGAGGTTGATGTAGACCAGGACGGGATAAAGGAAATCGTTGCTACTGCAGGTACAGCAGCGGAAACATCTATCTATAAAATAGAGAATGATTCCCTGGTAAGCGTAAATCTTAATGAAGTCATGAATGCCGCTGTAGTGATGTATGACCAGGAATACAACACTATTAAAGCAGAAGTGACCAAAGGCGAGGTCTCACAATGGAAAATTGAAGCTAACCTGCTAGTGCCTTTACCATGATTTTAAGTGAATTTTGAAGAAAGGGTGCTGCCAATGGAAATCCTGCCTATCAAAAAATGGTTGAGGAAGGGCACTTGGCGCACTATGAGCGTGAGATTGAGTTTCTAAATGATAATTTTGAAGACTGGATGTAGAACTGATCAATAGATGAGTTTCTTGGATAGCAAACAAGAATTCAAAAGGACTTGCAGTATTTTGGGAAGATAGAGTTTCTAGCATTGCTTTAATGTTAGCTGCGGGCTGAAGGGTATTTGAAGTGTTTATATTCATGCCAAGGTTAGCAATCTCATCGAATTCCTGCCATTAGTTAGTCAAAGGGGGTATTAAGACTAAAATAATGAGCAATGTGACAATAATGTAATACTAAATTGAATATTGTTATGCTATTCGATGGGAATACATAGATGTCCCCCTTATACTGGAAATAATTAAACAAGGTGTAGTTTATTGCCACCAACCAAATTTCCAAAAGGGGTATCCGCAGATGACTGAGGTAATTAAAGCAATAATACTTGGCATAATAGAGGGGTTAACAGAATTTTTACCAGTATCGTCTACTGGACATCTTATTTTAGCGGGCAATTTGCTTAACTTTGAGGGAGACGCTGCAATAACTTTTAAAATCGTTATACAATTGGGTGCGGTGATGGCAGTTCTAATTCTTTATTGGAAAAGATATTTGGAGATTGGTGCTAATCTGATTAGATTGGATTTTTCCCAAAGTAAAGGCTTAAATGTAGTTCATATGATTTTGGCTATGTTACCAGCATTAATTATATATCTTCTCATCAAGGACACAATAAAAAGCCAATTATTCGGCCCAACCCCCGTCTTGATAGGTCTAGTTGCAGGTGGCTTGTTGATGATCATCGCTGCACGTAGTAGGAGAACTGAAACCGCTGATACGTTGGATGGAATAAATTATAAACAAGCTTTCGGGATTGGACTGTTCCAATGTTTGGCTTTGTGGCCGGGATTTTCGAGATCGGGTTCAACGATTTCAGGTGGTCTTTTGCTTGGTACTAGCCAAAAAGCCGCCGCAGATTTTACGTTCCTTATATCCGTGCCTGTTATGTTTGGTGCAAGCTTGTTGGATTTGTACGATAGTCGCGATTTGCTGAATTCTGAGGATTTCCTTCTAATGATAATTGGCTTTACGACATCCTTTCTTGTGGCAATGATTGCAGTAGCGACGTTCATCAAACTGATTAAGCGACTTCGATTGGAATGGTTTGCTCTATACCGTTTTGTCTTGGCAGCGCTCTTCTATTTAATCGTCATACAGTAACCAGTTTTGTATTTGATTATTCAAGCAAAATTAGCAAATAAGTACCCAGATAAATACCAAGAAGGAAAGGAATCTTTTGTTAATGAGTTAGTAGAGATGGTTAGTAGAGAGAAATGAGAGGATTATACATGTGGGGGAATATGGAACCGGGGTATTATATCACCCTACAGAATTACTTTTGAATTATTTCCAATGGTTAGCCATTGCCGAAAAAGAGGCAAGCAAACAAACATAGGTGTCGAAGGACAAGAACATGGTCCTATAGTAAGTCGCTAAAATGATATTATCCCCTTTAAGTAGACAGTGTGTAAAAAGCGCATTAAAGTCTACTTGGAGGGGATTTTTTTCATGGGCGAAATACGAAAGACATATGACATCGAATTCAAGCGCAAGGCTGTTGCGATGTTCCTGGAGGAAGGTCTTGGCTACAAGACGGTAGCCAAGACCTTGGGCATCGATGATAGGATGGTTCGAAGATGGGTAGCTCACTACGAGCGGGAAGGAATTGAGGGGCTCAAGGAAAAAAGAGGCACCTCGACGGGTTCGAAGAACGGGAGACCGAAGAAGGCCAAAACCTTGGAGGAAGAAGTCCTGCGGCTGAGAGCGGAAAATGCCTTGCT
>NZ_FNZO01000011.1:0-231144 GCF_900109305.1 Paenibacillus sp. cl141a
CCGTCGGCGATGTTCGCGCCGGTGATGGTTCCCTCAGCGATTTGATTTCCCGTAACAGAGCCCTCGTCTAAGGTGAAGTTGTCAAAAGCATTCGGTGCAAGGTGCTTGCTTTCGATGGAGCCCTCGGCAATCTGCGCCCCGTTCAAGGAGCCGTCGGCTACGTTCGCCCCCGTGATGGTCCCCTTAGCGATTTGCCTTCCGGATACAGATCCGCCGGCCAGGGTGAAGTTATCAAAGGCATCCGGTGCAAGGTGCCGGCTCTCGATGGAGCCTTCGGCGATCTTCGAACCTTTCAGGGACCCATCGGCGACGTTCGCGCCGGTGATGGTCCCTTCAGCGATTTGGTTTCCGGTAACAGAGCCGTCAGCCAGGGTGAAGTCGTCAAAAGCATTTGGTGCAAGGTGTTTGCTCTCAATGGAGCCTTCGGCAATCTTGGAACCGTTCAAGGACCCATCGGCGACGTTCGCCCCCGTGATGGTTCCCTCAGCAATTTGACTTCCTGTTACAGAGCTTTCGGCTAAAGTGAAGTTTTCAAAAGCGTCCGGTGCAAGGTGCTTGCTTTCGATAGAGCCCTTGGCAATCTTGGAACCGTTCAAAGCATCGGCTGCAATATTCGCGCCCGTAATGGTTTCCTTGGCGATTTGGCTCCCCGTAACGGAGCCGTTAGCCAGGTTGAAGTTATCAAAGGCGTCCGGTCCGAGATGCCGGCTTTCAATAGAGCCCTCGGCTATTTTGGAGCCGTTCAGAGAACCTGCCGCAATGTTTGAGCCGGTGATCGTTCCATGGGCAATTTTTGCTCCCGTAACCCCATGATCCTGAATAAGCTCCGTTGTAATTGCGCCGGCTTCAATATGCTTCGTGCTGATGCTGTGCGTCTGCAAATGATGGGGAAGCACGGCACCTTCTGCCAATTGTCTTGATTTGACGGACCCTGGCTGCAATTGATCGACTCCCACACTATCCGGTTGCAAGTGGACATGGCCGACAGACTGATCCGCCAGATGGGCCATGTTGACGGAGTAAGGGGCGAGATGGTGGCTTTGAATAGAGAATAACTCTATATGTCTGGATGCCACAGCCCCTTCACTGAGATGGTTTCCATGGATCGATTCTCCGGCAATATGCTCGGAAAGAACGGCACCGTTCTCGATGTGCGACGATTCAATGCTTTCGTTCTGGATATGCTTTGCGCTGATCGAGCCTGACGCAATATGCCGATCGGTTACAGCGATATCCTCAATATGCTGTGATTTGACCGCTTCCAAACCAAGATGGTCCGAAAGGACGCTCGCTTCTTGCAGATGCACTGCCGAGATGGAGAGCGGTTTGATTTTTTCTCCGCTAACGGCGTTTGTTTTCAATGCGGTCCCCGACACAGATGAAGGGGTGAGGTGGTCTTCCGTAATCGATTGCGATTCAAGCTTCGTTCCTGGAATGCTTCCGTCGGCAAACAGCATATCGGGCGATCGGCTCTCGTCAGCCAAATGGTTTAACGTAATGGACTTCTTTTTCAAGTGGTAGCCATGGATGGCTTCCTGGGTGATATGTTTGCCCAAAATGGATTCCAGTCCAAGATGCACTCCCTCAACCGCCTGCTGGGCAATTTTGTCTGAGGTAACGGCTCCATTCTGAATGGCTTCCTTGGCGACGGAATGGGTTGACAGGTGGGTGGAACGGATGGCTTGGGATGCTATTTTGTCACCAGTGATGCTGCCTTCGGCAAGTTTGGACGACGTAACGGAAAGATCCACCAGCTTGTCGGTCGACACGCTTTCCGGTGACAGTTTCAGGGATGTTACAGCATGGTCTGCCAGATGCCGAGGTGCAATAACCCCTTCGCCGATAGAGGATTCGATTACGCTGCCTTCGGCAATTTTGTCGCTCGTTACCGCTCCGCGTCCAAGCGCTTCTGTTCCTACGCTCTCGGTCTGTAAATGGCAGCTGGCAACCGAGCCGTTGGTCAAATGCGATGATTGGATCGCCCCGTCTTGTATGGCATGTGCTCCGACACTGTCCGCAGCCAGATGCTGCTGCAGAATGGATTGGCTTGCGATATTGCTGGAAGTCACGCCGCTCTGCCTAATAATGCTGCCGCCAACCGAGCCCAAAGCCAACTTGCTGCCCGTTACACTTTCAGGTGCAAGCTGTTCCTCCCCAACCGATTCTCGCTGGAGATGCTGTCTCGCGATGGAACGGTCCGCCATGTGCTGCTCTCCAATCGTTCTGGAGTGGATTGCCGCACCCAGCACGCTTTCAGGAGCAAAGTGCTGTGGCAAGATGCTGCCGATTGCGATATGTTTTGCTTTGACCGCATCTTGAGAGAGATGCCGGGCTTGAACAGCCTCCGAAGCGATTTGGGATGATTCTACCGCCCCTTTAGCCAAATGACGGGTTTGTACAGCTTCATTGGCAATCTTACTCGGGAGAACACTCTGATCGGCAATTTTTGAGGCCGTAACAGCCTGCTCGACCAGTTTGGCTGTATGGACTGACTGATCGGCAAGTTTGGAGCTCGTTATACTGGAATCGCTCAAGTGACGGGTGGACACGGCGCTGACGTCGATCTGCTCGGGACCGATGGAACCAGGCTGAATCTGATCAGGCCCAATTGCGCCGTCTTCCAGATGGCGGGCGCCCAGCGATCCATTCTGAATATGGTCGGCGCCAATGCCTCTAACAGCAATTTGGTCGGGGCCGATGCTTCCCTTGGCAATATGCTCCGATGTCACGGCCCTGCTGACGAGATGGTCGCTGTTAATGGATTTCTGCTGTATATGGGAGCCGTCTACGGCGCTATCCGCTATTTTGTTTCCGGTGATGGCGCCATCGCGAATTTTGGATGACGTGACGGCATTGTCGGCAAGCTTGGAAGTGTGAATCGCCTCATTGGATATATGCCGGGTTTCTACGGCGCTTGATGCGATTTTTTCCCCAATGACAGATTGGTCGTCCAGCAGCTCCGTCGATACGAGCAGCTGCTCGAGATGCCTTGCTGTAATAGCTCCGTCGGCTATTTTCTTCCCTTCAACGGCATGGTCCGCCAGCTTTTGGGTGGTTATGCTGCCATCCTTGATTTTGCTTGCGTTGACCGAGCCGTCCCTGAATTTGCGCGTCGATAAGATTCCATCCATGAGATGTTCGCCCGTGATTGACAATGGAGCAATTTTGCTTGAGGTCACGGCTTCGTCTGCAAGATGAAGGCTGGAAACGCTATAGTCTTGCAGCGCTTCGGGACCGACCGCTCCACGAGCAAGCTTGGAAGCCGTAACCGATTTGGAGGCGATCCGGTTCTCGGTTATGGCATACTCCCCTATGTCCTCTGTAAATATAAAGGCTCCCTTAATTTCTGGCATTTCCTTTTCAAGAATCAACTGCTCCGGCTCGATTTCCGTGTTCGGCAGAGGATCGGAAGAAAGCGTCAAATGGTCAGAAGACAGTGTCATGGAAGAATCTGCAGAAGACAGTGTCACGGCTTCTGTAGAAGATAATGTTGTGGAGTCAGTTGCTGACGCGGCGGAGTCGGAATTTACTGTCACGGCATCAGTAAATGCAGTAACCTCTGTTGATAAAGAAATAGCTTCGTCTGATATTACGGGTTTGATGACTGCTTCTCTTTCTTGCTGCCTTAATTCGAAAATGCCGATGAGATCCTCTTCCGGATCCGCGAGGGGTAATGTTGAAAGAATGCGGGCTTCTTTATCTTGTTCTGTTTCTGTTTCTTTTTCTTTTTCAGGACTGCGCCCATTACCCCGCCCCAACAGGTCGAGTTCCCTGGTACCAGGGTCAACTCTGAAGGGTTGGTTAGAAGATGTTGACGAGTTTTTTTTCTTTTTCTTCAAAACTGCACGCTCCTTCCGAATACTGATCGTCTCCGGTATCATATGCAGCCGTTTAGGCGGCTGTCACTGGTCTTTTGGGATTCGAAGAATCGAAATGGCGGCGCATCCATGGAAAAAGGACCCGGCAGAGGCCGAGTCCTTCATTGTGCGCTTAAGAGCGCTTATAAAATTTAACCCCTGGCGCCATTACGGCTGCACAGTCGGTTCCGTATTTGAAGTTTCTTCAAGAATCTTTGCTTCTAAAACGACAAAAGCCCTGCCTCTCTTTCGTCCTTGCGGCTCCGATGACCGCTCCAGTGTGAATCAGAAAACCGTTCCATAAAACTCATACTTTTAGGGTCATAAAATAGGAATTTGCACTTCAACAGAGATGTAAATAACCATGTTTCGAGGAACTTACGGGGTTAAACTTCGTGTAACAATTATTTATTATAGCACAGCTGCATGTAATAAGCAAAGATATTCAAACGAATATTAGAATGACATGCAAAAACGCTTGATTTTTTCCTGAAATCCTACGATATTCATATTAACAGTTTTTTCTTGCAAATTCTGCTGCCGAGCTCTTGAACTTGTAGCATCATGTCGAATACGTTCGGATCGCATATGCCTTGCCGATGTTTATTATCCGTTAATGAAAGTAGGCGTTCCATGCAACTGTATAAGTCTTTTCTTAAACAGCTAATCCGGAACTATATGATCGGGTCCATTGCAGCTGTGCTTGTTGTGGGTGGCGTATTAATGGTAACGACCCTCGAGATTCCCACCCGGGAAGGCGTGCGTCTAATGCTCATATTGGCCATTTCGTTCATGGTAATGGTCGCATCGGAGCTGACGGTCTTTCTTCGCCATTTACGGCCGATCCACGCGGGATTTGAAGGCCATACGGATTTGGAAACGTTGGAAAAAGCGTATTTGAGCATTCACCGTATGCCGCGTTTGGCGGTATATCGCATATTCGGACCGCATCTGCTCGGTTTGTCGCTTCCGGCCATTCTGCTTACCGTTTGGATGATGGAGCAGGGGAAGCTGAATTTCCCGCCGTTCTACATATGGCTGGCTTCCCTGGGAGCGGTCCTGCTGGCCAGCTGTCATGCCATGATCGAATTTTTCCTGACCATAGCCGCCATTCGCCCTTTGATCAAGGAAGTTCGGCGGCAGGCGCTGTCGCGTTATGGCGTGGATTTCTCGCTTGAGGGCCATGTGTTCATGGCGATTCGGACGAAGTTTCTGCTGAGCACGATGCTGATTGGCACCTTCCCGCTATTTCTGTTCAGTTTGGCCGTGCAGATCCGGTTGGAGGGGCTTAGTCAGATTGTAGCCCAGCAGTATTGGGGCTGGGCCGGATTTATATTGCTGCTCGGGGTCGGATTTGCTTATATCGGCGCCTGGCTCTTGACCCAGGATTTGCAGCGTCCCATCCGTCAGCTGTACCGGGCGATGAATGAGATCAAGGAGGGGCGTCTGATTCAGACCTCCAATCTCTACTCCGATGAATTTTCCAATTTGATCGCGGGTTTTAATATGATGGTCCGCGGGCTGCAGGTGCGCGAGGAACGGAACCGCAAGCTGCTGGACAGTTATTTTGCCGCTTTGGCAGCGGCGCTGGATGCCAGAGATCCTTACACGGCCGGCCATTCGCTTCGGGTGGCGGAATATTCGGTTTTGATCGGCCGTCTGGCCGGACTAAGCGAAGAACAGGTTGATCTTTTGCATAAGACGGCATTGCTGCATGATATCGGCAAGATTGGGGTCAGGGACAACATTTTGCTGAAGGAAGGGAAACTGACGGCAGAGGAGTTCGATCAGGTAAAGGCCCATCCGGCGCAAGGGGAGAACATTCTGCTGCAAATCGAGCCTGCCGATGCGATGGCTCCTTACCTGGAGGGGGTGCGCTCCCACCATGAGCGCTATGACGGAGGCGGGTACCCTGACGGGCTGAAGGGAAAGGAAATACCGCTGTTCGGCAGGATTATTGCGGTGGCCGATGCCTATGATGCCATGACGTCGGATCGGCCGTACCGAAGCGGCATGAAATCCGCGGATGCGTTGAGCATTTTGGAAGCCGGTAGGGGAACCCAGTGGGATCCCGATTATGCGGGCATGTTCGTGAAATACATGAAAGCGGAGAAGAAGATCATTACGATCCGTTAACGGGGGACCAGCCAAGGAACGCAACGGCTCGGATTCTATGATGAATAAGTAAGAGGCCGTACCTGTGCAGGTATACGGCCTCTTTTTTGTGTATATGTCGTCACTCACGGCCGGGCCCAAATGCTGCAGTCCCAGCAAGTGTAACGATCATCATGCTGATTCCTTACAGGAGCCGATAGGAAAAGCAAGGATATCAGGTCATCTGTTGAGCCGTATCGATTTCCGTACCTTCTTCATGCTCTGCAAGCTTCCCCTTGCGATGCATCCAGCCTGCCAGCCATGTGCTGATTTCATATAGGCCGATGAGCGGGACGGCAACCATTAGGTGAGACACGAGGTCAGGCGGCGAGATGAGCGCCGCAACGATAACCAAAACGACGTAGGCGTAGCGCCTCATGGTATGCAGGATAGCCGGGCTTAATATTCCTATTCGCGTCAGAAACAGGACGATGACAGGCAGCTCGAAGGCAAGAGACAGCGGGATGATGATATTGAACATGAAACCGAAGTACTGGGCGACGCCGTACGTCTCGACGAGGTCCATCTGACTGTTGATTCCCGTCGTAAAAGCGAGGCTCATCGGAAAAACGACAAAGTACGCAAACGCGACCCCTATGAGAAAACATAACGCAGAGAAGGGGATAAACCGAAGGGCCGCTTTCTGCTCGCGGCCGTTCAGTCCCTGATTGACAAACAGCCAGATTTGATGCAGGGCGAACGGCAAGGTAGGAAGCAGAGATAATACGATGCTGATGCTCATATAGATGCGGAGTCCGTCCCAGGGCGAGAATACGTTCCAGGTTACCTGAAAGGCCGGCGAATGATGCTTTAACATGGATAACACATGGGGTGCGGCGATCAGGCCTGCCGCCATGCTTAGGAGAAAGACGGCGGCTACCAGAAGGATTCGCTTTCTAAGTTCGGCGATGTGCTCAAGCAGCGTCATGGTATTTTTGAACTCCATAGACTTCGTCACTCCTTTGGTCATCATCGGAAGATGGGCGTGCAGCGCTGCTTTTTCGATTTATTCAATTCCTTCAGTTCAAACGTATTAAATCCCTCCTGCATTTTTTGATGGATTTCCTGAATGCTCTTCACATCCTCAAAAGAATATCTTCGGTTCCCTCCCTTCGTACGCTCCGGAAATATGAGCTTGCGTTCCTCGTAATACCGGATTTGCCTTTCCGTCAATCCGGTCAGTTCGCAAACAACCCCAATACTCATCACCTTACTCTCCATGCTCTTTACCTCCTATGTAAGTATTGTTAACCCTGAGCTTTTGTTAATGGCTTGGGATTAAAACCAAAGAAGATAAAACGGTAATAATTTGGGTGAATCCATTCCTTTTGGAAGGATTTATGACATGATTTTATGAAAAAGAAGGTGAAAAAGCAATCGTTTTTCAAAAATAAAAAAACAGTGTTAGAAATCCTTGCATATTTTAAGTCAAACCTTGTTTTCTCTGCTAAGATCGGCTCATGAATCCAATCCAATCCCAAACTAGCGAAGGAGTGAACGAAGGTGGCTACTAAAGAACAACCAAAAGAGATGACCCGAAGACAATTTCTGACGACCGTTGGCAAGGTAGGCGGATCTGTCGCCGTCTTCAGCTTGATGGGTACGATGGGGCTCCTTACGCCGGAAACGTTGAAAGCTGCGGAATATACTCCACCCGGAAAAAATGACCTGCATCTCAGCGGCCGGGGCGGCAAGAAGATCGTTATTCTCGGCGCAGGGATCGCGGGCCTGACGGCAGCGTATGAGCTTGGTCTGGCAGGTTACGACTGCACGATATTGGAGGCAAAAAGCTTTGCCGGCGGGCGTAATTGGACGATCCGCAAAGGAACCTCCGTGTCGGAGATCGGATCCGGCCGTCAGACTTCCCGTTTTGATAACGGACTGTATTTCAATGCAGGCCCGATGCGGATTCCCCAGTTTCACGTCACGCTGGATTATTGCAAGAAGTTTGGCGTAGCCATCGAGCCCTTCAACAACGTGAACGAGAGCGGCTATTACTACAACGAGAACGTGGGGGCTTTGTCCGGACAGCGCGTCCCCAAGCGTGCAGCCAAAGCCGACGTACGCGGTTACGTGGCCGAGATGCTGGCCAAAGCCGTTAATCAAAATGCGCTGGATCTGCCGCTGACGGCGGAAGAGAAGCTGAAGCTGGTGGATTATCTGAAGGCCGAAGGAGATCTGAATCCGGACCTGTTCTACAAGGGATCGGAGCGCGGCGGGTATAAGGATGAACCGGGAAGCCGCCTGGATGCCGGCGTGCTCCGCGATCCGTTCGATTTGAAGGCCATCATCAATTCCGGCTTCGGAAAATATTTTAGCAACGAATACGGTTATGACCAGCAGATGATGATGTTTCATCCCGTAGGCGGCATGGACGCCATCGTCAAGGCATTCGAGAAACGGGTAGGCAGCCGGATCAAGTACCGAGCCGAGGTGAAGGAAATTCGCCAGTCCTCCTCCGGCGTGCGGATTGTGTATGCGGACGGCCATTCCGGCAGAGACCAGGAAGTCCGCGGCGATTACTGCATCTGCACCATACCGCTGACGGTATTGAAGAAGATCCCGGCCGACTTCTCGCCGGAGATGTCCAAAGCCATCGGCAGCGTGGGCTACGCCTCCGCAGGTAAAATCGGTTTGCAGTTCAAGCGCCGTTTCTGGGAAGAAGACGAGTATCTGTACGGCGGCAGCAGCTTGACGAATATGGACATTACGCAAATCTACTATCCGCCGACAGACTATTTCGGAAAGAAGGGGATCCTGCTCGGCTATTATGCGTACGGGGGCATCGCCGATAAACTCGGCGGCATGTCGTATGCCGAGCGCGAGAAACTGGCATTGACGCAGGGGGCCAAAATCCATCCCCAGTATCCGAAGGAGTTCGAGGCCTCCTTCTCGATCGACTGGAAGAAGACCCAATACCAGGAGGGAGGCTGGGTATCCTATTCCGCCAATGATAGGAAAACCTACTATCCGACCCTCTGCAAGCCGGATAACCGCATTTACCTGGCAGGGGAGCATATCAGCTACATTACGGCCTGGCAGGCAGGCGCCATCGAGTCCGCGCGCGAGGTCGTAACCGATATCCATCAACGCGTCATGAAAGCATAATGGAGAAGGGAGTCCATAACCCATGAAAAATAAACTGAAGACGTTCCTGGCACTCGCCATGCTGTTCAGTGCCGTAAGCGTAACCGCATATGCCGACGGTGCTTCTGCCCATAAGAAGCCGGCCAAAGCTTTGCCGGCCCCCAAATTTTACGGCAGTCCTACATCCTCGATCTCCAGCGGGGTAGTCGTGCCGGAGGGTTCCTCCTATCTCTATACGAGCGGGACGGTTCCGCCATTGTTGAACAAAGACGGCAAAACGGTTTATGAACGTTACGGCGATACGAAAACCCAGGGGATCGGCATCCTGAAGGAAATCGAGAAGCAGCTGAAGGAGCAGGGATTGACGATGAAGGATGTCGTCTATTTGAGAGTGTACCTGACCCCGGATGCAGCGAAGAACGGGACCTTTGATTATACCGGCTGGTTTGACGCATACGCCCAATTCTTTAATACGAAGGAGAATCCGGTTAAGCCTGCGCGTTCCACCGTGGGGGTAGCCGGTCTTGTGAATGCCGATTGGTTGATTGAGATTGAGGCCGTAGCCGTATACCCGAATAAGGATAAGAAAAAGTAAGTTGTCCTCGTTTCGCGAAGCGGCGGATCGAATAGCCGCTGGCTTTCGACATGAACCGTTACCATCACATATTAAAGGAGTTGGGTTCTATGTTCCAAAATGTCGGTTTCGTCGGATTGATGATGATCTTGATTGTCGTGCTCATTCTGTTCGGCCCTTCCAAGCTGCCCGAGCTCGGCCGGGCGGTGGGCCGCACATTGTCCGAATTCAAAGCCTCCGCCAGAGAGCTGGTTGGCGAGGATAAAGAGGAGGAGAAGGATAAGGAGAGGGAAAGGGAGGGAGCCGTCATCAAACTGAAAGGATGATCGGGAAGTTTAATCTCTCTTATTAGGCTATGAAAGTGGATATTTCTGTACAAACCAAGCTGCTGCCACGGATGATTGAAGTCCATGGCGGCAGCTTTTTGCATGCCGCACTTGAGGTATGGTTCGAGAGCGGAACGCCCCGTTGTCATCGTTTAGCAGGATTCAGAGAAACTCCTGACGGGTATACACAAGTACAGGCAATGATACAATTCATCATCCATTACGCTAAGAGGAGCTGATATCTATGGATAGCAACGTATTTAAAGGGAAATGGAAGCAGATGAAGGGTGAAGCGAAGAAGCAATGGGGCAAATTGACGGATGACGATCTTAATGTGATCGACGGCGAAAAAGATAAATTGGTTGGCAAGCTGCAGGAACGCTACGGACATACGAAGGATGCGGCAGAGCGCGAATATACGGATTGGAGTGCAAGATACCGCGACTAGTCCACAAGACGATAAGGGAGGCAGTACGAATCATGTTGGAATCCCGTGTTGTGACCGGCAAGGTGATCGATATTCGTGACGGCAAGGTGTTTACCTTACACGGAGACATGGTCAGCACCTATCATTTGGGATACTATCATTTGGGATACTATGAGATGACGAACGAGGAGATTCTCCCTGTCACGGACAGTCAGCAGGCGGCAGAACCTGCTCCGGGCCTCATGGCGGAGGAATCTTCCGAGTCCTCCGGCTGGCTCGGCAGGGAATGGAAACCGCTGGCCGGTTTCATAACCGCATGGAGAAAGAGCGCAAATCGAGCCTGATTTGCGCTCTTTTTTTGGCTTTTTAAGCCTGGCTGTCCAGCTATTATGCAATGAGAAATTCATGTGAGTTTTATATTTCAAAAGTCATATTGACTTGGGTCCGATGCGGTGTAGAATGAGGTCAAAAGGAAGTTTGATCAGCCCATTTGAAGACATCGAAGGAGTGTATCAACATCAAGGCTGTCCAGGTTATTCACAAGCCGCGCAAACAGGTTTCGCATCAACGCAAACATTTGATGACGGCCACATGGGAAGGGGTTCCGGCGATCATTTTGCAGACGCTGCTGGGCGGTCCCTTTTTGACAGGGTACTTATTGTACTTAGGTGCGGAATCCAGTGAGGTTGGTTTTGTTCTGGCCGTCACCACGCTGTTCAACGTGCTTCAGATTCTGGTTGCGTACCTGATCCAGCGCTTGCAGTACCGCAAGAAAGCAATGATTGTGTTTACCTTTATGCACCGCATGTTGTGGGGGGCTACGGGCTTGATCCCGTTTATTTTCCCGGAACGATGGTGGGTTCCGGTGTTTATGATCCTTTATATGGGTGCCTTTATTGCCAATACCGTATCCGGCATGCTATGGACCTCGCTGATTAGCGACATGGTGCCGGCCAAAGTGCGGGGACGATATTTCGGCATACGCAATACCATCCTGAATGCGCTCGGAGCCCTAACCCTGTTTGTTGGCGGGATCATCCTGGACCGTTACCCCGGCGGCGAGGGCTTCCTGATTCTGTTTATGATTTCTTGGATTGCCATCGCTGCGAACTTATCCATGTTCTTTTTGTATCCTGATCCTCCCTTCGAGCATTCGAGCGAGCGTCAGTTTAGGGCGATGATCCGCAAGCCGCTGTCGGATACCACATTCATCAAATCCACGCTGTTTCTGGCCGGCTGGCTCTTTCTGCAGACCTTGATTGTTCCGCTCTACTCGTACGCCATGCTGGACGTTCTGCATATTTCGTATTCGATCGTATCCATCATGACCGTTGCGCAGACCGTGATCATGATGATCGGTTTCTACGTATGGGGGAATTTGAATGCGCGTTTCAGCAACAGAACCTTGCTCTATTGGACATTGCCGCTGATTGCGGGGTCGTGCTTGGCATGGGGCTTGCTGTCCGTCCTGCCCGTGATTCCGGTGCTGCTGTTATCGCATATGCTGCTTGGTGCCGGCGTGGGCGGCTTTAACCAGCTTGCCTTTAACTTCATGATCGGAGATACGCCGAAAAGCGAACGGCCGATGTTCATTGCCGTATACTCCTCCATTACGGGGTTTGCCTCTTTTCTCGGTCCCATGCTGGGCGGTCTCATATTCAAAGGGATTGCACAAGCGCCCGACTGGGTATCCCGATATGGCTTTCAAACCGCGGTGGGCGTGTTGATGGTGCTGATTGCTTTAACGGTGGGGCGGAGAGTGCTTCGTTCCGCTTAGAAGAACGGCCGGCAGCTGATGTCTTTCATGTCATGGATATTTCATATGATGAACGAAAAGGAGGGGTTTCGTTGGGAAAGGTTGCACTCGTAGTCGGGGCCACGGGGCTTGTAGGGCATTCGGTAACCGATGAGCTGCTGAGCCGTGGGGAGCTTGATGAAGTGCGCGTGCTGGTGCGAAGACTCCCGGAGGTCACGCATCCCAAGCTGCTGCCCATCTTGGTGGAGTGGGATCGGCTGGATCGATACGGGGACGCTTTTTCCGGCGTCCATAGCGTGTATTGCTGTCTGGGGACCACGATTAGGAAAGCGGGGTCCCAGCAGCAGTTCCGTAAGGTGGATGTGGACTATGTCATTAAGACCGCAGAGCTGGCCAAGCAGTACGGAGTGAGGCAATTTATGGCGGTCAGCTCCGTAGGCGCCAATCCGAAGGTTCGTAATTTCTATCTTCGCACCAAGGGAGAAGTGGAAGAACGATTGGCCGGAATCGGTTTCCGGGGACTGCATCTGTTCAGACCGTCGTTATTGCTGGGGGAGAGGCCCGAACGGCGGTTTGGGGAGCGGGCGGCTTCGATTCTGATGACTTCCCTCGACTTTGCATTCAGGGGTCCGAAGCTTGCCCCATACCGGGCCATTCCGGCGCAGAAGGTCGCGAGGTCCATGGTAAACATCGGTCTAACGGATATGAAAGGCCATCATATATACACCAATGAAGTGATGCATGTTCTAGGCGAGGCCGCTGATTAAATTTGCCAGAGAACCCGCGGCGGATTACAATGTACACAGATAGGAATACATAGAAAGGGTGATATATCATGAGTAAACATATCATATCGACCGACAAAGCCCCGGGAGCCATCGGACCATACAGCCAAGCTGTAGAAATCAACGGATTCGTATATACTTCAGGCCAGCTGGGATTGAATCCGGCAACAGGAGAATTCGGTGAAGGGGTCCAGGAACAGGCGAAGCTTTCGCTCAGCAATGTCAAGGCAATCCTTGAAGCTGCCGGGACAAGCCTGGAACAAGTGGTTAAAACCACGGTATTCCTGAAGGATATGAACGATTTCGCGGCAGTGAACGAAGTGTACGGCAGTTTCTTCTCCGAGCCGTATCCTGCGCGCAGTGCCGTGGAGGTTGCTCGTCTGCCGAAGGACGGATTGGTAGAAATCGAGGTTATAGCCGTTAAGAAATAAACAATATGAACGTAAAGGAGCTTTGCCTGCGTCGGCAAAGCTCCTTTTGCTTGTTCAAATTCCTTTTGATGAAGATTCTGAAGAACGAGCCGATGAATCCACGCATTAATACCGGGATCGTCTCCGATTGCGCGTGAAGAAGAGCCATATGGCAAATACAAACAAGACGATCGATAGCACGAAGCCGGTCATTAAGATACTATCGGTCTCCCGATGCTCGGCGGCGATGGCGATGTAAGCCCAGGTGAAGACCAGCGGTACGATGCCGTCCCGGTATCGCAGTCCGATCAGGATGGCGAGTAAAGCGCCTACGCAGAGCAGGGCGATACCCAAAGCGGACTCGCGTAGCCCGAAGAGGCTCCAGCCATTCTTCTGGAACACGATCCCGACATTGACGATAAAGGCAGGGCACACCCAGCCGATATATAGGCTGAACGGTAGCTTCAGGCAGAATCTCTCGCCGGGCGACGGATAGTCTATCGCATGCGTGCGCACATATAGAACCCATAGGGTCAGCAGCAGTAATAACATCACAACGACAGACCATTCAATAAACAAATAGTGCCATAGTACAAGCCAGGCCATATTGAATACGCAGCTGAGAATAAACCATGGACCGATGGATTTGACGGAATCCCGGTTTCCGGAGTCGCGGCGCAGCTGGTAGATGGCAAAAAAGAGCAGCAGCACATAGATAACGGACCATATGGTAAAGGCATATCCTGCGGGAGTGATCGCCGTATAATACATATCCGATATCTCCCCGGTCGTTCTGCCGCCCAGCGGCAGCATGCCCGATAACACGTTCACGGTGATAACCCCGAGGAAGAACAGCAGATTCCACCAGCGGTACGGGTTCGTGCGGTACATACAATCTCCTCCTAAATAGTCTGGACTATACAGAATATACCCAAAAGTATGGATATCGAGCCAGCAGCTAAAAGAAGGGGGTTCATAGCCTCCTTAATTCATATGCTTCTTGCGGTATTCGTTCGGCGTGAAACCCTCCATCTTCTTGAACACTTTGCTAAAATATTTCTCGTCCTGGTAACCGACCATCTCTGCGATCTGGGCGATCCGAATTTGGGGATTGAGCAGCAGCGTTTTGGCTTTCTCGATTCGAATCCGCCCGAGAAAATCCGATAACGTCACGCCGAATTCCTGCTTGAATTTACGGGAAATGTATTCCCTGCTAAGAAAGAACTTGCCTGCGATCTGCTGCAGCGAAATCTCATCATGATAGTGCTGCTCCAAGTAATGGGCTATGTCATGAATAATGTGACTGTCCTTCGAATGGATCTGGGTAAGGACCCGGGATGCCGCATAGAGCCTTCCGCTGATCTGTTCGCGCCAGCGGTCCCAGCAAATCATGCCATCCTCGCTGTAAGGGAGCGCGGAGGGAAGGTCCTGTGAAATTTCAGCGTCCTCGACGGGCTCCTGTGTGCTTTTCACTTCATTTTCCGTCCAATGATACTGGATCCAGTCCCATTCCGAATTCCACCTCATCAGATGCTCGGGAGACACAAGATCCCTCTCGCGAACCTCCTGCAGCCACTCTTCCGTGGCCGCCTCGATGCGCTCCTTGCTCCCGCTGAGCGCGGCCAGCTTGAATTCCTCCTCGTAGGAGGAGAGCCGCAGGGTGCGCGAGCCCTCGCTTTCGACGGCGCGCTCCCGATGGATGTGGCACTTGCCGGTCAATAGATTACGGCTGCACAGCGCTTGGACTGCAGTCGAATAAGCCTTGGGCAGATCTTGGGGAAAAGCGCCCGCTTCGGCGGCGCCGAAATGGCTCCGCCTGCGAAGGGTGGAGAAGAACCCGTCATTGATTCGATCCAGCAGGTCGTTAAAGGGAAGACGTGGATTCCAACAGAGCAGGATGATTTCTCCGGGCTTGTCGATATGCCGGAAGGCTACTCCGCGATCCTTCAACAGCTCATTGCAAATGTTGATGAGGGTGAAGGACAGCAGATGCCGCCTATTGCGGAATTTGGACAGCAAAGCTTCGTCGAATTGATCGTCGCGGAGCACGGCAACGTTGCAAGCCATGCCGGTTTCGGGCAGCGTCATCCGGTTCCGCAATTGAGAGACGACGCTTTCCCGGCTTCCGTAGCCGTTCACAAGATCCGAGAGCAGGCGGTCCATGTAGTATGGGGTCATCTGATTCATTTCAATAGTCTGATTGGTCATATGCCGCCGTTTCTCTTCCTCAAGCCGCCAGGTTTCAACCGCTTTGGCCAGCGCCTCGTTCAAGCTGTCCGGATCCACGGGCTTGAGAATATAATCGATGCCTCCCGAACGGATGGTATGGCGCACATATTCAAAATCATCGTATCCGCTGATGACAAGCACTTTAATATCCGGTTTCGTGGCATGCAGCCAGGTCAGCAGCTCAAGTCCGTTTTTGCGGGGCATCCGCATGTCGGTCACGACAATCTGCGGCTTCTTCTCCTCGATAAGCCGTACCGCTTCCTCGCCGTCGGCGGCTTGGTCGATCTCCGTTATGCCATGCCGTTCCCAGTCTGCCAGAAGCCCTATAGCTTCCCGAACGTGCTGTTCGTCATCTACGATCAATACTCTCATTCTACTGTTCACTCTCCCGTGGTTGGATATCGAGCGTAACCTTGACGCCGTGGGGCTCTGCATTCTCTATGGTTAATTCAGCATGATTGTTGGAGTACAGGTTCAAACG
Organism: Paenibacillus sp. cl141a; assembly: GCF_900109305.1. Classification (NCBI taxonomy): domain Bacteria; kingdom Bacillati; phylum Bacillota; class Bacilli; order Caryophanales; family Paenibacillaceae; genus Paenibacillus; species Paenibacillus sp. cl141a. Next base: position 16,087 of record NZ_FNZO01000011.1, read on the forward strand.
CATGTATACATTCAACAGCCCGATAGAATCTTCGCCGGCATCGTTTCGGTCAGGGTGATGAAAGGCCGTCTCAAGTTTGCCGCGGATCGAGGCAAGCTCCGCCGCCTCGATGGAAGCCCCGTTATTCTCAATGACAACGATTAAGCGGCCATCCTCCGCGATGCGGGTGGATATGGAGATGCGGCCGACGCCGGCGTGCGTGTTCATGCCATGCTTGAAATAATTCTCAACGACCGGCTGCAGGATCATCTTCGGAACCGGGGTCGTGAGGCTCTCCGGATCCACATCCCAGATGATTTCCAGCTGATCGCGGAACCGCTGTTTCTGCAGCTCAAGGTACAGCCGCACATGGTTGATCTCATCCTGAAGCGTCACTTTGCCCTCGCTGTTGCGCATATTGTAGCGCATCATATTCGCCAGCGAGGAGAGCAGGGAATAGATCCGCGGCACCTTGTGCTGCAGAGCCAACGTGCCGATGGACTGGAGCGTATTGTACAGAAAATGCGGATCGATCTGGGCTTGGAGCGCCTTCAGCTGGTTGGTTTTATTAGCGATTTCCAGCCGGTACTCGCGCAGGATCAGGTTGTTGATGGTATCCATCATCGTTCGGAAGCGTCGGGACAGAATCCCGATCTCATCCGGGCTTGTCACGTCAATATTCACGTCGAGCCGCCCGGTTTTCACCTGATTCATATAGGTTGTGAGCTGTTTAATGGGTTTTGTGATTCGAATCGATATCCATAATGTGCCGAATATAACAATGAATAGCGCTAATATCGCAATAATCGCGTTAATGCTCGTTAATTCCGTCGAATGTTTGTACAGCGTTTGGTGCGGAATTTGCTTGACGAGCGTCCAGGGTGCGTAAGGCAAATCGAGCTTCTCATAGACAATCATCGCATCCTCGCCGTCATAATAACCGTTATTCGTTTGAGCGATTGCGCCCATTAGCTCAGGATCGTCCAGTGCCTGGCCTCTCTGCTGCGGATCCGGACCGTATATGATGCTGCCGCTGCTATCAATCAAGTATAGCGCCTCTTCCCCTTTAGCATACAGCTGATCGCATATGGCCAAGATACTGTCGAGTTTCACGTCAATGGCCATGAGGGCATATTGGTCCGGCGCAGGCACGTTGGTGATGGATCGGTAGAAGGTGATCACTTCAAAATCCAGGATGTCCGCTGGCCGCGGAGGGAACCCGTAACTATGCACCTGATGAACGGGCTCGATGGCTGTATTGCCTTTGCCGAACTCTTCTATTTTGCGGTACGGAGCCTGCCGGAATTCCCTTCTTGGCAGATTGCTGGATATCTGGGTGGATTGTCCCGTCAATTGATTGTGCAGATAAATCTGGTGAACGTCCTGCGTGCCCGTTTGGATGGCCTGTAAGGTGGCATACAGCTCGGCTACGACCCGGTGGTTATCGGGATCCAGGGCAAGGTTGCGCAAAAAATGGGGATCCGAATAAACGGACAGCGACGCGCGGTCGATGCCGCGCAGATAGTTCATCAGATTGGTCGCTCCTTGATAGATCAGCCGCACATTTTCGTTCACCGTCTGCTCCTTCACGGACTCGCGCGTATGCGTAAACGTGATGATTAACGAGAGCAGGAGCGGAATGGTCGTGACGGCGAGCATGAACGTGATCAGCCGGGTCTGGATGCTGCGATATTTCATGAAGGATCACCTCGGAATTATCGAATGGGCATAAGCGCGCATGGTCAATATTTTACACCTAACGGTTCATGATTCTCCGTGTTTATTGTTTACAGGTTACCGCATAATAGCTGTACATCATACAACAACTTAACGAAAAGGAGAGATCAAGGGATGAATCGAAAAAAATCTTCGGCACTGCTGCAGCAGTTTCTTTTCGTGGGACCCTCCACCATATTTTTCATCCTCATCATGATCATTCCGTTCCTCCTGGGTCTTTATTATTCCTTCACGAACTGGAATGGCGTGTCAAGCAAAATCGACTTTGTCGGCTTTGATAATTTTGTTACCATCTTTACCAACGATGATAAATTCCGGGATGCTTTCTGGTTTACGACCCGGTTTACGGTGCTTGGCGTCATCCTTACGAATCTTCTAGGATTTATTCTGGCGTACTTTCTGACGAAGCCGCTGAAGACACGAAACGTGCTGCGGACGATCTTCTTCATGCCAAACGTCATCGGCGGCCTGCTGCTCGGTTTCATCTGGCAGTTTATCTTTGTCAAAGGGTTTGCGGCGATCGGCAATGCCACGAACCTCGGATTCTTTAACCTGCCTTGGCTCGGCACAAAGGGAACTGCCTTTTGGGCAATTGTAATCGTTTTCGTATGGCAGACGGCCGGATACCTGATGGTCATCTATATCTCCTCGCTTAACAATGTGCCAAAGGATATTCTGGAAGCTGCCGAAATCGACGGGGCGAGCAGAGGGCAGGTACTGCGGTCCATCATCATCCCGCTTGTCATGCCGGCGGTTACGGTATGTTTGTTCCTGGCGATCTCCTGGTCATTCAAAATGTTCGACCTGAACCTATCCCTGACCAAAGGCGGCCCGTTCGGCTCGACCGAGTCGGTAGCCATGAATATTTACAACGAGGCCTATACGAATAACCGCCTCGGACTCGGAACGGCGAAGGCGGTCATATTCTTCATCGTGGTTGCCATCATCACAAGCTTGCAAGTCCGATTCACGAAGAGCAAGGAGGTTGAAGCCTAATGGAGACCACAAGAAAATACCGGCTGAACACCATGGCCACCGAGATCATCATGGTCATCGTGGCATTGCTCTTCCTGGTCCCGTTCTACTTCCTGTTCGTGAACTCCGTCAAAACCTTCGGCGAGCTGTTAACCGATTCGGCGGGGCTTCCGACCACGTTCGAATGGAGCAATTATTCACGGGCGTGGGACATTACCAACTTCCCGCAGGCGTTCTGGAATTCGCTGGTCGTTACGGTGGCGAGCAACCTGCTGCTGGCGATGTTAAGCGCCATGACCGCTTACCAGATGGTTCGCCGCAACACACGTTTTAACCAGATCATGTTTGCGCTGTTTGTGGCAGCGATGGTCATTCCGTTCCAATCGATCATGATTCCGCTCGTGAAAGTGACGGCAACGCTCGGCATTAACAACAGCTTGTACGGACTGATTATCTGTTACCTGGGCTTCGGGGTTCCGCTGAGCGTATTCCTGTTCCATGGCTTCGTGAAATCGATCCCGATGGAGATCGAGGAAGCCGCAACCGTGGATGGTTCCAGCGGGTACGGCGTATTCTTCCGGGTGGTTTTCCCGCTGATGAAGCCGATGTTCGTGACGGTGATCATCCTGAACACCTTGTGGATATGGAATGACTACCTGCTGCCATCCCTGATTCTGCAGTCTGCCGAGCTTCGGACGATTCCAATTGCTACTTTTGCCTTTTTTGGGCAGTATACCAAGCAGTGGGACTTGGCCCTCCCGGCGCTGGTGCTGGGGATCATGCCGGTCATTCTGTTCTTCCTGGCCATGCAGAAGTACATCATTGAGGGCATTACGCAAGGAGCGGTGAAGGGTTAATCCGCAAACGGTCAATTCCTTCCCCCTCAAAGATCAATATAATGCCTGATTTAACGAAAATAGGTTGATTATACTGAAAAAGTAAACGCTATCAACGAATGCTGGACACGATGTTATAGAAGAAAAGGGAGGTTTTACAATGAAGAAATACGGTAAGCTGCTCCTGGTCATGGTATTGGCTTTCTCCACGCTGCTTGCAGCTTGCGGCGGCAACAATGAGGAGGGCCAAGGCGCTGAAGGCGGTGCCGAGGGCGGCACGAAAACGATTAAGATTTTTCAATTTAAAGTCGAAATCGCCGAGGCTTTGAACAAACTGAAGGCCGAGTACGAAAAAGAGCATCCCGGCATCAAGCTGGATATTCAAACGGTTGGCGGCGGCTCCGATTACGGTGCGGCGCTGAAGGCGAAGTTCGCTTCCGGCGATGAGCCCGACATTTTCAACGTCGGCGGATACCGCGATCTCGAGACGTGGTTTGAGAATGTCGAGGATCTCTCGGACCAGCCATGGGTGAAGGACGTTGTTGACGTTGCCAAAGAACCGATGACAAAAGACGGTAAACTGTACGGACAACCGATGACCATCGAGGGTTACGGATTCATCTATAACAAAGACTTGTTTGAGCAAGCGGGAATCACCGAACTTCCTAAGACGCTCACAGAGCTCGAAGAAGCTGCCAAAAAACTGCAAGCGGCTGGGATTACGTCATTCGTGAACGGATACCAGGAAACCTGGATTTTGGCCAACCACTTGCTGAACATTCCGTTCGCCCATCAGGAAGATCCCGCTGCATTCGTCAAAGGAATGAATGAAGGCACGGAGAAGCTGGTAGGCAACGCGAAGTTCGATGAATGGATGCGACTGTTCGACCTCACCGTCCAATACGGCCAGAAGAACCCGCTGACGACCGATTACAACACGGAAATCACGACCTTTGCCAGCGGTGAAGCGGCCATGACCCAGAACGGAAACTGGACGCAGGTGCAGATCGACGGCATCAACCCGGATCTGAACATCGGCCTACTGCCGATGCCGATCAATGACAACGCTGAAGAGAACGACAAGCTTCCGGTCGGCGTGCCGAACAACTGGGTCGTGAACAACAAATCGAAGGTGAAGGACGAAGCCAAGGAATTCCTGAACTGGCTCGTCACTTCCGAGACCGGTAAACGCTACATTACGGAAGAGTTCAAATTCATCCCGGCGCTGACCAGCATCGAGGCGAACAGCGAGACGCTTGGCGATCTGGGGAACGATGTCATGAAATACAGCCAAGAGAACAAAGCGCTCAGCTGGGAATTCAACAAATTCCCTGATGGCGGCATGAATGAATTCGGCAGCCAGATGCAAGGGTATGTAGCTGGCAACGTGGACAAAACCCAATTGTTCGAAGGCATTCAGAAATCATGGGACAGCTTAAAGGCGAAGTAATCGCGAGGTCTTCACGAGTGCAAACCAAATGATTATGGACGTCAAAAAAAGACGGTGCAGGATGAACCTGCGCCGTCTTTTTGTTGTGGAGGCTAATAATTATTGCGGATCAGCAGGTAAATAATAAGACCCACTACAGGGAAGAACAATAAACCCAGCACAACAAGAATCGCGAACTCGGGACTGCGCCCTTTCCGCCGGGCATCGTTATAACCCCATACGCAGACGGCAATGTGAAGAAGGAAGAAGAACAATACCAGCAATAAAGCCGCAATCCCGAAAATACCAAAGCCTACAAAACTCATAAATGCAAGACCCTCCCGAACTCTTAATGTATGATCTACATACGCCGGATCAGCGGAAGGGTCGCATAAAAATGCAGGCTTCGAAATTTTGGGCGGCAAGAATGAACGGGAGACTGCATAAGAACAGGGATTTTTCATTACTCTATATATAGAAGAATTCGCTATGCAATACATAGATCATAACGAAATAGTAAATACATGGTATGATAAAGGTTGACGTTATTTTGGCGATGGCCATAATCCGTATCGTTTTGAAATTAGGTTGCTATCGTATAAGATGGTAATAATATCTATAAAGCAGGAAAAGACGGGAGACAACGATGAATCAACCGCTCTATGGCGTATGGTTAGGTGACGTATTCTTTTGTTTTTCCGGTGAGGTTTCGGAGCCACGAGTAGATGCATGGAGCAGAGTGGTCCGAACCTTTCGCAAACCGGATGGAACCCGTCCCTTCGCTAACGCTTCCCTCCGGCTTGCCGAGCTCCGATATCCGGCCAAAGTCCTCGGATCGAAAAGCGCGCGGCGTCCGGAACGGAAGACGCTTGGCGGACGGACGATGGAAGGGCTTGCGCTGACACCGGGAGACGCATTCTCCATGCTGGTCTCGCTGGATCCCGAGCATACCCAAGCTCAGGGTTTGGCCGTCGGCGAGGAAATGGAATATTGGGTGCAAGCGAGCAGATTCGCATTGGAGCTGTTATTGCAGGGGAAGTTTGCACCAGGGACGGCGGAGGTGCCTTCAGCCGGAAGGCGCAAAACGTCGATGCACACGATAAAAGCGGTATGGAAACCGCAGTTGAATACCGAGGATACGGCGCGTTTTCTGCAGCTGGCCGCGAATATGCCTCCTATTGCCATCGGGACCCCTGCAGCGCTTGCCGGAACCGATCCTTCCACGCGGGAGGAAGCGGGGGCGATCGTGCTGTATTCTTTCCTGTGCGGCGTGATCGACAGTCAAGCCAGGGCTGCCGTCCGCGAATCGGAGGACAAGCTGAGGGCCTATCTGGCGAACTACCGGCGGGGACAATCCCCGCTTACCGAGCTGTGGTGGAACAGTCTGTTGACGGTCAGTCGGGATATTCCCATTCAAGGAACGGCGGAGGAAGTGGGCGAGCTGGAGGAAGCCGTAGAACGGGTCGGGGGGACCATGTTCCCTTACGCCGGCGGGGAGGATCAGCCTCCTGAGAACGGAACCCTTGCCCTTGGGCTGCGGCTCGAACCGCCGCTGGAAGAGAGCCGGAAGGACTGGAAGGTAACCTTCTGGGCGCGAAGCCAGGAGGATGAAGGCTTATTAATGCCGGTCCGGAGCGTATGGGGAAGTCCGGAATCCGATCAGCTGCTGCGCGGACGGATGTATGCTGGGATCCAGCTGCAGCTGCTCATGAGGCTGGGAGAAGCCGCGGCGCTGGCGCCCGAGCTGGCGGAAGGCTTGTACGGGCGCGCTCCAGAGAGCGTCACCCTGCCGCTGGAGCGGTTGTCGACGTTCATGAAGGAATCGGTTCCGAGATTAACGGCGAGCGGCGTTACGGTTCAAATGCCGTCCCGTTGGAGCAGGGAAGGACGCCGCCGCGTCGGCTTATCGCTCAAAATGATGCCGGATGCAAGATCGTCAGGCGAAGCACAGTCGACGCCGGTGCTCGGAATGGAGCATCTGGTCAGCTTCCAAATATCCGCAGCGATGGGCGGCCATACCCTGACGCGCGAGGAATTGAAATTTTTGGCTGAACAGAATCTACCTTACGTCCAGTTCCGCGGGGAATGGGTTGAGGTGGATTTGAAGGAGATCAATCAGGTGCTGCGCTTCATGAAACGCCACGAGAAGGGCGAGATGAAGCTGGCTGAATGGATGCACCTAAGCGCCGAAATGGATGGAGAGCGCCTGTGGAAGGGGCTCTTCATCGAAGAAGTGGAGACAACGGGCCTGCTGTCCTCCCTGCTGGACGGGGAAACGGTGCGCAAGCTGCCGTCCCGCCCGATCCCGTCCTCGCTTCACGGAGAGTTGAGGCCGTATCAGGAACGGGGATATCAGTGGCTAAGCGTGATGTGCGATTTGGGCTTTGGCGTTTGCCTTGCCGACGATATGGGGCTTGGAAAAACGGTGCAGGTCATCACTTGCCTGCTGGAGCGCCTCAATACCGAAGCTGCGGGAGGCCCGGTGCTGATCATTTGCCCGACCTCGCTTCTGGGCAACTGGCAGCGGGAGATCCAGCGATTTGCGCCGGATCTGACCTTGCATGTGCACCATGGCGTCCGCCGTCTGCGCGGAGACGATTTCCTGCAGGAGGCGGCCGATCATGATATCGTGCTGACGACGTATCACTTGGCGGGAAGAGACGGGGGGGACTTATCCGCGATCCAGTGGTCGAGCGTGGTGCTCGACGAAGCCCAGTATATTAAAAATTATCGTACGAAGCAGGCGCAGAGCGTCATGAAATTATCCGCGCCGCACCGCATTGCGATGACGGGGACGCCAGTGGAGAACCGTCTGGCGGAGCTGTGGTCGATCTTCCATTTTCTCAATCCGGGATATCTCGGATCGTTTAACAGCTTCCGTCAGCGCTATGCGCCGGGGGAAGGGCAACAGGAGAGATTCCGGGAGCTGCACAAGCTGGTTTCTCCATTCATGCTGCGCAGACTCAAGAGCGATCCGGACATCCGCAAGGATCTGCCGGAGAAGCTGGAACTGAAATCGTATTGTCCGCTGACCGAGGTTCAAGGCGCGATGTATCAAGCCGTCGTCGACGAGATGATGGGACAGATCGAGAGCCGGACGGGCATGGCCCGGAAGGGGCTTGTCCTTTCATCCCTCACCAAGCTGAAGCAAATATGCGATCATCCGCAGCTGCTTCGACGCGACGATGGACGCGCTGTGCGTCCCGAGTCCTCCGGCAAGATGGAGCGCATGCTCGAAATTCTGGACAGCATCGCGGATGTGGGGGAATCGGCGCTGATCTTTACCCAGTATGTGGGCATGGGCGAGCTGTTGGTAAGCATGCTTGGACGCAAATACGGAAAACAGCCGTATTTCCTTCATGGAGGGGTGCAAAAACGCGAACGGGATGAGATGGTACGGGCGTTCCAGGCAGGCGAGGGGACGGAGTTCTTTGTCCTGTCGTTGAAAGCCGGGGGCGTAGGCCTGAATTTGACCCGTGCGAACCATGTGCTCCATTATGACCGATGGTGGAACCCGGCGGTCGAGAATCAGGCGACGGACCGCGTATTCCGGATCGGGCAGAACCGCAACGTTCAGGTCCACAAACTGATTTCCCAGGGAACGCTGGAGGAGAGAATCGACGAGCTGATCGAACAGAAGAAGGCGTTGTCCGAGCAGGTGGTCGGGTCGGGCGAAACCTGGCTGACGGAGATGTCGGACGGCGAGCTCCGCCAGTTGATCGAACTTCAGGAGCAGGATTGGATGTAACCGAAAATGCCGGTCGACGGATGGCATCATGCCTATCGGGCGTACTGGTACGCGAATGGAATGTAAGGAGGTGCGGGCTATGGAAACTGCGGGATTAGCCGAAGGGCTCAGGCTCGAGATCGAACCGGGATGGTTGAAGGGAAAAGCGGATGGAGACATCGAATCGCCGGAGACTTATGAGGTCAGCGTTCAGGTGGAGAAACTGGATCCTGCCGCCCGCGAGGCAGTTCTGGCGTATCTGGAGGAAGACCCGCAGGCGTTGTACCGCCTGCTTGCAGGTGAGGGCGCCCCTTGGCTGGATGAACTGGCGCCATCCCCCCTGCGGGGCGAGCTTGCCGCCGAAGCGCGCTGCACCTGCGGCCGAGCGGCTTGCGCACATGCCGCAGCCTTGCTGGCTGCCGCAGCCCGGCGCCTGGCGGCAGAGCCGCTCCAGCAGCTGACGCTGCTGGGGCTGCCGCGGGAAGCGCTGCTGGCCGGCGTCTTCGACGCCTGGGCCAAAGCAGCCCCGCCGCCGGCAGGCGGCTCTGCCGCGGAGTCGGCCGCCCGCGCAAAGGAGAAGGGACCGTCCGGTCCTTCTCCGGGCGAATGGGTGGCCGAAGCGGCGGCCGAGGGCCGCTTGCACCGGCCCGGTCCGCAGCTTAGCGAGCTGGCGGTGCAGCTGTCACCGCCGCCTCCGGCCGATCAGCTCGGCCCGGCCGGCGACTGGACAGGCTTGCTGCCGGGCGTTCGCGGCGCGTCCAAAGCGCTTGCCCTGATCGCTCGCGGGGCGGCCAAGCAAGCGGACCAGAAGCGCCGCAGCTTGGAGCCGCCTTCGCCATAGCTTGGAAGTCCATTGCAGAATGGTATGGAATTCGGTAAGAGCGGCGCCGTAAATCGAGGCAAGCTGCCGAATACCTGACATAACCGGAGTAAATCCGTCATGATTCGTCAGCGGCTGGTTTGTCCTGCTTATTCCGAATAAGGTACAATGGGGGCAGGACAAGCTGTAGGAAAGGAAGTAGCAGAGATGAATGCATTTTCGGGAAGAGGAATCCGGTTTACAAGCGTAATGCTGTCATCCCTGCTGTTAGCAGGGGCCATTCTGGCGGGATGCCAATCCGACGATGCCGGCTCCGGCAAGGAACAGGGGCAGGAATTGCAGTCGCCGGCCGAGGGCCAGGAAGGCAGCACGCTTCCTGAAGGCGGCTCGGAGAATGGGGAGACGGGTGCTGAGAATCAGCCGGCGGATCCGGTCATGGCAAAGCGCAGCGAGAATGCGCTACAGGCCACCATCCAGGAGAGCGGCGGCAAGCAGGTCGTGACCAATGCGGAGGCCGTGACGGTCGTCGTGAACAAGCAGCGCAGCTTGCCGGACGGTTATGAGCCGAGTGATCTTGTGGAGCCGGATGTTCCGTTTTCTTTTGACGAGCCGCACGAGAAACGGCACCTGAGACAAGAAGCGGCGAATGCGCTCGAGGAATTGTTCGATGCGGCCAAAGCGGACGGCATCGAGCTCCGGGCCGTATCGGGATACCGTTCTTATGCCCGTCAAAAAACCATATATGAGAACAATGTTCGTACCAAGGGGGAAGCCGAGGCTAACCGCGTAAGCGCTGTGCCGGGTACGAGCGAGCATCAAACCGGCCTGACCATCGACGTATCCAGCCCAAGCGCAGGCAATGCGCTGGAGGAAACGTTCGGCCATACGGAGGAGGGGCAGTGGCTGGCGAGCCGCGCGCCGGAATTCGGCTTTATCATTCGTTATCCGGAAGGGGCCGAGGATATTACCGGCTATGTATACGAGCCTTGGCATATTCGTTACGTAGGAAAGGATTTGGCGCCGGATATCGCTGACAGCGGCCTGACGATGGAGGAGTATTTCGACGAAGCGAACATTAAACTGTAAGCTGTGCTAATAGTCGTAGGATAAACGGGACTTTTTATCCTTGTACCGCGGCTTGCGAATCTATAAAGTAGAACAGGACCTGCGCAAGACCGGGCGATGTTCTAGTTATACAAAGGAATCCCGGAGCGAGCCGCTCCGGGATTCCTTTGTATATGGACTGAAGCATTCGGATTACTTATTCAGTGGCGAGTCTTCATAACCGGGATCATCGTAGCCGGTATCGTTCAGCTTGCCGATGATGTTCATATCCTCGATGGTTTTGCGGGTGCGTTCATCCCCATGTTCATGGAGAAAGGTGTAGAGGTTAATTGTCCGTTCATCGTATTCCTCGACGGCATCGTCATGATCTGCCGATTTATATGGGACGAATGTCCGTTTAAACGCATAGCGATCGCTGCTGCTGACCTCATGGAGCAGCCCCCTCAGCTTCGAGACCTCTTCATCATCCATATATACGACATATTCGTTCGTATCGTTCGGTACATCCTGGATCAGGTTGTGATTGACTGAAACATAATACGTCTTTTTATCGTTTGTCATGATAAATCCCTCCAGACTTCGGCAGCTCAAGGCTGCTCGGAATAGACACGGGGTTTAAGCCGGCCGCCTCCCCTTACTGTGCATTTTTCTAATCATATACACGTTCGGGGCCCGGATGAATCAGAAGCGAAGTTGGAAGGGGCTTCCTTTTTCACATGGGGCAAGGAATTTGGTATGATAGAATCACCATGACGGCAGTATACTGGATGATGAGGATCCTATCATGACACATGAGCAAATCTGCGAACTGCAAAGAAACATGGGGCAGCCGGTTTATGGCTGGCTATAAATCGTTTATAACCTTGATGAAGAGATATGACAATGTGCCGGCAGACCGCCGGTGAATCGGGATAAGAGACAGAGGAGGATTCATAAATGAAGATTTTACAAAAGCTCAAGGATGGAGCTAACCGCGCAACGGAAAAGGCGCAGCACGTGGTCGAAGTGAATAAGCTCAACAGCCAAATTTCCGAAATCGAACAGCAGAAGAACTCGTACTACTTGCAGATGGGTAAAGTTTTCTATGAGGGCTACCGCCAGCAGGATATGACGATTGCGGAAAAGGAAATGGTCGAGCTCGCGCAAACCTGCGATGGATTGCAGGAGCAAATCGAAGCGATACGGAACCGCATCGCGGTGCTCAAGAATGAACGGGTCTGCGAATGCGGCCGCGTGGTCGCGCTGGATGCGAATTTCTGCCCGTACTGCGGAAATAAGCTTGCCAATTTGATGGACCCTGAGGAGTCAGCGCCGGAAGAGCAGCGGGAGCCCGAGCGCAAGAGCATGTTCGATAAACGCGAATATGCGGCGGCTGAAGAAGTCCAGGAGGAACAGGACGATATCCAGACCTATGATTATCGTCCGAATCCGGATCCGTACGAGCCCGACCTGTACGATCCTGAACCGGAACGCCAGCGCGAGGAGATCATCGAGCGGTCGTCCGAACCGGAGGTTGATCCTGAACGGCTGCGCCTCGAGCAGGAAGAACAGGAGAGGGAGCGCCGTCATTGGGAAGAGCTCGAGCGCGAGCGGGAGAGACAGCTGGAGCTGGACCGCCGCATTCGTTTCTGGCAGGAAAATAATCAAAGTCAGGACTACGTCGGAGACGATGAAGCGACCCGCGATATGGTGAAGTGCCAAATTTGCAGCGTCGACCTGCCGAAAGGCTCGAAATGGTGTCCGCGCTGCGGAGCTGAACAGATTTAAGAGATAGGGATTCGGACGATCATGCCCTTGCGCGGTAAACAATGAACAGTGTGAATGATAGAGCAAGCGTTCGAGCATCTATGGGAGGACTAATATTATGGAACAATTGCTGCATCATTTGCGCAATTTGGGATTTACGGAAATTGAGTCGAAGATTATGGTGGACCTTGCCGAGCACGGGCCTGCAGGCGGGTATGAGGTAGCTAAACGTTTGGGCGCTTCGCGTTCCAACGTCTATGCGGCCATGCAGCGTCTGGAGCGGCAGGGAGCGCTTGAGCGAATGGACGGGGAACCTGTCCGTTACCGTTCGCTGAAGCCGGAGGAATTGACGCGAATGATATCTGGGCGCGTGGAGGCATCCCTCGCTTTTGTGGAGAAGAGCCTGCCGCGGAGCAGCGGCACGGCCGCTCCCTTCCTTAGCATGGAGGGGGATCAGGCGGTGCTTGATGTGCTTGTACGGGAACTGAAGCGGGCGAAACGGGAGATCGTCGTTGACGTCTGGCGCGAGGAAGCGTCGCTGCTCCGTGAGCCGCTGGCGGAAGCGGAGGCCAGAGGGGTAAAGGTGCTGTGGGCTTGCGACGGTCCGGATCAGGGACTTTCAAGAACTTTGGCGTGGCCCGGGTGGAGCGACCTTGCGGAGCGCAGGGCCGGCGGCCGGAAGTTCTCGTTTGTCGTCGATCGGCAATGGTGCATCTTAGGGATGCGCGGCGGGGACTATGATACGGGGGCGGTCATCACGGAGCATCCGGTCATGGCAGAGCTGCTCTTGCATCATTTTACCCAGGAGATGGTATTGTTTCAGTTGGAACAGGACATGGGCGAGCAGCTGGAAGCGCGTTACGGAGAACATTTTGGCCTGATTCAAAGCGAGTATCTTAATGCGGAGCCGGAGGCTGAAGCGCAGGAAGACCAGGAAGACCAGGAAGATCTGGCTGCGTCATCGATAACCCGCCCGCTGGCGGGACATGAAGGCGATCCCGAAGAAGAAGTGAACGGGGACTCCAATCGTAATACGGCCTAGGGGCACGTTTTAGATCATTGCCTTTCTGGAAGTGACTTTTGTCACAGTTAAGCATCATGTTTCATCGTAGAATGGAATAGACATAATGATTAGGAACGCCGGGATTCATCTTGGCGTTTATTTGCTTAAGACCGGCAACCGGCGTGAATGAAGGCCGAGATGGCAGGAGAACATGAATGAGACGGATGTGAACCGATAACATAACAACCAAGAAGGGAGATGGATGAGCATGGAATGCATCGTTCATTTTACAGTCGGACATAAAGAAGGCCCCAAGAAGCTGCGGGGATTGATTTTTGTTGATAAGGGAGAAACTCCTACAGGTGAGCAGCTGCTCGATATGTTTCATGAAATGGAGTACCGGGTGGTGCCTGACCCGCATGATGAACTTCTCTTTAAACCGGAGAACGGCGCGGAAAGTTATACGTATATACGCGTGAATGAATTGGATATGGGGCAGGAGCGATATACGGAAGACCGTAATTTGAAGGTGCTGCTGAACGAGCTGCTGCCGAAACAACGCACGGGTTTGTAACGGCTTCTTGATGCTATTTAGAACCATGCGAAGATCATAAGCCCTCCGCCTTCCGCCAATGTCCGCTGGGATTTGTAAAATCCGCTTGCTATAATGGATGTACGGAAGGGGATGGCGATGTTTATTATTGCAGGAATCGTGGCGCTTTTGATTTACGGCTTACTGGTTTATTATATTGGCCGAAGCGTATGGAGCTGGTTGAGGCCGGGGCCGTCCATGGCGCTCAAATGGGTATACATAGTCGTGCTGACCGTGGTATCGACATCGTTTATATCAGGACGGTTTTTCGGTAATCCAACCGTGCTGAATATCATAGGATCGTATTGGATGGCTATTTTTTATGTGCTGATTATCCTTCTCCCGTTGATGCACATCGTGTTATGGCTGCTGAGGATGACGGCATTGCGAAGAGATGGGCTGGAGAAAGCGGCGGTATCCGTCGTGCTGGTGCTGATGGTGATCGCGATCGGTTTCGGCTCCTTTAACGCTTATAGTCCAGCCGTGCGTGCTTACGATATTCAGGTGGACAAGGATGCGGGTACCATGGAGAAGCTGAATATCGTCATGGCGTCCGATATGCATTTCGGCGTCCTGTCGGGCAAGGCGCACGCTGAGCGCATGGTGAAGGAGATCAACAGCTTGAAGCCGGATCTGGTGCTGTTTCCGGGTGATATTATTGATGATGATCTGGATGCTTATTTAAGCCAGGGGATAGATCGGATTTTGACCGGTATCCAGGCAACCTATGGCGTATATGCTTCGCTTGGCAATCATGACCGATTTGAAGGGGAGATCACGGAGCTGATATCGGCTCTCGAGGACAGCGGCATGACCGTGCTGTATGACGAGAAACTGACGGTGGAGGGCTTGACGCTGGTAGGCAGGCGGGATAAACAGGATCAGGACCGCGCCGATTTGTCCGCGATCATGGAAGGGGCCGATTTATCCAAGCCGGTCTTTCTGCTCGATCATCAGCCGAATGCGCTGGACGAAGCACAGCAGCAGGGCATTGACCTGATCGTGTCGGGGCATACGCACCGCGGTCAGGTATTCCCGGCGCATTTGATTACGAGGGCCCTGTTCGAGAACGATTGGGGATATCTGCAAAAAGGCCGGATGCATTCCATCGTGTCCTCGGGCTACGGCTTCTGGGGACCGCCGATTCGGCTGGGCTCCCGTTCCGAGATCGTGCAGATCCATGTTACGTTTCAATAGATGAAATTGTCGGAGAAAGCTACCGTTGAGGTGGCTTTTTTGATGGAGGCAGCGTATCACCGCCTGTAACCGGCCCGCCTGTGACCGGGCCCCCAGTGACTGAGCCTCCTACGACGGAGCCTCCTGTGACCGATCCTTTCGTGCCCCTTCTCGCAGTTCGAATTCATTGGCGAAGGGCCGTTTTCGGCAGCCCTTGATATGTATTGGGGGGTTTATTCCAAAGCGTACGGACTGAGCGAGGATACCCGGGTTGGCTATGAATTGACGATACTTGATGACCATGGTCAGCCGGTAAGTCTGGGCGTACTCGAATTCCGATTGAAGCCGCATAAGCCGGGAACGGTTCCGACGGAGGGATATGAGATCGCAACTCCGGATCGTGAAGGGGTATACCGAGTGAATGCAGGTTTAACGGCTGGGGATATGGATCTGGGAGGGAATGGGAGCGATATCCTGTTCCGCTGGCAGCAATCTCACGTCGGGACTTATACGCTCCGTATCCAGCTGGTTGATATAAACAGTGATATGTCGGTGCCCATCGGTGATCCCCTGGAATGGATAATTGAAGTGATGCCTACAAGTTGATGCAAGGGAAGGCTGTCCCATTAATCGTATGAGGCAGCCTTTTTTTCTTTAATTGACCAGTAGTTTATTATTTCCGTAAATTTTCACTTTATTTTTTCATAGGGAATGCGTTATACTTCATTCATTCGGAAATATAACATTTATGCGTAAGCATTCTAAGGAATTCGGATATCATACATTTTCTCGTATAGGTGCAGGAATCGGCCTGCATGTCTCTACCCGATCACCGGAAATGATTGGACTACGGGTTATAGCAGCAGCGGACAAGCCAGGTCAATTCCGTTTGATCGGACGGCTAACGGTGCGTTTTTGCTGCTTATGCCCACTTGTTTCTTTCCCGGCGATTCGGTGAAGGGAGGAAGTGGGCTTTTTTGCTTGGAATGCGGACAACAAATTTAAGGGGGAGCATCATGCAATTACTGCAGAACAAAGTGAAAGAGGAAGGCATTGTATTAAGCGGACAGGTACTGAAGGTGGATTCGTTCCTGAATCACCAGATGGATCCGGTGTTGATGAAAGAGGTGGGAAAGGAATTTACGCGATTGTTCAAGGAAGCGAACGTGACTCGCGTATTGACCATCGAATCCTCCGGCATCGCACCGGGCATCATGACCGCGCTTGAGATGGAAGTGCCTCTCATCTTTGCACGGAAGCAGAAATCGCTGACGCTCCGTGAGGATATATTCGTTGAGAAGGTGTACTCCTTCACGAAGCAGGAGACCAACGAAATTACGGTCGCTAAGAAATTCATCAAGCCGGGCGACAAGGTGCTGATCGTGGATGACTTCCTTGCCAACGGCGAGGCGGCATTCGGGCTTGCCCGAATCGTCGAGCAGGCGGGTGCCGAAGTGGTGGGCATCGGGATCGTCATTGAAAAGGCGTTTCAACCGGGAGGACGCCTGCTGGCCGAAGCGGGCTACCGGGTAGAATCCCTCGTACGGATTGCATCACTTGAAGACGGCGTTGTGACATTCGCATAGAACGAAAGCTAACAAATTAATGGGGGGAATCAAGAAGCCATGGAACAACAGAAACAAGCGGTGCAAGAACCGATTTTCGATAAAAATCGGAGTCCGGGCAAAACCTTTTCGCTGGGTTTGCAGCATGTATTGGCAATGTACGCAGGGGCAATCATCGTACCGCTTATCGTTGGCGGGCAGCTCGGTTTAACGACGGAGCAGCTGACGTATCTCATCGCCATCGACCTGCTGGCATGCGGGGTCGCTACTTTGCTGCAGGTATTCGGGAACAAGTACTTCGGTATCGGCCTTCCGGTCATGCTCGGCTGCGCGTTCCAGGCCGTAGGTCCGATGATCATTATCGGACAGCAGCATGGCATGTCGGCTATATATGGAGCGATTATCGCTTCCGGTTTATTTGTCATTCTGTTCTCCGGTTTATTCGGTAAGCTGATTAAGGTATTCCCGCCTGTCGTTACAGGCTCTGTTGTTACGATTATCGGTCTGACGTTGATCCCCGTAGCTTTGAACGACCTTGGGGGCGGCCAAGGCAGCGAGGATTTCGGCAGCGCGCTGAACATTTCCCTTGGCTTCGGCGTTCTTGCCTTCATTATCATCATGAATCGTTTTGCCAAAGGCTTCTTGCGTTCGATTTCCGTTCTTATGGGTCTCATTCTCGGCACCCTGGTTGCCGCGTTATACGGCGGTGTCGATCTCACCCCATTGCGCGAAGCCGGCTGGTTCCGCGCGCCGCAACCTTTCTTTTTTGGTACGCCGGAGTTTAAAATCGTTCCGATCATGACGATGATTCTGGTAGCGATCGTCAGCGTTGCCGAATCGACGGGCGTATTTATGGCGCTTGGCAAAATCGTGGATCGCGATATCACCTCCAAGGACTTGTCCAGAGGTTACCGCGCGGAGGGTCTTGCGATTGTGGTAGGCGGTATTTTCAACTCGTTCCCGTATACCACGTACTCCCAAAACGTTGGCTTGATTCAGATGAGCCGTGTGAAAACGCGCGACGTCATCGTAGTGGCAGGCGGTTTGCTTGTATTGATCGGATTCGTGCCGAAGATTGCCGCCATGACGCAGCTTGTGCCGACATCGGTTCTGGGCGGGGCGATGGTTGCCCTGTTCGGCATGGTGGTTTCTTCCGGCATTCGGATGTTAGGGGATCAAGTAGACCTTAACCGTCATGAGAACTTGTTCATTATTGCGTGTTCCGTCGGCATGGGTCTTGGCGTCACAACCGTCCCGGGCCTGTTCGCCAGCCTGCCCGACAACCTGCGCATTCTTGCCGATAACGGCATCGTGGCCGGCAGCTTGACCGCGATTGTGCTGAATCTGATCTTCAACGGCTTCAAAACAAAGCCGACCCGAACAGAGCAAGGTGAGACGGCAGAAGGGCACGCAGCTTAAAATAATCTTCGAAAGCAGCCGGTCCAGTTCCGGCTGCTTTTTTTGATCCTGTTCGGTCTTGGGCTAAAGCCCAAAAAACGGCTCTTCCCAATCAAGGGAGGAGCCGTTTTTTTGCATCACATAGCTTTAGATGCGCTGCATTTGTTTCTCCGCAAAATTGCCGATCCATGGCAGCTTGAACCATTTTCCCTGAATGGCGTTAAACATAAGCACCAGCCACATCAGCACGCCGACCAGTGCCAGTAGGGCGGAGGCCAGAAGGCCGATGATGGGCACCGCGCTTGACAGCAGGTGGGCGACGGCCAGGAGGCCGAAGGCCAGCAAGGACTGCAGCGCATGGAATATGACATATCGGCTTCTCTTTTCTAATGAAAGAAACAGAATTCCTCCGACCATGGGAAGAAGATAGCACAGCGTCGCGGCCAAATTCTCGGGAAGTCCTGTGGACGATTTGAAAGGGGACAACTCATCAACTCCTTGTCTTAGACCGGTTCTGGGGTAGGGCAAGCTTTATACCTTACCTTATGAGCCGATGGGACAAAGTATGATGGTTATATCCCGGACTTATTTCATTTTCAATTGGAGCAGATATTTGACTAGCGCATCCTGCTGCTTCTGCGTGAATCCGCTGCTTTCGTCCACCCAATACTCATGCCCCTGACCGGTGACGTGGGTATCTCTAAGTCTAGAATCCTTGCGGTTCGCCTCAATGACCTGCAGCCTCAGCTTGCGGTCGATCAGGGCTTTCAGGCTGTTGTAGGGATCCGGGTGAATGCCCTTCATAAGCGTTGCCGGCACTCCGGCTTGCGACAGCTCCGGCCCGACCGCGACGCCCCCGTCGTGCAGATACGGTGCAGACCAGCGGAGGCCGATCAATCCTTTGACCTTATAACCGCCGCCCGATTTATGGCCGAAGCCCAGCTCGATCTGTTCCGGGTCTATATCATCCAGCGGCACTTTAGTCGTCTTGGCGTCCGGAGGAATCGGGACAGCCGTGTCGGGCGGGTAGAACTCCGCCTCGCCAAAAGCGTTCTGCGTAAAATGGAAGGCCTTCGCCCTTGCAGGCTCGGTGCCGATTTCTGCCGCACGCAGAATGCGGTTGTTGGTAAAATAGTCGCCTGCGTGGCAAGTGATGCACTGCGCTTTTTTGAAAACTTCCGCTCCGAGGCTGAGGGTCTTGGCATCGGAGGTTTCAGCCTTATCGGTTTCAGGCGGACGGACGGTATTCTGATATGCGGACATGGCATTGACCTGCTCTCCGGCCTTAAAACCCGGCGAGCTGATATACAGCCCGTTCGGCGCTATGGCCGAAACCTTGGGGAAGTTCGGAATCTTGATAACCTCATTAACGCCGGGGGTTCCGGGATTCGGGTCCAGGCGGTCGAAGAATTCGGTCGGCTTCAGCCCGCTGCTTGGATCATAGCGAAACTTGCGATGGGCCGCATTTTGCAGGATGGTGCCCATATAAATTTCTTTGTCGATCCCCATTAGCGGCTCGCTGACCTCGGTTTGGCTTAATGTATCCGTATTTTGAGCGTGAACGTTGTTGCTGAAGGTGCTGAGTCCTTTGAAGGGACCCGCGATAGCGAAGCCGCTCCAGCTGTACGGATGGTCGCCCTTTGTAAACATATCGGGAATTTGGGTCACGTCGCTGACCTTATCGACGGTAGTATCGAAATTGCCGGGCGCCCATTTGATCAGATTGTCGTCAACGGCTTTTTCCAGCAGGGCGGGATCCGGGAGGGCTTCGGCTTGCCCTTTGGAATTTATGATGGTACGCTGCCCGTTCTTGACATAATCCACGAGGTTCGCAACGTCCGTGTGGGTGAAATACGCTGCGCTATTCGGGGCCAACGCCAGCATTAAACCGAGGTTCAGATCGGAATTGGGCGCGCCCTCCACGACCATTCCCGTATCACGGTTCACGGTGGCATGGCAGGCCATGCAGCTAACGCCGATGCGGGTTTTGCCTTCGGCATATTTGAACGTTACGCCAATGGGGGAATAGGCTCCTTTGGCTACGTCAAAGCCGGTATCGATTTTATCCCCCTTGCGGAAGGTTTTGCCGCCGATGGTCACATCCTGATCAAGCTCGACGCGCAAATTGGTGGTTCCCCGTCCTTTCAGCTCGGCAAGGGCCTTAGCAACGTTTTTGAGCTTCATCGGACCGTCGACGATCCCCAAAATATCGGTCAAGAACACCTCATTGCCAAAGGATTCCTCATACAACGTGCGGCGCCCCAGGGCAAGCAGCTCTTTCGTTACCTCAACTGCGCCATTGGAGGCTGTCAAACGGGGGTGCTGATCCTGCAAAGCGGTTCCCGGGACCGTAAGCGTCTTGCCCCACAGGTCATACTGGCGAATGACATCGGTTTGCCGGGCTTGGATTTGCGTGGAATTGGAATTTTCCAATTTATGCGCAGGCGGTACATAGGCATACTCCGGTTCCACGACATTAGCTATGAGCCATAAGGCTGCCGCGACGGCGATCGGGATCAGCCACAGCAGAAGCCGCTTCGATTTTCGCATATCAAATCACCCTTTTATTAGCAGGTCTGATGAATCATCTCTTCGCTGCCGTATGCAAGGGCTCTAGTCTACTTCCACGTCATGGCGGAGCGGAGATTCGGCATTCACCTGTTTATCCGGACCTTTTTCTTTCGGAACCAGACGCTCGTCTGTTCTGCCTTGATGATGGTTGTCGAAATCATACTCCGCCAGCCGCCACTCCGTGGAGCCCATCTGCGGATCGAACGGGAATTCCTCTCCTCGCTTCAGGTATTCCTCCCGTCCCCATTCATTCGTGTACGTTCCGTCCACGTCTACCCCTTCTCTCGAAATCGGGTGAAGATCCTTGTCTTTACCGGACATGTTGCATGCTCCTCTCAGCTTGATTTTAAGAAATGATTCATATGGCATAAAGTAACCAGAAAGAGGGGGGACTATCCGCCGAAATTTGCATGTTAGCCAGTGAATGGGCTTGGAAAAGGCACAAAGGCTCCCTGCGGAGGGAGAACGAGGTTTGCGAATTGCCAGCTATTCGGCGGAAGCCGCGGCGGATTTCAGGGTATCGAGGATATGGCGTTCCAGCAGTACCCGCGGGTTCTTCCAGCGGCTGACCTTGCTGTCGGCCGTAAATACGACAACCGCATCCAACTGGGGAAAAAGGTAGATTTGCTGTCCTCCATGGCCGTGGGCGAGCGCATAAACCGATCCGTTCTGAATGCCGGTCCACCATTGGAACCCGTAATCGCCGAATGCGGGATAGCCTTTCGCTTGCGGAGTGAGCGCTTGCTTAAGCCAGGTTTCAGGAATAACGGGCTTGCCTTGCCACAGTCCCCCGTCCAGGCAGCATTGACCGAATTTGGCCATGTCGCGGGAGGTAAGATACAGACCTATATGACCCATGCTGTGGCCCTCGGGGCTCGGGGACCAGGCGGCATGGCGAATGCCGAGCGGCTCGAATAGATATTTCCGGGCATAGGCATAGGCGTCCATTCCCGTGGCCTCGCTAATCGCAACGGAGAGCAGGTGGGAATCGGTGCTCCGGTATTGGAATCGGCCCATTTCCTGTTCGATGACAGGGAGGGATAGGGCGAAACTCGTCCATTTCCGGTTGCGGTGGAAACGGTGGATGAGCGGTTCCCCAAGCTTTTTACCGGTTTGCCACGCAAAGCCCGAGGTCATCGTCAGCAGATGATGAAAGGAGACGCTACGCAATAACGGATGGGCTTGCTGGGGAACATATCGCTGAAAGATATCGGTCACGGAGGCTTTCAGGTCAGGCAGCTCGCCTCGTGAGAGGGCGATGCCGCAAAGCGCAGACGTAAAGCTCTTGGTGGCCGACCTTAAATCATTCAGCGAGGATATGCCGTGGCCGCCGTAATAGCGTTCGTAGATAAGTTTGCCGGCATGAAGGAGGAGAAAGCTCCGCATTTTCGGATATTGCTTCTGTATGATCAGGTCGACCTGATCGAGCGCGTCGCGCCGAAGGCCAACGTCTTCAGGCTCCGCGACGGGAATGGGCGGGCTTGAGGCAACGGGGGAATGCAGGATAGTCTGTGACTTCACCATGATATAACGGCCTCCTTGTATCTCATCTTCTCAAATCTTTGATTCCGGTCACGGCATTCTCCGCTTGCAGCCGGCAGGATCGTTTAAAAGTATCTTAACCAATTCTGTGCGCGACCGATGACGTTACGAAAAACATAGTACAGAAAAACAATTTTTGGGAAAGATGAAACAAACAGAGGAATATGATATAATATATTAATGATTCAGTTGCATGCTGTTAGGGTATGTATAGTGTCAGGTGCATTGGTAAGTTGCTGAATATCAACCTAATGGTCACCGTAAGAACTGCAATATGGCTTCAACTTAATGAGGTAGATCTTTTCGGCATTCTCTTTAAACGGAGTAATTTATTCCACACGTTTTGGGAGGGATCCATCATGGCAACGAAAGGTCACAATGAGGTTAAGGAAAGTCTGCGGGAAATGACACGAATTTTCCGGCCTAAAGATCCGAAAAAATTTGTAAAGGAGTATGTCCGGAAGTACCATATTATGGGGGGCTACGAAGAAGAGCTTACTCTTGTTGTTGAGCATGAACTTGGCAAGCTGAATTCCTCCGTTTCGTAACCTGTAACAGCACCTGGTCTATAGAAATATCACAGACACGCATCGCATCTTCACCTTGTTAACGACTAATGACATGAACCATTTTAGCGCCTATGGTTAAACCGTTTTTGGGACAAATGTCCCGAAAACGGTTTTTTTGCGTTTAGCCGTTTTCCAATCATGGTGTCTTCGTGTTACGCGGAAAGTCTGCTTCTCGGGGCATTTTGCATCGGTCCCTACATATATTGTTAGCAATCGATCCGATAAGGATATAAGGGAGTGGGCAGATGTGAGGATACAGCTTAGACGGAAGGAAGAGATCGGACATATCCGCGAGGCCGGGCGCATATTGGCCGCCTGTCACCGTGAAATAGCGAAAGTCATCAAACCGGGGATCACGACGAGCGAGATCGATGCCAGGGTCGAGAAGTTTCTGGAGAAGAACGGGGCCTTCCCGGAGCAAAAAGGCTACAAAGGTTTTCCTTACGCGACTTGTGCATCGGTCAACGAGGTGGTGTGCCATGGATTTCCTGACCAGCGGCCGCTGCAAGCCGGGGATGTAGTCACCATTGATATGGTGGTCAATAAGAACGGATGGCTGGCCGACTCCGGCTGGACTTATGCGGTGGGTCAGGTTTCCCCGGAAGTAAGGCAGCTTATGAAGCATACGCACGAAGCTCTGTTTAAAGGAATCGAGGCCGCGCGGCATGGCGCAACCTTGGGCGACGTCGGCCATGCGATCGAGCGGGTCGCCGAGAGAGAAGGCTATGGGATCGTCAAACCGCTTGTCGGTCATGGTATCGGCCGCGCCATCCACGAGCCGCCCGATGTACCCAACTATGGAAATCCCGGAAGGGGCCTCAAACTCAAAGCAGGCATGGTCATTACCATCGAACCGGTATTTACCCTGGGCCCTTCGGGCGCGGTGTTCTGGGGGGATGACGGCTGGACCATCTCCAGCGCGGATGGATCGGTGGGCGTCCAGTATGAGCATACGATTGCCATTACGCGTGGAGATGCTGTTATTCTGACGGATTAAGATGCCGAAAAATATACCATAATAATAGGAGGCATTCTTTGCAGGGCCGGTTGCGGCTTTCGAGGAACACCTCCTTCATCATGTTTGTCCGGGTTGAAAGGGGGAAGGGCTGCATACAGATTCAAAAAGGCGTAAATGACTGTATATATAGCTATGAAGGCTGTCGTTGACGGGATGTGAAGAATGTCGAATGAGGGGTCGCGGGGTGGAAGGTTCGCTTTGAAAGCGATTGCAAAATCAGTAATGGCGCGACTTTGACGACTTTTCGAACAATTTGTGAACTCCCTGTGAATGATTGACAAAAGCAACCCATGAACTTATATTTAATAAGTGATTGCTTTAATTGACAGGATTACTTCATCCGTGATTGTGCAGGTAGATTACCGCTGTTTGCGCCGGATGGTAGTCTACGAAAATCGGAAAAGTGGGGTAGATCAATGATGAAACGGTGGCAGGCTGTAAAGCGTCTTCTTCCTTTGATGGCCATGTTTGCTTTGGTGTTATCCGGCTGCGGCCGAGAGGATTTGTCGGTCTTAAGACCACAAGGTCCGGTAGCACAAGGTCAACTGGATTTAATTAAGCTCTCCATTTCGATTATGATCGTCGTAATGGTTGTGGTATTTGGAATTGCCGCATACGTGCTTGTTAAATTCCGTAGAAAAAAGGGACAAGATGAAATTCCTGAGCAAGTGGAAGGTAACCATAAGCTTGAGATCATTTGGACGGCGATTCCGCTGCTCTTGGTGCTCGTGCTTGCAGTTCCTACTATTCAAAAGGTATTTGCTTACGGAGAGAACGACTGGAACAATCCGGATGCAGTTAAGGTGGAAGTTACTTCTCACCAGTTCTGGTGGGAGTTCAATTATCCAGACTACGGCGTAAGAACGGCTCAAGAGCTGGTTGTTCCCGTAGGCAAGAAAATTGCGTTCCAATTAAAAACGAATGATGTGCTTCACTCCTTCTGGGTACCATCGCTCGGCGGCAAGATGGATACAAACACGGAAGGCAGCGTTAACTACATGACTCTGGTTGCTGACAAAGCGGATACATACATTGGTAAATGCGCGGAGTTGTGCGGTCCTTCTCACGGTTTCATGGAATTCCGGGTGAAAGCGGTTGACGATGCGGCATTTGACAAATGGGTAGCGGCATTCAAAGAGCCAGCGGTGCTTCCTGCGGATGCGGCACTCGCCGAGAAATTCAAGACCAACTGTCTTTCCTGCCACGCAGTGGGCGACCAAGGCGGAGCGATGGGTCCTAACCTGACCGGCATTGGATCCCGTGAGACGATTGCGAGTATCTTGCTGAACGACATAAGCGGCAAACCAGGCACTAAGCCGACGAAAGACAACCTGGTGGAATGGCTGATGGAGCCTCAGGCTGTAAAACCTGGCAACACGATGCCTAATCCGAAGGATCTCGGCTTCAGTGACGAAGAAATCGAGCAGATTGCCGATTACTTGGCCAATTATAAGTTGGATTATTAATACAGCAAGAACTTTAAAAGGGGGTACAAACCTTGGCTCACGCTCATGCTTCTAGCCATAGCGTTAAACGCTACACGGGGATCATGGATTGGCTGACAACCGTCGACCACAAGAAAATCGGTATATTATACCTGATCGCGGGTGGTTTCTTTTTCGGGATAGGCGGTATCGAAGCGATTCTGATTCGCTTGCAGCTGATCAAGCCGATGAACGATCTGGTATCGGCTCAAGTATTTAACGAATTGATTACAATGCACGGAACGACGATGATCTTCCTTGGCGTTATGCCAGTTATCTTCGCCTTGATGAACGCGGTCATCCCGCTTCAGATCGGCGCACGCGACGTCGCGTTTCCGTTTCTGAACTCGCTCGGATTTTGGACGTTCTTGTTCGGTGGACTTTTGCTTAACCTGAGCTGGATTATGGGCGGCGCGCCTGATGCGGGCTGGACGTCCTATACGCCGCTCTCCACCAACGACTATTCGTCCACGCACGGCGTAGACTTTTACACGATAGGACTTCAGATTGCAGGTCTCGGTACGTTGATCGGTGGTATCAACTTCCTGGCTACCATCATTACGATGCGTGCGCCTGGCATGTCCTTCATGAGAATGCCGATGTTTACATGGACGGCGTTCATCACTTCGGCCATGATTCTGTTCGCATTCCCTGCCATTACGGTAGGTCTCGTATTGCTCAGCTTTGACCGTTTGCTCGGTGCCAATTTCTTTGATGTTGCGGCAGGCGGAAGCCCTGTATTGTGGCAGCATATTTTCTGGATTTTCGGTCACCCTGAAGTTTACATTCTGATTTTGCCGGCGTTCGGTATTATCTCGGAAGTTATCCCTACATTCTCCCGTAAACGTTTGTTCGGATACAGCTCCATGGTATTTGCAACCATCCTGATCGCCTTCTTGGGCTTCATGGTTTGGGCTCACCATATGTTTACGACAGGTCTTGGACCTGTAGCGAATGCGCTCTTCTCCATCGCAACGATGCTGATCGCCGTTCCTACCGGTATCAAAATCTTTAACTGGCTCTTCACGATGTGGGGCGGCCAAATCCGCTTCACCAGCGCGAACCTGTTTGCGATCGGTTTCGTACCAACGTTCGTCATGGGTGGGGTTACCGGCGTCATGCTGGCATCTGCTCCTGCAGACTTCCAGTTCCATGACACGTACTTCGTTGTAGCTCACTTCCATTACGTTATCGTTGGCGGTCTGGTATTCGGTCTGTTCGCCGGCCTTCACTACTGGTGGCCAAAAATGTTCGGCCGTATGCTGAACGAAACGTTGGGCAAATGGACGTTCTGGTTGTTTGCCATCGGCTTCCACATGACATTCTTCGTACAGCATTTCCTTGGATTGCTAGGTATGCAGCGGCGGATTGTCTCGTACTTGCCGAACCAGAATTTCGACGAGCTTAACTTCATCAGTACCATCGGTGCAATCTTGATGGGAATCGGCGTATTGCTCTTCTTGGCTAACATTGTCGTCACTACAAGAAAACCGGTTGGCGTTGCAGCGGATCCTTGGGAAGATGGACGCACGCTCGAGTGGAGCATTCCTTCTCCGCCGCCAGAGTACAACTTTAAGCAAATTCCGCTCGTTCGCGGCATTGACGCTTTCTGGAAAGAGAAGATGGCAGGCAATAAAGAAATGACACCATCCGAGCCGGTTGGTCCGATTCATATGCCTTCGCCAAGCATCCTTCCGTTTGTGATGTCACTGGGTCTGTTTATCGCGGGTCTTGGTTTCATGTTTAGCACGGAAGACTTCTCGAATTCGTTCATGAGCTTAATCTTCAATAAATATATCGTTCTGATTGTTGGTCTTCTGATTACGTTCGCGGCAATGATCGCTCGTTCCCTGTACGATGATCATGGATATCACATCGAAGTTGAAGAACTGGAAGGGGAGGGTAAAGCATGAGTCACGCTGAACATGTAAACGGCGAACTTCCTCACGAGCCCGAGAAGGCAACACTCGAAGGCCGTAATAAGGTTCTTGGTTTCTGGCTCTTCCTCGGTGGAGAGGCCGTGCTCTTCGGTACGTTGTTTGCAACGTTCCTGGCGCTTCGCGGCCAGAACAACGAAGGTCCAACTGCTGCTGAGCTGTTCTCACTGCCGATCACGGCAGCAGCAACGCTGATATTGCTTGTCAGTTCCTTGACCAGCGTGTTCGCCATTCAGGCGCTGCACCGTCATAATATCGAGAAGCTGAAGCTGTGGCTGATCGTGACCGTTGTCCTGGGTCTTGGATTCCTTGGCCTTGAGATTTATGAATTCTATGAATATGTTGTGCATGAATCGTTTAACATGAAGACGAGTGCATTCTCGTCTGCATTCTATACGCTGGTTGGCTTCCACGGCGCCCACGTTGCTTTCGGGGTCGTGTGGATCAGCCTGTTGATTGCTCAGCTGTACAGAAAAGGGTTAACCGTGGTTACAGCACCTAAGGTTTATGTGTCTGCTATGTACTGGCACTTTATCGACGTTGTATGGGTGTTCATCTTCTCGGTCGTATACCTTCTTGGAAAGGTGGGCTAAGGAATGACTGCGAATCAACAATCCAATGAGGGGCCTACAGTGAAACACCGCCATCGTGTGGAAGGTCCTGAGAAACACATTGTCGTCTTTATTTTCTCCATCGTCCTGACTGCGATTGCTTTTGCGGCTGTCGCAGCCGGTGGCATCAACACAGCATTTACGATCATCCTTTTGCTGGTTATGGCTGTGTTGCAGGTGTTCGTGCAAATGGGTTACTGGATGCACTTGAAGGACAAAGGGCATCTGATGCCAATCCTGTTCATGATTGGCGGCTTCTTCGTAGCTAGTACCTGTATTGTCATGGCACTGTTCTGGGTTTGGTGGTAAAATGAAAAAGAGGTGGGCTACTTCAGCCCCCTCTTTTTTTAAGTCGTAGGAAGGTGTCACAATTTCGACAGAATTTAACCCGTTTAGGGGAGGTTTTTGCATGCTGGGCTTAGAATATTTTAGTTTTGCAGATAAATGGAGTCCCTTGTTCCTGGCATTTATGCTGCTCGTTACGGCAGGCTACTTCCTGTTGACCGGGCCGCTAAGCAGTCGTTTTGAAGGGAGTGCTCCGGTTTCCGCAGGAAGGAAAACACTGTTTGTAGGCGGTATGCTAACGTTCTATCTCGCACAAGGTGGACCTATTGAACTGCTTGGGCATACAATGTTCTCGTTTCATATGGTCAGTATGGCCATGTCCTATCTAATGGCAGTGCCGCTCTTGATTCTGGGTATTCCTGTTTGGATGTGGCGCGCCTTCGACAAGGCCAATCCGTTTAAGAAGCTCGGTTTCCTTGCGCGTCCGATTGTTGCCGCGGTTCTGTTTAACGGCTTGTTTTCGTTTTACCACATCCCGGTCATCCATGACTTTGTCATGTTAAACTTCTGGGTGCACCGTCTGTATTACCTGATCCTGTTTATCTCCTCGCTGCTGATGTGGTGGGCCATCATTAAACCGATTCCGGAGAAGGACAATTCGTCAGGGCTTATGAAGATGGGATACATCTTTCTCAACATGGTCTTGCTGACACCGGCATGCGGGCTCATTATTTTCTCAAGCGAACCGATGTACGCAACTTATAGCGATCCAGTGGTATGGGCGAAGGCGATGGGCTATTGCGTTGCCGGCGATACCACCGCGTTGCTCAGCCAGTTCGGCGGGCCGGAGTTCTTCGGCTACCTGGAGCCCGCGATTGACCAGCGAGTGGGCGGGATCATCATGAAGTTTTTCCAGGAAATCATTTTTGCTTCGATGCTGGCCTATGTGTTCTTTCACTGGTACAAACGAGAAAATCAGGAAGACGATCCTTTGCCTGGCGAGATTCCTCCAGGCAAACTCAACCAGGCGTAACAGGATTATTGAAGGGGGATCCATATGGATTGGTTTTTTATATTTCCCACGGTCAGTACAACGTTCATCGTCATCAGCGCCGTGCTGGTGGCGATTGGCTGGGGACTTATCATTAAAGGGAAGCGCGAGGCCCACAAGAAAGTGATGATTTGGGCGGCCATCGCAGCCGTCATCTTCTTTATCATCTATTCCTCGCGCACCGTATTCATCGGCAACACGTCATGGGGCGGACCTGATGACCTGAAGCCGTATTACCAGGTATTCCTGATCTTCCACATTATACTGGCTACCGTAGCCGCTGTGTTCGGGATCACGACGCTGGTCCTCGGCTTCAAGGAGAAGTTCTCCAAGCACCGCAAGTGGGGCAAGGTTACGTCGATCATCTGGTTCTTTACGGCCATCACCGGCGTAGCCGTGTATACCTTGTTGTACCTGTTATACCCGGGCGGGCATACCCAGCCTGTATGGAAAGTCATATTTGGAATGTAAGCGTGGGGAGAACACCCGTCAGAGGAATCTGGCGGGTGTTTTTTGTTTTGGCGCTGTGGGCAGATGGGGAGTGTATCCGTTCCGGTCGCTGTTGAAACCAGGAAACTTAGGATGAGATGAAAGGGTGGTTTCCCGGTTTCAAAGGCGAACGCCAGGTCTCCTCCACGGCTACACTCCCCTTGAGCAGGGAAGCTCTTGAATTAACCGCCGGCAAGGGATGGTGACACCCGATAGAAAACTTCTGACGGCTGATTAGAGAGTGTGAGGGCGGGGGTGGGGGAGTGACCCCGTTCCGGTCGCTGTAGAAACCAGGAAACTTAGGATGAGATGAAAGGGTGGTTTCCCGGTTTCAAAGGCGAACGCCAGGTCTCCTCCACGGCTACACTCCCCTTGAGCAGGGAAGCTCTTGAATTAACCGCCGGCAAGGGATGGTGACACCCGATAGAAAACTTCTGACGGCTGATTAGAGAGTGTGAGGGCGGGGTGGGGGAGTGACCCCGTTCCGGTCGCTGTTGAAACCAGGATCATCATAAAATTTTACAAATTCTATTGACACTGTTTATATACACACTATATACTGTGTATAAAGATATACACAGTGAGCACAGTAATCACACTAAGCACAGTGTAACTCAGACTGCGATGATAAAACGAAATGAATATATGAAGGAATGAAAGGGTGAGATGCATTGCAACAGGTTTTCCATAATGCGATGAAGATCGTGAAGAAAGACTTCGCAAGTGATAAGCTCCAAATCATATGGACGATACTGTTCATGCTGTACATGGGATTTGCCACGAGCGTCGTCATAAACGTTCAGTTCGAACATCTAGACGAATACAATAACCCTTTTGTCGATTTTATCATGGTGCTTTTTGCTCCTTTTGTAGGATTTTTATTTAACAGAAAGTCTTTCAAATATTTGAACGAGGATTCATACACCCGAATGCTGTACTTCTACCGGAGCATACCGGTGCCGGCTTCCGCTATTTTTGTTAGCCGGATCATTAATTCCCTGATCGCTTTTGCCATCAACAGCATCGTGTTTTACGGAATCATCTACGCTATAGGGAATCATCTAAGAAGCGTGATGGATATTTCAAGTTATATCGCCTTTATGCTGACATGGGTCGGGGCTGGATTTTTATTAACGGGTCCTTATATTTACTGGGAAAGTATGAGCAGCGGCAAGGTGTATCTAAGGAATACCGTTCTTTTGAATCTGTTCATTGCGGGATCGGTCGCTGTACTGAGCCTGTTGGGTTACAGCATATTCGAATTCTCAGCGAACGCCGCCATGAAATGGGGGCTGTTATCTCCGGTGATGTGGGGTTCGTTGATTGCGGGATTGGCGTCCATGCTGCTAATGAGCAAGTTAACCTACACGCGGCAGCAGACCAGGGATTTATCATGAAGGACCTAAAGATGAATCCGTATGGCGTGCAATGGCACGGGCTTATGTACAAAAGAAAAGCGAGGTGGTAAAAGGTGCGACTTCTGATACAGATCAATGAAAATAGCGCAGAGCCTTTATATCACCAGATTGAAACACAGCTGCGCTCGCTCATTATTAGCGGTCAAATCGAGGAGGGAACGTTATTGCCATCCATTAGGGAATTTGCCGGAGATCTGAAGTGTAGCGTTATTACGGTGCGCAGGGTGTATCAGGATCTTGAGAATGAAGGGCTGCTGCGAACGAGGCAAGGCACGGGAACCTTTGTTGCCGGCGTCGGCGACCAGGCCCGGGAACAATATAAACGCAATGCGGTCATTGAGGCATTAAGGGATGCTGTGGATAAAGGGCTTGCCGTTCAATTCAATGAAGATGAGATGAAAGAGATGTTCATGGAAGTTGTCCGTGAAAAATATGACGCCAAAGGAGGTCGCTAACATTCCATGGAACCGCATGTTATTGAATTTCGTAATGTTATTAAACGGCGAAGAACGAAAACCATCGGCCCGATCCAATTATCGATTCCACAAGGATATATCATTGCCCTGGTGGGACCTAACGGCTCGGGAAAAAGCACGCTGCTGAACATGATGATGCAGACCGTGTTTCCGGACGAAGGCGAAATCACCTGGTTCGGCGAGTCTTACCGGGGAGAGCTTCCGATCTCGATCCGTAAACAAATGGGCTTCGTTCCTGAACAGCTAAGCATAGAAGAACAGCATATGACGGTGGATGAAGCGGCCAGCTTTCGCGCATCCTGGTATGACGATTGGGACGGTTATTTTTTCGATGAGCTTCTATCCAAGTTCGATGTCCCGCGTGGCGTCAAACTGCGCAAAATGTCCAAGGGGGAACGCCGCAAGTTTGAGATTGCCGCTGCGCTGGCGCCAAGGCCCAGGTTTCTGCTGCTGGATGAACCTTCCTCGGGCCTGGATCCATTC
The DNA here is from genome assembly GCF_900109305.1 of Paenibacillus sp. cl141a. Taxonomy (NCBI): domain Bacteria; kingdom Bacillati; phylum Bacillota; class Bacilli; order Caryophanales; family Paenibacillaceae; genus Paenibacillus; species Paenibacillus sp. cl141a. Next base: position 48,069 of record NZ_FNZO01000011.1, read on the forward strand.
GCTTGGAAGCTGATGATCGATCAGCTGCACAAAGTAATGAAATCCATGGATACAACCATCGTGCTCTCCACCCATGTAGTGGATGAAATCCGGCGTCTGGCCGACTATGTCATTCTCATCCATCACGGGAAGATGCTCGGCATGGTGGAGAAGGATTCGCTGCTGGACAACTGGAGGGAATGCTGGATTCGGGGAGATGCCTCCATTGTAAAGGAGCTTCCGGGTATTCTGAGCTTCAAGCAAGAGACAGCGAACACGATATCTTTTATAACGACGGAATGCTTGGAAGTGGAGAAGATCCTGCAGTCTGCAGGCATCTCGTTTATTCAGACCCGTTCCTTGGAGCTGGATGAAGTGCTTCGATTATGGATTGACGGAAACATGCCTGCCAATGTGCAGAACTAGGATAGAGAGGGGTTTTTAGGAGATGCAACGATTGCAATTAGACAATGTAGTTAAAATTTATGCGGACAAAACGGCAGTAAACCGGATTTCGCTTCAGGTTGAGGAAGGTGAAATCTACGGGCTGCTCGGGGCAAACGGCGCCGGCAAAACTACCACCATGCGGATGGTGCTTGGGCTGATCTACCCGGACGACGGAACGATCCTGTACAACGGAAAGCCGTACAACAAGGAACTTCGCCACATTATGGGGTACTTGCCGGAAGAGCGCGGGTTATACCCGAAAGTGAAGGTCAGTGAGCAAATTTCCTATTTGGCGCAGCTTCGGGGCATGTCCGCGAAAGACGCAGATAAGAGTCTGAAATACTGGCTGGAACGGTTTGAAGTTCCCGACTATTACGACAAGAAGATTGAAGAGCTGTCCAAGGGCAATCAGCAAAAAATGGGCTTTATCGCAGCGGTTGTCCATGACCCGCAAATTCTCATTCTCGACGAAGCCTTCAGCGGACTGGATCCGGTTAACGTCGAACTTCTGAAATCAACGGTAAAAGAACTCCGAGACAAGGGAACGAGCATTCTGTTCTCCACCCACCGGATGGAACATGTTGAGGAACTGTGCAAAAACATTACGATTCTCCATCGCTCCAATACGGTGGTAAAAGGGAATTTGAAAGATATCAAATCCAAGTATCCTCGTGAAGAGGTGGTGCTCGGTACGTCCGGTGAAGTTCGGGGGCTTGAAGCCCTTCCTGGCGTAACGGCGGTGGAGCGGACAGAGGACGGTTACTCCATCCGGATCAGTCAGGTTGATGCAGCGCAGAACATTTTGAATACAGCCATGTCGCAAAGCACGATCCATCGGTTTGAAGTGAAGGAGCCGACACTCAATCAAATCTTCATAAAGGCGGTAGGTGAATCCAATGAATAATATGTGGACCGTTATCCGATTTACGTTCATGAATAAAGTAAGAACGAAGTCGTTTCTCGTTTCAACCTTGATATTTGCACTCATTATTACGATCGGGATCAATCTTCCTTTTCTGATCCAAATGTTTACGGGGGATAAGGCTGGATCCGACGAGACCACCCGCATCGGACTGGTATATGGACAAGAACAAACGCTAGCCGAACAATTGGAGACCACTTGGAGCAGCTTACCGGCCAATTCCTACGAATTCGTCAAATACGAAGCGGCAGATGAAGCTGCCCTGAATCAAGACATCAAAGATGGCGTAATCGAAGGCTATTTGAAATTTGAAGCGCAAGAAGGCAGTACATTCCCAACCGTGGTCTACAGCTCCGAAGACGAGGCCATGAGCCCGGAACTGCAATCCAATCTGCAAGCAGCGCTGCAGGTGGCGAAGACGCGAAGCATCGTAGAAGGACTCAATTTGTCCGATGCCCAAATCAATGAACTGAATACGCCGGTTCAGATTGACGCCCGCAGCATTAGCACGAATCCATCAGGCAATGCAGACGGGGCTTCGGATGAGAAGGAAGGGGCTTCCGAGGTTATTAACTACATTGTGGTGTACGCTCTGATTATCCTGTTCTTCTTCACCTTGATGGGTACGGGGAACATGATTGCCTCCGAAGTGACGACAGAGAAGAGCTCCCGCATTATGGAGATCTTGATTACAAGCGTATCTCCGCTGAGCCAAATGTTTGGCAAGGTCATCGGCATGTTCCTGCTGGGTTTGTCGCAGATCGCCGCATTCGGCATCGTGGCCGCCGTGAACCTGATGCTTCCGCACAACCTGGATACATTGAAGGACATGAATCTCGACCTGAGCGCGATCGACCCGATGCTGCTGGTGTTCGGTTTAATCTTCTACATCCTTGGCTATTTCTTGTATGCGATGCTTTATGCGGCCATTGGTTCGATCGTCAGCCGTACCGAAGATTTAGGGCAGGCGGTCATGCCGATTACGATGCTGTCGCTGGTGGCGTTCTATATCGCGATTTTTAGCCTGAGCGCTCCAAACTCGATGTTGATGAAGGTGTCCTCGTACATTCCGTTCATCTCGCCGACCACGATTCTGGTACGGATCGGACTAGGCGACATTACCGTATGGGAGATTCTTCTCTCGCTGGCGATCCTGATCGCGGCCATTCTCGTCTTCGGCTGGCTGGCTGCGAAAATCTATCGCACCGGCGTCCTGATGTACGGTAAACGCCCTACGTTCAAAGAGCTCAGAAAAGCAATGAAGGCTTATAAGATGTAAAGCAGTGGAAGTAGTGTTTGGGCTGCTGGAACAAAAAGTAGAGTTAAGGGGAGCGCCATACCGACATCGGTATGGCGGACATAACCCCATAAAATAAGCAGAGTACAGCACGGTTATTCTTTGCCGCATAAGACCACACCAACATAAAGGAGTTTACATACATGAAAAATTGGAAACGCATGCTCTTGTCTCTCACGATTTCGGCGGGATTGCTCGCGACGTCAGTGCCTGCCATGGCAGCGCCGCAGCAGCCGGCTGTGAAGGTGAATAACCAAGTTGTCGAATATTCGCTTGGCACACCGGTTATCGAAAAAGGCACGACGCTTGTTCCGCTTAGAAGCACGCTCCAGGCTTTGGACGTGAAGCTGACGGGAGCTGCAGATGACACCATTACTGCGGTGGTGGACGGTAAGACCATTACCTTAACAGGCAAACTGAAACGAATTAATGGCGTAACCTATGCGCCCATTCGGGTTGTCGGGGACGCAGCCGGCTATGAGGTCAAATGGAATGCAGCAACCCGTACCGTTCTGCTGGTTTCCAAGACGACGGAAACCGCACAGACCGGCGGCCGCGGGTTTATGTGGGAAGTAGAGAGCAATGGGAATACTGTGTATCTGGTGGGCTCCATGCATATCGCGGATGACAGCTTCTACCCGCTGCGTCCGGAATTTGAGGAAGCCTTTGCCGAAGCAGATTATCTCGGTGTCGAGGTTGATGTCAGCAAAGCAGCTGATGAAGCGCAGCAGCAGCTGATCATGGATATGGGCATGTATAAGGATGGAACAACGCTCAAGGATCATGTGTCCACCGAGACGTACGCCAAGATAGGCAAAATCCTGACGGAGAGCGGCATGAAGCCGAATGCCTTGGATGCATTCAAGCCTTGGGTAGTGGAAACCACGATCAGCAGCTTGAAAGCAGTAAAGGCTGGATACGAAGCCGCTGCTGGAATTGATCTGTATTTCGTCCAGAAAGCGATCGAGCGCAAAATTCCGGTAATCGAGTTAGAATCCTATGAACTGCAGCTCGGCATGTTTAATGGCTTCTCCAAAGAGCTGCAAGAAAAGAATCTCAACATCGTCTTGGATAATTTCGACGTGCTGGATGACGGTGTGGAGCAATTGGCTGAGATGTGGAAGACGGGTAATGATGAGGCGCTGCTGGAGTTCACCAACAGCATGGCCGTTGATGAGGAATACAACAAAGCGATGCTGATTGACCGAAACATCGGAATGGCCGAGAAAATCGACGGATACCTGAAGAACGGCAAAAAAGAAGAGTACTTCATCGTGGTTGGCGCAGCCCACTATCTGGGTGAGCATGGCATCGTGAAACTGCTTGAGGATAAAGGCTATACCGTTGTTCGTAAATAGATAAAGCCATCATTGCGATTTATGACTCGATTCTACCCTTCAAAAAGCGAAAACCTTCCAATGATCGAATGACGATCATTGGAAGGTTTTTTGTTGTTTCTGTATTTCATTAAAGAACTAGAAGCTGTTCGAACAGCCCTTACAGCAACAATATGGCAGCGCCGATCATCGGGGTAAGGACCATGCAGGTTTTCAGCCAGACAACGGGTACGCGCTTCGTAAATTTTGCTCCGACGTACGAGCCGGACATCGTCCCGACCACTACGGCGGCGAGCAGTTGAACATCCAGGTATCCGATCGAGAAGTATCCGGCGCCTCCTGCTAGCGCAATCGGCATGATGACCAGCATGGTCGTGCCGGCAGCAAAGCGCATCGACATGCCGAGGACAAGCATGAGCCCGATCTGGATGAACGGGGTGGAGCCGATTCCGAACAAACCCGATAAGGCACCGGTGATCAGTCCGATGAGCAGCGCCTGCAGCCAGTATCGGAAACCCTGCACAACCGGTGGAGCCGAGACCTCGGAAGACTTGGACCGCCGTGAGACGTACAACATCCTGAACCATAAGGCCAGTCCGGAGGCGAAGAGCATCCCGGATGTCATATAGCCCAGTTGATCCTCGGGAATCAGCGAGGACCAGCCTGAGCTGACCCACGCCCCTGCCGCACCGGCTAAGCCGACGACGACACCCGTTCTCAGCACCATATTCCCTTCACGATAATGACTGACCGAACCGGAAAGCGACGAGAAGAACATCGCTGCCAGTGCGGTACCCAGCGCGGTATGGATGGGATAACCGAATACGACCGTCAGGATGGAAATAATAAAACCCGATCCGCCTGCGCCCACGAACCCGAGGAGTAGTCCGAGCAGCACCATAACGAGGGCGATCTCGATCAACAACATCAAGCCATCCTCCAAACCTGATGGGGCACGCCGATTCCGGCCGGAACCGGCAGGTCCTCTCGAACGCAGCTGTGTTGGTCCAGCACCATGGTGGGGTGCCCGCTCCCATAGACGGGCCAATCCGGCAATGCACGAATATTCGGATCTCCGCTGTGTACGAATGCGACCCATGCTTCCCGCATGGCGCGTGCCAGCGCAAAGCTCTCGGCGGTTACGGAATAGGGATCCTCATTGGAGTGACACTCAGCGGGCATCACATTTCGGTTGAATGCTGCGCCGATGAGACTGCCTTCATAACCGTGTATCGCGCCGAGCGAGCCGCCGCCTTGGAGCCGATACATCCATACAGGAGTTCCTGACGATGCCACGGCTTCTGCAAACTGCATCGCTCCGATCATATAGAGGTGTTCGGTTAATGCTTTGCTCCACGCTTCACCCGATGCCATCGATTGCTCATAACAAGCATAAGCATTCCATGCCACAGCGGCAGTCTCTCCGAAGAATCGTTCGAGCGTCTCGAAAGCCGGGGACTGAAGCGCCGGATCGTTATGGATAAAAATAGCCGCTTCATTCTCATTTGTGCCGATCAGCAGCGGCGGGAGGCCGGCGTTCCCGGCTAAACTCGCCAGTGGATCCAACGGAATGACATGGCCGTCGGCAACCGGGCCGAACATATGCAGGCTGCGCGAGGTATCGGAACCGATTGCCGACTGCGCTTCGATGATTCTCTCCGCAGGAAGTTCAAGCAGTTGATGCGCCTGTGCTTGCGGTAACCCCAACTCTTCAAGCAGCCTTAGAGTCGTGACATTGGCGGTTTGCCAATCCCGTATCGACTGCGTTGCGCCGCTTTGGGCAATGGCCCGGTGAAATAAGCCCTGTGCCGCTTCCATCACGTAGAGGGTGGCGGTACATTTGGCCCCGGCAGAATTGCCGATGACGGTTACCCGCGACGGGTCGCCGCCAAAAGCGGCGATATTCAACCGAACCCATCGGAGGGCGGCCGCGATATCAAGCATGCCATGGTTTCCGGAGGTTTCATACCCGTTGCCGAGCAGGTCTCCCAAATACAAAAAACCTAACGCGCCCAGCCGGTAATTGATCGATACGTAGACGATCCCATCCTCTGCTGCGTAACGGGATCCATCGCACTCCGCTCCGTTCCCCGACACGAACCCGCCGCCATGGATATAAACCATGACCGGTTTTAATTTCTCACTGACGCCCGTTGTCCACACATTTAAGTTTAGGCAATCCTCGGACTGTGCAAGCCCGGGCACGTTCCCGTTCGGCTGATGCTGCTGGGGCGCGATCGGGCCGAATTGCTTGCACGGCCTTACGCCCGTCCAAGCGAGCGGAGAGGCCGGAGGCTTGAATCTGCGATTGCCCACAGGCGGGGCAGCATAGGGGATGCCCCGGAATACATTCACGCCGTTTGAATCGTCGCCTTCCACTGTGCCTGATAATGTCTGTACGATCAAGTTGACCGTCTCCTATCCTTACAAGATGAGATTATTATATCTTGTTTCTATGATGAGCCCTAATATATATTAGTTTATATAAATGATAACTAATGAGTTATGTATCAAAGAAAGTTGGAATGAGATGGAACTGTTGCAATTAAAATATTTTCAGACTGCTGCCCGAATGCAGCACATGACGAAAGCAGCCCATAGCCTTCATATATCGCAGCCTGCATTAAGCAAAATGATCGCATCGCTAGAAACCGAGCTGGGAACCAAGCTGTTCGAGCGGGAACGCAAATCCATACGTCTGAACGAGCATGGCAAGCTGTTTCTCCATCAAGTGGATATTGCGCTGCAGGCGCTGGAGGACGGAAAGCTGCAGCTGCAGGATGCCAGCGGCGGCACCTCCGCCGCCATCACGCTCGATGTGCGCGTCTCCTCGCATTTGCTGCCGGATCTATTGGCTGATTTTCGCAAAGAATGCCCGAATGCCGAGTTCCAATTGCAGCAGCATGTTTTGTCGTCCGTAGGGATGCCGAGCTTCGATTTATGCCTGTCCGATGGCGCAGAGCCGCCGAAGGGAACGACCTCGGTGTGCTTGCTCGAAGAGGAGATCGTGGTTGCGGTACCCGCTGACCATCCGCTTGCGGATCGAGATCGGGTTAGCTTGCGGGAACTTAAGGAGGAGAGCTTCATTACGCTGCCTCCGGGCAAATCGCTGCGTGAAACGACCGATGCGTTCTGCCGTCTTGCCGGCTTTACCCCCCGCATCCGATTCGAGAGCGACGACCCCGCCACCGTTCGCGGTCTCATTCGAGCGGGTCAGGGCGTCGCCTTCCTGCCGGTCGTGACATGGGGCGGATCAACCGGGCCTGATGTCGTCCAGCTGAAGCTCGAAGAAGGCTGGTGCAAGCGCTCGATTTCCTTGTCTTGGCCCAAGGACCGATATCTCATGCAGACGGCGGTGCTGTTCCGGGATTTTGCCATTCGGTACTTTGCTCGGCTGACCGAATCGCACCGGCAGAACATGGCTCGGGGAGAACTCTAGCCTGTACCGGACAAAGAACAAGCCGGACCATATGAAGGTTCCGGCTTGTTATTCGTTTCTTTGGGAAAGCCATCTCTGCCGAATCACTCATACACCCGCAGCCAGCCATCCAAGCATGCCCCAGCACGCACCAGGCCCGCAGGGAGGGACCCGTGCGCACAATGTACAAGAGAACCATACCGGGATGCTGTTGGAGCCATCTGAAGCTTCCCGCCTCACCGTCAAGCGTTAGAATAAAACGATGCCGGCAGCCCCAGCTACAAGGAGAATCAGCAACGGGTGGAGTTTGTATTTGAGCAGGAGAAATAAGCAAGCTCCGCAAATCAGCAGCGTGGGAATGAGTCCGCTTAAGACCCTGTCGCCCTCATCGGGATAACCAAAATGAATGGCCGCATAGACGATGAGTCCGGTCGTAACCGGACGCAACCCGTATAACGAAGATTTCACCCATGGATTCCCCCGCATGCGGTAGAAGAAGGCAGAGAGCATCACGATGACGACCAGCGACGGCAGGATGATGCCGGCGGTCGAGACGACGGCCCCGGCATAGCCGGCGGTCTGATAGCCGATCAGCGTGGCGGCATTGGTGGCGATCGACCCGGGCGCCATGCCGGCCAGCGCCACGGTCTGCTGGAATTCCGCTGCGGTCAGCAGCCCTTTTTCCGTGATCTCCTTCTGAATGACGGGGATCACCGCATATCCGCCGCCAAAAGACACAAGGCCTACACCAATGAATATCATGAACAAGTCCCAATACATTTCCTTCGCCCCGATTCGTTTCGCTCAAATGTAATATTCCAATTCCGGGCAGCTGTCGGCCGCAGCCTTCTTCTCGGTATCCGCTCGAAGTCCCAGCCGTATTTTGATCTGGATGACGGCCATGCCGCCGAGCAGGCTGAGCGCAATCAGATAGAGGGGATGGACGCCGGTGAACAGCATCACGGATACGGTGGCAAGGGCGGTGATCGTTGTGGTGGCATCAAAGACGGCATATTTGGCCATCCGGTAAGCAGCCACCGCGATCAGCGCGATGATGGCGCCGTGCATCCCCTTTAAAGCCGCTTCAACCTTGGGCTGATCCCGGAAAAACACCACAGCCGTGCTGAACAGGAGCACGATGATAAATGTGGGACATGTCACGCCCAGCACGGCCGAAACCGCCCCGGCTATGCCGGCTTGGCGGTGGCCGATCATGGCGGCGGCATTCACGCCGACGCCGCCGGGAGCGGAACCGGCAAGCGAGATCAGCTCGCCGATGTCCTCCTCGTTCACCCATTTTTGCTTGCTCACCACTTCGCGCTCAATCATGGGCAGCATCGCGTATCCGCCTCCGAAGGTGGAAGGCCCGATGCGAAAGAAGGTCCAGAATAGCCGGACTAGCAGCATGAATCGTTCCTTCGCCCGGCTCATGTACGCGTTTAGCTTTTCCATTAGGCGTGATGGATTCTCGGCATCGGCATCGGCTCCTTGCCAAGCTCGGCCCAGATGTATTTAAGCAGCAGCTCCGCCTTCAGCTGCTCATATCCCGGTTCGTCCCACAAATTGCGCAGTTCTCCGGGATCTGCTTCAAGGTCAAACAGTTCGCCATAGGTTTGATTGTAATAAACGGTGATTTTATAACGCTGCTCGATGTACGTTTTTTGATGAATCGTTGAAGGCTCATGCCGGAATTCGCAGATGGCGTGCTGCCTTGCGGTATCGGCGGCCCCGAGCCACACGTCCTTTTGGTCGATGCCCGTCATCGCGTGCGGGACCGGTATGCCGCAGAAGGATAGGAAGGTCGGGGCCAGATCGACCAGAGACTGCATCGCATTCGACCTTTTCCCGGCGGGCACCCGTCCCGGATAACGCACAATGAACGGAAGCTTGATCAAATCCTCGTAATGGAACCCGCCCTTGGCTTGAAGGCCGTGCTGGCCGAAGAAATGTCCGTGATCGGTGGTGAAAACAACGATCGTATCCTCCGACAGTCCCAGTTCGTCCAGTCTATCGAGTATTTTGCCAATATATTTATCCATCATGCTGATCATGCCGTAATACACGGCGACCAGCTTTTTCTTGTCGTATTCCGTTAACCTGGATTTCGAACCGTATTCGTAGTAGTGATGGGAACGGTAACCATGAATGCCGAACCCGGTCTCAGCGAGATGCGAAAAATCGGGCTCCTCTTCCTGCGTCAATCCGAAATGCGGGGGATTGCGGTCATGCTCTCCGGGCGTCAGGGACGGAATCGTGAGTTTCTCCGGATCATACATCGAATCCCAAGGCTCAGGCACCAAATATTCCGGGTGCGGGTCGAAGAAGCTTGCCCACAAAAAGAATGGCTCCTCCGCCTTCTTGTATTGGTCCAAAAGCGAACGGGTCCGCTCGGCGATCCAGGTATTGTAGTGGTATTTTTCCGGGATGGGCCATGCGTATGTTTGGGTAGGATCCATGGTTCCGGTAGGCGGCAGGAAGTAATCGCGCCAATTGGCGCATCCTTGCTCCTCCAGCCATAGGGCATAATGTTGACCGACATGGGCCTCGTTCGTATGGTTGCGCGCCAGCTCGACGTGATCGAAGCCGTAAAAAGAACCGTGAAAATTTCGCCAATACGCCAAATCCTGAAGGATCGGGTAAGCTTCGACGGACGGGTAGTCTTCCGTGGATGTTAACGGCTGAAAATGAGCCTTTCCCACTAGCGCGGTCCGGTATCCGGCTTCTTGGAAGCTTGCGCCGACGGTATGGCGATCTTCCAGCAGCTTTGTCCCCAAGGTCCAGGCTCCGTGCTGACTCGGGTACTGCCCCGTAATGATGGAAGCCCGGCTCGGCGTGCAGGTCGGATTGGGACAGTACGCCCGTTCGAACGTCGTTCCTTGGCGCGCGAGGCGGTCCAGGTTCGGCGTAGAGATTTCAGGCTGAAACGCGCCGATCGTATTCCAATGCTGCTGATCGCTAGTGATTAGCAAAATGTTAGGTCTTCTCGACAAGTGTAATCCCCTCCTAGTATGATGATATTGAAAAATAGAGGTTATCAAAATAGCACCGTGTTATATTTTTGTTGTCATTTTGTTATTCTTGTTGAAAAAATGAAGGGAAGAGGGGAAGTCGAATTGCAGGAGTACGAATACGAGTATGCCGAGTTTATCTACTATACGCCGGGATATTTGGATAAAGAAGCACAGATCTGGCCCGTCCGGGCGGGGCGAAGTTTAGCCAAGCCCAATTACAAGGTCGGGCCGAAACGGATCGAGTGTTACAGTCTGCACTTCGTGCATGAGGGAACGGTGCGGCTGGAGTTCGACGGGAAACGAGTGGATCTGCAGAAGAATGATCTGTTCTGCCTGTTTCCGGGCCGGACTTATTACTATCACCTGCTTCCCTCGGATGCACCGCTTCGGATGAGCTGGCTGGCCTTGGACGGAAACAGGGTAAGGCCGCTGCTCGAGCTGGCCGGCTTAGTGCCGGAAAGCCCGTTCGGCAGACAAATGATCTCCTCCCGGGTCGAAAAGTCCGCCGAATGTGTGATTGATGCCTTGGCCGGCGTCGAGCGCTGGAAGCCGTCGGTATCGCTCGAGCTGCACGGTTTGGTTTATGGTCTGCTCGCCGGCATGGTTCCCGATGCGGCTTCCGCAGAGCCGACGGAGCTTGCGGGATGGATTCACGAGTGTTTGGATTACATGGAATTGCATGCTACCGAGGGGATATCCGTGCAGCAGGTTGCCGAATTCGCGGGTGTGCACCGCTCGTACTTCTCCAATATGTTCACGAGCCAGGTAGGAATGCCCCCGCTGAAATACCTTCAGCGCATCCGAATGGACAAGGCCAAACGGTTACTAACGGAAACGGACGCCACGATTACCGAGATTGCCTTGTCCCTGGGTTATCCCAATTTGTATTCATTCACCCGGGCGTTCAAGATTTATTTCAAGGTGCCTCCCATAACGATGCGTGAAAATCCATGCTGATTTCAGGAAGCATTATATACTTTTGAAAACGGTTACCGACCCGGTTCTACGGAACCGAAAAAAGGAGACACTCGCCATGAAGCTCTCTACGATTCAAAGATGGCTATCGCCCAGACGAAGCATTCAAGGGAAAATATTCATCGCGTTCAGTGCGGTGACGCTCCTGTCCATCGTCTCCATTACGGTCATCGTGTATATGAGCATGCGCGAGACGATCATGCAAAATGCCGTCACCTCGGTTTCGGACAGCATCCGGCAGGCGGATGAATCGCTGAATATGATGCTGGAGGAAATCGACCGGCTGAACACCGTCGTGGTGACCAACAAAAGCACGGTGATCGACACGCTGCTGAGCCCCCATGAAGAGATTAGTTATGAATGGTTTCAGGAACAGAAACGGATCGACGAGTTTCTCTCCATCCTGATCGATTACAAGCCCTATATTTCGCGAATTGCGGTGGTTGGCTTGAACGGGAAGGTGTATTTCTCGGGCGGTCCGTGGCTGGACAAGACGGTCTTGGGCAGCCCCATGATGGATTACATGCTCCACAACGGATCGCGCCATGCGTATTTCAAGCAGTCGGGCGTATCGGATGCCATCACGATCGGCCGTGAGATTCGATATAACCGTGAAACAATCGGAGTGGTCATGGTGGATCTGAATTATGATTTTATCCAAAAAACATACGGCGTGAAGCCGACCACCGACAGCATGATTTATGTGCTGGACAAGCAGGGCGGTTTCGTCTATGAAGCCGAATCGGCGCCGGCCTTTGCCCCTTCGTTCGATAAAATTCTCCGCATTCATCAAGACCTTGCAGGGAATGGGGATGCCATCAAGCAAAGCATAGACGGCAGAGAGTACATCGTTGTGAGCCGTCAATCCGGGTATACGGGATGGAGCACCCTGGCTCTGATACCAATGGACTCGCTGCTGAGCGAATCGGCAAAGCTCCGCAAACTGTTGGCGGAGGTATCCATCATCGTGTTTATCGTTGTCCTGATCGCTTCGCTGCAGGTATCTTCCCGAATCACACTCAACATCCGGCGATTGAAATCCCTGATGATGTTCGTGAAGGAAGGGAATCTGACGTTCCCGAAAAAGGAAATCAAAAGCGAGGACGAGACCGGTCAGCTGTACCGCGTCTTCACCAGCATGGTGGAGGATTTGAAGCGGCTGCTGGAAGGGATCCGGGTCAGCGAGAAAGAGAAGCGGGAGGCCGAATTAACGGCGCTTCAGGCGCAGATTCATCCTCATTTTTTATACAATTCGCTGAATACAATCAAGTATTTGGCCAAGATGAACGGCGTGCCGAATATCGAAGAGGTGTCCGGATCGTTGATTGAGCTCATGCGCGGCGTTTTAGGCAATTCGAACGAATTTTTGACGGTGCGGGAGGAGCTGGAGTATGTGGAACGCTATATCTCCATCGTGAAGTACAGGTATATGGAGCCGATCCGGATGGTCACCCAGGTGGAGGACGAAACTTTGCTGGAATGCCGGGTCCTGAAGCTGATGCTGCAGCCCCTCGTGGAGAATGCCATCATTCATGGCATCGGACCGATGGAGCAGGAGGGGCTCGTGCTGATACGCGTATGTGAAGCGGGCAGCGACCTCAAGATTGAAGTGATCGACAATGGCAAGGGGATGACGGCGGGGCAGCAGGAACAACTGCTGGGGGAGACGGGCAAGAATGGTAACACGTCCCGCTTCAGCGGCATGGGGGTACGCAATGTGCATGAGCGGATCGTTCACATGTACGGAGATGGCTACGGCGTCAAATTGTACAGTGAGCCGGGTTTATATACGAAGGCCGAGATCCGGCTTCCGAACATAGTGGAGAATAAGGACAAATCCCGACAAGAGGTGATATAAAGCCATGTTTCAAGTGCTGCTTGTTGACGACGAACCGCTGGTGCGGCATGATCTGCGAACGCTATTGGACTGGAATGAGCATGGATTCGAATTATGCGGCCAAGCCCATAACGGCATCATGGCGCTCGCGATGATCGAGCAGTCTCCTCCGCATATCGCGATTATTGACGTGAATATGCCGGAAATGAACGGCGTGGAGCTCAATCGGGAGATTAAGGCACGGTTTCCGTCCATTCAGACGATCATGCTCAGCAGCTTTGATGATTATGACTACGTGCGGGCGTGCCTGAAGAACGGCTCTATCGATTATTTATTGAAGCATCGGCTGGACGGTGCAACGCTTGCTGCCTTGCTTAACAAAGCGGTCCTTGAATTGCGCCGGGCGGATCGGCTGCTGGAAGAGAGCGAGGCCCGCAAGGTTAAGACCGAACGGATAAATCCCGTGCATATCCGCGAATATATCGCGCATCTGGTCAGGGGACGGAAGAAGGCCACCCTGGAGGTTGAGGCGTTTTCGCGAGAAAACGGCCTGTACACCGGTGCGTCAAGCTATGCGGCCGCGGCCCTGCAGATTGTTCCGTTCCTGCTGCTGACGGAGTCATACAGCGACGTGCAGACGAATCGGCTGGTTCAGCAGGTGCTCGATATGATGCAGCAGAGCCTTGGCGATATCCGGGAGCGGACGGCAGCTTATGTGGAGGATGGACGGTTCATGATCGTGTTTGCGTTTAAGGAACGGAGCGAACATGCCATGAAGAGCGAAATCGACGGACAGATGAGGAAGCTTCAGCATGCCCTTGAGCTGTTCCTTAATCTAAAATGCGTAAGCGCCGCCGGACATGTGTGCACCAGCCTGACCCAGCTCGGCACAAGCTACGGCTCCGCCGAACGGTTACTCGACGCTTCCCGCTCGGAGCCGTCCGGCAGCAGCGCGGCCCCCAGGATGCCGGGCCGGGCCGGCGGGCTTGACGATGAATACCACCAGCGAGTATCCCTAACGATTGAGGAACACAAACAGCTGCTGCTTTCGATTGAACGACTGGACATCGAAGGCGTACACGGTTTAATCGACTCAGTTTTTGCATCCATCCACCATCTGCCGATCCATTCGCATACGGTCCAGATGATGGTCAGCGAGCTCATGCAAACTGGGGACAAGGCTTTGAAAACCTGGATTCCAGGGACGGAAGACGCCAAGGAAAAGCTTCCTTCCCGAAGCGAGCTCGGAAGGATCGGCAGCGTCGGGGAGCTGGTGCAGTGGCTGCAATCCTTCTATGCAGGCTTGCTCGGACTGCTGAAGCAGCACCGGGCGGGAGGGCCGTATTCCCGGCATGTCACGCAGGCCATACACTTTATTCTGGAGCGTTACCCGGGTTACGTGACGCTGGAGCTTGCCGCGGGCGCCATCGGCCTGAACTCCTCCTATTTGAGCCGAATATTCAAGGAAGAGACGCAGCGGACGTTCTCGGAGTATCTGAATCGGGTTCGGATCGATGCGGGGCGCAAGCTGCTGGAAAGCGGCAAATACTCGATCAAGGAAATCAGCGGACAAGTGGGGTTTACGACGCATAATTATTTTTTCAAAGTATTCAAGGAAATGACGGGCCTAACCCCGCAGGAGTATTTGAACCGCCTGGGAAGAGGAGAAGGATAAAACCAAGTATTCGGATCGGCAGGGAAACGAACTCAAAAGCCGCCTTGTTATAAACCGTAAAATATGTGGAGTAAATGGTCAAATTTTTGTAACGGGCCGTCAAGGCGGCTGAATTATAATAATCACACACACCAACGGTAAACGCTTACAAATAGGGTTGGTGAATAAGAAAATATGGGGGTAGCTGATACATGCGTAGACGCTGGGGAAGAAACGCGGTCATCTCCATGATCGTTTCCAGCTTGATGCTGGCCGGATGCAGTTCCGATGGAGGATCGAAGAAGGAAGCCGCACCCGAAGGTGCGGAGAATGTCGTACATACCACGGGGTTTCCGATCGTGGACCAACCGGTGGAACTGAAAATGTTCACCCGGATTGCGCCCGTGAACGGTCCGTTCAAGGAGATGCCGGTGTTCCAGGATTACGAGAAATTGAGCAACGTCAAGGTGGAATTCATCGAAGCGCCGACGGACGGTTTCCAGGAGAAGAAAAACCTGCTGTTTGCTTCCAACGAGCTCCCTGACGCCTTGTTCCGTTCCGGGCTCTCGCCGCTTGAGGCCGTTCGCTACGGATCGGCAGGCCAATTGATTCCGCTGGAAGGCCTTATCGACGAATACGCGCCGAATCTGAAGAAATTGATGGAGGAATATCCCGAAATCCGTTCGGGCATCACGACGCCGGAGGGGCACATCTATGCCATTCCCGGCATTGTTACGCTAGGCGCGGCGCGTACGGATAAGAAATGGATCAACCAGATGTGGCTGGAGAAGCTGAATCTGAAGGTGCCGGAGACGACGGACGAACTGTATGAGGTGCTGCTGGCCTTCCGCGACGGAGACCCGAACGGCAACGGGAAGCAGGATGAGCTTCCGATGACGGCACGTGTCGGATTGTCGATTGTGGCCGCGATGAGCGGATCTTTCGGACTGGATACGCAGCTCGGGTATAACATCAATATCGAAAATGACAAAGTGAGCATCTGGATGGGCAGCGACAAGAATAAAGAGATGTTGATGTATTTAAACAAGCTATACAAGGAAAAGCTTTTGGACCCTGAGATATTCTCGCACACGGAAGCTCAGTATTTGGCCAAGCAAGGGTCGGGAAATACGGGATTCTTCTTTGACCAAACCAACAATAACTTCTTGTCGATCCAGGATCAGTATACCGGAATCGCGCCGCCGGCAGGCCCGAACGGAGACCGGATGCAAAGCCAGGCCTTGCCGATTGCGCGGGACTTTGGAGCCTTTGCCATTACGTCCATCAACAAGTACCCGGAAGTCACGATGCGCTGGATCGATTATTTTTACAGCGATGAAGGATCGACGCTTCTGAGATTCGGCAGGGAAGGGGAGCACTACGAGCTCAAGGACGGGATTCCATACTATACGGAGGATTTCCTGAAGGATATTACCAATCAGGCCAAAATCACGCCTTATGCTGGAGGAGGGGCCCCTCACATCATCAGCGAACAGGTTGCTTCGTTCATCAACCCGCCGCAGGTGCAGCAAGCGCAGCAGCAGCTGGATCCGTTCATGCCGAAGGTTCGTTACGCCGCTCCGATGTTCGATGAGCAAACGGCGCAACAGGTCAACATTCTGCGTAACGACATCGACAAATACTACGAGGAGCAAAGCACGAAATTCATTGCGGGCGCGCTTAGCTTCGACAAGTGGGGAGAATTCCAATCCACGCTCCAAAAGATGAAGATCGGCGAACTGGAGAAATTGTATCAGGATGCATATGACAAGATGGAGAAATAAAGCTGCCACATCATCGTGAAGGAGTGGATGCCCATGAAGAGCGCCAACGCGGATAAAGCGATGGCTCTGCCTCGAAGCGATTCGAGGCGGAGCCCCCGCTTGTTAAGACAAATGGCCAAGCGGTATGATCTGTATCTTATGCTGCTTCTGCCCATCGTCTGGTATTTGGTGTTTCACTACGGTCCGTTGTACGGGCTGCAGATTGCCTTTAAAAATTTCAATCCGGCCAAAGGCATTCTCGGCAGCAGCTGGGAGGGCTTCGGACACTTCGAACGCTTCTTCGACTCGTATTATTTCTGGCGGCTGCTGTGGAATACGCTGTCCATCAATTTGTTCTCGCTCTTGATTGCCTTTCCGATTCCGATCCTGCTGGCCTTAATCATCAGCGAAATACGCAGCAAGACCTTCAGCAAATGGCTGCAGAACATTACGTACATACCGCATTTTATATCGGTAGTTGTCATTGTCGGCATCCTGAATGTGTTCCTGTCGCCGACCAGCGGTCCCATCAATCTGTTGATCGAGGCACTCGGCGGCACGCCGATCCGCTTTCTGGAGGAAGCGGGCTGGTTCAAGACCATCTTTATCGGTTCTAACATATGGCAGAGCATGGGGTGGCAGTCCATTATCTACATTGCGGCGCTGAGCGGGGTGAACCCGCAGCTGTACGAGGCGGCGAAGATGGACGGGGCTTCAAGGCTGCGGCGCATTTGGCACATTTCCTTGCCGGGCATTGCGCCTGTCATCATCATCTTGCTTATTTTGGATATCGGCCATTTCATGAACGTGGGCTTCGAGAAAATATTATTGATGCAGAACAACTTGAATCTGGAATCAAGCGACGTCATCTCCACGTTTGTCTACACGACAGGCATTTTAAAAGGGGAGTATAGCTACACGGCTGCAATCGGCCTGTTTAATTCCGCCATCAATCTGGTGCTGCTCCTGCTTGTGAACCGCATTGCGCGCAAGACGTCGGAGACGAGCTTATGGTAAAGGGGGGACGGACATGTCCAAGCCATCGACAATAAAAGAAGCCTCGAGTGAACGGCTATTCGACATCCTGATCTATGCGATCGCCGCGGTCATTATCGTCATCGTGCTGTATCCGCTGTTGTTTATCGTCAGCGCTTCGTTCAGCGACCCGGCACGGGTATTGAACGGCGAAGTTTGGCTGCTGCCGAAGGGCGTGACGCTGGATGCCTATGAGAATATTTTGCACAACGACAAGATTTGGACGGGATATCGCAATACCATCCTCTACACGACCGTCGGCACGGCGATCAATATCATCATGACGATATTGGCGGCCTATCCGCTGTCGAGACCCGATCTTCCCGGACGCAACGGGATCATGGTGCTGATCACGCTGACCATGTTCTTCAACGGCGGGCTGATTCCAACGTATCTGTTGGTCAAAGATTTGGGAATGGTCGACACGATGTGGGCGTTGATCATACCCGGCGCGATCGCGACGTACAATCTGATCGTGATGAGGACGTATTTCCAATCGAGCATTCCTTGGGAGCTGCAGGAGGCGGCCCATATCGACGGGTGCTCCAATTGGAGGCTGCTGTTTAGCATCATCCTGCCCTTATCGAAGCCGATCCTGGCGGTCATGGTGTTGTTCTATGCGGTCGGCCATTGGAATTCGTTCTTTAACGCACTCATATACATCCGAAACGAAGATCTGCACCCGCTTCAGCTGGTGCTGCGCGAAATTTTGCTGATCAGCCAATCGGATGCCGTGGACGGCAGCGTGGGACTGGAAAAAAGCATCCTGCTGGCCGAAAGCATCAAATACGCGGTCATTATCGTATCCAGTTTGCCTGTACTGCTGATGTATCCTTTGGTGCAGCGGCATTTCGTGAAAGGCGTCATGATCGGCTCGATCAAAGGGTAATGCCGGTATGATCGGCTCGATCAAGGGGTAATGCTGATATGATGCACAGCTCACCCTAAAATTCCATTGGAGGTTATATTCTTGAATACGAACGCAACGATTACCATTGATTGCAGCCGCAAGAGCGAGCATGAGATTAATCCGTATCTGTTCGGTCATTTTGTGGAGGATATCCGGGACCATATGGAGGCGATGCTCGCGTTTCCGCTGAAGGACATGGATTTTGAGAGCGAGGCAGAAACGATGACGCCGGTATCGGGAAGCTGGCGCGCGTATACGAACGGACGCAACACCCAGTACGCGATGGAAGCACCGGCGCCCCGGCATTCGGGAAGAGCCCAGCGCATCCGCATCCTGAGCGATGACGAAGCTTATGCCGGCATAACGCAGAAGGCGGCATTAAAGGGGCCGATGAACTATACGGTCCGGCTTGTCGCCCGCGCCTCCATTGAGCTTCAATACGTGATGGTGGAAGCTGTCGACCGGCGCACGGAAGAGACGCTTGGCCAGCTTCGCATGGAGCTTGGCAGCCATAACTGGCAGCACTATGAGGATCAGCTGTCCATATTGCGCGAATGCACAGATGCCGAGATCCGGGTATATGTTCCTGCAGAACATCCAAGGTGGGTCGATCACGTGTCCACCGGCATGCTCTGGATCGATCACGTCTCCTTGCTGCCCGTCGACAGCACTGCCTTGGTCAAACGTGAAGTGGTCGAGATGACTAAAGATTTGAATGCGGGCATGATGAGACTCGCAGGCAATTACATCAGCGCTTACCATTGGGAGCATGGCGTCGGCCCCGTCCTGGAAAGGCCGGTCATGTACAATGAGGCCTGGGGAGGGTGGACCAGCAAATATTTCGGAACGGACGAATTCATCCGCTTTTGCCGAGAGCTGCAGGTGGAGCCCCTGATTTGCGTGAACGACGGATCGGGCACCCCTGAAGAAGCCGCGCAGTGGATCGAATACTGCAACGGGAGCGCGGATACGTCGATGGGGGCTTTACGTGCCCGGAACGGCTTCCCTGAGCCGTATAACGTCAGGTACTGGGAGATCGGCAACGAAGTGTGGGGCCAATGGCAGGTCGGAACTTGCACGGCCGAGCAGTTTGCGGAGCGGACGATATCGTTTGCCAAGGCCATGAAGGAGGCGGACCCCTCCATCGTGCTGCTGGCCTGCGGTCATTACGAGCAGGAATGGAACCGAACCGTGCTAGAACTGGCCGGTGAGAGCATCGATTATTTGACGCTGCATTTGTATCACGGCTACGGCCCTTTCGGCATGAACCGGGATACGCCGGCGGAGGATCGCTATAAGGCGATTGCTTCTTATCCCGAGTGGACCCGGCACCATGTCCGGCAGACGACGGAGCTGATCCGGTCCCGTCCGGAGCATAGCCACGTCAAGCTGGCGATCACTGAATACAACACGATGTATTATCCGAATACGGTGCGAAAAGGGCTGCCGAACGAGCACACGCTGGGAGCCGCGGTGGCCAATGCCGCCAACCTGAATGAAATGATGCGCTGCAGCGACATGGTGCACATCGGCAGCTTCTCCGACCTGGTAAATGGCTGGCTTGGCGGCTGCATACGCGTCGGGGACTATTATGCGGACCAATACTGCGGCAAGCAGCCCGGCTGGAGCGGGCATCCCCTTACGATCTACGGGACGCCAACCTATGAAGTGCTGAAGCTTTACGCCAATCGGGACGTTCGGCGCGTCCTTCCCGTCCAAGCGGAATGCGGAACTTTCTCCGTGGCTTCGAGGAAGGAGACGCCTATGGCACTTGACGCGCTTCTGGACCTGGACATCGTGGCGGGGACGAATGACGACGGCAGCATCGTCACCGTGTTGATCGTAAATCGAAGCCTGGAAGCGGTTAGGGCCGTGCTGGATTTGAAGGCCTTCGAGGCTTCCGGGGAAACGACCCTTTACGAAATCACCGGCGAATCTTACGATGACATCAACTCCGTTTTCCAGCCGGAACATATTATGTGCAAGGAAAGCAGGGTTCCGGCAGAGGCATGGCGCCAAGGCTACGACTTACGGTCTTCATCCGTTTACGCGCTGGAATTCAGAGCCCAGGTGTGATGAAATGAAGCCGTCCTTTTAAAATGAATGTTTTTTCGTGCAAAAGAGTCGGACTGCGTTTGCAGTTTCCGGCTTTTTTTGCGCAGGGAACGGTTCCCGTCCTGCCTGAATCCATGCAGGAAGATCGTACGAATGGACCCGAAATACCCGAAATGTTACATGATTCATCGTTTAACTTATTTATGGGAAGTGTAATTAGAGACTAAATACAAGGATGGGGTGATTGAGATGGCAAACAGAACCGTTGTAAACCAGGAAGCGGTCGAAACCGTGAAGGAGATTATTAAGGATATCGAAACGGCCATGTTCTCCACGATATCGGAGGGCGGGATCAATGCCAGGCCGATGCAGACGCAGGATATCGAATTCGACGGCGACTTGTGGTTCTTAACAAAGCGGGATACCAGCAAATACGAAGAAATCCTGGCGAATCCCAACGTAAATGTCGCTTATGTGGGCAAATCCTACGTATCGATCCGAGGCAAGGCCGAAGTCGTGGATGATCTGGAGAAGAAGAAGTCGCTCTGGAATGCGGCGCACGAAAAATTTCTGCAGACGTCCTACGACGATCCCAACATTATTCTGATCAAGGTGGACACGGACACCGCGGAGTATTGGGAAACCGGAAACAAAACGAAAACGGTGAAAGCCTTCTTCAAGAAAATGGTGGGCCAAGAGCCCAAGGGCGACTCGGATATAAACAAAACCGTAGATCTCCATTGATAACGAAAATTCGTTCATTAGCAGTGGCAAAACCGCAGGATCCAGCATCCTGCGGTTTCTTTATGCTAGCCGAACCCGCGCGCATATCCTTCAAGACGGATCCCGTATTGGTTATGAATGGATGAGCACCGGTTGGGGTGGGCACTTTAATACATTACAGGGCATATTTAGCACCAAGAAGGAATATACCTCATCAAACAAGTGAGAATTATGTGAATTCGTGCTGGAATTCGCCTGCAAACCATAACGTGCAACTGGATGGTTTGATTGCAGTCATGATATAATTTTTTCATAAATATGAAAAATAGATTCCAGGAGAGGAGGTAGTACATTGGGAAGGCGTTATTGCAAATGGATCAAATTGCGGAATTAGGTTGTCATATTCTCTTCTGCGAACTACCTCTTTTTCATGGAAATATCGTATATAGAATGACCTGTTCAGATGCAAACGCACATGGCCTTTAATTCAATCTGGAGGTGAATCCCTCTGAAGAGGGAAATCATTGGACATTATTACCATCACTAATTTAATCATACTTGCCATACTGATTGCGTTGACCGCTTTTTTCGTGGCGTCCGAGTTTGCCGTCGTTAAAATCCGCATGTCGCGGATCGATCAATTAATAACGGAAGGAAACAAGAAGGCGGTTGTTGCCAAAAAGGTAGCCGGCGATCTCGATTACTATCTCTCGGCCTGCCAGCTCGGCATTACGGTGACGGCGCTGGGGCTCGGGGCCATCGGCAAGCCGGCCGTTGAGCGTTTCATGTACCCGGTATTCGATTGGTTTGACGTATCGGCTTCAACGGCCTCGATTGCCTCTTACGCCATAGCGTTCATTCTCGTAACCTTTTTGCATGTCGTGGTGGGAGAGATGGCGCCCAAGACCTTGGCTATTCAATTCTCGGAAAAGACGACGCTGCTCCTTGCAGCCCCGCTGTATTGGTTCGGCAAGCTGATGTATCCGTTCATTTGGGCGTTGAATGGAGCCTCGCGCGTGCTTCTTCGTGCATTCGGCGTGAAACCTGCGCCGCATGAGCAGGCCTATACGGAGGAGGAACTGCGCATCGTCATGGCGCAGAGCTTTCAGGGCGGCGAGATCAATGGGACCAAGCTGGCTTACATGGAAAACGTGTTTTCGTTTGATGAGCGCGTGGCCAAAGACATTATGGTACCGAGAACGGATCTGATCACCCTGGATAAAGGCATGGAATACCCGGACATCGTCCGTATCCTGGATGAGCACAACTATACGCGGTACCCTGTCATCGAGGATGGCAGCAAGGATCGGGTGGTTGGCGTCGTCAACGTCAAGAAGATGCTGCCCCACATCGTGGCCGGTCGAGACCGCAAGCTGGAAGAATTCGTTCGGGACCTCCCGGTCGTGCTTGAAATTACGCCGATCCAGGATGCCATGCTGAAGATGCAGCAGGAGCAGATGCATATGGCTTTGGTGATTGATGAATACGGCGGTACGGCGGGGATCCTGACCCTGGAGGATATTTTGGAAGAGATCGTAGGGGAAATTCGCGACGAATTCGATGAAGATGAAGTAGCGGATATCCGGAAGATCGGAGAACGCGAATACCTGATAAGCGGACGGGTTCTCTTGGAGGAGCTTGAAAAGCGCTTCGGCTTGGTATTCGAGGATAACGAGGAGATGGATACGATCGGCGGCTGGATACAGTACAAGAAAGGCACGACGGCTCAAGACGGCGATGAGATCCAGCATGGCGAGCATATATGGGCCGTAGCGGAAACGGATAATTTTCAGATCAAACACGTCATTCTCAGACACGGATGATTTAGGGCATGGCATGATCCCGTGTACATTCAGACCATAACTTTTTTGGAGGTGAATCCCTCGCAAGAGGGAAATCATTGGACGGAATAATCGCGTTGAATTTATTTTTGGTAGCCGTGTTCATCGGACTGACTGCATTTTTCGTAGGGGCCGAATTCGCCATCTTGAAGGTGCGGCTGTCCCGGATCGATCAATTGATCGCCGAAGGGAATAAACGGGCGGTCACGGCCAGGAAGGTAGCCCATGAGCTGGATTACTATTTGTCCGCCTGCCAGCTTGGAATCACCATTACGGCTCTCGTGCTGGGCGCGCTGGGCGAACCGACCGTCGAAAGGATGCTGCATCCGCTGTTTGAACGATTCGACGTGCCGGCGGCGGTGGCAACGGTGCTCTCTTATGCCATTGCCCTTGGGATCATCACGTTCCTGCATGTCGTCATAGGGGAACTGGCGCCTAAAACATTGGCGATCCAATTTGCCGAGAAAATGACGCTGCTGCTGGCGTCTCCCTTGTATTGGTTTGGGAAGATCATGTATCCGTTCATTTATGCATTGAATGGAGCTTCGCGTCTCCTGCTTCGAGTATTCGGCGTAAAACCGGCAGGGCATGAAACGGTCCATTCCGAGGAGGAATTGAAGTGGATCGTGGACCAGAGCTACGAGAGCGGCGAAATCAACCAGACTGAGATGGGGTATTTGACCAATATATTTGCTTTTGAAGAGCGCACCCTGCGCGAAATCATGGTCCCGAGAGATCGGATCGTTACGGTAGAACGAGGGTGGCCCCTTGCCAATATCCTGGAGGTTCTGGGCGAGTACGACTATACCCGTTACCCGGTGACGGAATCGGGACGCGCGGAGGATTTCATCGGGTTTATCCATACGAAGGAGATGCTGACGGGCATAGCGGCGGGAAGAAACTGCAGCGTGAATGACTTTATTCACGACATGCCGCGTTTTCCGGAGTCGTCTTCGATCAAGGACGTCCTGATCAAGATGCAGCAAATCCGCGTGCATATGGCCGTCGTCACGAACGAATCCGGCACGACGATCGGGCTGGTGACGATGGAGGATATTCTGGAGGAGATCGTGGGCGATATCCGGGACGAATCGGATCGCCGCGAGTTGCAGGGGGCACACGCCTAAGCGATGCGAACTAGCAACGGGCACAATTCTGGAATAGGGTTAAATTTCCTTGTGGCCACCTATCCGTGGTGAGAGGGCATGGAATTGCCGAAAAATAAAAAAGAGCAGCTTCAACACGAAGCTGCTCTTTTTGCATGTGTCCTATCGAGTAGGTCTGCGTGCTGCCCCCATCGTAAAGCCGAAGCTGTACGTGCGGTTGGAAGGCAGCGTGAATTCTTCATGGATCGGCGCTCCCCAGCTGTCGTCGCCGCCGACGCCCATTTGCTTGTAGTTGATGCGCAGGACGGTTTTATCGCTTGGCGGTAGCTTGTACGCATGGTCGCTGCCCTCCAGCTCCTCCGGCGTCCACGGCAGTGCGCATATTTCCATGAGGGAGGAACTCTCGAATTCCAGTCCGTCCCCGCTATGCTCCCCGGTTAGCAGCGCAAAGCGCACATCCGTTTTATTCCCGCACTCTTGAGGCCTCAGATAAGGGACGAACTGATCAGCGACCTTGCCCGCGTATCGGCCGATTTTGGCTCCTGTCTTCCGGTCCCAATAATTATCATGCGGTCCCCGCCCATACCAGCTGAGCGTATCGAGTCCTTCATCCAGCAAGAACAGCATGCCGACTTCCGGAATGTCGGGCAGACCGGCGCCAGGGTTCAAGGTTTCATGCACGCGGAGGGTGCCGTCCGGATAGATTCGATATTCCAGCGTCAGGCTGGATACGGGATGGGTCTCGATCCGATAGTGGCTGGAGACCACGACGGCAGGGCCTTCCGCATGCCAGCGCAAAGACAGCAGCTTTCGCCGATCATGGGCCGTTCTCCACACGCCGCTGCGTTCAGGGAGCCGGTTGCCCAGATCGTTGTCGGTGACGGCCCGCCAGAAATTCGGTCTTGCCGGCGCCAGCAGGCATTCCCTGCCGGACAGTGCGTAGGATGTCAGATCCCCGGTGCCAAGGTGGAAACGCAACGAGACGGCAGAACCCCTGATGATAAGCTCTTCATCCGACTCGGCAGCTTCCAGAGCCTGCACGTTTGCAAGAGCGTCCGTTTCGGGTTGCTCGGCTATATACGGCGTCAGCACAAACTGCTCCCAAGCCTCCTCATGTCCTGCAGGCGCCCACTTGGTGCTCTCCTTCCGAACGAGGGAGACGGTGAGAATCGCTTCTTTTCCTTCGTCCTCCACAGGGGAGTACGGAACGTGAATTTCCGCTTGCTCACCTGGCTGAAGCGAGAGCTCGAGCGTGCCGGATTGGCTGACTTTGCCGTTTAGCGTTACGTCCCATTGTACAAGATACGAATCGAGGCTGGTAAACAAGAAACGGTTGCTGACCCGAATCCGGCTTGCGGCAGGATCCAGGCTTTCGAACTTGACGTTCTGGTAGCATTTTTTCACTTCGTCCAGCTTAGGGGTTTTGGTTCGGTCCGCGAAGATCAGGCCGTTCCCGCTGAAGTTGCCGTCATGCGGCGTTTCGTTGAAGTCTCCGCCGTAAGCCAAATATGGTATGCCGTCCGTCGTTTGGGTGCGGATTGCTTGATCGATCCAATCCCATATAAAAGCCCCTTGCAAAATGTCGTACTTCTCAAACAGCTCCCAATACAGGTGAAGCCCGCCGCAGGAATTGCCCATCGCGTGACTGTACTCGCAAATGATATAAGGCTTGTCCGGATTGCTGTTGGCATACTTCTCCACATCCTGCGGCCTTGCATACATGGTGGATTCCATGTCGCTGGCCGCTTCGGACGCCCTGTAATGAAAGATTCCCTCGTAATGAACCAGCCGGGACGGGTCGGCTTCCTTCAGAAAATCGTGCATCGCAACGAAGTTGTCGCCTCCGAACGATTCGTTGCCAAGCGACCAGATGATGACCGAGGGGTGATTCTTGTCGCGTTGGAACATCGAATTGCAGCGGTCCAATACGTTGTCGCGCCACTCCAGCTTGCTGCCGGGCACCGTTTCTTCCAGCTCCTGTTGCCCATACGTCCAGGTTCCGTGCGTCTCCAAGTTCGTTTCATCGATGACATATAACCCGTATTCATCGCAGAGGTCATACCATGCGGATTGATTCGGGTAATGGGAAGTCCGTACCGCATTAATGTTATGTGTCTTCATCAGCTCAATATCGGTGATCATGTCTTCACGGCTGAGGGCCCGCCCGGTATCCGGGGAGAATTCATGCCTGTTCACGCCTTTGAACAGAATGCGCTGACCGTTGATTCGCATGAGCCCGTCCTTCAGCTCGAAGCGGCGGAATCCCGTGCGGCAGCTTACGGCTCCGCGGCAAGCTCCGTCCGTATTCTTCAATGCCAGGACAACGGTGTACAAATAAGGCGATTCCGCGCTCCATTTCTCGGGTTCGGGGACGTTCATGCTCAGGGTAAAGCTGCCCTCTTCAATGATGTAATCCGCAATGGTAAGTGTTTGTTTCTGGACCAGCTGCCGGTCCTGATCGTAGAGAAGCGCCTCCAACTGGAGCGTGTCCTTGTCGATGGTTTCGTTATAATAATTCGTGACGGCTGCATCGATTTGCAGCTCGGCATGCCGGTACTCGTCATCAAGAACCGGGCGCACAAAGAAATCGGAGATATGGACGGCAGGGACCGAATAGAGATAGACCTCGCGGAAGATCCCGCTAAGCCTCCAAAAATCCTGATCCTCAAGCCAGCTCGCATCGCACCATCGGTATACCTCAACGGCTAATTTGTTCTTGCCCTCAATCAGATAGGGGGTAAGGTCGAACTCGGCCGGCGTAAACGTATCCTCGCTATACCCGACCATCTCGCCGTTCACCCATACATAGAAAGCGGATTCAACACCTTGGAAGCTAATATAAACGGGCTGTTCCTTCCATGCTTCAGGTACCGTGAATTCACGGATGTAGGAGCCCACGGGATTGTATCGGGTCGGTGCGAAGGGGGCTTTCAATTCAGGCTCCGATTCGGCCCAGGGGTATCTTACGTTCGTATATTGAGGATAGTCATAGCCTTGAAGCTGCCAATGGGAAGGGACGGGAAGATCGGCCCAGCTCCCGGAATCGTAATCGGCCTCGTGGAAGTTTTGAATGCGCTCTTCAGGCGTTTTGGCGAAAGCGAATTTCCAGGTCCCGTTTAATGACTGATACCAGGGAGACATGGCGTGGTCAAGGCTCAGCGCCTCGGACTCCGTCGGGAAATTCATCATGTAAGCATGCGCTTTGTGACGGTTCAACTGAAAAATATTCGGATTATTATTCCATTCGGGATAACCGTTTGCAGGTGCCTGGTAAATGAATTTGGTACGCAATGTGCTCAGCTCCTCCTAGATTATGGTTTCCTTCTACTGACAGTATAGAGGTTAATTCCGCCCAAGAGTATAAGGAAGTTGGGCTATTTCTATCACACGATCAACAAAATAGCGAAATTTCGATCACTTAGATGGTCAAATGAATATCTTGCTGCCAGGGAAGCCGTTGGTTATGTCCAGCGGCATCAACATGACCAATATTACATTTACATGGAATAATGTTTATGAAATAATAGTTAGTAAATGATCATTCACTAACGATGGGAGGAATGCGCATGGTAAGACCTCGCGAATTTCAAGACGAGGGGATCTTCCACGGTGTCTACCGGGCACTATGCAAAAAGGGCTACGGCCAGTTAGCCTTAACCGACATCACGCATGAAATGAACATCTCGCCGGCAGCCTTAATGAAGCGATTCGGATCTAAGAAGAATCTGCTCCTGGCCTACAGCGATTATGTCATTCAATTAACCAAGCAAGCCTTCCACGATGCGGACTTGTCCGGCCAATCCAGAATCGAGGCGCTTAAAACGGTGTTCAGGGATGCCGTCTCGCATATGAAGGATCCTGTGGAATTGGCCAACCATACCTCCTTCTATCTGGAAGGGACGAATGATCCGGATTTGCTGGAGAAGACCCGGTACCGGCTGCAGCTGATTGATGAGTTTACCCGAAAGATGCTGGATCAGGCGATCACGAACAAAGAGATCGTGCCATGTGACGTGGCACGGGTCAGCCGGGTGCTGCAAGCCGCGATCAGCGGCGCCATGCTGATCTGGATCAAAGAGTCGGACCGAAGCTTGGACGAACTGTTTGACGAGTGCTTTCAGGTCATATTCGCCTCGCTCGTTCAAGGCGGTACGGAATAATGCCCATTTTATTATGGAGAGGTGGAGGGCTATGCCGCTTTACAAAGGAAGGGAAGTCGATTTGTATTATGAAGTGAAGGGAGAAGGGAAGCCGCTGGTGTTTACGCACGGAGCTTCCTGGAATCATAAACAGTGGCGGCCTCAAGTCGATGCCTTCTCCCGTCGGTATCAAACCGTGGTGTGGGATATCCGGGGGCATGGCTCCTCTTCCTTGCCGCAAGGCAAGGTGGATTCGGAGGATTTCAGCAGGGATTTGGCGGATTTGCTAAGCGAACTCGGCATTGAACAAGCGACGCTTTGCGGGCTGTCCCTGGGCGGTCATATTTCGCTGCAGACTGCCGTTCGCTATCCGGAGAAGGTTGCGGCCCTGGTACTGATCGGCACGCCATTCACGAATGCGTTTAATTGGTTCGAGCGCATGTTCGTGCCGATAAACCGCTTAACAAGTTATCTGATGCCGATGTCTTTATCCGGAAAAATACAAGGCAGGATGTTATCCAAATTTAATAAGAGCAATCAAGCCTATATTGAGCAAGCTTTTGGCTCTATTGCTCATTCCGATTGGATTCGGATATGGGATGCGGTGACCCGAATGGACAGCACGCATGATCTGCACAAAATCCAGTGTCCGGTATTGCTGCTTCAAGGCGAAAGCGACACGATGATCCGAAGGCAGCAGGCATACATGCAGGAACAAATCGCGAACGCGCAGTTGAAAATCATCCGAAACGCTCATCACGCAACGAATTTGGATAACCCCGACGAGGTGAACGAGGCGATCGCTTCATTTCTGTCGGAGCACGCGATCTAGCGGTATCTGAGCCCTTTCATTGACACCCCAAAACAGGGTTGCTACAATTTTAGGCATATATCCATCGGAATACAAGGGTTATCAAGGAGGGGACGAACTTGAATCGATTCGGTTCCACAGATCCATTCATACGTAATGAACGCGAAGCGGTGATCGCGGCCCGGGCCGACAAGCTGGGAGCGATATTCGCGGAAAGAGCACCTCAGCACGATCTGGAGGGATCGTTTCCGTTCGAGAATTTTGATGATTTGAAGGAGTCCGGTTATCTGAAGCTGACCGTTCCGGCAGCCTTTGGAGGAGAAGAAGCCTCCGTATACGAAATGGTGCTTGCCCAGGAACGGCTCGCCCGAGGAGACGGGTCTACGGCGCTGGCCGTAGGCTGGCATATCGGGCAGATACTGCAGCTGCGCCTTTCCGGGGCTTGGCCGGAGCCGTTATTTGAGAGATTGTGCAGAGACGTTGTAGCAGAAGGCACGGTCATTAATGAACTGGCGAGCGAGCCTGCGACGGGGAGCCCCAGCCGGGGCGGAAGGCCGGAGACGACGGCACGGCGGGTGTCGGGCGGCTGGCGCATCACCGGACGCAAAACCTTCAGCACGTTAAGCCCGATCTTGAAGCAATTCGTGGTTACGGCCGGAATCGAGCATAGCGAGAAGGTCGGCGCGTTCCTCGTTCGCAGCGGGCCCGGGGTCAAGGTTGAAGAGACCTGGAATACGATGGGCATGCGGGCAACGGGAAGCCATGACGTGATTCTGGAGGACGTATTCGTGCCGGACACGGAAGTCATTCGGGGGCCCGATTATGAGAAGCCTGAGTTTCCCGTGCCTACGGAAGGCATTCTGCTCCATATCCCGGCATGTTATATGGGGATTGCTTATGCCGCGCGAAATTTTGCCATCGATTTTGCCCGTCGTCATCAACCGAACTCCTTGACGGTGCCCATTGCCGAATTGCCGAATGTCCAAAGGCAGATCGCCCAAATCGAAGTTGACCTGCTGACGGCTCGCAGTTACCTGTACCAAACTGCCGACCGCTGGGACAAGGAAGCGGAGAACCGCGCCGCGCTCAAACCCGAGCTTGGGCTTGCCAAGTACGTCGTGACCAATGCGGCGGTCCGGATTGTCGATCAGGCCATGCGGATCGTTGGGGGATTGAGTCTCTCCCGGAAGCTCCCGTTGGAGCGTATGTACCGGGATGTCCGGGCAGGTCTTCATAATCCGCCGATGGATGATGTCGTGCTGACGAATTTGGCCAAACGGGCCCTTTCGGAAGCGGAGGAGAAGGAAAATCAGGAGCCTTGATCTGATCGGACGAGAGAGCCACTTAGCAGGAAATAAGGATAGAAACCGCGGGAGAGCTGGCTCCGGCGGTTTTTTTTTCGCTTCGCGTGCCGGACATTCCTTTTTGCGGCTCCATTACATAATCGCGGCATCTTCTGCAGCCTCTGCTTCATATACATACACTTAGGTTAGGATGGCGGGCTAACGGGTATAAAACCTATCAGTACGTACTATACGAGGCGATCGAAATCCGCTCATGAGGAATTAGGATGAAAGGAGGTATGCAACCATGGATTCTGTGCTGTATTTGGGCTTGGCCGCTATATATGCCGTGCTGTTTCTGTATGGGTGCGTGCTGATGAGGCGGGATGCGTCACCGGGGCTTCGGTACTTGCTGCTGATCGTAACGGCCGGATTGGTCTGGGATACTGGCGTGATCGGCATCGGAAAATACATGGGGGAAGGAGATCTGCTGGAGGGGCTTAACGTTGCGCGTTTCTGGGTGCATGCGTTGGCCACGCCGCTGCTTGTGCTCGTGTCGTTCGACCTGATGCGCAAGGCCGGAAGTCCTTGGGCCAGCAGGCCGGCCGCCGCATGGGGGGCCTGGCTTTTCACCGCAGCGCTGATCGTGCTCGAGATGGTGACGGAGACCTTGCCGCTCAAGCTCCAGCCATCCATGGAGTACGGAGCGCTGCGTTACGTTTCGTTCGACTCCGGGGGGCCGCCGCTCATGGTAATCCTGATTTTGATTCCGCTGCTGACGGCAGGCATTATCGTATGGCGGAGAAAAAAGACGCCGCTGCTGTTCATCGGCACGGTGCTGATGGCTGCTGGGAGCGCCATTCCGATCCCGATCCCGATCGAAAGCTCGGCTGCCACGAACGTATTCGAGCTGCTGCTCCTCTTGTCCCTGTGGCTTACGGTACGCAAGCTGGCCTCCGCCCGTACGTTGTCTTTTCGCTAGTACCTGCTGCTACCGCGCCCGCCATCCAGATGTGCGCGGTTTTTTGGCGTGTCCCGTCTTCTTTCGCTTGTTTAGTTTCCGCACCCATTTTCGATTAGCATCTGGATGTACCTAAAGCGTCATGATGTGCGTAAGCCGATTGGCATAGCGCCACATTCAGCAAACCTTCAGCTTAGCCTAAGCCTGGCATAACCTTCCCCTAAGATTGCTTTCAGATTCCGTCTCTATACTTCAAATAGCAAGACAAACCATGATCCTAGAAGGAGAGATGACGATGAATCCGATAAGCAAAAAAGTATTAGTAAGCAGTATGGCGGCAGCGATCGTGCTGGGGGGAGCGGGGTATCTTCAGAACAAAACCTTTGCCGCAGCGAGCACGGATACGGTTGCCTCGGCAGCTCAGGGCGGTCAGACGGGAACGGACACATCGGCTTCGGATGCAGCGAAGAACCGGGAAGGGAAGTGGATGGGGCATAAGGCGGGCGGACCTCGGAGCGGCAGCATCGTGAAGGAAACGGCCGAAATCCTTGGGCTGACGGAGGCTGAAATCCGGACGGCGCTTGAAGCGGGCAACACGTTTGCCGAAATTGCCGAAGGCAAGGGAATGGTCAAATCCGCGTTTCTTCAGAAGCTGATGGAGCTGGAAACCGCCAAGATCGATGAGCGTCTGAGCGAGGGCGGCATTACGAAAGCTGAAGCAGCCGAGTGGAAAGAAGGTCTGAGCGATCGTCTTACCCAAATCGTAGAGAGCAGCGACGCCGGTTTGGGGAAAGGTCATGGCAAAGGAGGACGAGGGTTCGGCAAATTCGGCAATCCGGAGGAAATCGCGGCATTGCTCGGAGTGTCGGAGGACGAGCTGAAGGCCGGAATGGAAGAAGGACAATCGTTGGCTGAGATCGCGGCGGCGAAGGGAGTGACGGAGGATCAACTGATTCAGAAGCTGAAAGATCAAATGACTGAGCCCTTGAAGCAATGGGTGAACGAGAAGCATGCGGACGCTGATAAGTCGGCTGCGGCTGCGGGAGAAACGGATGAGGATACGGAATAACGATTGAATCGAGATTGGATTGCTGAAGAGACTGGATGGTATTCTATTAAGAATACATTCAGTTTCTTATTTTATATATAAGAAATTCATCATTATTTTCTCACAAAGTGTTGACCTTAACGTTACGTAAAGGTGTACATTGAGTTTGTCAGGAGGTGAAACCATGGAATACACGGTGCAGAAGCTTGGGAAGTTGGCGGGAATAAGCACGCGAACCCTCCGTTATTATGACGAGATCGGGATTCTGAAGCCGGCCAGAATCAACTCGTCGGGGTATCGGATTTACGGGCAGGAGGAGGTTGACCGATTGCAGCAGATCTTGTTTTACCGGGAGCTTGGGCTGCAATTGGACGGGATCAAAGAGATTATGACCTCACCATCCTTCAATCGGACCAAGGCGCTCCAGGAACACCATGCGCAGCTCCTAGACAAGAGAAGGCAACTGGATTTGCTGATTACCAATGTGGAGAACACGATAGCCTCCGCCGAAGGGAGAAAAACGATGAGTGACCAAGAGAAATTCGAAGGATTCAAGCAAAAGCTGATCGATGATAATGAGAAGAAATACGGTAAGGAAATTCGCGAGAAGTATGGCGACGAAACTGTAAATCAATCCAATGCCAAGCTGAAAAATATGACGCAAGCGCAGCATGATGAAGTAACGCGTCTTGCGGAGGAGCTGTACGAAACGCTGGCCGAAGCGTTTAAGCAGGGCGATCCTGCCGGCGAGCTCGCCCAGAAGGCGGCCGATCTTCACAAGCGTTGGCTCACCTATTATTGGAATGATTACAGCAAAGAAGCCCATGCCGGCCTTGCCCAGATGTATGTTGACGATGAGCGGTTTACCGCCCATTATGACGAGAAGCAGCCTGGAACCGCCAAGTTCCTCCGCGATGCGATTCTGATTTACACGGGCACGAATCCTGCATCATTGTAAGCAAGCTGAGGCAAGCAGCCTTATCATACCGACAAGACCCTTTCCCTCCGCTAAACCCGCGGATGAGAGGGTCTTTTTTATTAGGGATCCCTTGAAGGACCTGGATCTGTTCACCCTGCCCCCCTCTTCCACAATTAACCTCTTGTCTCCACGGGGGGAGTAATGGTTAGATGTAGCATGGGCTATTTTTCACAAACCTACACCATGGGTGATGACATATATATAGTGAGGGTAGAGAATGGATCAAATTGTACAGCAGGTCGTTACGATCTTTAACGATTTTCTATGGTCTAAACTGCTTATCGTATTGCTGATAGCGTTTGGCCTGTATTTTACAGTGGGGACTAGGTTCATGCAGTTTCGCCTGATCGGCGAGATGTTTCGGGTCATCCGCGAACCCAAGAGCAAAACGAAGGGGAGCATTTCCCCGTTTCAGGCGTTTGCCATCAGCATGGCGGCCCGCGTCGGGACCGGGAACATTACCGGCGTTGCCCTGGCTATCTCGCTTGGGGGGCCGGGGGCCGTATTTTGGATGTGGATCATTGCGATCATCGGATCGGCCTCCAGCTTTATTGAGAGCACATTGGCGCAGATTTATAAGGTAAAGGATGGAGCGGACGGATTCCGCGGAGGTCCCGCCTATTACATGCAGCAAGGTTTAAAAAAGCGGTGGATGGGCGTGCTGTTTGCGATCCTGATCACCTTGTCCTTTGGTCTTGTGTTTAACGCGGTTCAATCCAACACGATTACGATTGCTTTCCAGAATTCCTTGGGCACGGATCGTTTAACCCTCGGAATCATCATGGCGGTTGTGTTTGCGGCCATCATCTTTGGGGGAGTGAAGCGAATTGCCAAAATGTCGGAGTTGATCGTCGTGATTCTGGCTGTGCTGTATGTCGGTGCCGCGTTGTTTATCGTATTGGCGAACATCACCAAGCTGCCGGAGGTTTTTGCGCTAATCGTCAAAAGCGCGTTCGGGTATGAGCAGGTGGTCGGCGGATCGATCGGTGCTGCCCTCATGAACGGGATCAAAAGAGGCTTGTTCTCCAACGAAGCCGGCATGGGGAGCGCACCGAACGCAGCGGCGACCGCAACGACTAGCCATCCGGCGAAGCAGGGACTGGTTCAGGCGCTGGGCGTCCTGATCGATACGCTGGTCATATGTACAAGCACGGCATTCATTATTCTGTTTACCGGCGCATACCAGCAGACCGGACTTGATGGAATCGCCCTGACGCAGGCTGCCCTGGCCATGGAGATGGGCGCGTGGGCATCCGACTTCCTGGCGGTCATGATTTTCCTGTTTGCGTTCAGTACCTTGATAGGTAACTATTACTACGGGGAAACCAACATCGAATTTTTGAAGTCGAATCGGGTTTGGGTATGGATCTATCGGGTTTCCGTGCTGGCCATGGTCATCTTCGGCTCCGTAACCAGCGTGAAGCTGGTGTGGGATTTGGCCGACCTCTTCATGGGCTTGATGGTAATCGTGAATCTCATCGCCATCGCGCTGCTATCCCGAACGGCCTTTGCCGCGCTGAATGACTACTTGAAGCAGAAGCGGGCAGGCCTCGATCCGGTCTTCACTAAAGACAGCATCAAGGGGCTTCAGGATGTGGAGTGCTGGGATGGACATAACAGCCCAACCACGAAAGCGCCATAATCGAATAACGAGGACGGAATCGCTACGGTAGCTGTTGTTCTAGCTGCTGTAGCGATTTTTTATGTTACCGTAACCTTTGCGAAATCAAACCGTTGTCTAAGTGAGAAGGGGGAGAAGATACGAATGCTGCATGTTAATCGGATGACCTGGCGGACAAGGGCAACGCTGCTCTTAAATGCTTTATTAGCTGCGTTGGCCGTGTTTCTTACTTATGTCATGTATTATATAGCCGTCCAAATTTATTATGAAAAAAATGGCCTGAACGATAAATTTATAAGGTCTGTCATGACGACGGTTGAATTGCATGAGAGTGGACTTATGGTAGATAAACGCGGCTTGTCTTCGGTAGAAGTGACGCCCTTCCTCACCCAGAAGAAAACGCTGAAAGTGTATAAGGATGTGGGGGAATGGCAGTTGATTGTCGGAGAGCTTCACGCGAAGAAGAGGTTATGGGGAGAACTGACCTATTCCGTTGAAGAACAGGGGCCTTACCTGAACCGCGAAGAAAGGGACCCTTATGTTCTGCATTCTGCGCTTCTGGATGGTGGGAAGATTACTGACTCCTCTCATCCGAATGGTGCAATGAACCAGTTAGAGAAACTGGAAGACGGCAACGTAGCTGAAATATTCTTCTCGCTTCGTACGTTGAAGTCACCGGAGCAGGTTTTGGAGCTCCTGTCGGATTATGATGTTAGAGCGACTAATATGGCTGTTTATGCGGGTGAACTGAGGGAAATCAAACTGGGTACTTATAGCTCTAGCGGCGCTGGTCACACGATCCCCCATCTTACATTGAGGCCCAGGATTATGTTTGACGATAACCATTTCCTTTCTGCATGGCATACTTTTTTCTCATTGGAGGCAGGAGTATCGGACGATGTGCAGCAGCTGATCGCCGACGTTGAATGGATGACCAACAATATCAAATATAACGGCGTGGATGATGACAAACAACGGCTGGCCTACTTGAAGAAAAATGGAGTTCAAGTTTATGGGGCTACCGTCACGGGACCTGTGCGGGAGCTGGAGAAGCTGAAGGCGGAGTCGGAATTCTGGGGATTTCGTTTGGGCCGCATCCGAGGTATGGAATTGGAGTTAAGCCAGCTTGGCTGCCAACCTTTGCATTTGTCCCCGAATTTCTTCCATGCTTTGAACCATTCCGAGAAAATTGGGGGCAACAGCGATGGGAGGAACGATTCGTACAAGGAGCGTCTCATAACCGAAAAAGAGGTTCCCGTCAGATCTAAGATCTTTTGGGGCCCCCTTTTTGGTTAAGAATACGTAATACTAGACCATGCCGCTAAGCAGCTTTCATCAATTACGCTAAATATTTATTCCGCAAAATATTCATATGATGAAGCTCATGGCCTGCAATGACATAGGCGGCCGCCCGGGCGGAGAGCGGGTAATTATTGAACGTGCCCTGACGCAGCAGCGCTTCCTCCGTCAAGCTTCCAACCAGCGTAATGGTAGACTGCCTGACGGCAGCATAATCCTTAAGGGCTTCCCGTAGCGGAAGCTGGCCGAACGGAGAATTCTGCACAAAAATCTCCCGGTCGTAACCCGAGAATTCACGGGCATCCCCGCGCGCAATGTAGAGAATGCGGTAGCTCCATAAACGCTCTACATCGGCGATATGGCCGACCACCTGCTTGAGACTCCATTTTCCTTCCGCATAGCGGAAATTAGCTTGTTCTTCCGTCAGATCGCTCAGCGATCGTAACGTCTCGTCATGCTGCCGCTGCAAGATCTCGGCAATATAGCCTTCAGGGACAAGCGACACGTATTTTTCGCCGAGGGGCAAATATTCGTTAGCATTAGGCCTTGTGTTCAACATAATAAGTTCCTCCATATCCATGATTAAGAGCTCATGTTAAAATTATGCCGCCAGGTCCACA
Organism: Paenibacillus sp. cl141a; assembly: GCF_900109305.1. NCBI lineage: Bacteria > Bacillati > Bacillota > Bacilli > Caryophanales > Paenibacillaceae > Paenibacillus > Paenibacillus sp. cl141a. The sequence continues at coordinate 85,140 of NZ_FNZO01000011.1, forward strand.
ATGAATGTATGTATGAACGGTCAGGTTGCTTGGGCCCAGATCAGATGGATGATGCCGTTCCAATAGCGTTCCGTCTTGACGATGTTCAGTTCCGAGGCATTCACGATATCGATCATGTCCCGGTTATAATGACACCCGGATATCCGCCGTGCCGCAGGGTTGACGAGATGCTGCACGGCGCCGAGCAGCCGGTTCGTGCTCATGCCGTGCTCCAGCAAATAAATGCGGCCGCCAGGTTTGGCCCAGCGGTTGATGTTGTTCAGAGCCTTTACCGGATCTTCATAGCCGCATAGCGACAAGGTGGAAACCACGGAGTCGTAAGAACGTTCCGGCAGCTCCAGGGTCTCGATGTCCCGTTCCAGGAAAGTGGCCCGAATGCCAAGCTCGGATGCCATTTGGCGCGCCCGGGTTAACATCTCGGGACTGAAATCGACGGCCGTTACGTCCACCTTATCAGGATGATAGAAGGGGAAGTTGGCGCCGGCGCCGACAGCTACTTCGAGCACTTTGCCCTCCACTCCATAGAGCAGCCGCTGTCTCCATTCTCCGAGTCTGCGCTGCCTGGTGTTCCTCTCATATATAGGAGCTTGTTTATTGAACTTTCGAATGAGGGCATTCTTATTCACGCGGAATTCTCCGGGCAACCCCTGTCTTGACCGCTGCTTTCACGACAAGCTCACGAATGGCCTTTACGACGTTCTGGTTGAACACGCTTGGAATGATATACGACGGGTTGCGTTCCTCGTCCGATACGGCGGATGCAATGGCTTCGGCTGCGGCCAGCTTCATTTCCTCATTAATCGTGGTTGCTCTACAGTCCAGGGCTGCCCGGAAAATACCCGGGAAGCAGAGGACGTTATTGATCTGGTTCGGGTAATCCGAACGTCCGGTCGCAATAACGCCCACAATATCTTCGACCTCTTCGGGTCTGATCTCCGGCGTAGGGTTGGCCATTGCGAATACGATCGGTTGATCAGCCATGGCTTGTACGTCTTCGCGGCGAAGCAGGCCGCCTGCGGAAAGGCCGATGAACACGTCGGCACCTTGGATCACTTGGCGCAGGGAACCTTCGACTTTGTTCGGGTTCGTATGCTCAGCGTACCATTGCCACATACTATTACTGTATTCTTTTCCAGCAACCAGCGCACCTTCGCGGTCGACGCCAATAATGTCCTTAACGCCGGCTGACAGAAGGATTTTACTGCATGCCACCCCGGCGGCCCCGATTCCGCACACAACGACCCGAACGTTATCGATGGATTTTCCGACGATTTTCAGGGCATTGATCAGCGCCGCGTACAGAACGACCGCCGTACCGTGCTGATCATCGTGGAATACGGGGATGTCCAGCTCGTCGCGCAGTCTCTGTTCAATCTCGAAGCAGCGCGGAGAGGAAATGTCCTCCAGGTTAATGCCGCCAAATGCCGGCGCCATCGCTTTGATGCAGGCTATAATCTCTTCCGTGTCCTGGGTGTCAAGGCAAATCGGGAAGGAGTCTACGCCGGCCAGCTGTTTGAAGAGCATCGACTTCCCTTCCATGACCGGCATGGCCGCATAAGGGCCGATATTGCCCAAACCGAGCACGGCGCTTCCGTCCGAAATAACGGCCACCGTATTTCTTTTAATCGTGAGCGTGTAGGCTTTTTTCGGATCCTCCTGAATGGCCGAGCATACGCGGGCGACATCAGGCGTATAGACGCGAGATAGGTCATCGCGGTTTTGGATGGGGATTTTGGGCTGGGTTTCGATCTTGCCGCCGAGATGCAGCAGGAAGGTGCGGTCCGAAACATTGACGAGCCGAACGCCTTTTAAATGTTTTACTGTATTTGTAATTTTTTCGATATCGACGCTATCGGTGACCGTAATGGTAATATCGCGTACGGTAATGTGGCCGCTGGCTTGAATGACGTCGATGGCAACCATGTCTCCCCCGGCTTCAAATATGGCGGATGCAACTTCACCGAATTTGATCTCTTGCGTATTCATTTCTAGTCTGAGGATAATGCTCTTTCCTCCGAGTCCGTTGTTTTCCATTGTTACCTCCAAATGTTTGATCGATTTCGTCATTCTCAGTGTATGTAGTTATGCAAAATGTTAACGTTATCATAGTTCGCTGAGCAGTGGTCAATTTCCTGTTTCACCGTAAAGAAACCGTGATATATATAAGAAGAATTTATTGGAAAAGGGTATTCCAAGGAAGTATAATCGAAAGCATCTTATTGCGAAGGAGAGAGCTGCCATGAATGCCAGAATCGAAGAGCTTGAAAAACGTTTGACCACCCAGCATCATAAGGATCTGTTCCTTCAGATGAAACATACGCTGCAGGCCGTCGACGATTTGGCCGAACAGCACCGGGTTTACCAGGCCGTTCAGGCACTTAGTGGCACACGCATCGTTGGAGCGGAGGAGAACGTGTATTTTGACACGTTGAATCAGGTCAAGGAACAGATTATTCATACCCTGGAGCTTACGATCGAGGATTTGGAGCACAAAGGGGATAAACATTACAAGAAGCATTTTAGGGACGGCGTGGAATAGAGCTGCTGCCGGTCTGAACGGATCGAAATGCATGGATGAAAGCATGATTCCCTCAGGGGAGGCATGCTTTTTTTTTGCGATTTTTTTCTGCAAGTTCCGTGTGATTTCATAACATTTCAGGTTACATATTTATCCAATTTCATTGAAATGTGTAACAAATCGTTGATTAGTGTTATGGGATACGGCTTCCAGATGCTTTAAAATAATGATAGTACTGGTAAAGCTTGGACAATGATTGTGGAAGATTTCCAAGTTCAGTCAAGTTATCAGTAAGTTAAGCGGGCAACTACTGTATCAAAGAAGGGGAGGTGGCCTGAACAGCCGGAGGTGGTGTAAACGCTTTATTATTATCTTTTATATTAAAGGAGGATTAATTGTATGACTTTAAGTTTGCCGAACAAAGCTTGGCTCAAGAATTTGATCATTGCTGGTTCCATGATGTTGTTGATGACCTTGTTCATGGTATTATTTGCGGATAAAGCTTCTGCCCACGGATATGTCGATTCTCCAGGAAGCCGCGCCATTCTGTGTAAGCAGGGGCAAAACACCGATTGCGGCGCCATCGTGTATGAGCCGCAAAGCTTGGAAGCTCCTAAAGGCTGGCCGAACGCAGGTCCCGCTGATGGCAAAATCGCGAGTGCAGGCGGCGCGTTCCCTAAACTCGATGAGCAGTCCGCAACTCGCTGGAGCAAAGTAAGCATTTCCCCGGGAACCACGACGTTCCAATGGCATTTGACGGCCAACCACGCAACGGCAAGCTGGAAATACTACATTACGAAAGACGGCTGGAATCAAAATGCTCCGCTGAGCAGAGCTTCGTTCGATCTGACGCCTTTCTGCTCCATTAACTACGGCGGCGTAAAACCTCCGACAAACTATGCATCCACATGTAACGTTCCTGCCAAGTCCGGTTACCATGTCATTCTGGCGGTATGGGAAGTAGCTGACACGGCTAACGCTTTCTATAACGTCATCGATGTAGACTTCGGCGGTGGCGGAACTCCGAACCCAGGCGTTCCTGCACCGACAGGACTTACTTCCCCATCCCAAACAAGCAGCAGCGTATCCTTGGCATGGACAGCTTCCACCGGGGCTTCCAGTTATGAAATCTACCGCAACGGATCCCTTGTGGGTACATCGACTTCAACCTCTTATACCAACACGGGGTTAACCGCAGGAACGTCCTATACGTACACTGTGGTAGCCGTCAGCAGCTCAGGCAGTAAATCATCGGCATCGGCTCCGCTTACGGTTTCAACATCCGGAAGTTCCACGACCTATCCGGCATGGAGCGCAACAGCCGTTTATTTAGGCGGCAGCAAAGTCAGCCACAATGGCGTGAACTATGAAGCAAAATGGTGGACTCAAGGCGAAACACCTGGATCTGCCGAAGTTTGGAAGGTTATCCCTTAAATCGATCGTTTGACCGGATCCGGCGTCTAATGACTGCCGGATTTTTCTTAGGCTTTAGCCAGTTGAGTGCGTGAACCGCGCGAAACAAAGAACCACCCGCTATGCGGATAGAGGGAATGAGAGAGTGGGTGGTGGTATATTTCCTTTTTTTTACTTCTTATTAATAAGTATAGAGGAGATAGCTTCTAATAAGCTAGAGAGATAGCCTCCGTCGGCTGCGCATTGACCCTGATGGCTTGGAATTACCTTTAGAAATATTGTGGGTTCACGGACTGTCGATGTTCTTCATTCGATGATTTCATGACTTTCGTCAACAATAACGGACCCTAGTTCCGTTATTCAAAATCATAACCCGATTTTTACAATGTACCGGACCCCAGATCCGCTATTATGAGAAATACGAGGGCATTTACCGATTAAAACAGCAAATAAGGTCCGCTGTGTCCGCTAAAGTTACTAAAAGGGTTGTTTTCAATGAAATAAGGTCTTCTGAGTCCGTTAGGAAGTCCTTATACCAAAGAACAAGTACATCGTGGTCACTGCTCCCTGTGGGCACGGTGCGTGGTCCCGGGCATGCTTGGATTGGCTGTCGACCGTTGAGTTTTTGGACATATTGGATGACATGGCGATTGTATTGATGGACGTTCCGTGAATTTCTGCTTATTGCTCCTTGGCTAAGCGGGGGGATCGCGAAAAAAGCGAGTATGGATGGTACACATAGCAGTGGAATATAAATAAGCAAGCTGCTGGCGAGCAGCAGCTTGAAAAAGGCACCCCCCGGGGTGCCTTTTGTGCTTTCTGCAAGAAGTATGTTCAGGCAAAGCCAAGGTACGCAAAGGTACGAAGGTATGCAAAGGTGCCAGGTCCGCAAAGGTATGCAAAGTTTGCTAGTCTCAAACCCTGTAAACGGTGATGCCCCGTTCCTGAAAAGGCTTGACATCCGAGTCGGAAGCCTCGCTGCCGGTAACGAGTGTATGAATGGCGCTGTTGGGAGCGACCGTATGCAGGGACAGCTTGCCGATCTTGCTGTGGTCGGTGACTACGACAATTTCGCCGGCGGCCTGGATCATGTTCTGCTTGGCCGGGACGAGCAGCGCCTCCGGGTGCATGAGGCCATGCTGGGGATGCAGGGCAGGGGTGCCGATGAACGCTTTCTCCACATGCAGGGATTTCAGCACATGGTCGGTAAACATGCCGTTTAGCATATAGCTCGAGGGGTACAGCTCCCCGCCGGTCAGGATGACTTTGATGCCCGGAGCATCGCGAAGTTCGACGGCAACGTTCATATCGTTGGTTATGACGGTAATGTCCGAGCGGTGAACAAGATGCGTAGCAATATGAAGGGTGGTTGTCCCCGAATCGATGATGATATTTTCCCCGTCTTCCACGAGTGAAGCCGCGAGCTGGCCGATGCGTATTTTTTCGTCCCGATGAAAGTTGGTCCGTTCATTAAAGGATGGCTCGTTATGCGTCCATTGCTCCATGATGACTCCGCCATGCGTGCGCTTCAAAGCGCCTTCCTGCTCAATCTCCGCCAGATCGCGGCGAATGGTGGCCGTGTGGACGCCGAATTCGGATGCCAGGGCGGCAACCGTTGCCGTACGGTACTGCCTTACGTAATCAATGATCCTTTTCTTTCGTTCGTGTGCCAGCAATCGATAATTTCTCCCTTCCTAATTGGACAATGAGCAGCAGAGTGCGTTTGTACATACAATGCGCACTTTTGCTTTTTTATGCTTATGGGCTCCATATCTATCTAGTGTACTCCCGTTATGTTAATGCCATGTTAAATCCCTTGCTGCGAAGCGAATTTACACAATCCGTACGAAGGCCTAACACTCTCCTAATATTGCAGATCTACAATCGAATTAAATAAAAATGAACAAAAATGATCATTACATGTGCATTTGATGCGTACTTATTATCAGGTGCATGTAAGGGATTTCATGTTATGGAAACGTTCATTTTTTTGCTTGTCATGACAGCAACAACATCATTACACATTGGTGAGGGGGATCGCTCTTGGCATCCATTGAATTTGTGAAAGTGAGCAAGTCGTTTGATCGTCAAACCGTCATAGAGGACTTGGATCTTACCATCGAGGACGGAAAATTCACCGTGCTGGTCGGCCCGTCAGGGTGCGGGAAAACAACGCTCCTAAGGATGATCGCGGGCATAGACCCTCAAACCTCCGGTTCCGTTCTGATCGACGGCAAGGATGTCACGCGCATTGCACCGGGGAAGCGCGGCGTGGCCATGGTGTTTCAGAACTACGCCATTTACCCGACGATGTCGGTCCGCGAGAATATCGAATTCGGCCTCGTGAACAATAAGGTTCCCAAAGCCGAGCGCAAGCGCCTGGTGGAAACCATAGGGGCAACCGTGGGCCTGAACGATTATTTAGACCGCAAGCCCTCCACCTTGTCCGGCGGACAACGGCAGCGGGTGGCTTTAGCCCGGGCCATGGTTAAGGATCCGTCCGTCTTCCTGATGGATGAACCGTTGTCCAATCTGGACGCCAAGCTGAGGGTTCAGATGCGGATCGAGCTGATCGAGCTGCACAAGAAGCTCGGGACGACCTTTGTTTACGTGACCCATGACCAAATCGAGGCCATGTCGATGGCGGATACCATCGTGCTGATGAACAAAGGGGTCATTCAGCAGGAGGCGCCGCCCGAGGTAGTGTACCGCAAGCCCAGCAATCTGTTTGCGGCCCAGTTTATCGGGGTTCCTCCCATGAACATTGCGCCGCTGGGAGACGATCGCGCGACGTTCGGGTTCCGTCCGGAAAGCGTTGTGATCGGCACGGAGCCGGAATCGTTTCACTACACGGCCAAGGGCGAGGTCATCACGCGGGAAATGCTGGGCTCCGAGACGATTTATCAGGTGAAGACGACCGATGGTCATGCATTCATGGTGAAATGTCCGGATGACAGATACCACGTCGATCAGCAAGTCTGTCTCGGCGTGCCGGCCGACCAATTGTTTTTCTTCGGTCCGGATGAGAACCGGGTGGACGAGAAGGACAACCGCCACAGGGAATTCATGGAGCGGCTGAGAGGGCTGGCCTATGGATAAGAGGAGGATCTGGGAAGGGATCAGGCCCTATGTGCTGATCGCGCCAGCCATGGCGGGTATCCTGCTGTTCGTGATGTATCCGGTAGGTTATTTGATTTACTTAAGCTTGTTCAAATACAACCTGATGAACAAAGACAAGAGCAAATTTGTCGGATTGGACAATTTCACGCAGATTCTGGGGCGCGGGGATTTCTACAAAGCACTCTGGAACACCTCCGTCTATACGGCCGGGGTCGTCATTTTGACCATGCTGCTGTCCCTGCTGATCGCCGTATGGCTGAACAAGAAAGGCCGTTTCAATTCGGTCGTCCAGGCCGGGATTTTCACGCCGCACGTTGTATCCATCGTATCGATCTCGCTGGTCTGGCTGTGGCTGATGGAGCCGAATCAAGGACTGCTCAATTATCTGCTCAAGCTGGTTGGACTCCCGCCGTCGGCATGGCTTCAAAGCTCCAAGACCGCGTTGATATCGGTCATTATCGTGTCGGTCTGGCAGGCCATTGGCTATTACACCCTGATTATCGTGGCAGCCTTGCAGAGCATATCGCCGAGCATTTATGAAGCGGCCGCGCTGGATAATGCAAGCAAGTTCAAAGTGTTTTACAAAATCACACTGCCGATGATTTCGCCGCAGCTGTTTTTTATTCTCATCATCATGACGATCGGCTCCTTCAAGGTATTCGATACCGTTCAGGTGATGACAGGCGGAGGACCGAACAATGCAACGACGACGCTTGTGTATTACATATATGGATTCCGAACGACCAATATCGGTTATTCGGCCGCGACAGGCGTTGTGCTCATGGCCATTATCGGATTGCTCACGTTCATCTATTTCCGGCTGTTATCCAAGAAGGTCCACTATCAATAAGGCGATAAGGCTTAGGCCACGAAGAAAGGAGGCACGGTTTGAAGACCTTTGACTTAAAAATCGTATGGACGGCGCTGGGCTATTTGCTGAAGGCTGCAGTGCTCATGATCTTCATCTTTCCGTTTCTGTGGATGATCTCCACATCGCTCCAGACATTCCGGGAGACGATGACGTTTCCGCCGACGTGGATTCCGGCTTCGCCGCAGTGGGGGAATTTCGCGGAAGCGATGAATGCGGGGCCATTCCTGACCTATTTCAGGAACTCGGTTGTTGTCACCGGCTCCATCATCGTACTGCAGTTCCTGATCATGATTCCGGCCGCGTATGCTTTTGCCAAGTATAAATTCCGGGGAAAAACGCTGCTGTTCGGCATGATCCTCCTGGCCTTCATGATCCCGGGACAGGTTACGTTCATTCCGGTTTATCTGATGATGGCGGATTGGGGATTGGTCAAAACCTTGCTCCCGCAGATCATTCCGTTCGTGTCGAATGCCTTCGGCATCTTCCTGCTGCGGCAATACTTCATGCAGATTCCGGAGGAAATCATCGAAGCGGCCCGCCTGGATAACGCCAGCGAGTTCAAAATCATCCGGAAGATCATGATTCCCATGTCGAAGCCGGCACTCGCCACCATTGCGCTGTTCAGCTTCGTCAGTCACTGGAACGACTATTTCTGGCCGCTTGTCATGACCGATTCGGCAGCCGTCCGGCCGCTGACCTTGGGGATCGCCATGCTGCGGGAGACCGAGGGCATCAGCAATTGGCATATCATCATGGCCGGCAACGTGATTCTGGTAGTGCCCATCCTGCTTGTATATTTGTTCTGTTCGAAGCACATCGTGAAGGCTTTTGTGTATTCAGGCATTAAATAATTACAGGAAATGACAGGTTTCAGCCATTCATAATCGAATAATTAATGGAGGAATGAATCACATGAAATCCAAGTGGTATACACGCCTATCCGTCATCCTGCTGTTCAGTTTGCTTGCCGCATGCGGTGGAGGAGGTTCGGCTGAGCTCGGCGAAGCGCCGGGAAGCGGGGGAACCGAAGCCCCGTCCGGAGACAAGGGGAAAACCACGGTGCAGTTCTGGCACTCGCTGGGAGGCAAGAACGGGGAATACATGGATGCGCTCATTCAGCGCTTTAATGCATCCCATGAGGATATCGAAGTCGTTGGCACCTTCCAAGGCAGCTACGACGAAACGGTAACCAAGCTGCAGCAGGCGATTGCATCCGGCACCGGCCCGGATGTCAGCATGCTCGAGCGAGCCTACATCCAGATGTTCGCGGATTCGGAGGTCCTTGAGGATCTGACGCCTTTTCTTGAAGGCTCCGGCATCAGCGCAGACGACTTCACTGCCGGTTTAATGGGACACTCCACCTTCAATGATCAATTGGTGTCGCTGCCGCTGAATCGTTCCACCCCGATCCTGCACGTGAACAAAACCTTGCTGGATGAGCTCGGGCTTCAAATCCCGACGACATGGGAGAAAATGAAGGAGGTCGCGAACGCGCTGGTGGTCAAGGAAGGCAGCGAGTATAAGCGATACGGCGTCACGATGCCCTACGACACTTGGTATCCGATTGCCATGATTTCGCAAGCCGGCGGCACGTTCTTCAATGACGACAATACGTCGATCGGCTTTTCGGATAACGGCGCCGGTGCCAAAATGTTCACTTACCTGAAAGACCTGCAAAGCACGGGCGCTTTGTATTATCCGCCCGCTCAGGATTCCGGCAACATCGTAAACAGCATGTTTGTGGAAGGCAAAGTCGGGATGATGTACCAATCCACGGGATCGATCGGTGGATTGTCCAGCGCGGTGGATTTCGATTACGTGACGGCATTCCTGCCTAAGGACGAAGTGTATGCGAACCCGACCGGAGGCGCGAACGTGACGATGCTGTCTTCTTCCAAGAACAAGGAAGCGGCATGGGAGTTCATCCGGTGGATGGAGATGGAAGAGGAAGGCGCTCTTGAATTTATTTTGCAATCCGGTTACCTGCCTTTCACGAAGAAGATGGTGGAGTCGGAGAAGATCCAAGAGCTGTGGGCCAAAGAACCGAACCGCAAAGTCGCCTATGATCAGCTGGAATTCGCTACGGATACCAACAAGGATGTGGCATGGCCTGAGATTATGCATGAGTTCTTCTCCGCCATGGAAGCGATCATGTACGACAGCAAGGATATCCCGGCGACGCTGGATACCTTCAAGAAAGAGACGGAACGGATTCTGGCCCAATAACAACAGGTAAAGGAGTGGCAGGACATATGATCGAACGACTACGGGAGCCATCCTCTATGATGGTGGCTGCACATCGCGGGTATAAATCGGCTTATCCGGAAAATACGCTGCTGGCCTTTCGCAAGGCACTGGAGTTAGGCGTTGACATGCTGGAGTTTGATCTTCGGCTGACAAAGGATAAGGAGATTGTGGTTATCCATGATGCAACGGTTCAGCGTACGACCAATGGTGCCGGCGAGGTAAGGGACTACACGCTTGCGGAGCTGAAGGCTTTGGATGCGGGCAGCTGGTTTGCCCGGGAATTCGAAGGCTTGAAGATCCCGACGCTTGAGGAGCTTTGCGAACTGCTTCGGGAATATCCGGAGGTTCTATGCAACGTGGAGATTAAGCCCAGTCCCGATGCCCAAGAGGCCGCCGACCTGGCGATTGACATACTGAACCGGTATGGGTACCTGCCGCGCTGCGTATTCACCTGCTTCGATGCTCAGGTTCTGACCTATATCCATGAAACGCATGGCCAGAAGACTCAGGGGTTTCCGGGCGAGAAAATGTCCGGCTTTGACTTCGGGGAGGATGGCACCTACGCCAAAATGTGGGGGATCGGCGTGGAGATGTCACTGCTTACGCCCGAACTCGTTGCCCGGTTCCAGGCACAGGGGCTGCTGGTCTGGAGCTATTGCCCGGACGATGAGCAGGGCGTCCGGTATTCGCTGGAATGCGGGGTTACCGGCATGACCTGCAATGATCCGCTGCCGGCGATGACGGTAACCGGAAAGATGGGTACGCGGATATGACCTCCATTTTATCGAATGTCCGGAGTCTAGCCGCAGATTTACCGGCCCATCAGCTTGCGAATCTGGACGAAGTAGAGTTGGTTCAGATCCAGCACGGAGCGTTAGACGAGGTGGCGGGCTACCTTGAGACGAAACGGTGGACCTCGGTGGTCATGGTCGTGGACGGCAATACCTATGACCAAGCGGGCCAGAGGCTTTCGAATCTGCTAGCGAAATCCTCGATCGGGGTCCAGGTCACCCGGCTGCTTCCGGACCGGAAGGGAGATGTCATTGCGGATGAAGTATCCCTGATCCAGGTCATATTGGATATCCAGCATAGCGGGGCGAAGGCGGTGCTGGCGGTAGGCGGAGGGACGATTCACGATATTAGCCGTTACGCCGCCTATACCGCGGGCGTTCCGTTCATCTCCTTGCCTACGGCCGCATCGGTGGATGGATTTAATTCCAAAGGAGCGCCGGTCATTATACGGGGCGAGAAGATAACGATTCCTGCCATCGGACCGAGCGCGATATTCGCGGACGTCGATATTCTCATGGCTGCTCCCTCCCAGTTAACCGCCGCCGGATTCGGGGATATGCTGGGCAAGTACACATCGCTGTTCGACTGGAAGTTCGGGAGTTTGGTGGCCGACGAGCCCTATTTGCAAATTTCGGCGGATATGACCAAATCCGCGCTCAGCCAGTGCGTGAACGCGGTGGAACAGATTGCGAAGCGGAGCGAGGAGGGCGTACGCATCTTGATGGGGGCGCTCGTCGAATCCGGCCTGGCGATGCTGCTGTTCGGTCAATCCCATCCGGCTTCGGGTTCGGAGCATCACCTGTCCCATTATTGGGAGATGGAGTTTATCCGTCTAGGGAGGAAACAGCTGCTGCACGGTGCCAAGGTAGGCGCCGCTTGCGTGGAAATCTCGAAGCTGTATCATCGTATCGGAGAGCAGGGGATTGAGCTGAACGGAGGCTCCTCCCCGGGTGCGGAAGATATAAAACGGCGATTGGCGCTGCAGTGGAACGACATTCGGTCGCATATTACGCATCTCCCGGAGCCGGAAGTGCTGGGCGATCTGATGCGCATGGTAGGCGGACCGGCCGGGGTGTGGGAGCTTCCGATCGGCGATGAGTTGCTGGAACGGAGCCTGGCTGAAGCCCATAAGGTTCGATACAGCCGCTACACGCTGCTCCATGCTTACAACGAACAAAGATCTTTATTTGTCCATTAGGGCAGGTTAAGGGTCGACGAATGAAATAAGGCTGTCCCTCAAGCAGATCCTTCTGCTTCAATGGGGCAGCCTTTTTGGCTTTTATGCAGCTGTGTTTTTATTCCGCCTGGCCTTCCGAAAGGCGGCCAGCCGCCCCCAAGACTGAGGGTGGTGCAGCCGATGCTGATTCCAACAAGGTCTAAAGATATATGCGTTTTCTTCATTTAATTAGGGATTTAGAACCATTATTCATCTATTTGCACATACACGACCTAAAAGTCGAATTATGTAAAAAGTTTCGCCAAACTCTCAAAAATTGGACAAATGCTACCGATAACTTATAAAGCGGAGTCTTATCTCCCATTTTACACCAACATTTTTCGACATTGCCTGTTCGTTTTTGTATGTAGAGAGAAAGTCCTTACAGAAAAAAGAGCACTTGCAAAAATTTTGGACGAATGATCGGATAGGACCAAAGCGCTACTTATTGGGGGAGGATTTACAGCATGCTAAAGAGTCTTAAGCAAAAGATGATTACAATGATTTGTTTGCTCTTGCTAGTCAGTCTTGGATCTGTTTTTGCTATAACTTACAGTCGGTCATCTGACTTGCTGCAGGAGAGCTTGGACAAGGAAGCACAGCTTCGGGCAGAGAAGCTGGCGCTTCAGATCGACCAATTTCTTGATGTGGAGATTGCCAAGGTAGAAAGCATCGGGAAATTCATTACGGGGAACAAAGAGCAAGATCTGCAGTTGATTCAGGCTGCGCAGGAAGCGAACAAGGAATTTGAGACCTTCTTCTTCTCGTACGATTTGACGGGGAAGAACGTCATTAACTTTCTGGGCGAGGTGACCGACGTGTCCGATCGCGTCCATTATCAGGAAGCCGGGAAGGGCGAAGGCAAGCTGGTCGTGTCGGAGCCGGTGCTTTCCAAGCGGACGGGCAACAACATCGTTACGATGATCATTCCGCTGATGAGGGATGGAAAACAGTACGGTTACATGGGCTCCACCCTTCCGATTAACGAGGTTCAGAAAACAGTATCGTCCCAAACGTTCGGAGACACCGGATATGCCTTTCTTCTAAGCAAAGCGGGAACGTTTATGTGGCATCCGACCGAGGAATTCGTCCTTCAGAAGAAAGTCGAAGATGTGGAAAACACGGAATTATCGCAAGCTTTTGATAAGGTACGTCAAGGCGAGCTTGGAGGATTCGACTATGTGCTGGATAATGTTGAATACTCGGCGGCCTATGCACCGTCCAACTTGAACTGGGGGGTCTTCGTGACGGCACCGACCCATGAGCTGAATGCCCCGATCAAGGAGATGTCGTTTACGTTAGTCATTATCTCGGTTGCGGCCCTGATCGTTTCCGCGGGTGCAGCAATTTGGTTCACGGCCCAGATCGTCCGGCCGATCCGCAGGCTCAACACGGCTGTGAAGGAAGTCGCGGCGGGTGATTTGACCAAGACCATTCAGGTTAGCGGCAAGGATGAGGTTGCCGTTCTTTCCAGCGATTTCAACCAGACGGTATCGCATTTGAAGCATCTGGTTCTCGGCGTGAACGATTCCTCCCGCCAGGTCATGTCAGTTACGGAAACCGTCTCGAGCGGGGTGGATACGGCCATGGACAGCGTGGACCGAATCGGATCTTCCATTCGCCAGATTGCCAGCGGTGCGCACGCCCACGCCTCAAGCTCCAACGAAATCGCGACGTCCATGAGCGACATGGCCAGCGGGATCGTCAAAATCGCCGAGACGTCTTCCATGGTGTCCGAAGCCGCGCAGGAAGCTGCCAGCCAAGCGGAGACCGGATCGGTTGTCGTTGAGCAAGCCGTGAAACAGATCGGCAACATCGGCGAGGGTACATCCAAAGTCGGCACGGCGATCGAGCGTTTGAATGAGCGTTCCTCGGAAATCGAGCAAATTTTGAGCTTTATCACGGAAGTCACCTCCCGGATTCGACTGCTGTCCCTGAACGCTTCCATCGAGGCTGCCAGAGCGGGCGAGCATGGACGAGGCTTTGCGGTCGTGGCTGAAGAAGTCAAGAAGTTGGCGGGACAGTCGGAGGTTTCAACCGATCAGATCGCGAAGCTGATTACGGAAATACGCGAGGACACGATCAACGCCGTACAGGTCATGGACGTCAGCCGTAAGGATGTACAGGAAGGCATTGCATTGATTGAAGATGTGCGAGAGAAATTCGATAACATTCTGAATGCGACCCGCAACGTGGCGGATCACATTTTGGAAGTATCGGCGGCATCCGAAGAAATGTCCGCTGGATCGGAACAGGTCAGCGCTTCGGTTGAAGAGCTGAAGTCCATTGCGGATCTGACTTCCAATGACGCACAGAACGTGACGGCTGCCGTGGAAGATCAGATTGCAACGATTAAGGAAATTTCAAATTCCGTTAAACAACTGGAGACGGTCGCTCAGGAGCTTAGCAAAGAGCTCGGCAAATTCAGTCTCTAGCATTCCCTGGATCTTACGGACCGCGCGTAAGGGTACTTGAGAGGGGGGATGCCTGGAAGGAAAACGGTTCGAATCGCAAGCGTGCAAGGCAGTAAGTCAGAGGAAGTACAGGCAAGAAGAGGTTCAACGTGTTCAAGGCAGATCGATGCCACTGCCAACCAAGGGGCATCAGGAAGTACAACTAGAAGAAAACTGGAGGAAACGAAATCATGGCTAAAAATTGGAAAAAGGTATTATTGGCAGGGGTAGTCAGCTTATCATTGGTAGCAACGGGCTTTGCGGCAAACGAGGTCCTCACATCGCCTGAAGTATCGGCAAAATCGGCTTCAACCAATGCACCTGGTCAACTGAAGAAGCAGGCGGCTTCCCAGCTTGACGAAATTATCGAAAGAGGCTACATCCGGGTTGGTATGACAGGGGATTACAAACCGTTTACATATTTGAATCCTGCTACAAAAGAGTATGAAGGTTATGACGTTGACGCCATGGAAGAGCTCGGTAAAGACCTTGGCGTCGAAGTACGCTACGTCAACACGACTTGGTCCAACATGATGAAGGACTTGCAGGCTGATAAGTTCGACATCGCAGTGGGCGGCGTTACCCGCAACACGGCTAGACAAAAAACCGCTTATGTATCCCAAGGGTACATTTCCTTCGGTAAAGCTCCATTGATCCGTGCAGAAGACAAAGACAAATACCTGACGGTTGAAGATATCAATAAACCTTCCGTACGCATCGGCGTGAATCCGGGCGGAACGAACGAAGTATTCGTGCGCGAGCACTTGACCAAAGCGAATGTGACGGTTGTTCCGAACAACCTGGATATCCCGCATTTGGTAGCAGACGGTACGTATGACGTGATGATCACCGATACAATCGAAGCGATCACGTATGCGAAGGCGGATTCCAGACTGTATGCCGCTTTGACGGACAAGCCGTTCACGAACAGCGAAAAAGGCTACATGATCCCTCGCGGCGACTTTGAATATGCAAGCTATCTGGAAATGTGGATCGACGAAATGAAGCTGCAAGGCAAGTTTGCGGACATTCATAAAAAATGGCTGGAGTAGGTTGGATCAGGCTATAAACAAATAGCCAATCCCTGCCAGCAGATCAGGTTGAAGAACCTGATCTGCTGGCTTTTTTGTTTTGTCCAACAAGGTGAAGAGAGCGTCCCCTCGGCGTCGGGTAGGTTTACCAACCAAGCAAATAGGGTAGTAAATTAACATGGACATCGGCCATATAACATCAGGATAGGAAACGGGGGGCAGACCATGAAGTTAGCTAAATGGATTGCGGCGTGTTTGATGACCGTATGGATGCTGACCGCTTGCGGCGCTCAAGAGGAGTCAGGACGCGTGCAGATTGAGTTTTTTCAGAACAAGCCTGAAGCGAAAGGCTCCTTTGATGCACTCATCGAGAAATTTAACGAATCCCAATCCGAGATCAAGGTGGTTCAGGTGAACCCGCCGGATGCAGAGACGGTGCTCAAGACAAGAGTCGTCAAGAATGACATTCCCGACATTATCGGCATGGGTGCAACCGATACGTATTCATTGCTGGCCCAAAGCGGCATATTTATGGATTTGACGGATAACCCGCTGCTGAGCCGGGTGGATGAGACTTATGTCCAGATGCTGAAGGACGTAGCTGGCATGGACGAGGTTACGGGGATTCCCTATTCCACTAACGCTAACGGCGTCATGTACAATAAGGAAATTTTCAAGGAGCTGGGGCTCAGCGTTCCCAAGACCTGGGATGAGCTGCTGGCTACGGCGCAGAAGGCCAAGGATGCGGGGAAAATCCCGTTTTATTTCACATATAAAGACGATTGGCAGACGGTGCTGCCGTTTAACGCATTGGCTTCCAACCTGGAAGGCATTGAATTTTACATGGATCGGCGGGAAGGCACCGTAACGTTTGCCGAGAAATACAGGGAGATTGCGGAGAAACAGCTCGCGCTGATGGATTATGGCCATGGGGACAACTTCGGCAAAAACTATGCGGACGGGAACCGGGATTTCGCGAGGGGGGAATCCGCCATGTATATCCAGGGAACCTGGGCCATACCGGAAATCCGGAAGGCGAATCCGGATGCGCCGATCGGCTTCTTTCCGCTGCCGACCGGCGATCGTCCGGAGGAGAATAAACTGATTTCGGGCGTTGATACTTTACTGGCTATTTCCGAGGATTCGAAGCATAAAGAGGAGGCCCAGCGTTTCATTCAATTTCTGCTGGAGCCTGAGAATAGCAAGCAATATATAACGGAGCAAACGCTGTTCTCCACCGTGGAAGGCGTGAAGCAGGAGGATCCCGCCGTCGCAGAGCTGCTGCCTTATCTGGAGCGGGGCCAGGTCATCGATTTTGCCGACCACTACATTCCCGCGGCGGTGCAGCTGAACTCGGTGATCCAATCCTTCCTCCAGAACGGGGATATCGACGGGTATCTGAAGAAGCTGGACACCGAATGGGACAAGGTAGCTGACAGGCGTTAACGGGCGGAAGGCGGTATTTTCTTCACACGATATCCAAGAAGCATTGAGGAGGACCCAACATGAACAAGCGGCTTATGCCTTATTACTTGATGACCGTGCCGGCGGTCGTGCTGTTCTTCGTATTTCTGACGCTGCCGGCTTTGCAGGGGGTGTATTACTCCTTCACGAACTGGAATGGATTCGGCGATAACTTCGACTTCATCGGTTTCAAGAATTACGTCAATCTGTTCAAGGATGGCAACGTGGGCAATGCGTACTGGTTCACATTCAAATTCGCGGTCGTGGTCACCATCCTCATCAACATCTTCAGTCTGCTGATTGCCATGGGACTGAACGCCAGAATCAAGGCAAGAAATTTCTTTCGGGGCATCTATTTTCTTCCGAATATTCTGAGCGTGCTGATTGTAGGTTACATATTCAACTATCTGTTCTCGAATGTGTTCACCATTTGGGGACAGAACCTGGGGATCGGGTGGCTGTCGACCAATATCCTAGGCAGTGAACAGCATGCTTGGATCGGCATCGTGGTGGTCGCGGTATGGCAGGGCATTGCCTACAACACGATTCTGTATCTTGCCGGACTCCAGACCATTCCCGGTACGCTTTACGAGGCTTCCAACCTCGATGGAGCGAACCGCTGGCAGGAGTTCTGGAAAATAACGTTTCCTCTGATCGCGCCGTTCTTTACGATCAACATGGTGCTGGCGATGAAGAATTCCCTGATGGTCTTTGATCAGATCGTAGCCCTCACCAACGGCGGCCCGGGGCGGGCCACGCAGTCCATCTCCCACCTGATTTATACCGGCGGCTTCGAGGGAGGCGAGTTTGCTTACCAATCGGCTAACTCCGTGATCTACTTCATCTTGATTGCCACGATATCGATTGTGCAGATTCGGTTCCTGCAGAGAAGAGAGGGGGACATGTAATGCGGACGAAAACCAACTGGACGGTGATGATTCTCATCACATTGGGTACGATATTAATCCTGTTTCCGCTGTATATGACAATCACGATTGCGCTCAAAACGCCGGAAGACATGCTGGCATCGGTGTTCGGACTGCCGAAAGACCTGCATTTCGAGAATTTCGCGAACGCCATAAAAATGACGAATTTCTTCCATGCGCTGGGCAATAGCGCCATGGTGACAACGGCAACGGTGGTGCTGACCCTGCTGACGAATTCGCTCGTCGCTTATGCCATTGCCCGCAATATGAACCGGAAGTTCTTCAAAGGCTTGTACTTCTATTTCATCAGCGCGATGTTTATTCCGTTCCCGATCATTATGTTGCCGCTGGTCAAGCTGACGGCCGGGTTCCATATGACGAATCTGGTCGGGCTCACCATCCTGCATACCGTCTATGCCTTGGCATTTAACGTATTTGTGTACGTAGGTTATATCAAATCCATCCCGGTGGCGCTGGAGGAAGCGGCCCGAGTGGACGGCACGTCGACTTGGGGAACATTCTGGAGAATCATATTCCCGATTATGGCACCGATCAATGCGACGGTAGGCATTCTGATCTGCCTCTCGACCTACAATGACTTCCTGCTGCCGCTCATCATTATCAGCGATACGAATTCCTACACGCTGCCGCTGGTGCAGTATATATTCCAAGGGCAGTTCAACACGGACTTCAATCTGGCCTTTGCCTCCTACCTGATGGCGATGCTGCCGATGATCATTATCTATCTATTCGCGCAAAAGTGGATCATCAACGGCATTACGCAGGGGGCTGTAAAATAAGGCGGCTTCGCATTTCCTAGGAATCCTTAGAAGTCCTCTCTGCCCATCGCTGCAGCAGGGGGCTGCGGAGCCCGAAATCAGCAGCATGTCCTTGTACGACCCATCATAACGAAAAGCTGTATTCCGGCATGATGTCATGACTGGAATACAGCTTTTTTGCTGCCGCCAGGGTTCGAATCGGCGGAGGATTCCCTGGTTTATGTCGTGTCCCTATTATAATTGCAGCATGTGCCGTTTCTCCGCATCCGGGTCCTCGATGATCCTGCTGTCGTTGTTGAATATCATCGTGGAACGCAAAGCCGGATCATAAGCTGGCCACGGCAGCGCCTCCGTATCCGGCGAGCCGTTCCGTGCAAATGCAATCCAGGCATCCTGGATCCGGTCCGACAGGGCCTGCGTGGCCGCATCGACTTGAACGCCGATATTCTCAAACAGCGCCAGCGTGTTGAATACAAACGGGATTTCCAGGGCATGCATCGCTTTGCCGAGCACCGGATGGTCCGGCAAGGTCCAATCGAACCGGTACATCCATACCGGAGCGTGTTGGCTCTGTGCGGAAGCGAATTGCAGGGCCGAGCGCCAGAAGTACAGATCGGTCATAATCTGGGCATGTCCGTCGATGCTGTACGGGTACTCCTTGGTGATGGGGGCGGCATCCTTAATGCCGGTCATCATCTCCACGGTGCGAACCAGAACGTCTTCCTTTACAAGCGGCATGTCCGGCCGGAAGAACAAAGCCCCTTCATCAAGATTCGTCCCGATCAGGATCGGCACGTCCTTGGCCCAGCCCGATTGAATGGCCTGCAGCGGATCATGCGGCAAAGTGTCCGGATCCAGAACCGGCTGAAAGATCATGTTGACGCCGGGTCCGATCTGCTTCTTCAGCCGTTCCCCGGCTTCGAATATCGACTCGCCTGTCAGGGAAGCCAGCTGATGGATGTTGTCAGGCGAAATGTCCAGCTCTTTAAGCAGGCCGGCCGTTATCATCCGTGCCTGTTCCGGGACCATGACCTGGGCAGCGCCGCTCTCCATGATCGCCCGATGGAACAGTCCCTTGGCTGCAGGCATCGCCAATAAGGCTGCAATGCTCATGCTGCCCGCTGATTCCCCGAATACCGTAACCCGCTCCGGATCGCCGCCGAAGGCCGCGATATTGTCCCGCACCCATTCCAGGGCAGCGATCTGGTCCAATAAACCGGTATTGGAGGAATAGGCTTCGCCGTATGGAGAGAGATGGAGAAAGCCGAGGGGACCCAGCCGGTAATTGAGGGTAACTACGATCACGTCTCCGCGGAGAACGAAGGGCGCGCCGTTATAGCTTGGCAAGCTGCCCGAGCCTGTGACAAAAGCGCCTCCGTGAATCCATACCATGACGGGCAGCGGCTCCGCCGGCATGTTCCGGGGTGCCCACACATTGAGATATAGGCAATCCTCGGATACCGTCTTGGTCATGCCGCCGCCAAGCATGCTGGATGTGGATTCAAGCGGCTGAAGGCACATGGGACTGAAAGCGGTGGTTTCTCTAATCCCGTCCCATGAATCGGGGGGCACAGGAGAACGGAACCGCAGCGGGCCAACCGGTGGCTTCGCATACGGAATTCCCTTCCATACGCGCACTCCGTTTTCCGTAAAGCCTTGAATGCGCCCGTCTTTCGTTTGTACGACAAGTTCTGACATGTTCTCGCTACACCCTTTCTCTCTGCTCTATATATACACTTTACCAAGTTAGCGGCATAAGTTCAAAAAAGCACGAATCCTGAGGAATACAGGCAGGAATGTCATGTTACATGAAGAATGTTACAGGGTGGGCGGTATCGCGGACGGCGGATACGGCATCACCTGATGATCCATGTCATTATAGGCATACTGGAGGGATAAGCATGAACATAGCGATATTGGGCTGCGGAACGATGGGGACGGCCTATGCGCATAATTTGGCGAAAATGCCGGGAGTAACGGTCACGGGCGTGGTCGATATAAACGCCGAACGGGCGGAGCGCGCTGCAGCTTTGACCGGGGCGAAGGCATACACGGATGTAGAGTTGATGTTTGAACAAAAAGATTTGGAAACGGTTGCGGTGTGTCTGCCCACCTATCTTCACAAACCGTTTGTATTGAAACTGGCCGAAAAAGGGCTGCACGTCATCTGCGAAAAGCCGGCAGCATTAACGCTGGAGGATGCGCAGGAGATGAAGGCGGCATGCGAGAAGCACGGAGTCCGGTTATTTATCGGACATGTCGTCCGGTTCTTCCCGAACTATCACGATGCCTATCGGCAGGCCCGCTCGGGAAATATCGGAACGCCGAAGATGGCTCACTTTAAGCGGTACGGTTCCTATCCGCAGGGAATGGATGGATGGTACAACGACCCGGGCAAGAGCGGCGGCGTCATCATGGATCTGATGATTCATGACATCGATTTTGCCTGCTGGCTGTTCGGGGAAGTGGAGTCGGTATATGCTTCGACCGTGAAGCGGGCCGAGCCGCAGATGGAGTACGCCCAGCTTACGCTTCATTTTAAAAATAGCGCCATCGCGAGTCTAACCGGATATTGGGGGTATCCTGGCCCATTTACGACGCAGTTCGAGATCTCGGGAGACCAAGGCATCGTACGATTCGACAGCAATCAGGTACAGTCCCTGGACTTGAAATTGGTTGGCGCCGAGGCCGGGGAGGGAGCTGCTGTGCAGGTTCCTTCCAGTCCGAGCCTCCATGACCCTTATTATAACGAGGTGCAGCATTTTATCGAGTGCATCCGAAACGGCAGCGAGCCGCTCGTCAGCATCGAGGATGCTTGCTACGCCGTTGAAATCGCTCAGGCAGCGGAGCAATCGGCACAAACTGGACAGCCCGTGATGATCGGAGGGACGGTTTCATGAAAAAAGTGAAAGTAGGGTTTATCAGTTTTGCCCATATGCATGCGGCAAGCTATCTCTTCGGCATGCTGAAGCGGGATGACGTCGAGGTGATCGGAATCGCGGATGAAGACGCGGAGCGCGTTCGTCCTTACTCGGTGGACCGGGGGATTCCGTATTATGCCGACTATAATGAATTGCTGGCACAAGAACTGGATGCCGTTGTCATTTGTTCGGAGAACGCGCGTCATGCGGAAATTACCAAACGCGCCGCTGCGGCGGGCAAGCATGTGCTGTGCGAGAAGCCGCTGGGCCTATCGGAAGCCGAGATGCTGGAGATGATTCAGGTATGCAAGGATAACGGCGTTCAGCTCATGACCGCTTTTCCTTGCCGATATATTTCGTCCGTACGCCAGGCGAAGGAAACGATTGACGCAGGGCAGATCGGTGACATTTTGGCTATGAAGGGAACCAACCGGGGAACCATGCCGGGCGGCTGGTTTATTGAACGGGAGAAATCGGGCGGCGGCGCCGTATTGGATCATACCGTCCATGTGATGGACCTGATGCACTGGTTTACCGGCAGCCAGGCCGAGGAAGTGTATGCCCATGCGGAAACGCTGTTCAACGATACCGAAATTGACGACGCCGGCATGGTCCACGTCAAATTCGCGAACGGCGTCGTGGCCGTGCTGGACCCAAGCTGGTCCCGCAACCGCAGCTTTCCGACATGGGGAGACGTAACGCTTGAGATCATTGGCACCAAAGGCGTGCTGAACATTGATTCTTTTGCCCAGAAGAACGATGTATACAGCGATGTGACCGGTAAAGCATCGTGGAGCTTCTGGGGCGATGATATGGACGAAGGCCTCGTCAACAGCTTTGTCGAAAGCATCCGCGACGGCAAGCCGGTCGAAATTACCGGGGAAGACGGCTACCGCTCCGCCCGGGTTGCCATAGCTGCGTACGAGTCTGCAAGCACCAAGCGCACCGTTCAGCTGAAGCCGCAGGGATAGTGCGGTTTTGCCGATAAAGCCGGGGAGCGAGAAATTCCCGTTAGTAAAATGTGAGCGTGCAGGGATTCGTCCTTGAAGAATAAGCAGCAGCGCAATCGTCTTTAGGATGACATGCCTGCTTCCGGCCGGAAGCGCCGCTGCCTGTGAAGTGCGGAGCTATGCCTTTGTTAGAGGCGCAGCCTGGCCTCTTTAGGATATGAAGTCATTGCATCTTAAGGATGGAGCGATGGCAGAGAACCTTGCAGTTTAAGCCCCTTCGATGTTCGAAATCGAGGGGCTTTTTTATATGAGAACAATGGGACTTCAAAGGATGAGCGTCCCTGAGTCCTTAGCAGAGGGTCTCCACTATCTCCGCTATTTCCGGCAAGATTTCCGAGAGAGGCTGGTTCCTAAGCGGAAGCCACCCTCAAGATTATGAGATCGGCGTCGATCGGACCACCGTCCACCAGGGAAGTACCTCGGGTTACTTAAGAGCCCTCACGCCGATGGAGGATGGCGCTTTTGCAACCATGATGCAGCAGTTCAAAGCCGGCAAGTATGCGGGCAAGCGAATGCGGTTCTCCGGATTCGTCAAAACCGAAAACGTGAAGGACTACTGCGGATTGTGGATGCGCGTCGACAATCGCGCCGAAGACGTGCTCCAGTTCGATAATATGAACAATCGGCGGATCGTCGGCAGCACGCACTGGAATCACTATGCCATCGTGCTGGACGTGCCTGAAGATAGCGCCACGATCTCGATCGGCGTCCTGCTTATGGGGGCAGGCCAGGTGTGGGTGGACAGCTTCCGTTTTGAAGAGGTAGATCTCAGCGTACCGACGACGAACCTTGACGTTCATTATGAGCTGCTTGAGGAGCCCGCTAATTTATCGTTTGAAGAGTAAAGCATGGGGGGATACGCCCGTCTACGGGAATGATTGATCTTGGCTCGTTGATGGATAGGGGATTCCCCTTACAACCATTAGGCAGAAGTCTCTCCATACCGGAGGGCTTCTCTTTTGTTGCCTTGGACGATGGCTTTGCATCATGATATTCTTGGGGGGATGTTTGACCGCTGAATATTGGCCAGATCGAGAACCATTTAAAGCATGAATATAGCCAAAAGGAGGGTGTGCCATGCAGGTGATTACACTATGCGGCTCGACCAAGTTTAAAGCGCAATTTCGAGAAGCCGAAGCTTCGCTCACGCTTAGCGGACATATCGTCCTTAGCGTTGGATTTTTTGAGCAGAGCGACGGAATCGAGATCACGGAGGAGCAGGAGCGCAGGCTCAAAGAGCTGCACTTCCGCAAAATCGATATGTCGGACGAAATCTTTGTGATCGATGTGAACGGGTATATCGGCGAGAGCACGCGGGCCGAGATCGAATACGCCAATGGGCATGGGAAACAAGTGCGGTATTATTCAAAGTACCGACTGTAGTAGCATGCTCCCCGAAGTCCCCGCATTTATAATTTTATGATATACGTTGACAGACAGAGCGGACGTTGTTTACTAAATCGCTCTTCCGAAGAAGCTCGATATCATTCTCTGTATACCCGTTTTTACGAACTAGGATTCAGGATGGGCACTAGCATTCACGCTCATAGCAATGATATTGAATCCATATGCTTTTTTTGTTATAATTCCCAAATGGCGGTGGTGGATTCAATGGATATATATATGGTTATTCAGCAGCTATATCCGAGTTTCTCGAAGAAAGAACAGTTGGTAGCGAATTATATTCTTCAAGAAGGTCAATCAATTAATAACATGAATATATCTGTGCTGGCGAACCATGTTGGTGTCTCAAACGGGACAATCACGCATTTTTGCAAGAAGATTGGCTGCAATAATTTTGCCGAATTGAAGGTTCAGTTGGGCAGGCTTCGCACTTCGACGGCCCCTTCGGCGGAGGACAATATTCTCATTCAAGTATCTAAATTCTATCAGACGGTCATTGAGCGTTCGAATCAATTACTGGACATTACATATTTGCATCGACTTGCTGAAGCGATTAAGAGCGCAGCACGAATTTACATATACGGAATCGGGAGCTCGGGACTTTCAGCGAAGGAGATGATGCTTCGCTTGCTGCGTATGGGCTTCAATGTGCAGAGTATTACGGATTCTCATTTAATGCTGATCAATAGTTCGATAGTGAATGAGAATGATTTCGTTATTGCGATTTCCAGTTCAGGGGAAACGTCTGTCATTGTCGACGCAACCAGAATTGCAAAGAATAATGGGTGCAAAGTCATCTGTCTGACCAGCTTCTCCGAAAGTACGCTGGCGCAACAAGTGGACTCTTTTGTTTTGGTCTCCAATACATTGTTTGTTGATAAAGAAAGGTTTGTAAATAGTCAATTTTCCGTCATGTATGCGATAGATATTTTATGTATGATTTTACTCGCGGATGCGGATTTAAATAGTCGGATGCAAATTACAGTGAATACGATTCTAGAACATAATCGAATGGATTAATAATAAAGCTTTCATCGTACCTGTGAACCTCAGAAGTGGACGTATTTTTCGTCTACTGGAGGGGCACAGGTTTTTTATTGTGTGATTGTTCATACTAAGTGTCATAGATTAATTACCAATTAATAAAATAATTTCAGTTAATTTATATTTACTAAAATAATTTCATGATGTAGAATCTACATATCGCGATGGAATACAATGATTGATCCAATAGGAGGAAAGTCCATGTTTAAACAGTTGCAAAAGCTTGGTAAGTCATTTATGTTACCGATTGCAATCCTGCCTGCTGCGGGTTTGCTGCTTGGGATTGGAGGAGCCTTATCGAATGCGAATACGATTGCTGCATACCCGATTCTGAATACGCGGTTTTTACAAGCTGTTTTTCAAATTATGTCGGCAGCCGGCAATGTTGTGTTTGCCAACTTAGCGCTAATCATGTGTATTGGTCTTGCCGTCGGGTTAGCGAAAAAAGATAAAGGTACTGCAGCGCTGGCGGCGGCCGTCTCGTTCCTTGTTATGAATGCATCGATTGGCGCAATGATCACGGTATTTAATCCAAGCGTTGAATCCATTGACACCGGAGTTGTAGGGGCTATTGTCATTGGTATCCTGGTTACTTATTTGAACAATCGATACCGGGGGATTCAATTACCTTCCTTTCTGGGTTTTTTTGGAGGCTCGCGGTTTATTCCGATCGTCTCATCGTTTAGTGCTATTTTTGTAGGCGGGATCTTTTTCTTAATCTGGCCTACATTTCAGGGCTGGCTGGTAGCGGCAGGGACTGCTATAGCCGGAATGGGGTATTTCGGTACCTATTTATACGGATTCTTGCTTCGTCTTACAGGTGCTGTCGGTCTACACCATATGATTTACCCGATGTTCTGGTTCACAGAGCTGGGCGGTGTCGCCACGGTTGCAGGTCAGCAAGTGGTGGGTGCGCAGAAAATCTTTTTTGCCGAACTGGCTGATCCGAATCATGTTGGAATGTTCTCTGAAGGAACCCGTTTTTTTGCAGGACGTTTTGCTACGATGATGTTTGGTCTTCCTGCAGCATGTCTTGCGATGTATCATTGCGTTCCGAAGCACCGTCGCAAGCTTGTGTTTGGTTTGTTCTTTAGTGCAGCGCTGACATCGTTCCTGACAGGGATTACGGAGCCGATTGAGTTTATGTTCTTATTCGTCGCTCCTTGGTTATACGTGATTCATGCGGCTCTAGATGGGCTATCCTTTATGATCGCGGATATGTTATCCGTTCGTATCGGGAATACCTTCTCTGGCGGGGCCATCGACTTCATGCTCTTTGGGGTTCTACAGGGGAATGCCAAAACGAATTGGATCTATGTCATTATTATGGGGCTCTTCTGGGCTATCATCTATTACCTGGTGTTCCGCTTCTTAATTGCGAAATTCAATGTGGCGACACCTGGACGTGAAAGCGATGGGGAGAGCGTATCGGTTGAAACCAAGGACAGCATTGGAGAGACCGCGATGAAAGTGCTGAATGCGCTTGGCGGCAAGGAGAACCTGGAAGATGTCGATGCATGTATTACAAGACTTCGTGTTGCAGTCAAAGATGTATCGAAAGTAGATAAGGATACAATCAAGGAACTGGGTGCTACTGCAGTATTGGAAGTAAAAGGCGGGGTTCAGGCTGTATTTGGCGCTAAAGCCGATTTGATTAAACAAAAGATAAATGAGGCTATTGGAGAAGAATAAAAGAGGATATGGCATGGAGGGAACATATTGTGAAACGAGGATTAATTGTATCATGTCAGGCTTTGCCAGGCGAACCGTTGCATAGTTCATTTATTATGGGACGTATGGCCATTGCGGCGGCCGCATCCGGTGCGGTGGGGATCCGTGCTAATAGCGTTGAAGACATCGAGGAAATAAAGAAGCAAGTTGAGCTGCCCATTATTGGCATTATCAAAAAAGACTATCCGGGCATGCAATCGTTCATTACGGCGACCATGACCGAAGTGGATGCGCTTGTTGGTACGGGGGTTGAGATTATTGCTGTGCAAGCAACGATGGACCAGGATGAGGCATTCCTGCAATCGATTTTTACAAAATATCCTTCCCAGAAGTTCATGGCGGATATCTCCACAACGGAAGAGGGGCTGCGAGCAGATCGATTGGGGTTCCATTACATTGGAACGACGCTTATTGGTTATACACCGCAGTCTCAGCATATGGAGAAGTTCACCGTGCTGGAAGAACTGATTAAGCAGTGTAAAAAGCCAGTCATTGCAGAAGGCAACTTCAACACACCGGAACAGGCTGCAAAAGCGATCGAAATGGGAGCTTATTGTGTGGTTGTAGGCAGCGCGATAACAAGGCCGCAAATTATCACGAAATGGTTCTCGAATGCGGTAAACGAAATTCTATAACATGACTTGGGAAGGGATTTGAGCCGCTTCCACCATAGTCTGTTAGTATGATAGCTATCCGCGAACCCTTAATAAAAGGCGGGGCAGTCCCCAAAGTCATTGAAAATGACTTTGGGGGAGCCCCGCTTTTTTTAATCTTGTGCATTCCATATACATGAACGAGCGTTTTTACAGATAAAGCACCAACGCAATAATGGCAGCGAGCACGATCCGATAGATCGCAAACGGCACCAGCTTGATCCGGTTGATCAGCTTCAGGAAGAAACGGATGGAGATCAAAGCGAAGACGAAAGCCGCCACGAATCCGGCGATGAAGAACGGAAGAGCCTCCAGCGTGAAGTATTCCCAGTTCTTCAGCAGCGACAGGAAGCTGGCCCCGAACATGATCGGCACGGCCATGATGAACGTAAAGTCCGCCGCCGCACGGTGGCTCATGCCCAGCATAACGCCTCCGGATATGGTGGAGCCGGAGCGGGAGAAGCCTGGCCAGAGCGACAGACATTGAATCAGCCCGACGCTGAATGCCTGCCTGTACGTAATTTGATCGACAGTCACCACTTTCGGCTCTTGTTTCGAGCTGACCTTGTCGGCAACGATCATGAAGATGGCTCCGATCACAAGACCGATCAGCACCGTTTCGGTAGAAAATAAATGCTCGTCAATGAGGTCTTCGAACAAGACGCCCAGAACGCCGGCCGGAATCAAACCGACGATAACCTGGCTGAGTCTCAGTCTGCCCGTACCGGCCGGTACGCCGGCCTCGGGCTTTTTGCGCTTGAGTCCCAAGAGATCCAGGAAGCGGTCCTTGAACACCACGATGACGGCGAGAATGGAGCCGAGCTGAATCACGACTTTGAACGTGTTGGCTACGTATTTCGTCAGAAACTCCTCGGATTTCAGCCACATGTCATCCACGATGATCATATGGCCGGTAGAGGATACAGGAGCAAACTCGGTCAGTCCCTCGACGATTCCCAGAATAATTGCTTTGAGGATGGTTAAAAAATCCATGACCTGCGGTCTCTCCCTTACTTAAAAATGTAAAATGTAATGATATGAATGATGCTTGGCATGAAATGCGTGGTTCCAGCTCAAGCCGATTTTCTCCGCTTGCGGAAGAAGAAGAACAGGAATGCAATCACGGCCACGGCTATTACAGCATAAGCGATATTAGAATAGACGTCCATGAAGGCGACGATATTTTCCCATGAATCGCCGACGGCGGCCCCGACGGATACCAGAATGACGTTCCAGATCAAGGTGCCGATGGTCGTGAAGAGCAGGAACATGCCGAACTTCATGTTGGACATCCCCGCCGGGATGGAGATCAGGCTCCGGATCAGCGGAATCATGCGGCAGAACAGCACGGTCCAGTAGCCGTATTTATCGAACCAGGCATCCGCCTTGCGGATGTCTTCTTTTTTGACGCGGAGGATATGCCCCCAACGGTCCACGATTTTCTCGAGCCGTTCGACATCGAGCAGGCGTCCGATCCCGTACAGGATGACGGCACCGACCACGGAGCCGATGGTTGCTGCGATAATGACGCCGGGCACCGTCAGTTTCGTGTAGGTTGTCATGAAACCGCCGAAGGTCAGAATGACCTCGGAGGGAATCGGCGGGAACACGTTTTCCAGGGCAATCATCAGCAGGATGCCGACATAGCCGAACTTCTCCATAATGTCCGTAATCCAGTTTTCCAAAAGTTACACCTCTTTCAAAAGATAAGGAGGCCTTTGCCATCCTTTATATAAGGGTCTGCTTCAGCTTGCGCAGATATTGGCTGCGGATGAAGAAAAAGTACAGGACCTGCATCATCAGGAAGCTGATCAGCACGATGCCCATTTCAGCCGCTATGGATAAATAAAAATAGCTTTGCAGCGCGATGAAAGCAAAGATGCTGTGCACGATCGCAAGTCCGATCGGTACAAAAAACAGCAGCGACAGCTGTCCGGTAACGATCCGCCTGAACTCCCTGTCCGTCATGCCGAGCCGGGATATGGTGGCATAATGCCTGCGGTCAAAATCCAGATCGGCATAGAGGCGGAAGTACAGGAAGCTTCCTGCCGCGATAAAAAACACCGTGCCCACAAGCAATGCCGCGAAGAGCAGCATGTTGTACAGGCTGTCCCGAAGGGCAAACAGCGTACCGCTGACCGCCAGCGCAAAGGACCGGTCCATCTCATAGCGCACGGCACCGCCCGGAGCCAAATGGGGAACGATTCCCTCCGTCTCCGTAAAATCGTCCACGTAGAAGCCGGTGTACCGTTCCTGCCGCACCGGAACGGTGACGGCGGCAAAGATGTCGTCGCTGACGACAAGACCGCCGAAACGGGAATCGTCGTCCATCTCCGGCAGCAAGTATTCCGGCACGCCGACATGATCGGAATAACCGATTTCACGCAGCCGGATGCCGGAATCCCGAAGCCGGTAAGAAGCGTAATCCCGGTTGCGGGTATAAGCTCTGTCGTTTTGCGAAGCAATGAGGACAAGGGCTTCCTCGCCGCTCGGCGGCTGTTCGTCAAACGGCAGTCCCGCCATCACGACGGCCGCCTTATAGTCGGAGAACGCGATCAGCGTCAACGGAATCTCGGATGGACCGGCCTGTGCGGATGCCGGTTCGGCATCCGTATATTTAACGCGAAACGATAGCGTTTCAAACGGTATTTTCCTCGACTCCAGCTCCTGCCGGATTTCGTTCAAATGCTGCTCTTCGGAGGTATCTCCCGTTTTGGCGAGATAACCGATGGCGGCCGGGAAGTCCTCGTTGAACTGCTTCGTGAGCACCGGAATGGAGGCGAATACGCCTACCGAGCAAAAAGACACGGCCAGCACGATCGTCACCATCGAAAACATCTGGGCATGATCCTTCAACCGGTACTGCAGGCTGGATAGCGAGATCAGCTTGGTTCTTCTCCAGGTAAAACGTCGACTTTCTTTCAGCCTGCGGACGAGAGCAACCCCTAACTGCGAATAAATCAGATAAGTGCCGATCATCGTCATCAAGGTAACCGGGAACATGCGCAGCGCGAGGGTCGATGCGCTTGTCGTGGCTGCCAGGCCGTAGCTGACAAGCAGCAGGACAGCCGCCAATATGGATAACCACGGCGATGTTCTGGGCGCGGTTTTCGGCCGCTGTCCGGACTGGAACAAGTCGATGAGCGCTTTGGGCCGCAGGAGCCAGGACGTGCACAGCGAGATGATGAGAAATAGCAGCGCGTAACTCGCGATCGTCAGTCCCAGCGCGCGCAGACTCAGCCGAAACGGCAGGGGCGGGACTCCGAGAAAGGCCGAGCCTGCCATCAGGAACAGCTTGCCTGTAATGATGCCGAACAGGATGCCCGTGGCGATCGCGCTTACGCCGATGATCATATTTTCAAGAAACACCATCTTGTTAAACTGGCGGTCCGTCATGCCGTGCATGAACAGAATGCCGAACTCGCGCTTGCGGGTCTTCAAGAAAGCCCCGACGGAATACAGCACGAAGAAAAACGAGAATACGTACATAATCAGCTCTGCCCCAACCATCGCCTGGATCACGACCGGATAGAACATCTCGTCCGTGATGGAAGGGTGAAACAGGAACAGCG
The DNA here is from genome assembly GCF_900109305.1 of Paenibacillus sp. cl141a. Lineage (NCBI taxonomy): Bacteria > Bacillati > Bacillota > Bacilli > Caryophanales > Paenibacillaceae > Paenibacillus > Paenibacillus sp. cl141a. Next base: position 116,305 of record NZ_FNZO01000011.1, read on the forward strand.
CGCACACAAAGAAAATCATGACGGAGAATGCGCTGCTTAAGAAATAGGCCGCGTAGGTCCGCTTGTTCCTCAGGACATTCCTAAAAGCGAATTGTCGAAAGGTCATGACTTCCTCCTCCCAGCAGCGCCAGCATGTCGATGATTTTCTGGAAAAAGGCTTGGCGGTTGTCACCGCAATACATTTCATTATATAGTTGACCGTCCTTGATGAACAAGACGCGGTCACAGTAGCTGGCTGCCACCGGATCATGCGTGACCATGAGAATCGTTGCGGAAGCTTCTTTGCTCGAAGCGGAAAGCGTCTGCATCACTTCTTTGGAGGCTCTGGAGTCCAGGTTCCCCGTCGGCTCGTCGGCCAGAATCAGGGAGGGCTCCTGAATGAGCGCCCTGGCGATGGCGGTGCGCTGCATCTGCCCGCCGGAAATCTCATAGGTGTGCTTGTGCAGAATGGACCCGATCCCAAGCCGGTCTGCGATCCGCTTCAGCCGGATGTCCATTTCGTCCAGCGGCATACTCTCCAGCGTCAGTGGAAGAACGATGTTTTCCTGGACGGTCAGCGTATCCAGCAGATTGAAATGCTGGAAGACGAAGCCCAGCTCCCTGCGCCGAAACAGAGCGGTATCGCTCCTGCTGAGCAGATGGGGATTGCGTCCGCCTATGACCACTTCCCCGGCCGTGGGCTGATCAATGGTCGCAATCAGATTGAGGAGCGTCGTTTTTCCGCTGCCGGAAGGTCCCATAATACCGACGAATTCGCCTTTGGCGACGTTGAAGTGAATATTGTTGAGCGCTTGGAACGCCACTTTGCCCTCATAGATTTTGGATAGATGCTTGACGCTCAGGATGGGCATATCTTCACTCCCCTATAACGATGTTATCATTGTAAAAGATTCGTTTGCGTCCATGCCATATTCGCAACTTACAGTTACCTTACAACCTTGTAAGGTTTCTTTTGCCGGCGTAAGCGGATCGGGAAATGCCGCAGCGCCCTTAAAGAGCTTGTCCTGCCGATTCCTGCCATCTGCAGGTGAATTCATTGTGCGATATGGTCCGCAGCATCCGCGAAAATGATGCGGACCGTCGTTCCTTCACCGACCTTGGATTCGATTTCGAAGGCATGTCCAAGCTTATCGCATATTTGTTTGACCAGAAACAGGCCCATGCCTGTCGATTCCTGGAATCGGCGCCCGTTCTCTCCGGTGAAATAGGGATCGAACACCCGCGGGAGGTCGCTCTGGGGAATGCCGATGCCTTCGTCCCTTATCTCAAGCACGACTTGATTCTCCCGGGTGTAGCTGTTGAAAAAGAGGGTACCTTGTTCCTTCAGCGTATATCGAACCGCGTTGGTCAGCAGTTGCGTCAGCACAAAGGAGAGCCATTTCTCGTCCGTGGCCACCGTTAATCCGGAATCGATCCGGATGGACGGGTACATTCTCCGCCGGATAAACAGCCGTTTTTGCTCGGACGTGACCTTTCGGACGATTCGCTGAAGCGGCAGGTTTTCCACATGGAAGTCGCGCTCGAACGTATCGAGCCTGGCGGTATACAGCACGAGATCGAGCCCTTTTTTGAGGCGGTCCAGCTCGTCGCCGATCGCGGCAAAACGGGGGTCATCATCATCCTGAAGAATCAGGTGAATGACCGAAATCGGCGTTTTCATCTGGTGGGCCCATTGGTTGATGAACTGCAGATGGCCTTCAATTTTATGCTTATAGTTATGCAGATCCGTGGTGTAATGCCGGAACTGGGTTTTCAGCAGCTGATGAAGCGCTTCGGCGAGCGGGGTGTGGGAGGATTCTGCCGAGGATTCGCCAATGAGGGGTTCTCCCGGGAGCGGCTGCTCCAATCGTTTATAGAAGGAACGGTTGGCAATGAAGCGGAAGGCGAGATAGCCGACGAGCAGCAGCAAGCTGATGATGCCCGCGTACAGGCTGACCGTCAAATTGCGATAACCGTCCAGCCTGTAGATCAGGGTGACGACAAGAAGCTGGGCGATGTAAACAATCATCAAGGGACGCTGTTCTTGCAAAAATAGTCTCATGCTTCGTCCCTCCAGCTCGGTACCAGTCGGTAGCCGCGCCCCCGCACGGTTTGAAGGCCATCCTCGATTCCGAGGGCAGCGAGTTTCTTGCGGACGCGGGTGATGTACACATTCAGCGTATTATCGTCCACAAAGGCCTGATCATCCCATATTTTCTCCAGGAGCCGGTCCCTGCTAACGATCTGCTCGGGCTTCTTCATTAATTCATCCAATATTTTGGCTTCGGTATGGCTGAGCTCCGCTTGGGTCGGTCCGAGCGAAACAGAGAGACGCTCAACGTCAAGCGTGAGTCCGGCGATGCTGAGGACCCGCTCATTCTGACCGGCAGCATAGGACCCGTAGGCCCGCCGGAGCTGGCTTTTGATTTTGGCCATGACGATCTCGTAGTCAAAGGGTTTGGTTATATAATCATCGGCACCGTTCTCCAGCGCCATCACCTGATCCATTTTCCCGTCGCGGGCGGAGATGAAGATGATCGGGCAGGTGGAGAGGCTGCGGAACTGCCGGCACCAATAATAGCCGTCGAATTTAGGCAGATTGATATCCAGAAGCACAAGATGAGGGTCATACGATTCAAATTGATGGCGCACCGTCTCGAAATCATGAACGGACTGCGTTGCATAACCGAATTTATGAAGATATTCTTTCAGCAGGCCGACCAGCCCGGCATCGTCTTCGACAATGAAAATTTTGAACATATCGATCATAGTCCCTTCATTTGACATTCTCGTACCGTCTGTATTGTACCAAATTGTCAGGATATAAGGAAAAATTGCGTGAGCGAAGACAGTGGGTCTCAGGAAAGCGCGGAAGCGAATGTCTCGCTTTGTTAGGCGATCCTTCCGAAGAAATAATGTCTTGACGCTTGTGCCATCAGCTGATAATATACTTGATAATTCCAATCGAATAACTATGATAAATGTTAATCGACCAGTCTGCTGGAGATCATGAGCATCCTTCATGATCTCCTTTTTGTCGTATGGACCTCAATTTTACTATCAACCAAGGAGCGGGGGGATCAACGATTGCTTGTACAGGATGAATTGAAACTGACGGCGGATGTCCTCGTCATTGGCGGCGGTCCTGCAGGGGCTTGGGCAGCCTGGAGCGCGGCGTCCCAAGGTGCCAAGGTCGTACTGGCCGACAAAGGGTTTCTGGGCTCCAGCGGGGCAACGGCACCCGGAGGAACCAATCTGCTATATTTGCCTCCTGACGATAAGCTGCGCGATGAAGCCGTGGCCCAGCGGATGAAGGAGGGCGGTTATTTATCGGAACCGGATTGGATCCATCGCGTGCTGGATCAGGTATACATCAATCTGGAACGCGTGGAGGCATGGGGATACCCGTTTCGCCGCGATGAGGACGGGGTCCCTATGCGAGATCATTTGCAAGGCCCGGAATATATGAAGCTGATGCGAAGCGCGGTCAGCCGGGCGGGCGTACGGATCTTAGATCAGTCCCCGGCGCTCGAGCTGCTTGCCGACGAGCATGGGGTCGGTGGAGCACGAGGCATATGCAGGCAGAAGAACAGGGATTGGGAGGTACGGGCACAGTCGGTTGTCATTGCTACCGGCGGCTGCGCCTTTCTGAGCAAGGGCCTTGGCTGCAACGTGCTTACAGGAGAAGGGCTGCTCATGGCGGCAGAGCTTGGCGCTGAGCTATCCGGCATGGAATTCAGCCGCCAATACGCGCCGAGCGCGGCGTTTGGCACGGTGACCCGGGGGCGGCTTCTCAACTGGGCGACGTATTATGACGAAGACGGGAATACGTTGTACAGTCCCGGAGGGCCCAGGCCGCATGATTTTCTGCCGACGATGCTCCGCAAAGGACCGGTATACGCCATGCTGAATCATGCCGACACGGAAGAGAAACGGCGCATATTAAGGCAATCGCACGCCATCTTCTTTGTTCCTTATGATCGGGCGGGAATCGATCCGTTTAAGGAACGGTTTCCCTTAACCCTCCGCTATGAAGGGACGGTCCGCGGAACCGGAGGCATCCGGATCACCGGCGAAGATTGCGCGACGACGGTACCGGGTCTGTACGTCGCCGGCGATGCCGCAACCCGGGAGCGGGTGACCGGTGCCAAGTCGGGCGGAGGGGCTTTTAATGCCTCTTGGGCGATTTGCTCGGGAACGTGGGCTGGCGAATCGGCGGCGAAGCATGCGCTGAGTATGCGTTCTTCTGCGGACGGCCGTCGCCTGCAAGGTGCGGGGCGGGCCGGAATGTCCCATCCATCCGCAGCACATGGGCAGGGAATGGATGCATCCGGCCTGATTCAATCGGTACAGCGGGAGGTGTTTCCGCTGGATATCAATTATTTTCGCAGCGAACCGGTCCTGCAGCAATCGCTCGAACGGCTGAACGGGCTATGGCCGGAAGTGTACGCAAAGGTAACCGGGGGTTCGCGCGAGCGGATTAAGGCAAGGGAAGCGGCGGCCATGGCGGCAACGGCAAGATGGATGTATGCGGCTGCGCTGACCCGGCGGGAAACCAGAGGGATGCATACCCTTCTGGAATACCCGGATCCGAATCCGGAACAGCAGCATCGTCTGACCGTGAGCGGGATCGATCATATTCAGGTGTATCCTGAGGGGAGGCCGCCCCGGCAGGCAGGCCGAGGTACCATGGGCGCTTGCCGAAACTATGGCGATTCAAGGAATAGGAGCAGTGAAGCCGTGGGGGCTGCTGCCTGGATCGCGGCAGCGGCCGGGGAGGTGGAAGGCTCATGATCGAGGTTGTCAGTCGGCAGCGGTGCATCGAGTGCGGCCTGTGCGTCAAGGTCTGTCCGACCAATGTATTCGACCGGACGGAGACGGGGCTTCCGGTCATTGCCCGTCAGGAGGATTGCCAGACCTGCTTTATATGCGAGGCTTATTGTCCTGTCGATGCTCTGTATGTTTCTCCCTTTGCGGATATGGAGCAGAAGGTGACGGAAGAAGAGCTGATCGCGGTAGGAATCATCGGAAGCTGGAGAGAGACGGTCGGCTGGGGACGCGGGCGGACCCGGCTGGCCGAGATCGACGAGACCCCGTTCATCGATCGGATTCTCCCCCGGCGAAGTTAAAGCAGGAACTAAACCAAAAGCATTCATACTGTCAACCATTCTAATGGAGACATTCCTTCGGTTTTTCGAAGAATGTCTCCTTTTGCATTCGAGGAGAGAGGTGCGCTTATGAAACGGGTTCGGCTGATGTTCATGTTAGATGATGAAAGATTTGCGTTTCCCGTGCCGGAGCGTGATCGCAATGAGTGACCATGCACGATTGTACCGGCATGACCCTCCGGCTCCGGTCCACGGCAGCGAGTCGCTGGTACCGGAGCCCGCCGCCGGGCAGCGGCAGAGGGTCTCCCCGGGCGGAGCAGGTGCCGGGATATGGAGGAAGTCGCTGGGCACCTTTGCTGCGGGCGCGGTTCTTCCCGTGTCGCTGCTGGTTTTATGGCAGGTGCTCGGCGATCTTGGTTACATCTCGGAGCTGCTCTTCCCGACGCCGCTTCGCATTGCGGAGGCTTTTGCCCACTTGGCGGGCTCGGGTGACCTTGGCGGTCATGTGCGGATCAGTTTGGTTCGTGCCGCGGCGGGCTTTGCCCTTGGAGGGGCTCTCGGCCTAGCCTTCGGTATTCTGGTCGGGGTATTCCGCATATCCGAGCGTGTGCTCGATCCATCCATCCAGATGGTCCGCATGATTCCGCATTTAGCGGTTGCGCCGCTGTTCGTGCTTTGGTTCGGAATCGGGGAATCGTCCAAAATACTGCTGATCGCCAAAGGGGCTTTCTTTCCGCTCTATATCCAAACCTATCTGGGCATCCGCGGCGTGGATAACAAATGGTTCGAAGTAACAAGGGTTCTGGGTTTCACGCGTATCCAGCAAATCTTCAGGCTGGTCATTCCGTCCTCCCTGCCGCATATCTTCCTCGGGATCCGGCTGTCCCTCGGGCTGGCCTGGCTCGGGCTCGTCGTTGCCGAGATCATGGGCTCCACGTCCGGCATCGGCTATTTGATGACGGATGCCAGACAGTTCAGCAAAACCGCAACCGTGTTCGTGTGCATCGTCCTGTTTGCCGTTATCGGCAAAGCAGCAGACGCCGCGGTTAGGCTGATGGAGCGCAGGCTGCTGAAATGGAACGACAGCTATGAGGGCTAAAGCACGGCTTCTGATTCCAAGAGAGAGGAGGAGACACGATGAATAACGCGAACGAACTTGCGCTGCCTGCGGCGGGGCAGTCACCCTCTGTATCGCAGCCGCCCAATCCTGCTGCCGTGCGCTCCAAACGCCGGCGTGCATCCTTACTACGGGCCATTACGCTCGGATCGGCCCTTCCGGTTCTGGTGTTGGCCCTATGGCAGCTGGCAGGCAATCTTGGCTGGATCGATGCGTTCTTCCTGCCGACGCCGGCGGCGATTTTCGAATCCCTCTGGAATCTGATCGCCTCGGGCAAGATGGCGACCCATCTGGGCATAAGCATCGGCCGCGCCGCTGCAGGCTTCGCACTGGGAGGCAGCCTGGGCTTGATATTCGGCCTGCTGACGGGCTTCTCCCGCAAGTCGGAAATATTCCTGGATCCGACGGTGCAGATGCTGCGGATGATCCCGCATTTGGCGATCGCTCCGCTTATTATTTTGTGGTTCGGATTCGGAGAAACGTCGAAGGTGCTGATCATTGCTAAGGGAGCTTTTTTTCCGCTGTACGTCAATACGTTTCTCGGCATCCGGAGCGTCGACAAAAAGCTGTTCGAGGTATCGAGGGTGCTGCAGTACAGCCGGGTTCAGCAGATCATCAAGCTGATCATCCCGTCTTCGCTGCCTAACCTGTTAATGGGACTCCGCTTATCGCTGGCGGTATCCTGGCTCGGGCTCGTCGTTGCGGAGCTGATCGGTTCGCAGTCGGGGGTCGGGTTTCTCATCAATCTTGCCAAGCAATCCTCCTTAACGGAGCAAATTTTTGTGGGTGTATTGGTTTTTGCCGTCGTCGGCATGATGGTGGATCTGTTCGTCCGCTCTCTGGAACGCCGCTTGCTGAAGTGGCGGGATAGTTACAAGGGATGATCAGGCTTCGTGAATGAGAGAACAGAGGGACAATGATGATTAGGAGGGGAACACGCATGAGTTCACGTATGCAAGGCAGCACGCTTCAGTTGGAAGCGGATGTGCTGGTCATTGGCGGTGGCCCGGCCGGAGCATGGGCAGCTTTAACGGCTGCGGCGAAAGGCAGCAATGTCGTGCTGGCGGATAAGGGCTTCTGCGGATCAAGCGGGGCAACGGCGCCGTCGGGCACGGGCGTATGGTACGTGGAGCCTGAAGCGCGGCAGCGCCAGGAAGCGAAGATGAGCCGGTATTTGATGGGCGGACGCTTAGCCGAGAATGAGTGGATGGATCGGGTGCTGGAACAAACCTACGAGAATATGAACCGCCTTGGCGGCTGGGGGTATTCGTTCCCGGTCGATCCGGATGGCGGCATATTCCGGCGCGGCTTGCAGGGACCGGAGTATATGCGTCTCATGCGCAAGCTGGTAAAAAGAGCCGGCGTCAAAATACTCGACCACAGCCCAGCGCTGGAACTTCTGGCGGATGAACACGGAGTGGGGGGCGCTGCTGGCGTAAGCACGCAGGGCGGCGATCCCTGGAGAGTCACCGCGGGTGCCGTTGTCATCGCAACCGGCGGCTGCGCCTTCCTGAGCAAAGCGCTGGGATGCAACGTGTTGACCGGTGACGGCTATCTGATGGCGGCCGAGGCCGGGGCCGAAATGTCGGGCATGGAGTTCTCCAACGCCTACGCCATATCGCCAACGTTCTCCTCGGTGACCAAAACGGCGTATTACCGTTATGCAAGCTTTTACTACGAGGACGGCACGGTGGTAGAGGGAGCGGGCTCGACCAAGGGACGTTCCGTCATTGCCAAAAAACTGCTGGAGAACCGACAGGTATATGCCCGATTGGATCAGGCACCCGCCGATCTGCAGCCGCTGCTCCGGGTGGCGCAGACGAATTTTTTCCTGCCGTTTGACCGCATGGGCATCGACCCGTTCAAGGATATGTTCCCGGTCACGCTTCGGCTCGAAGGGACGGTGCGCGGGACCGGGGGCATTCATATCGTGGACGAAACGTGCGCCACGAAGGTCCCCGGCTTGTATGCCGCCGGAGACGCCGCAACGAGGGAGCTGATCTGCGGCGGATTTACCGGAGGCGGCAGCCACAATGCCGCCTGGGCGATGTCTTCCGGCAGCTTTGCGGGCGAAGGCGCGGCGGACTATGCCATCGCTAGGACGGCATGCCGCTAAACGCGAGGTGCACGGATTGTCTTCGGCTCCGATCGTGTCTTCCGGTACCTACGGCTCGCTGCAGGAAAAGCCGCCGATTGCCGCGGAGGAATACATTCGGGCGGTGCAGGAAGAGGTCATGCCTTATGACCGGAACCTGTTCCGTACGGATGAGGGACTTCGGGATTCGTTGCAACGGCTTGATGGCGTATGGAAATCGATCCGGCAAGAACCCATCCATCTTGATTATCAGGCGGTGAAGAAACGCGAGGCAGCGGCCATGGCTGCAACCGCCCGCTGGATGTACCGCTCGGCGCAGGCCAGGACGGAAACGCGGGGAATGCATAAGCGGGTTGATTATCCGGAGCTGGACGAGACGCAGCATTACCGCCTGATTACATCCGGGTTGGATGAAATCAGCGTCCGGGCGCAGCGCGTGAGCGGGGAGGCGGTTTCCCTTTGATCGAGCTGATCAGCGATGCCAGATGCGTGCAGTGCAATTTGTGCGTCTCCGTATGTCCGACCAACGTATTTGATACAGTCGATAACGATGTGCCTGTCATTGCGCGCCAGAACGATTGCCAAACCTGTTTTATGTGCGAGCTCTATTGTCCGGCGGACGCGATGTACGTCGCGCCTCATCCGGACCGGCTCAGCGGGCTAAGCGAGGCGGAGCTGGAGCAGGCCGAGCTGTTGGGGGGCTACCGCGAGAAGGTGGGATGGGGACCCGGCCGAACGTCCATATCCAGCCATGCGTTTCTGGCTCAGCTCGCGAAGCGTTCTGTTCCTTAACCGTCAGTCTGCCCCTTTTTCAGGCAGCTCCACTCTTCCCGTCTGCATGGGAAGCATGATCTGGGGCTCATTGAGGCCAGGGCTTGCCGGGGATTCCATGAAGCCCCGTAAGAAGCTAGAGGCGCAAGAAGCGAAAGCGAGGCAATGCCATATCGAGATGGGATCTGTGAGGGGAGAGAAATCGAATGGAGAATCGAAACGTTAAGCAACACAAGCGAAAGCGGTACGCGATTTTATTGACGCTGGTGGCGGCGGCGCTTGCTTTTTCGCAGGGCTGCGGCACCAAAGATCAAATAACGGAGGCATCAAGCTCCGGCGTGCCGAAGACGCTCAATTACGGATATATAGGAACCAATGCCCTGAATGTGCCTGGAGGCGCCGAGGGTTGGGGGTTCCATAAGGGCATTATTCAGGAAGAGCTTAAGAAGCACGGGATTGAAACGGTAAACCTGACCGCCTTTCCCAACGGTCCGGATTTGAGCGAATCGCTGATCAGCGGTCGCTTGGACTTTGGCAGCTTGGGCGATACGCCGGCCATCCTGTCACGTTCAACGGGAGCGAAGACCAAGGTCATTACCCAAGGCTCGACCGACAGCATCGGGTACCTCGTGGCGAAGAAGGGTGGCCCGTCTTCCCTGGAAGAGTTAAAGGGAAAGACGGTAGCCACTCAAAAAGGCTCCTTCCACCACCGATACTTGGCCGGTCTTTTGAAGAAAGAGGGGCTGGCTGAGGATGTGAAGGTCATCCACCTGCTTCGCGTGGATGCGGAGGCTGCCCTGGCCCGCGGGGAAATCGACGCGATGACCAATACCGGCGTGTATACACTCAAACAAATCGATGAAGGCTATACGCTGCTGGACGATGCCACCAAGCATCCCGAGCTGTACGGAACCAGCGTAACCGCGGTGTCGGAGGATTATCTGGCGAAATATCCGGATTTCGCCAAGGCATGGAATGAAGCCCGTTCCAAGGCGCTAGAGGATTTAAAGCAGCATCAGGAGGAGTACTATGCGTTTCTGGCTGAATTGCAGAGCACGAAGGTGGAGTACGTGAAGAAGGTAAGCCCGATCGAGCTGATTAAGGAGGTTCCATTTACCGAGGAAGGGCTGCAACTGCTGGAGGGAACGAAGGCCTTCCTGGTCGAAGAGAAGCTGGCGGAAACCGATTTTGCATTGGACGATTGGCTGATCAAGCCTTAACCAAGCTTAGACCAAGCTGTATTACAATAACCCGCAAAGGGTAAGGAGAGATGATCTTATGACCAGACCTGATCCAACCGTAATCGTATCAGCCCTGTCGAAGCGGACGGTGGCGGAACAAACGCGCCGTCCCGAATATCCGGTGCATGCCCACTTTGTGAATCGATGGTCTTCGAGGGCCTTTGACTCCCGTCCGGTCGAAGAGGATGTGCTGTATACCGTCTTGGAGGCGGCCCGGTGGGCACCCTCCTCGGGCAACGGGCAGCCGTGGCGGTTTATCGTCGCCCGAACAGAGGAGGAGCGGGAGCGATTCCGGTCCTTTATCCGTCCCGGAAACCGCGTGTGGAGCGATCGCGCGCCGGCACTTGTCCTGCTCGTTTCCTACACGCTGAATGCCAATGGGGAACCGGGCGGAAGCCACGCGTTTGATGCGGGGGCTGCTTGGGGAATAATCGCTTCGCAGGCTGCTTTGCTTGGGCTGAATACTCGCGCGATTGGCGGCTTCGACCATAGGCTTGCCCGCGAAGTCCTGCATATTCCGGAAGAATATGATCTGCATGCGGTCATAACACTTGGATACCGCGGGGATAAATCGGTGCTGCCGGAGACGCTGCAGGAACGGGAGGTCCCTACGGACCGACGATCCTTGAATGAACTGGTGCATGAAGGAGTATTTCAGGCTAAGGAATGATGCCCGGCCACTCCGCTCGAAAAACCGTTCCTTGGTTAACCGTGCTGTCCACGCTCATTTGGCCGCCATGAGCGTTCATGATGGACTGGGTGATGGACAGTCCAAGACCGGCACCGCCGTGCTGCCGGGTCCGGGATTCATCGATGCGGTAGAACCGCTCGAACAGATGGGGCAGATGCTCCTTCGAAATCCCGGCTCCATTGTCGCTGACCCGCAGTACGGCGTGGTCCTTGGTTTTATCCACCGTAACGGTAATCCGCCCTGTGTCGGAATCGGTATGCTGTACCGCATTATGGAACAGGTTGTAGATGACCTGCTTGATCTTGTCGGGGTCACACTGGCACAGCACGGCTGCCGCTTGAATCGTTACGTTCCTGCCTTGAGCCAGCATCCTGAGATGGGGCTCCATCTCTAGCAGCAGCCGATCCAGCCGGGTATCCTGCAGATGAAGCTCCGGCTTACGGTCAAGTTTGGCCAACAGAAGCAAATCCTCGACCAATTTCTTCATGCGCTTCGATTCGCCGTGCATGCTGGACAGTGCTGCATGGAGCTGATCCTTGTTGTCGGCGGCGCCGCGGCCAAGCACCTCCAGAAAGCCGTGAATCGAAGTAAGCGGCGTGCGCAGCTCATGGGAAGCATCGGCAATAAACCTCTGCATCTGCTCTTTCGCCTCGCGTTCCGCTTCAAACGCTCCCTCAAGCCTATTCAACATGCCGTTAAACGATTGGGCCAAGCGGTCAATCTCCTGCTGACCCTGCATGGCCGGAAATCGCTCCGCCAAGTTTCCGGCATCCGTTCGTTCCACTGTTTCGACCATTCGGCTTAGCGGGTTAAGCGTCCTGCGCAGCAATGGCAGGTACAATGCAACCCCGCCAGCCATGGCAAGCAAAGCCAGCGCGGCAAATATCAGCAGCTGCCGCAGCAGAACGGCATGGAGCGGCTGCGTATCCATTCCAAGCTGCAGTATACCGGAAGGGCTGTTAGGGCTGCCGTAAGGGCGAAAAACAACGATCTGTTCGGTGCCGTGGGCATCGTCAATCACTTCGTACGGAACGGGCCGACGCTCTTTGAATTGCTCCAGAATCGAGGTATAAGCCTCTGCTGCCAGCTGCGGCGCGGACAGACCGTTGTCACTGGCCAGGTCGGTGTAGCTTCCGTTCGTTGCGATCTTGGCAAGCGACATATTCGGCAGAAAGAGCAGAGGTCTATCCTCCTGGCGGGGCATGCCCGCATGGGCGTCGTAATTCGGAACAGAAGGCCGGTTATGTTGCACGCGATCAGGCTCCCACATCTCCACGGGGATAGAGCGGACCTGAAGCGAAAGCGCCTCGGCCTGATTGCGGAACAGGGCGTTTTTCATCAGTACATATTGCAGCGCTCCGATCAGCACGAGCAGAAGCGCCAAGACGAGAAGGGAACGCGACAGGAGCTGCGTGCGCAGAGACGTTGGCCGAGATGCGCGTATACGGTTTCGGAAACTCATGGCAAATCCACCCGGTAGCCGGCTCCGCGAAGCGTGCGAATGACCCGATGCTCCTTGTCCCCAAGCTTCTCTCGCAGAGATCGGATATAGACCTCCACGATGTTATCCTCTCCCCCAAAGTCATAATCCCACACAATATTCAATATGTTCGATTTGCTCAGAACGCTGCCGTGTTTGGTCACAAGCAGTTTGAGCAGTTTATATTCCGTAGGGGAAAGCTCCAAGGCTACTCCCAGGTATGAAATTTCTTTCTTGCGGTCATCGATGGTGAATGGCCCAAGCCGGATTTCGCCAAGCAGGCTCGGGAACTGATTGCGGAGCCGAGCTTGAATGCGGGCCAGCAGCTCTTCAAAACTGAAGGGCTTGGCCATGTAGTCGTCCGCTCCGGTCATAAGGCCCGTTACACGGTCATCGATCTCATCCTTCGCGGTGAGCATTATGACCGCAACATCCCGGCCTTCCTCCTTCAAACGTCTGCACACCGCAAGACCGTCCATTCCCGGCATCATCACATCCAGAACGATGACATGCGGTTCGAAGCAGACGGCTTCCCTTAATGCACATTCTCCATCGGAGGCCGTGCGCACCTCAAACCCTTCATTTTGGAGACCAAGCTCCAGAAATTGCAGTATATGCGGCTCGTCATCCACAAGCAAAACGCGAATACGATGCATGGATCCCATGACAAAACTCCTCTTCTTTCATTCCTTCAACTTTATCATACGTGACGTAGCTGAATGAATTCTGAACGCGAACTGAAAATAAACTGAAAAATGATTCGCAAATATGCATTCTCAAATCAGGGAATTTAAGGATGTTGATATCTGTTCGGTTATCGTTAATACTATCTTAAAGCCAAGACAATCAATGCAGCACCTGTTCAAGATCCATCATGGATGGGTGAAAGGAGGAGACTGGACATGATAGGAAATGTATATCCACCCGAGAATCAGGGCAAGGGCTCACTCGATGGAGGAAGGATAACGGAGTTGAAGCCGATCGGTTTCTCCGGAGAAGGGTCAGCCGTGACCCGGGTAGGGCCTCTTTTCTATTGGTCCTGGTTTCGTGCGCCCGTCGAAGGCTATATCGCGTCTCATCCCCATCAGGGTTTTGAAATCGTGACTTATATGATTCAGGGAAAGTGCGACCATGAGGATTCGCATGGTACGCACAGCATAATAGGGCCAGGAGGCCTGCAATTGATGAGGGCAGGTTCCGGACTTACGCATGAGGAACTTCTGACCGGGCCGGATGCAGAAGGATTCCAGATTTGGTTTGAGCCGTATCTTCGCGATTCATTGAAGCAAAACCCGGCCTGTCGTCAGTATCGTCCGGACTCTTATCCGGTAACCCGCATCCAGGGGGGATTGGTCAAAACAATGATCGGCGGTTCCGCCCCAACCGATCTGTCCGTGGACGTGAAGATGCTCGATATTCAAATTCTGGCCGGGCACGAAGCACGATATGAACTGAAAACCGGCAGGCGCGCGGCTGCGCTAGCCGTAAGGGGAGCCGGCAGCTTTAGCACGGAAGAGGATAGCCTCATGTTTCATCATCGGGACTTTATGGTAATCGATACGGTGCCAGGTGAGACGATAAGCCTTAAGGCGCAAGAGAATGTCAGGGTCATCCTGATTGACGTACCGGAAAACCCTGGATATCCGCTCTATTCCAAGCGGCCATAGGGTCAAAAGTTTACAATATTGTAGTGGAATGAAATTGAGATGGTACGATAAACTAGAGCCTGTCAGATGGGGTATCCGTCTGATCAGGCTTTTTTTTAAAAAAAAGTATGACAGGGAATAGAGGTCATCTTCCACGCAGCAATCGCAAGGAAAAATACATATATTTGGTAAGCAGAAAGACCCAACAAAGAAATCCGGACTTCTTTAGGCCGGATTGGTTGGGTTATTTTGGCATGTTTTTTTGCTATAATAATCTATTTATACTAAATTTAAGTATAATAAGAGACTAAAGTCCTCCTCTTTACCAATAGTTGGCATGTGTTTTTGTGAGGATGGTAGCATGCGTCCCGAGATATAGCCTGTCTATAATGATTGCGGGATCACGAAAATGACATTTTCGTCATTCCACAATCAACGAGATGGGGGAGATCGTTATTTTCTCGAAAAAAAGATTTAAACAATTGATGGCCGGAGCGCTGTTATCAGCAGCGGTTCTTGGTTCTTATGGATATGGGTCCGTGAATGAAGTGTCTGCTGCCAGCGTGCAGTCTGTAACCAAAGGTGTAGCAAGCTCGAATGTGTACATGCGCAATAAGCCTTCGACTTCGGGTAAAGTCGTTGACCGCGTGCATAAGGGTGAGCGCGTTCAAATTCTGGGCAAGAGCTCAAGCTGGTATAAGATCAAAACTTCGGACGGCAAGCAAGGATATGCTTCGTCTAAATATATTAACCAAAGCAGCGGATCTTCTAACACTTCCGGCAATTCGGGAAGCACGGCGCCTTCTGCGAGCGCAAGCGTTGAAAAAGTAATCAGTGCAGGCATGAAGTATCTGGGCACGCCGTACGAATTCAGTTCTAACCGCAATTCAACGAGTACCTTTGACTGCTCGGCATTTGTTCGCCGCGCATTCATGGACGGCGCTAACATTACGTTGCCAAGCGATTCCCGCAAGCAAGGGCAGTACGTCAAAGATAAAGGAACGGCTGTTTACAACGTCAATCAATTAAAGCGCGGGGATCTGGTATTCTTCATGAGCTACCGAGGTTCATCAGCATCCGCTTATGCCGGATTGGACAAGTCCAAACAGCGGATTACGCACGTAGCGATCTATCTGGGAGACAACAAGCTGCTGCATACGTACTCGAAACAATCGGGCGGGGTCCTCGTAGGTAACTTCGGCGATTCTTGGAAACACCGCTTCATGCACGGCGGAAGCGTACTATAAAACATCGTTCCAAGGTTAGAATAAAAACAGAAGGACTGTCCGGTTGGGAGATCTGAACGATCTTTAACGGGCAGTCCTTTGTGTTATGCGATTTGCATTTCGCTTTCGATTTCAGTAAGGTGGACAGTAGGAACGGGACAACAGCATGAAGATAGGAACAGGAGGGACGATGATGAACGGTGGGCAGCGTTCCAATATCAGACCGGGGCTTGAGGTTGATATCGTACTGAAGCAGGACCAGAGAACGGGCAAATTAACCCGCGGCGTGGTCAAAGATATTTTGACCAATTCGCCCAACCATCCGCACGGCATTAAAGTACGTCTTCAGGACGGCCAAGTGGGACGGGTGAAGAACATTTACGAGTCGTAACATTCGATGCGGTTCGAGACTAAAGGCCATAGGCTGCCTGGGATATAGCAAACCAAAAGCCGCATCCAAAACTTCGCAAATCTGAGGAGTTTTGGATGCGGCTTTTTTGCATTTCCATGCAACATTGCTCACAATCCATCCGTCTGGAGGTTGAGGTGAACAAAAAAGATGAGAAGATACCTTTATATGGGGTTTATCTTGATGTTGATGTTAACGGGCTGCGCGAAGCAGGAGACGCAGGGGGCAGATCCGACTGGACCTTCATTGAATAAAGCTGCCAGGGGGAATCAGGCGGAGATTACCGACGGGGACTTCGTGTATCGACTCGTTAGCGAGAAAGAAGAGTATGAACAGGGAGATCAAGTTCAAGTATACGGGGAACTGGAGTATATCGGCGAAGAGGATGAGATTACGATCGGCCATGCGGCCTCCGCTTTTTATTTCCCGATGAAAGAGCTCACAAGAGACTACAACATCAGTTATGCCATGAACGAGCCCTATATTACAACCAAGCTGAAAAAGGGCAAGCCGCTGCGCGAATATTACGAAATCGGCGGTGGATACGACAGCAGGGACGACAAGAAATTCAAAGATTTCATCCATTCGCTGAAGGATGGTTTTCCGGGCGGGCGCTACGTCGTCTACGGATCCGCGGATTTCGTGATTGATTCCATGTCGCAGGGCGCGAGTCAGAGCGGTTCGAACGGGGAAGAGCCAAAGCGCTATAAGATACAAGCCGAGATCGAATTCAGCGTAAGCGAGGAGAAGGAATAAAGCAATAGAGGGGTAACCTGCAGATTCTAGGAACCTGCGGGTTACCCCTTTTAGCATGCTTATTGGAAGCCTTGACCCTGATGTGTGTTAGGAAAACCTTGTTGGCCGTATGAAGGCTGAATATGCTGTGTTTGGTTGTGGGCTTGTACAGAGTACTCCACTTGTTTAACGATCTGGGAGATTTGCTGATACTGCTGCATCGCCTGTTGATGGCCTTGAAGGGCAGTTTGGATCATCTGCGCCGCTTGACGCTCACGCTGAGCGAGTTCCTCGAGTCGGGCTGCATTTTGCTGCTCTTGCTGCATCAGCTGCTGGTACATAGCCGAACCCTGCTGCGTTTGCTGGGTCAGCTGCTGAAGAATTTGCTCGCACTGACGAATTTGCTGCGAAATTTGCGAGTTGTTGTTATTCATTGGATACATGGCGTGTATTCCTCCTAAGAATTGTGGTTTCAAATCCTTGGTTAGTGTACGGAAGAATACGTCAAATCATCCTGAATTATAATGTGAGCTGCCCTTCCAATATATGGACAAAATCCTCCAAAAAGGCCTGATCCTCTTGGTCGAAACGGTTCTTGAGCGGACTATCGATATCCAGAACGCCATACAATGCGCCATCCACCATCATGGGCACCACAATCTCGCTGTTCGAAGCCGCATCGCAGGCAATGTGCCCCGGGAACTCATGTACATCGGCTACAAGCAGTGTCTGCTGTTTAGCCGCAGCGGTTCCGCAAACTCCACGATTCATCGGAATCCGGATGCAAGCGGGCAGTCCTTGGAATGGCCCGAGCACCAGCTCTTTGCCATCATACAGATAGAAGCCGACCCAATTCGTATCGGACAGGAACTGCTTGAGCAGCGCAGATGCATTGGACAAGTTGGCAATGGCATTCGGCTCGTCGTGGATAAGTGCTTTCAACTGATTCAGGACCTGGGCGTATTGCTCGCTCCTAGTGCCTTCATAGGGTGTGTTTTGAAACATGGATATCCGCCCTTCCTTCATTTGCGTTGATTCATTCACCTTAGTATAAGTATATGATATTCGTCAAGGGACAAGCCACTGGGAAGAAAGAGTCCGGCGAATCCGGCTGATTCCTGACCATGCCGGAGGGGTAATGTATGACATGACCAGGTATCAATTCAATCAGGTGGAGGGAGAGAAGATCGAATGCGCGCAGACGTTCAGAATTTGTTTATCGGTATTCATATGCTCTATCACGCCCATGAGCGGGACCTTACGATCAGCGAGATGCAGCCCGAGCTGGAGCGTCATGGATATAAGGTCGGCGACCGGGAGGTTAAGCATGAACTTGAACGCTTGACCGAGGAGAACTTCCTGACCGCGCACGGTGAGGGGTACAGCCTCACGGGAGCCGGGATCGAGGAGTTCAAGGAAATCCAGATCAGGCTTAAGGAGCTTTGCGATGAAGTGCTTAAACCGGTGAACCCGAAAAAGGCCGATTCCATGGCGTAGGGCAGATAACAGCATAACAATTGAAAAAAGCCCCCGACTCACGCGGATCCAGCGTGTGGTGAGGGGGCTTTTTGAGCCGCCGTTCTATACCGTCTCAAGGGATCCGTCCAGCTCCAGCTGGAAGGTATTTTGGGCTGGCGCTGCTTCCGGCTGCGCTGCGCGGGCAGCTTCCGGCAGCGGTGCCTGGACGGGTTGATCTATATGTTCACGAAGGAAAGAGTGCACGCCTTCCCGATATTGCTCGGGATCCACATGATAAGCGTTCGCATGGATAGCGCCTTCGATAAGAAGAAGTTTTTTCGGGTCCGGTTTGGCTTCGTACATCTCGATGCTCATTCGGGTAGGCACGTAATTATCCTTGGTGCCATGGATGAACATAACCGGAAGCGTGCTGTTCCGAACAGCACGGATCGGGCTGACCTGATCGAGGCTGAACCCGGCTTTGCGCCGAATTCTGGCGTTTACCCAGGACAGGAACGGCACGGAGGGGATTTTGTTGATGCGCGTGAGCTGATGCCGCATTAAATCCGTCAAATCGGAATACGGGCAATCCGCAATGACAAGCTTGACCTGCGGATCGGCAATGGATAAATACTCCAGCACGGTTCCGCCTCCCAGCGACTGTCCATGAAGCCCGATCGCCACATCCTCGCCGTACTTGCGGGTAATCCAGCGCACCCACGCCTGCACGTCGTGTTTCTCATAATAACCGTAGGTGGTATAGCGTCCTTCGCTTCGTCCATGCCGGCGCTGATCGATCAGGAGCACGTTGTAACCCTCTTCCGTAAACAAATCAATGAATTGGGTGGAGACGGCTCGCGAACCGGTATAGCCGTGGGCAAGAAGCATCCAATGCTTGGAGCCGGGATTGTTTAGAATGGCTGCGCCGCACAGCTTCAACCCGTCAAAGCTCTTGATCGCCACTTCGTTCTTTTGAAGCGATTCATATTTCTCTCTGCTGTACAGTCCGGCTTTTTCCAGCACCGTGAACAGCTTGAGGTCATTCTTTACGCGCATCCGCGTAATCTGCAGATATCCGATTTGCGTGATGGCAGCGGCGATGACAACGACGGTGAACAGCAAGACAATCGCGATATACATACTCAGATGACTTCCTCCTTCTTCCGCACTGTACAAGGGAGCCGTGACAAGCATATTGACGGAAGCCTCCCGAATCCATCAATATATATACATCCAGCTCATAGATGTTGATGGGGGACCAGGATACGGATTGATTTTCGCTATACTCTTTTATACACGCACATAGTATCACCGGAAACAGCCGATGCAAGTCAGTTTTTTTGCGAGGGGTGGAATACCATGTACAGATGCGAAGGAATCGTTCCGGAAATGAAGGGGCGGCGGATCCGGCTGCGAAGGATGGAGGCGGCGGATGCGGAAGCGATGCTCGGCTGCTGGTCCGATCCCGCGGTAACCGCCTTTCTGGATATGCCCGTCATGGATTCAGCCGAGGACGCAAAGGCACTGATTGAGTGGCTGCAACGGCTTGCCGAGCAGGACGAAGCCATTCGCTGGGGCATCGAGATCACCGAAACAGGCCAATTGATCGGCAGCTGCGGATTTAATATTTGGCAGCTGGAGGGCGCGTTCAAGGGCGAGTTTGGGTGTGAGCTGGCAAGCCGTTATTGGGGGAAAAGCTATATGGCCGAGGCGGCCGAACTGGTTGCGGCTTTCGGGTACGGGTCCATGGGACTAAATCGAATCGAGGCTTTCGTCGATTCGAGAAATGAGCGTGCATGCCGATGGTTTGCGAAGAATGGTTATATGCGCGAGGGAGTACTTCGCGATTATCGCCTAACGTCCGGCGGTTATGTCGATGCCGTCGTTTTTTCGCGATTGAGAAAAGATTGGAACACGCTATAAGAGAGGCAGGTGTTGGAATTTGCTGATTCAATATGAGAAGGGCGGCACGCTTCTTCATCGATATGATCCTTTAAGCAAGCTGGTGATTCTGTTCTGTACAGCGGTAATCGCCATGCTGCTCGACCAAGCCTGGCAGCAGGCGTTGTTTCTCCTGTTATGCATCGGCCAAGCCCGATTCGCCGGCCGGGTGTCTTACAAGCGTCTGCTGGGAGGGATCCGGCTCATTGCAATCGTTGCGGTACCCTACTTCATTCTGACCAGCTTGACGGTCCAAGGGGACACCGTATGGCTGCAGTGGGGGCCCATCACCCTGACGGTTGAGGCTCTGAACGCCGCGGGTGCCATGTCGCTCCGGATGTTTACGTTGTTTCTGACCTCGATGGCGTATATCTTGACGACGGATCCGAGAGAACTGGTTGCCGAGCTGACCAGACGTCTTCGAATCCCTTACCGGTTCGCGTTTGGCGTATCCGCTGCGCTGACCTTCATTCCGCTGTTGGAGGAGGAGGGTGCCCATATTCTGGCTGCCCAGCAGGTAAGGGGCCATCGACCGCCCAAGGGACTCGGAAGCCGCATCGGCTACGGATTGAAGTTTGTTTCGGCTGTCCTGCTTAATGCGCTGCGTCGTGTTCAGCAAACGGCGGGCGCAATGGAATCCAAAGGATTTGGGGCATACCCGGACCGAACCTATCGCACGGAGGTTAACATTCCTTCATGGGCGGTTGCATCGGCAGTTATGTATGTACTGGCAACGGTTTTCGTGTGGTGGATTGCCTGAATTGTTAACCTGAATAAACAAAAAATAGGTTGACGTTATGAGCGGAAGTGTGCAAAATATGAAAAGAAGCGTTGACGAACGCTAGCACAGCCGCCGACGGCGGCTGGTATGAAGGAGGACTACCTTTGAATTCATCATCACAGAAAAAATGGTTTGCTTTTACGACGCAGGAGATTATCCTGATGGCAATGCTTGCTGCCGTTAATGCCGTTCTCACCGTATACATAGGGCCGGTTAACAAACTGTTGAACAGTCTGGGCGGACCCATCGCCACTTCGACGACGACAGGAATCTACATGGTTTATGGACTCTTGGCTTACTACATCATTCGTAAACCGGGAACGGCGGTTGTCACGTTTGCCATCGGCGGCACGATTCAGGCTCTGACCGGTACGGTATACGGCATAGCTTCGTGTTTTGTGGCCGCAGGCTGCTACATGATCGTGGCGGAGACGATTTTCGCGATCTACCGATACAAAAAGTGGAGCGCCGGCGCTCTCATGCTGGTTGGCGGAGCGATGGTACCGCTCTGGTTCCTGTTCGCAGCCAACATGTTCGGGTATACGTCCTGGCCGATCGAAGTGCTTGGCATTGCGTTGGTGGTGCGTATTCTGAGCGGCGTTCTCCTCTGCGGCCTGTTAACCAAGGTTTTAGGCGAGGCGTTAGTGAAGACGGGCCTGCTTCGCCGGTTCGCCGTCGCCGTCAAGGGATAGCCCGATGTCGGGAACAAGGGTGTCATGCCGGGGACTGGGATTCCGCTATGACGGAGAGGAACGTCCGGTTATCCACGATATGAATCTGGACATAGTCGAGAACGATTGGGTCGCGATTCTTGGTGCCAGCGGCAGCGGGAAGTCAACGCTGTGCCAGCTGCTATGCGGCCTTCTTCCGCGGAGCGGCGGAGGCGCAAGAACGGGGGAAGTGCTGCTGGACGGCATGGATCCTGCAGCGGCGCCGACAGCCGATGTAGCCGATGCGGTCGGGGTGCTGTTTCAGGATCCGGATGCCCAGCTCGTTCAAGGGATCGTCGAGGACGAAGCGGCCTTCGGTCCTGAAAATATGCGGGTTCCGCCCGCGGAAATCGAGGAGCGGGTGGTGCAGTCCCTTGCGGCGGTCGGGCTGCTTCACCGCCGGACCGATCCGGTGCGCAGCCTGTCCGGCGGACAGCGGCAGCGCACGGCCTTGGCCGCGGTGCTGGCGCTGCGCCCGGGGCTCTTCGTCTTCGACGACGCCTGCGCCAGCCTGGATGCCGCGGCGCAGGCGAACTTCCTGCAGCTGTGCCATAAGCTGCAGGCTGAGGGTCGGACGCTGATCACCGCGTCCGGCCGCTTTGACGATGTCGCGCGCGCCGCGGGGCGCGTCATCGTCCTGGACGGCGGCACCGTCGTGCAGGACGGGCCGCCGCAGGAGCTGCTGCACCGCTGCGGGGAGCAGCTGGTACAGCTGGGCTTGCTGCCTCGGCCCGCAGGCGAGGCAGCGAGTGCCGCCGCCGGGGACAAGCCTGTCCCGGCAACAACTCCCCCGCATCCGGCAGCGCGCCATGCGGAATTGCCGGTCCCCGCAGGTTCCGCTCCTGCGGCGGTATCCCATGCGGGCAAGCCAGTTCCTGCAGGTTCCGTACCTGCGGCGGAATCCCATGCAGAAGGCGCCAGGCCGTCTGCCGTCTCCCCGCTGCTCCAGATTAATTCGCTGACGTTTGCTTATCCCGGCGGCCGGGAGGCGCTGCGCGATATCAATGCGAAGATTGATCCCGGCGACTGGGTGCTGCTGACGGGGGAGAACGGGTCGGGCAAAACGACGCTCAGCCGTCTGATCATGGGCCTGCTGCCGGCTCCGGCAGGCAGCATACGCTGGCAAGGGGAAGATACGAAGGGAATGGCCGTCTACCGCAGGGCCAAGTTGATCGGCTACGTCTTCCAGCAGCCGGAATATATGTTTACGGCCCCAAATGTTTGGGAGGAGCTGATCTACAGCCTCCACGGCGGGATGTCCGTGAAGAAGCGCCCGGAGCTGACGGCCGGCCAGCAGCAGCGGGCGAGGTTTCTGTTAGAGATGGCGGGACTTACGGATCGGCTTCAAATGTCTCCTTATTTGCTTAGTCAGGGCGAGAAGCGTCTCTTAAGCATCATCAGCCAAATGATGCTGGAAAGATCGCTGTATATCCTGGACGAGCCGACCTCGGGAATGGACTATGCCGCCATCGGTAAAGTAACCGAGCTGTGCCGTTATGTCGTCGGTGAAGGCTCGGCCGTCCTGATGATCACGCACGATCCCGAACTCATGAAGCGGCATGCCACTTCCTGTATTCATCTGCGAAGCGGGAAAATGTCTGTGCAACCTTCGCGGTAACCTTTATAATAGAAATGTTACATGATGTGAAAGCGCTCCTGGTATCGGGAGGCGCTTTTATGCTGTTGGCCCCGGTTTTATCCTAATAGGATCAGCAGGGACAGGAGTCATGCCGGGGCCGTCTAGAGTAAAGGGGACGAAGGAACGTGGGTGTATTAAGACAAGACAAACGCAGTTATATCCTGGTCGGTATTTTGCTATCCACCTTTATGGCTGCGATCGAAGGAACGGTTGTCGGTCCGGCGGGTCCGGCCATTATCAGCAGCTTCGGGAGCGTAAGCCTGATGAGCTGGATTTTTACGGCCTATCTGCTGACGATGGCTGTAACGACGCCGATCTTCGGTAAAATAAGCGATTTATATGGACGCAAGCCCGTATTTTTATACGGCTCGCTGATCTTTCTCGTAGGCTCTTTGCTGTGCGGGCTGTCACAGAACATGACGCAGCTGATCATTTTCAGGGCAATCCAAGGGATCGGAGCCGGTGCGGTTATACCGGTGACCTTCACGATTGTCGGAGACATTTACAATCTGGAGGAACGAGGGAAGATCCAGGGGATGATCAGCTCCGTTTGGGGAATTTCCTCGCTGATCGGACCGCTGCTTGGCGGGTATTTCGTGGATTTCTTGTCCTGGCACTGGATTTTTGTTTTTAATGTTCCGTTCGGGCTGTTATCGATATGGCTGATTTTCCGTTATTTCCAAGAGGAGCGCAACGCCCGCGAAGTATCGATCGATTACGGGGGAGCGGCCCTGTTTACCGTGGGAATGACGGCGCTGCTGTTTGCGCTCGCGGTCGGCGGCGGAGAGAGCTATTCCTGGAATTCTCCGTTCATGCTCGGTCTGATGATCGGTTCCGTGGTGCTGCTCGCTGCGTTTCTGGTGGTGGAGAGCAGGGTGAAGGAGCCGATGCTGCCGCTCCATCTGTTCAAGATCCGGGATATTAGTGTATCGACGGTAGCCAACATTCTGGTAAGCGCGCTTATCATCGGGTTGACCACGTATTTGCCGCTGTGGATTCAAGGCGTTCGCGGCGGCAACGCCACCTTGTCGGGTCTGACGCTGGCCCCGATGTCGATCGGATGGCTGATCGGCTCGATCATCAGCGGTCGCCTGATCGTTAAATCCGGTTCCCGGAAAACGGCGATGATCGGCGTCGTGCTCCTAATAATCGGAGCGGTGGGGTTGGCGTTCATGCATAAGGATACGGCGCTGGGCGTACTGTTGGTCTTTACGTTCATTTATGGCGTCGGCTTCGGTTATATCTCCACCTTGTTTCAGATCATTGCGCAATCCTCGGTCGGCTATGAGGTTCGCGGAGCTTCTACGGCGCTGAACTCCTTCATACGGACGTTCGGTCAGACCGTGGGCGTAGCGGTGTTCGGATTATGGGTCAATGCGGGAATCGCGGGCAGGCTAGCCGCTGAGCCGGATGCGGCCGGCATTACGAGCGACGACATTAATAAATTGCTCTCCCCGCATGGAATGGCCGAACTGCCGGAAGGGTCAGGCAGCCTGCTGAGCGGAATACTGGAGGGAAGCCTCAATTCCCTGTTCGTGGTGATGGCCGTGATGGCGGTGATCTGTATGTTGATCGTGGCCGCCTTCCGCAATGCGCCCCCTGAACCGGAGGCGGGAGAGGAAAAACCGTCAAGCCATTGATCGATGGACTCATGTAAAGGCGTGACTCGGATTGGGTACAGGTTGCAACGAAACCAACAACGGAATGCTGTGGGAGGACGGCAAGGCCTCAGCGAACATGAAGAATTACGCATGGCTCGTCAATACGGGGCATAATACGGTGAAGACCGTCAGCGGCCAGGCCAAGACGATCGTTCATTTATCGAATGGGTATGACAATGAATTGTTCAAGTGGAATCTTGGCGGATTGATCAGCAACGGCGCGAACTTCGATATTATCGGCATGTCGCTGTACCCGGAAGCGGGCGATTGGTCATCGAAGGTCGATCAGACGATAGCCAATGCCAAAGACATGACCGCCAGATATGGAAAAAGCATCATGATCAGCGAAATCGGCATGGATTGGAAGGCTTTAAAGACCGAGCGTTTCTAATCAGTACATTGAGCAAGAAGAACCCTGTTTCCTAGAAGGAGGAAGGGTTCTTCTCTTTCTTTTTCAGCCCTGCTGGCGCACGATCTGCACCAGTTCCGCATGTTTTCCCATTTTGCCCAGCAGCCCGATCAGCTGGCGCTTCTCTTCCTCGTCCAGTCCCCCCAAGGCATGCTGGATGTGTTGTTCATGCAGCGGGTACAGCTTCTGCATCAATTGCTCTCCGGATGGGGTCAGCTCGGCATAGATCACTCGTCTGTCCTCGGGACAGGGTCTGCGGCGCACGTAGCCTTTTTCTACCAGCTTATCAACCACGTAAGTTACGTTTCCGCTCTGCAGAAGCAGCTGTGCCCCGATCTGCTGGATGGGCTGGCGGCCTTTATAGAATAGTACTTCCATGACGGCAAAAGAGGTTGGATTAAAGCCTTCGATTTTACTGCCATTCACGACATGTTCGTTGACGCTCTTGAATGACTTGGCAAACACCCGATACAGGTGCATCGCAAGCTGTGTATCGCGTTCATGTGACACCTTCATACATTCTCCCGCCTTTGGTATGGACTCATGTCCTGAATTACTTCAAATCTAAGATTACGCTGAAATGTACAAATGCAACATGTGATTTGTCACAATGCGGACGAAACATTTTTCATCCTCCGGCTCCGGCAGCCACGATGCCTCCAGCCCGATACGCCCTCCGTGCGCCGATCCTATAATGAAACTCAAATGGGAAGAAAAGGGTGGGGGACATGAAACAAGCACAAACCGCAGAATCCGCGGGGCTCAAATCGCTGCTGCGCAATCGGAACTTATGTTGTTGATGGGTCTCAGCACATAACGGGTATAGGACCCGTGTCGACGTATATCGTCACAGGGCTTGGGACGGCCGCAGTGGGTGCGGCGCTTGCTGTTCAAAGGCAGAATCGAAAGGAAAGATGATGCCGCTGCAGCAGGGAACGGTATCCATAGGAACCCTGAAACGACGATATAATGCAAGAATGTTTCGCCAAATGCAACGGATCCCTGCCTTGCTGCGTAATACTGGGAATAGAGACAACGGATGGGGTGTTAGGATGCATAAGATTCAAGAGAATGGACTTGGGCCAGAACCGGTGCTGAAGGTGGATATTCAGGAGGCAGGGTACGAACCAAGCCGCCCGCGCATACGGGATATATCCTTTCAAGTGGTGCCCGGGGAGCTTCTGGGTTTGATCGGACCGAACGGAGCGGGGAAAAGCACGACCATTAAGACGGTGCTGGGGCTTCTTAAAGATAGCAAAGCCGACGTCTATATCGCGGGCAATCCGCCGCGATATGCTTACGTTCCCGAGCAGCCCGTGTTTTACGAGGACTTGACGCTGTGGGAGCATTTGGATCTGGCAGCCGCTGCTTTTGGAATGGACGATCAGCATTTTGAGGAGCAGGCCGCCCAGCTGCTTCGGCAGTTCGGCATGGAGTCGGTACGCCATGAACTGCCGGGAGGCTTCTCCAAAGGAATGAAGCAGAAGATGATGCTGATGATCGGCTTTCTCTCCAAACCCGACGTTTATATCGTAGACGAGCCGTTTATCGGTTTGGATCCCCGGGCAACGCGCGACTTCCTGAATTTGCTGCTTGAGGAGAGGCGCCGGGGCGCAGGTGTATTGATGTCTACCCATGTGCTGGACACCGCGGAGAAAATTTGCGATCGATTTGTGCTCATATCCGGAGGGCGGATTGCCTCGGAGGGCACGCTGGACCAAATCCGGCAGTCCGCTGAACTTCCCGGCGCATCGTTGTTTGACTGCTTCGATGCGCTGACATGAGGGGGATGATGGATATGGAACGATCACATCACTTCAGACATCCGGGCTCCCTCTTATGGCGAAGGGTGACCGCTCATTGGAAGAATCAGCGCGACAATCTGGCGACCGTGGTCGACTGGGTCGTAATGCTCTACATTATTGTCCCCGGCCTTCTCTTGGGAGGCGGGTTATACCGCGAGTTATGGACGAGCCCGCTTCCCGGATGGGTACAATTCCTGCCGCTGCAAGCGGTGGTAGGGATCCTGCTCCTCATGTTTTCCGGCAGAGTGCTGTTATTCTTTGAAGAGGCCGACACGTTGTTTCTTCGCCAGAAGCGGGAATGGATGAAGGGATTAATGATCGGAGGCATGGCGTACAGTCATGCGGTTTCAATGATCAAGGGATTGATCATCTCGGTGCTTGCGCTGCCGATTCTCGTCAGGGAACATGAAATTACCGGAACTGCCCTGATGACATTACTGGCCGTTACAGTCGTTTGCGCCTGGTGCGCCAATCTATGGACGGCCATGATTCGTTCCCGTTATAAAGGCTGGCGGAAGCATCTGATGACGTATGTTGTACGCTGGCTATCATTCGGACTGCTGACGCTGCTTGTTACGTTTTGGCTTCAGTCCTATGTTGTGATATGGGCGGCGGTCTTGCTTCTGCTCATGCTGCTTTTTTTTCTCAGCCGAAAGCGTCTGGCCATGCAGGGGACCTTCCTGGCCGATGCGCGCGAAGATGCAAAGACTCGGGTCCAGCTGACGGAGAAGCTGCTGGTTCAAGCCGTCGGGAAACCGCCCAGCATACGAAGCAAAACCTGGTTTATGCGGAAGTCCGGCCGATTGTTCAAAGGCACGGCAGAGAAAAGGCTCGCCGATGCGGGGCTTAAAGCGATTTTGCGCCAACCTGAGAGTTTGTTATTGTATGTTCAGATTACGCTGGTCGGCATCCCGGCCGTCTGGCTGCCGCCGCTGATCATCAAAATCATCGTTTATGCTGCCCTTGTCTTGATGATGTCGTATTGGCTGAACACAAGATGGGCATTGTTTGCCAAAGCCGAATTCATGCATGTGCTTCCGTTTACGAATCAGCAGCATCGAGCCGCCGGCATTGTTGCGGTACGAGCTTTGCTCGCCGTTCCCGCATTTCTTTATTCGCTCGTGGCAGGGTTAACGCTTTTTCAGGGCGTAATGGGATGGCTCGCCGTGCTTGCATTGACCGTGCTTGCTCTCATGGTCGCGCCATCGCTCATGTCTTGGCCGGTATACAAGGAGGAGAAACGCCAACCTCAGGAATAATCAAAGCGCGCCGGAATGCTCCCATCCACAGGGCATTCCGGCGCGCTTTTTTAATCGGCTATGTGCGACGATACGGACTCGGCGGCATGCTTGCCTGCCGTATAACCGGTCGCAAAGGCAGCCGTGATGTTGTAGCCGCCGGTGTATCCATGTATATCCATAATCTCGCCGCAGAAGAAGAGGCCGGGCATCAGCTTCGATTCCATGCTTTTGGGCTGGATTTCCTTAAGGCTGACGCCGCCGCCCGTCACGAAGGCCTCCTTCAGCGAACGGGTGCCTGAAGCCCGGAACGTAAATTTTTTAAGAACGGAGGCCAGGTTTTCCTGCGCGGCTTTGGATATGCCGCTGCAGATCATGTCGCTATCGATGGACGATTTGGATAACAGCAGCGGGATCATCCGTTCCGGCAGCATGCCCTTAAGCACGTTCTTGATGCTCTTTCGCGGCTCATCCTCCAATCGCCCTTTGAGCTCGGCCGCAAGCTCCGTTTGAGAGCGCTCGGGGAACATGTCGATGGCCATGTCCACGTTGACGACATCGAATTTCCGCTGCACCTGGCGGATGAACTGACTGCAGCGAAGCGCGATCGGTCCGGACACCCCGAAATGGGTAAACAGCATATCTCCCCGGTGGGCAATCACTTTTTTTCCTTTCGGATTCCAGACGGACAGCTCCACCTCCCGCAGTGACAAGCCCTGCAGCTCTTTCGAGGCAATAAAAGGCTCGGTAGACACGATAGGCACCTCGGTCGGATACAGCTCCGTTATCGTATGGCCTGCGGCTTCAGCCCATGGATAACCGTCTCCCGTCGAACCGGTCTGGGGCACGGATTGCCCGCCGGTGGCAATGATCACGCAGGAAGATTTGATCACTTCCCCGGATTTCAGCTCGACCCCGGACGTCCGGCCGTTCTCATAGAGAACGCGGTTCACCGGGCTATTCGTCCGGATATCGGTACCGAGCTCTTTCACTTTGCCAATCAGGGCATTCACCACGCTGGAGGCTTTGTCCGTAACAGGAAACATGCGCCCGTTGTCTTCCTCTTTCAACCGGATGCCAAGCCCCTCGAAGAAGGTCATGATATCCCTGTTGTTCCAATGCTGAAAAGCGCTGTATAAAAAGCGCCCGTTCCCCGGGATGTTGGCAATCAATTCATCCTGTTCTTTGGCATTCGTGACATTGCATCTTCCGCCGCCCGAGATGCCAAGCTTACGGCCTAGCTTATCCCCTTTGTCAATCAAGAGGACAGAAGCTCCTCTTTCCCCTGCAGCCACGCAGGACATCAATCCGGAAGGCCCGCCTCCGACGACGATAATATCATAATCCAGCATGTTTGCTCATAGCTCCTTTGGGGGTATATCAATTAATAGATGGATCTTATTATATAGGATATTCGCGAATTATCCCAAACCTCATGAATAGGACATAAGACGGGGGACTCCGTCGCCGCTGCAGGAATTTACAAGATATTGTAATATGATGTCGCCTGTGCTTTAATCAGAAATATTAGATGCGTTGTCCAATTGAGGTGATGGATCACTGTGCTGAGCCTATGGAAAGATATTTTGCTGCAAGTTTTGCTGTCTGGTACACTCATCTTTCATCTGCCGCTTCTCCTCGACAGACATCTAAAGTGCCTGAATAAGAAGAACCCGGATGATCTGCTTCGATTTCGCAAGCATATTGTTATTGCCAGCGGAATCAGCACCGTATTGTGCGTCTTGATTTCTGCGATGAGCGATTATTACGTTCCGATCCATCTTGGCGTGATCCCGTTATTTTTAGGCATATTATATGGAAGCAGGAGTTCAGGGCTATGCCTTGCAGTAATTTATGTCACAAGCCATGGGCTGATTAACGGCTGGTCAACGGCCGGCCTCGTTCTGAATTTGCTTGTCTTGGGATACTCGCTGTTACCTAGGGTATCCTCCAATTTCAAGAAAGGCTCCATGACCGAAAAGATCTATTGGCTCTGGAGCGCGCTCGTTCCGGCTATGCTGATTATTGTAGCCTGCCACGCGATGGAAGGAAAGGCTAGGAATGACGATCTGAATCCGGACACGATTCTGGTGACCATTCTGTATATGCTGATCGGCATTTTTTATTCGGGCGTGATCGTGTATTGGATCGAATTAACCTCTGGGCGTCTGGCTTCGGGCCAATACGACGTGAAGGACGGAGAGATTGCTTCATTAACGAAAATGATGGAGATGATTCCTTTAGGGATGGTTGCGGTGGATCGCAGCGGCAATATCATCGCCTTTAATCAACCGCTTATGCGCAGC
Source organism: Paenibacillus sp. cl141a (assembly GCF_900109305.1). Taxonomy (NCBI): domain Bacteria; kingdom Bacillati; phylum Bacillota; class Bacilli; order Caryophanales; family Paenibacillaceae; genus Paenibacillus; species Paenibacillus sp. cl141a. The sequence continues at coordinate 146,751 of NZ_FNZO01000011.1, forward strand.
TTTCGAAGCGTGTTTCCCAATCTGACCACCAAGGATGTCATCGGCAGGCCGTTGTTCGACTTGCTGGAGGGCATGATTCAAAAGGAACATCTGCGCAGCCGATTTCAGAGAGCCATAAACGGTGTCGAAAGCACCGGGGAAATTATGCGCAGCGCTACTAGAGTGTATTCTACCGGCATTTATCCGCTTATACATAATGGGAACGGCGACATCATGGGTGCGGTAGGCATTATGGAAGACATTACGGAGCTTGAGAAGCTCCGCGCGGAATTTATTAATGTAGAACGGTTAAGCTTGGTCGGCCAAATGGCGGCAAGCATCACCCACGAGATTCGCAACCCGATGGCTGTCGTGCGCGGATTCCTGCAGCTTATGAAAGAGAAGAGTCCGGATACGCTGGATCATTATTACCGGATCGTCATGGAAGAGCTCGATCGGGCCAATGGCATCATCAGCGACTTTTTGTCCCTGGCCCAGAACCGGGCTGCCGAGAAAGAAGAGTGCCACCTTCATGACATTATCCATGAGCTCAGCCCGCTCTTGTGGGCGGACGCCAATTTGCGCGGACAGAACATCGAGCTGAAACTGGGAACCGGCATTCCCGAACTGTATCTAAATGCCAAGGAGATGAAGCAGCTCATTCTGAACTTGTGCCGCAATGGGATGGAGGCCATGGATGACAAGGGGACGCTGACGATCGAAACCCGGCTGGAAGGGGACCTCGCCCAGCTGTATGTGGCGGATACCGGAATCGGCATACCGGAGAATGAGCTGGAGCGCTTGTTTGAACCTTTCTTCACCACGAAGAGCAAGGGGACGGGGCTTGGACTCGCCCTGTGCATGAGCATTGTACAGCGTCATCATGGAACGATAGACGTAAAATCGCACCTAGGTGAGGGCACGGTGTTCATCATTTCTTTTCCTGTCCGCTCGTACCCGCACGGCCTGCCGGAATCCCAGAGCGCTGCCGCTTTCGAATAAACGGTCTGTTAATTACGCATCATAAGGCAGAGCTCAGGGTAAAGGAGGGATTCGGATGAGTAAGAACGATTCCAAGCAACAGGAGCGGCAGGAGCGTGAAAACAAAGATCGCCGTAGCGAGCCCATCGTTGACAAGAAAAAGGACGGGGTAAACTATCCTGCTACCTAGTATGATGAATGAAGCAAGAAGACGGGCGGTATCCCATTTTGTGATGCTGCTCGTTTTGTATTTTCTTGCTTTCACTCTTTAGGATTGTATAATATAGATATCGATGAGTTGTTATAATTCTAACAATCTTGTTTATATAAGGAGTGAAGCAGTTATGGGTATGTCTTTTGACCGATATATGCGCGATATGGTTCAACCGATGCGGGATGAACTGACCAGTTTAGGAATCAAGGAGCTTACAACACCTGAAGAGGTGGAAGAAGTGCTTCCGGAAGCGAAAGGCACAACGCTGGTCGTAGTAAACTCCGTTTGCGGATGCGCAGCAGGGCAAGCACGTCCTGGTGTAGCCATTGCGCTTGAGAACCAGGTGAAGCCGGATCATTTGTATACCGTGTTCGCCGGACAGGATAAGGAAGCAACGGCGAAAGCCCGTGAGTATTTTGCTCCGTATCCTCCATCTTCCCCATCGATTGCGCTGCTGAAGGACGGGGAATTGGTACACTTTATTGAGCGTCATCAAGTGGAGAACCGTTCCGCCGAGGAAATCGCCGCGGATTTGACCGACGCATTCAATCGCTACTGCCAGTAATTCGGCAGTTACATAGGCCCCGAAGCATTCGGCATATTCCGAAGCCGCGGGGCTTTTGTTGTATGAGTGAAGTACCTAGGTTAGAGAGAACATACTGAGAGGAGTCATCTATCATGAGCCTGCAAGAACAAATTATCGCTGAACTGGGTGTCAAACCTACGATTAACGTGGAGGAAGAGGTACGCAAGCGCGTGGATTTCCTGAAAAGCTACGTGAAGAACTCCGGGACTTCCGGACTGCTGATCGCCATTAGCGGCGGAATCGATTCGGCCGTGGCCACCGGCCTGTGCAAGCGGGCTACAGACGAGCTCACGGAGGAGAACGGCAAGGAATACAAGACGCTCGGGGTGTTCCAGCCATACGGCGAACAGGCCGATATTTCCGACAGCTACGCAACGGCGAAGGCCTTTGATTTGAAATATACCGTCGAGACCAATATCGAGGAGGCGGTGAACGAGGTTGCTTTGGAAGTGGAGCATGGCCTGAAGAATATCGGCGTCCATCAACATATGAGTATCCCCGGGAAAGGCAACGTGAAGGCCAGAGTGCGTATGGTGGTACAATATGCGCTGGCATTCGAGCAGAATTTGATCGTTGTCGGCACGGACCATGCATCCGAGGCGATTACCGGCTTCTATACCAAGTGGGGGGACGGCGCAGTGGACATTACGCCGCTGAGTTCCCTGAACAAGCGTCAGGTTCGCATGCTTGCATCCTATTTGGGGGTACCGCAATCGATTCTGGACAAAGCGCCTTCTGCCGGACTTTGGGAAGGACAGACGGACGAGAAAGAGCTCGGAATCAGCTATGATGATAACAGCGATTATCTGGAAGGCAAAACGATCAATCCCGAGGTTCAGCAGAAGCTTGAGAGCTATTACGTCAAAACGGCGCACAAGCGCAATACGATTCCAGGCATCTAACATAACCATATCCCAAGCGAAACAAGCCTTTCGGAGGATCATCCATCCCCCGGAAGGCTTTTTATTTTTATGAGAGACTAGGCATATATGATGTTGTAGGTCGGTTTGAGAACGCCGTTGGCATATTGCTTCATATCGATCAAATCGAACTTCAACCTGGGTTTAACACTCCCGAATAACGGAACACCGTCACTAACCATCACTGGATTAATTTTTAAAACCAGCTGATCGATTCGTTTATGTATTTAATTCATGCTGTTGTAACACCGTAGTCTCGCGTTGGCGGACATCGACTGCTACAATAAGTAGGAGCTTTTATTTTTTTGGAACAGGAAGACTGGATCAACGAAGGGGAGCAGACGATTGTGATCTACGGAATCGGGCATGATGTGCTGGACATGAAGCGAATGGAGATGTTGATGACTGGCCCGCATGGAGAGAAGTTCATTCAGCGCGTGCTTACGCAGCAAGAGCAGGCCGTTGCCGCTAAGAAGGGGGCAAGACGGACGGAGTTTGTTGCCGGGCGATTTGCTGCCAAGGAGGCGATATCCAAGGCATTTGGCTGCGGAATCGGCCGCCTGATCGGATTCCATGACATGGAAGTAATGCCGGGTGCTCTCGGCAGGCCGGAAGCCAGTCTGTCCAAGGAAGCCTGGGACCGTCTGGGCTTGGGGGGCCCTGCCCATTATGCGATTCATTTGACGATTTCCCATCAGGCCACGCTGGCTTCCGCCTTCGCCGTGGTGGAGAAGATCAAGTAAGGAAGACGAAGGAGATTACGAATAGATGCATAACACGGAACACAAACGATACTTCAGCCAAGAGCTGCTGGATTGGTATGAAATCAATAAACGGGATCTGCCATGGCGCAGGCATCGCGATCCTTATTATATATGGGTATCTGAAATTATGCTGCAGCAGACCCGGGTAGATAGGGTGATCCCGTATTTCCATCGGTTTATCGAGCGGTTTCCGACGATCCAATCGCTTGCGGACGCGCCGGAGGACGATGTATTGAAATGCTGGGAGGGTCTGGGCTATTATTCCCGCGCACGCAACCTTCAGGCTGCCGCCAGACAAGTGACGGAGCAGTACGATGGCGTGATGCCCAGCGGCAAAGACGAAGTGTCGGGTCTGAAAGGGATAGGTCCCTATACTTCGGGTGCCATTCGCAGCATCGCGTTCAACATTCCGGCCGCGGCCGTGGACGGCAACGTGATGCGCGTGCTTTCCCGTTATTTTTTGATCGAGGAAGATATCATGAAAGTGAAAACCCGTACCAAGATGGAGGATCTGGTGCTGACGCTGGTTCCGGATGGACGGGCCTCGGATTTCACCCAGGCGCTGATGGAGCTGGGAGCCTTGATCTGTACGCCGAAGTCGCCCAAATGCCTAGTATGTCCGGTCATGGAGCATTGTTCGGCTCGGCTGGAGGGCAAAGAGGAATCGCTTCCTATTAAAACGAAGGCCAAGCCGCCGCGTCCTGAATACCGTCTTACCGCGATTGTAGAGGGTACCGGCGTGCATGAAGGCAAGATCCTGATCCGCAAGCGTCCAGCCGCCGGTTTATTGGCCGGGATGTGGGAGCTGCCGCATGTGATCGTACCGGCCGATGGGAGCAGCGTACCAGCTGCAATGCCTGAGGAGACTGCGATGATCCGCTTGCACGACGCCTTGCTGGAGGAAGGGGTCCCGGTCCAGCCGATCGGCCATGTGATGGACGCGGAGCATACATTTAGCCATATTCAATGGAATATGGGCGTATACCGCTGTAAGTGGCAGGATGTGCCGCCGGCAGCCCTGCAAGCAGCGGAAAGCGCGGCTGCATATGAGACGGGCGAAGAGAATTTCCGGTGGATTCACGTTCAGGATATGGAGCGTTACGCATTTCCCAATGTATTCATCCGGATTCTGAATGCCTATTTCTCATCTTGAAGCCGCTTTTGCCTTTTTCGTTAGGATGTAATGCAGAAGAGGTTTATAAGGAGTCGTGAAGCTTTTGCATAGTTGGAAGAATGCGTTGTTGTACATTTTTGGCATCGGGATCTCCAATCTCGGGAACTGGATCTATCTGGTTGCCATCAATTTGCTCGTGCTCCACATGACGGGGTCTCCCGCTGCAGTCGCCGGATTGTTCATCATCCGGCCGCTCGCTACCCTGTTGACCAACTCCTGGGCGGGCAGCATCATCGACAGGGCGAACAAGCGCAGGCTTATGATGATTACCGATGTGATCCGGGGGGCCTTGATCGCCCTGATTCCCTTCATGTCCTCGGTGTGGGGCATCTATGGCGTCATGTTTCTGATTAATGTGGCGGGCTCTTTCTTTGGGCCTACGTCCATGACGTACGTAACGAAGCTGATTCCGGCAGAGGAACGAAAGCGGTTCAACGCATGGTCAAGCTTTACGACTTCCGGCGCGGTGCTGCTTGGACCTGCCATATCCGGCCTGTTGATCGCCTATACGGATATCCGGATCAGCATCGTCATCAATGCGGTCTCCTTCCTGATCTGTGCGCTTGTCATCTACTTCCTTCCCGATGTGGATGGAGAGGAGGCGGCAGGCAGCAAGCGGGAGGCCATGACGATGAGAATGCTGCTGCGGGACTGGGCCGCGGTGATTGATTTCGGAAAGGCCGCGAAGTATTTTATGCTCGTATACGTGCTGTTTCAATCCGCTACGCTGCTCAGCTTTGCGCTTGATTCCCAGGAGGCCACTTTTATTAAGCAGGTGCTGCTCCTCGGCGACGAGGATTACGGATTGCTTGTCAGCGTTGCGGGAGCTGGGTATCTGGCAGGCTCAATGGCTGCGTCTTTATCCGTTAAACGGCTGTCGCTGCGTATGTTTATCGGTGCAGGGATGCTCCTGTCGAGCATCGGCTATATGATCTTCTATGCGGCCTCGGGTCTCATGACGGCCGTAATCGGTTTTATCCTGTTTGGTTTCTTCTCTTCGTATGCCAACGCGGGTTATACCACCTTTTTTCAAAACCAGGTACCCATTGATCTCATGGGACGCTTTACGAGCGTGACCCGACTGCTGGAAGGGATGCTGCAGATTCTCTTCACGCTCCTGCTCGGTTTTGCCGCCGATGCCTGGTCGCTGCAGGCTGTATGCCTGATCGGTGCAGGCGCAGCGGTTCTGTCCTCGGTCATGCTGCTGGCGGTCATCTACTCGCCGTCCAAAGCGCGTTATTATGAGACCAGCCCTGCCGCAGCGGCAAACGATGCGTAGGAGAAATTAAATGAATAGGAAAAGGCTGCTTTCGCGGTAGACAGGGTCTACAGCGGAAAGCAGCCTTTTTTTGTATGATTATCGGTTTTGAGTTAAGCGATATTATTTCGCGTTATCGTAACGTTTGCCGACTTCTTCCCAGTTCACTACATTCCAGAATGCGGAAATGTAATCAGGGCGTTTGTTTTGATACTTCAGGTAGTAAGCATGCTCCCAAACGTCCAGGCCGAGGAGAGGGGTTTGACCTTCCATGATCGGGCTGTCTTGGTTAGGGGTGCTGGTTACTGCCAGTTTGCCGTCTTTAACAACGAGCCAAGCCCAGCCGCTGCCGAAACGAGTTGTAGCCGCTTTGGCGAAATCTTCCTTGAATTTGTCGAAGCCGCCGAGCTCGCTGTTGATGGCATCAGCCAAAGCGCCGGTTGGTTGTCCGCCGCCGTTTGGTCCGATCACTTCCCAGAACAGGGAGTGGTTAGCATGGCCGCCGCCGTTGTTGCGAACCGCTGTGCGGATGTTTTCCGGTACAGCATCAAGGTTAGCGATCAGATCCTCAAGGGATTTGCCTTGAAGCTCAGGAGCGTTCTCAAGAGCAGCGTTCAGGTTGGTTACGTAGGTATTATGGTGGCGATCATGGTGGATCTCCATCGTTTGTGCGTCGATGTGAGGCTCGAGCGCGTCGTTTGCGTAAGGAAGTGCTGGTAATTGAAATGCCATAGTAAAAACCTCCTGTAAATTTAGTTTTTGGTTATGATGAAAGGCCTTCCTTCATCAGGAAGTCTTTAATCATCCCGGAGCAATGGAATATGTAATCCGGCTACACTACATATATTAAACCGTTTTGGGTGATTAAATCAACTTTTATGTTTGAAAAGTCCGCGAGAGCCGATTTAAGGCTAAAGAATGTTATTTTGCCGCAATGGAAAATGATGAAAAACTTTCCTGAGAAAGTTGTCGTTATATATATTAGCCTTGAAGAAATCTGTACTTATAGATGGAGCATGAAAGGGATAGATCGAGGTAGAAAGGAGTCGTAACATGAATAGTACAAAGTTCAGAGTGACGGCCATTTTGATGGCTGCGCTTCTGGCTGCGGCACCGCAAGCGGAAGCTGCTGCATCTAAGACGGAGACATCGCAGATCGCGAAGTCGGCCGCGCAGAAAAATGCAAATCTGGCCTGGAGCGTGAAGCTGGGCAGCAACGTCACGGCGAAGCTCGACTATGCCGACGTATGGCAGCAAAGCGGGTCGCATGCGGCGGTATTTACCCTGACTTATAAAAATGGGGGCAAGAGCGCGGCGCGCCTGGTATCTTATTTTCCCAAGGTGGTCCTTCCCGGCGGTTCCGTGAGTACGGCCAATCCCATTTCCAAGGACCTGGCCAAGAAGAAGGTAGAGCCCGGGCAAAGCGTGAGCGTCACCTACTATGCGAAGACCGACAGCAGCTCTTTGGCCGGCATGAAGCTGGTCATGGACGTATGGAATCCGCAGGTCAAAGGCTACCTGCAGCGCGTCGGAACGTACAGAATGCCCGCCAATTATTCCGCTGCCGTCCCAACGGGCTCAAGCACCAAGCTGAGGCTGGGCGGAACGCCGGTTACGGTACAGGCGGAATCGCTGGAGATCATCAAGTACGACGGCAAAGTCATTGCTAAAGTCGGGATGTATATGACCAACCATGGCGGAAAAGTATGGAATGATCGGGGATTCGAGCCGCATCTGGTAACGGCAAGCGGCAGTTCGTTCCTTCTGCGACATGAGGCAGGGGCTGAGGGTGTGCCTGTTCAGCCGAAAGAAAAGAAACTGGTTTATTACATAACAGAAGTTCCCTCCTATCTTAAAACGGCCGGTTTGCGTTTCTTGTGGACCGAAAACGATGAAACGCTGAAGCTGGCGCTGCCGGTCGCATCCTTCAAGCTGCCTGCGGCAACAGCTCCAAAGTGGGATGTTGCGGCGGGTGCGGCCAAGAAGTTGACCATCAAAGGGATTCCGGTCGATGCCAGAATCCGCCAAGCTTCGCTGCGTGCCTCAGGGGGGCAGGGCATATGGACCATCGAGATGGCCTTCAAGAACAAAGGAAAAAAAACGGTGGAGGTTCCGGCCTACGAGTATGCGATTAAAGCATCCGAAGGTTCCTTCCATCCTTACACTCCGGATAATAAAGCGGGTTTGACGCTGCGTCCCGGGGAAGAGAAAACGATGGTGATGGAAATCACGCTTCCGCTTGATCTCAAGCAGGAACGGTTGAAGCTGCAAATGATCGGCGCATCTGGCCCGGTCAGCCCATCCAAACCGCCGGCGAACTCGGGCGAACCGGGCAGTGAGCCGACCGCCGAGGTCCAGGAGTCATTGACCCTGCCGATTGCATACTTTGCCATCCCTTATCAAACGGAACGTAAATCATCTATCGGCGTAGAGTACGACGCGCAGACGGCCAAAGGATTTGCGTACACGCTGGAATCCATGCAGCGCCTGCCATGGCAGGATCAGGATCTGATCGTGGCGAAGCTTCGTCTGCGGAATACTCAGGAATCCAAATCGCTGCCGCTGCCTGAGCTTAAAGTGAACGTCACGGCGGACGAAAAAACGAGCTTGGCCGGTTCGGAGGTTATTGCGGAGGAGCAGGGTTCTCTGATTGCCCCGGGGTCATCAACCGAGGTGTATGTCATGGCGCGGATCCCGTATACCAAGGATATCCGTTCGCTCCGCTTCGAGCTGTTTACGCAGCAGGATACGGCCAAAACGTCGTTCCTTACCTTGACCACGTCCGGCATGACGCAGTCGATCAGCACTTTGGAAAAAGGGAAGCCGTATACCGTTACCACGATTGGTAAACGCGCAGAGGCGCAGGAACGGCGGACGGTCATCTATGAAGGCGTGGACTCCGACATTGTCTATTCCGAGTTCTTGCTGACCAGCAATGAACAGCGCCGCGTTCAAGCAGCGGTGCTAAAGGGGTATTTCCAAAGCACGGATGGCAAGATCTACGAAGCGGAAACCATTCAGCCGGAAGCGGCCCTTCAGCCGGGATCCAGGCAGTCGGTCGTCTTTTGGGCCAGGGTGCCGAAGGGGGCTTCAAACGAATTGGGGCTTGCTCTAGGTACGGCGATGACCGGAGGCAAGCTTGCGGAAACGGGTAAGGATGCTACCGGTGTCATGGGCGTAAAAAAAATGATGCTGAATCCTATCAGGCCTGCCATAAGTTCCGCACTGACGAACCTTGATTGGTATCCTTACCACGTTTCGGTTACGAAAGCGGTAGGACATCTGCAGGAGGGCAGTTCTTCCATTCCGCTGAATATCACGTTTGATGTGAAACGCAGCGAGAGCATCATTGCGGCGGACTCCGGCCACAAGCTGATACTCATCATCAAGGACAGCCTCGGACAAACACAGGAGCGGACACTTACGCCAGGCACCGATATCCAAGTGCCGGGCACCCGGTCGATATCGATGGAGCTGACGGACGAGCAGTACAAAAAGCTCCGCGGCGGCTGGTTTAACTTGACCCTTGTGGACGAATTCCAGAACGAGCGGATCACGCTGGGCAGCCAGAGCTACAACCTGACGTTCCAGCCCCTTCTGGACCCGAACGAGGAGAGATAGACTAAGAACCGGAAAGGAATAGCGAACATGCTGCGTTTGGAAAATGTATCGCACAGCTTTAAGAACGGCAACGAAGTGTTAAAGGTGCTCCATAACATCCAGTTCGAAGTCCAGAAGGGCGAGATGATTGCGCTGCTCGGCAGCTCCGGATCGGGCAAGTCCACGCTGCTCAACTTGATGGCCGGGCTGATGAAACCGACCGAAGGCCATATTTATATTGCGGATCAGGATATCGTCAAATACGGGGAAAACAAGCTTGCCGTTTTTCGGCGCAAGCATATCGGATTTATTTTTCAGGCTTACGAATTGATTCCGACACTCACGGTCCGGGAGAACGTGGAGCTTCCGCTTGTTTTTCAATCCGTCTCTCCGTCCAAGCGCCGCAAGAAAGCGATGGAGCTTCTGGAGATGACGGGGATCGGCGATAAGGCTTCGCTGTACCCGTCCCAGCTGTCCGGCGGACAGCAGCAGCGCGTCAGTATTGCCCGCTCGTTGATTACCGAGCCCTCCGTCATTTTTGCGGACGAGCCGACGGGCAACCTGGACACCAAGACGGAAGAGGAAATTATCCGAATCATGATGTCGTTGAACGAGTCCATGAAAACAACGTTTGTCATCGTTACCCATGAGATGGAAGTCGCCGCCCAAATGAAAAAAACGATTATGCTCCGCGACGGTTACCTGGTTCAGCCGGAGAACTACGCGACTTCCACGGGAGGGCAGCGGGGGCCGAGCGCCCCTTCGTCCCTGACTGGGGCCCCGGTTCATGTGGAGGAGGCAGGTGAGGTCAGCTGATAATTTTAGACAGCATACGGCTGGCATGGGGGCAGATTAAACGCCGTAAAGTGGTGACAGCCCTGTGCATGACCGGTATTTCGATTGGATGCGCGGCTATTATCGTAGCGATCAGCATTGGCAATGGCGCCCAGAATTACTTGGAGACGGAAATTATAGGCGGCATGAAGCTTGACGAAATTACGGTGACTCCGCAGGGCTCAAGCGGGCAAGGTGAAGGCAGCGGCCCCTCGGTCGGAGCTGACCGGGGATTGCTCACGGATGATAAGGTTCAGGTGATTCAGGGCTTTGATCATGTCAAATCCGTTATAGCGACCAAACAGCTCGGGTATTTCAGAGCCATTTCGTCCGACAATTTGATCAACGACGGCTTTAACGTTGTGGCTGTGGACCTGTCAAAGCTCAAAGAGCAGGGTAACAGGTTCAAGGAAGGTGGCCCGCTTGATCAGATCGGTGCTATGGTGCTCAATTACGGAGCAACAACCGGATGGAAGGATGCAGAGACGAGCGAAAGATTGATGAATATGATAAATACCGATCCCAATAACCCGAAGCTATGGGAAGAATATCAGATGTATGAGAGCACCGTTTCGGAAATGAACGGTAAAAATATTCAGCTGGAGTCGATGGACGGTGATAAGAAACAGCTTAGCCCACAACTTTATGTTGGAGGCGTGCTGGACGTGCCTACGGGGAGAGATGCCCAGTTTGCGTTCTACGATCGTCAGGCCTATATTTCCTTTGATACGGCGGAATGGCTAACAAACAGTTTGAAACTGCAACATGGGACAGCTTCGAAACAGCGGGTATACGATAGTCTAACCGTCAAGGTGGATGACCTGCAGAATATTAAACCGCTTGAGGACCTGATCTCCAAGCTTGCGCTGAATGCGAGCGACAATCTGGCCATGCGTGATCAGGTCGCTTCCCAATTGGATACATTCAAAGCGATCGCTCTCGGCATAGGCGTATTTATCCTGTTATTGGCCTCGATATCAATCATCGTAGCCATGACGATGTCTACGCATCAGCGCCGTAGACAAATCGGCATCATGAAGGTCCTTGGGGCGAATATGCCGCAAATCCGCAACATGTTCATCGTGGAAGCCAGCCTGCTCGGTTTGCTTGGCGGACTGCTTGGCATCGTATTCGCATTTTTGATCATCAAGGGACTGAATTCATTCATTATGGCTTCGGCGGGCATGTCAGGGCTCCAAATTGCGGTTACGCTGGAGACGCTGCCCATCGGCATTGCATTCGCTGTAATGACCGGAATCTTCTCGGGGATCTATCCGGCGATCAGCGCAGCAAGAACGAATGCACTTCTAGCCATCAAGCGGGATTAGGATAATGAGTTTCAGAAAGGAAGCTAAATCGGTATGATAAAAAAAATCTTAAAATGGACGGTTATCATTGCCGTGCTGGGCTTGGTGGGATATTGGGGTTACGGACAGGTGAAACCGAAGGAACCCGAGATTCCCATGATGGAAGAGCCGCAGGTCATCACATTTCCGGTAACCGAGGAAACGATTCTATCGACCGTGCAGGTCAAGGGAACGTCGGAATACGGGCGTGAGACCAATGTGTACGCACCTTTTGAAGCGAAGGTGGAGTCCTGGAACGTCGAGAACGGCCAGCAGATCAAAAAAGGCGATGCGCTTTTCAAATTGGAGCAAAAGGCGATTCGCCAGCAGCTCCAGCAGAAGGAGGCGGAGCTGCAGAAGCGGAAGCTGGAGCAGGAGCTGAAGGAGTTTACGCTGAATCAGGACCTCGACAACGCGCCTGTAGGCGCAACGGAGGCGGACCGCCTGAAAATGCTGGCAGACCAGGAAAATGCGCGGCTGAGCAGTCAACTGGACGAGGTGAACAACGATATCGAACGTCAGACGCTTGCCGATTTGAATGAGAGGCTGAGGCAATCGACATACGTATCTCCGGCAACAGGCCTGTTTCTGTTCGATCCGACGCAGCAGCGACCGCAATCGGTGACGGCGAACCAGTATATCGGCAAAATCGTCGACCTGGACTCTCTTCGATTAGTGGCATTTGTCGGGGAGAACGATATATTCAGCATTAAGCCTGATATGGCGGTTGAGGTCAAGCTGCCGTCCATCAAAGATTTGAAGCTGAAGGGCAAGGTGCTGGAAGTGGCCAAATTCGCCGAGGCGACGGCACAGGAGAAGCAGACGTCCCAGACACCGCAGTTCAAGGTCATCATATCCCTGCCGAAGAACGATCGCTTGATCGGCGGATTGACGCTGAACGGAGAGATCGTGACCAAACGGAAGAACAAAGCGGTTGTCGTTCCCAAGCTGGCCGTCATGACGGAGGGAGATAGCTCTTATGTCATGGTGGACAAGGGAGGCGGCCAGATCGAGCGGCAGGATATTGAGACGGGGATGCAGACGCTAGATAAAATCGAGGTTTTGTCAGGGCTGAAAGCGGGAGATACCGTCGTTCTTCAGTAAACATGGATGTACGAAAGCAGCGTTCCTCAAAAGGCACATGGCCGGGGGGCGCTGTTTTTTTCATCAAGTTCTCTCATTACAGCATGTGTCGCCACAGGAAAGGCAGCCCGGTGATTTCAAAAATACATGGAGACAATGATGTAAACTCATTGGTAATTAATGGGGTGCATTTTACCGTGAGCTAATGGTGTAACGGCAGGAAACGAATTGATCATTCAACAAAAATATGGAATTTTATCCATCAAAAATAATGAAAACGCTTCATATAAAGCGCTTTCAGAAGAAAACTCGTGAATTTACGAGAAAGATGTGGTTTAATGGACAAGGAAACAGGATTTTCGGGTTTTTTGTAGTAAACTTAAATGTCAGGTTTGCGTTAACGGAATACTAGATCTTTGTAAACCGGGTAAACCGCATCATGCTAACGAAAAGGGAGATTTTGAAATGCATGTTCGTTCCTTTCAGTTGAGTGACTGTAACCCCGTAACCGAGCTATTACAGATTGCTTTATCGGAAGAATGCTACGAAAACACGATGGAGCCTTTCTCCAGGCAGCTCGCCTGGGACTCCGATCTGATTATGGTGGCAGAAGAAAACGGTGAAATCGTTGGTGCCTTAATCGGTACGATCGAACGCAATCATGGTTGTTATTACCGCATCGCCATTCATCCCGACTATCGCAGGAAAGGGATTGGCAAAGCCTTGATATCAGCGATGGAACAGCGTTTTCAATCACGGAAAGTCAGTCGGATCATGGTAGCCGGGGATGAGCACAACGCCGCAGCCATGCCATTTTATGAAGCCATGGGATACGGTGCCAGCCAAATCCTGCGGTCGTTCCAGAAGCTCAGTATCCTTGGTCAATAGTTGCAGCGACTACAGCGGTACATACGAGCAGCGCAAAACGGCGGCCTCAAGCTTCGACAGAGATAAGAAACGACATTTTTTCGATATGAAGCATATCTTTCAGCCGTTGCAAATGGGTGGGAGATATGCTTTTCTATTAATGTACCTGTTTTTGAAGGTGCCGCCCTCGATGCTCGAAGGTGAAATCGAAGTAAAGTAGGTGTAGCATGGGACAAGTGATTTCTCCGGATACGGAGCATGGCGAGAACAACGGGCCTCAGAATCAACCGGCCAAGAAGAATAGCTGGGCCGCCGAACTGTGGGATTGGGTAAAGACGATTGCGATTGCATTTGTTATTATGGTGCTTCTAAATATGTTTGTGTTTAACCTGTCTATGGTTAAGGGCGAATCCATGCAGCCGACGCTGGTGGCATCGGAGCGGCTCTTTATTAATAAAGTGGTCTATCGCTTTTCGGAACCGAGCCACGGCGACGTCATTGTGCTTAAGGATCCGAGCGACGGTCCGGACAAGAAGGAGTTTCTTGTTAAGCGTGTCGTCGGCGTACCCGGGGATACCATTGAGGTAAAGGATCAGAAGCTGTACGTGAACGGCGTGGCCCAAGAGGAAGGGTATACCGATGTCCCGATCGAGGATCCTGGCTTTGAGCCCGTTACCCTGGAAGAGGGAAGGTATTTTGTTATGGGGGATAACCGCCATCTCGGAAAGAGCAAGGACAGCCGCATGTTCGGCAGCGTGAAGGAAAGCGACATCGTGGGCAGGGCCGAATTTATTTTCTGGCCGTTGTCCGAGATCAAAAAGCTGTAGCTTAAGACAGAACATCATCCCAGAAAAGGAGGCGCTGGATAATGACCTACACACTCGGCTCGTACGCTCCTCCGCCTTCGGTATGGGAGGAACTCAAGCAGGAGCTAAAAGCCGCTGCACCCGAGCTAGGCATAGATGATATCGGCTTCGCCTCGGCGGAGCCGTTCCAATCCCTGAAGGGGATTTTACAATCCCATCGGGATAAGGGATACGAGTCCGGGTTCGAGGAGCCGAATTTGGATAAGCGGGTGACTCCCGCACTCCCCGGCACCGAGCCGAAGTCCCTGATCGCCATCGCGATAACGTACCACTCCAAGATGGAGAACCCGCCGAAATCGGAGCCTGGCAAGTACAGGGGCATCATGGCGCGATCCGCTTGGGGAAGGGATTATCACCATGTGCTCCGGGAGGCGATGGGCCGCCTGGAGACGTACATCAAGGAACGCGTGCCGGATGCAAAGCTTGAAAGCATGGTGGACACCGGCGCGCTTGTCGACCGGGCCGTCTCGCAGCGTGCCGGCATCGGTTTCAGTGCCAAGAACTGCGCCATCATCTCGCCGAAGTTCGGTTCCTGGATATTTCTTGGCGAAATGGTAACCAATATCCCGTTTCCGCCGGATTCGCCGGTAACCGAGGATTGCGGGGAGTGTACCAAATGCATCGATGCATGTCCAACCGGCGCCCTTGTCGGTCCCGGGCAGCTGAATGCCCAGCGCTGCGTTTCTTTTCTAACCCAGACCAAAGGATTTCTGGACGAAGAAGCCATGCGCAAGATCGGCAACCGGCTGTACGGATGTGACACCTGTCAAATAGTTTGTCCGAAGAACCGGGGCAAGAGCTGGACTCATCAAGAGGACTTCAAGCCCGATCCTGAAAAAGCCAAGCCGCTGCTCCTGCCCATTCTGGATATGAGCAACCGGGAATTCAAGGAGACCTTCGGAGATACGTCCGCCGCTTGGCGCGGCCGTAAGCCGATTCAGCGCAATGCCGTCATCGCGCTCGGCAATTTTAAAGATATTTCAGCCGTACCGAAGCTGAGCGAAGTACTGCTGAAGGACCCGCGCCCGGAGCTGCGGGGAACCGCTGCATGGGCTCTGGGCCGTATTGGAGGCGAAGAAGCGATGAACAACTTAGAGAAAAGCATGAAATCAGAAGGAGATTCCCGAGTACGAGATATGCTGCAGCAAGCCTTGAACAAACTAAAGCCTGAACCAGCTGGAAATGAAGCACCTGCCGAAGCGCAAGCCGCGGCCGAAGCTTCATCCGCCGGGGTTCCGGGTTCCTCTAATGGGGGCAATCCGGAGCAGGAGGGTCCTGTCATTCAGGGGATCGAGCCGATGGCCATCCCTGAAGGAGGACCGGAAATGCTGTATTATGATGAAGTCCAATCTCCGATCGGACCGCTGACGGTCTGTGCCACGGAGAAGGGGCTTTGTCTCATTGAATTCGGCAGCTTCTATGTGAAGGAAGCGGTCATCCAGCAGTGGTCGCGGACTTGGGCCGGCAACGGCGGATACCAACGGGACGAGGCCAGACTAGCCCCTGCGATCACGCAGTTGAAGCAGTACTTTGCCGGGGAACTGAAGGCTTTCGACGTACAGCTGGACATGCGCGGAACCTCATTCCAACTGCAGGTATGGGAAGCGCTGAAATCCATTCCCTATGGAACGGTCTGCTCCTATAAGGATGTAGCCGAATCCATCGGGCGTCCGAAAGCCGTTCGAGCCGTAGGCGGAGCGAACAATAAGAACCCCGTTCCGATTATCGTGCCGTGCCACCGGGTGGTAGGGGCCGACGGAGCGTTGATCGGCTATGCCGGCGGGCCGGAAATCAAACGCACCTTGTTGACGATCGAAGGAGCCATGCCGGACCGTAAAGGATCGTAGTTGACCAAGGCGTAATCATCGGAACTGCCTGCTGCCGAACATCCGTTATTTTCATTTGCTGTGATGAAAAGGACATGCTATGATAGGTTCGTGTATGCGCCATTTAATGGCAGATATTAGTAGAAGGTGGTCAAGTGATGGATATTGTCATTCCGATTATTACATTGATCGTGGGTCTGGTCGGCGGATTCTTCATCGGCGTATTCTATCTGCGCAAGCAATTGGAGAAGATGCAGAACGATCCGCAAATGCTGCAGAAGATGGCAAAACAAATGGGGTATAACATGAACAGCAAGCAGATGCAGCGTGCACAGCAAATGATGAAAAATCAGCCTATGCCGGGCAAAGGGCAAGGCCGCAAACGCAAATCATAATGCAAGAAAGCCCGCTCCCGTCTAAATGGAACGACGGAGGGGCATTTCTATTTAAAAAGACCGCTAACAGCGGCTATAAGTTAACCGTTTGCTTTTTTTTGGAACGGAAAGGGGGATTGTACTGTGGCGGGCGTAAAGGACTATGTGAACCATAAAGTAGGCCAAAACCGGGAGCAGATCGAGTACCATGTAGAGCAAATATTGAAGCTGATCGGTGAAGATCCCAAGCGTGAGGGTCTGCTTGAGACACCGGCCCGCGTGACGCGGATGTACGAAGAGATCTTTGCGGGATATGAAGTCGATCCCAAGGACGTTCTCGGGGTTACCTTCGACGAGAATCACGAGGAACTGGTCATCGTGAAGGATATCGTATATTACAGCCAGTGCGAGCACCATATGGCGCCGTTCTTCGGCAAAGTCCATATCGGATATGTCCCGAGCGGCAAAATCGCCGGCTTGAGCAAGCTGGCGCGCTTGGTAGAGGCGGTTACGCGCCGTCTTCAGGTGCAGGAGCGCATCACTTCGCAAATCGCCGATATCATGGTGGAGGCGCTGCAGCCTAACGGCGTTATGGTCGTGGTGGAAGGCGAGCATCTGTGCATGTGCGCGCGCGGCGTGAAGAAGCCGGGCAGCAAGACGGTAACGTCGGCTGTACGCGGTACGTTCCAGAGCGATTCTGCGCAGCGCTCGGAGTTTCTGTCCTTGATTAAAGACTAAGCTGGGTCTTTATGATATCAAAAAGGCTTCGCCCACGGAGGCGAAGCCTTTTTTTGTTATCCTTGTGACGATATGAAGCCATCTGATCATCCAGGACAGAAAGATCAAGATGCACCATCGACTTGTTTCATATATTGCACATACTGGACGAGGGCGCTTTTCTGCTCCTCGATCTCCCGGATTCGACGGGACATCTCCATGAAAAAGACTTCAATCTGATCCCTCAGCACATTAGCCGATTGTCCCTTCCAATCCTGAAGGCGGGCATACATGACCCGTGCCTCTTGTTCATCGGGCCGAAGGGCTGCAAGCAGCCCCGTCAGCTCGCGTTCGGCTTGAAGCAAATCATCAAGCTCCAGCAGAATCTCTCGACTCATCCCCATTCCTCCCGGTGATTGCTAATAGATGTTTACCCGCTGTTATCTGTACGTTCAAACAGATCCGCCTTGAATTTAATGTACTGCACGATGTCGGTGGTATGCTGCAGATGCCACTGACTCATCGACATGATGGATGTATCCAGCTGCTGGACGATCGGCTGCAGACGCCGGCTGTGGCTGGAGAACATGTATTTGGAGAGACGCTGCCGGATTCCCTGCATTTCGGCATCGCTCTGATGGGCGTGGGCTCTCCATTTCTCGGCTACGCTTCGCAGCTCGGCAGGGGTAACCTGGATGGTGCCGGAGGAGCCTCCTGCCGATCCGGCCATGGCTCCCAGCGAGCTGCCTAAACCTAAGCCCAAGTTGCTCAACGGCCCGCCAAGACCAAACAAGAGGTCGCTATGGGAAGGGATTCTGGGCGAATCCACGGCTTTACCGGTAGCGCCGTCATACAGACGGTTCGAAATGTAACCATTCTCGAACTGATAGCGGTCCAGCTGGTGATAGTTGGGGCCTCCTAGCGTATTATCGATTTTTTCTTTGATGCTGAGCCCGTCATTCGCATCTTTGTAACTGGAGTCTATGTAATAGGTAGAGCCGACGTGACCGTCGTAACCTCCGAGCGCACCGCTGGCAATAATGTCGCCGGGATGGGCGAAATTAATGATCTGAGAATCGAATTCCCCATTCTCAGCCTTTCTTCGGGCTTCAGGGGAGAGGCTTCCGATGACGGACGGGGCGCTGAAGGTGACAGCCGACATGCCCGTATAAGCGGCAGCATATTGCGCGTTGGCTCCGCCAAGCGAATGACCGGTAAGAGAAAAATCAACACCTTTGTACTTCTCCTTCATTTCCAGCGCGTAATCCTCAGCTTGATACAACTGATTGGTGCCCAAGATATCCGTTTTCTTATCGATTTTCCTCGATTGTTCGCCGAACCAATCCGTGACATCGTTAATGCCCGTGACTTCTTTGACTTTGTCTACATGGTCGGCCCAAGGAGCCCGAAACTCCGGGATTTTTCGTTTGATCTCTTCAATGCCAATATCCGCGTCGGCCAGATAATCGGGGAGAGCATGGGATAAATCTCTGCCTGCTTCGGTGCCGCGGTATGCGATGACGGCCTGGTTCGTTTCCTTATTGTAGAAAGTTACCGCGTCAAAACCGGATATGCTGTTGCTCTTATAGTCCTCAAGAACCTCCCATCCCGGCAGGTCCTCAACGGTATCTTCTTTTTTCAGATCGAGATATGCCGCTTCCGACATGAGTCGGTATGTCTCGTCATCCACTTGCGGTGAACTCAAATATATTCCCTCCCTTAACGCGATCTATCAGGTTCAGAGCCTATGGTTATTGCAAAGAGAAACATAGGCCCATCACTCGCCCTTAATAGCTTTTCTAAGCTCCGGGTTCATCACGAAATTGGACGTTTCGCCTGTGTTGAAATCTACGGATATTTTAAAGGTTTGTTCAGGATGATCCACGACATACCCTTCGAGGTTGACCTTGTCCGCTACGATCGAAGGCATCATCTCTTCTTTGGTAATCTCTACATCCAAATTGTATTTTTCCTTAAAATACTCAACGGCCGTGGTTTTCGCCTTTGTTATAACCTCGTCCGAGCTGCCGTTTGCAGTGGCTTCGTTTTGATTATGGTTCACGGGCTGGCATCCTCCAACAATTAGAATAATGAATACAAAAGCAAAAATGAAAATACGCGATTTGAACCTACTGTTCACACTGACCCATCCCTTCAGTCGTGATGTCCTGCTCCCACAGGCACGCCGGATCTTTCGGTTGTTGCCTTAGACCAATGCTGAGGCTGCGTACCAAGCTTACTGTCATATCATAATCCAGCATATGGTAGCGTTCAACCGAATAAATAACCAGATATGTGGTAAAAAAGACCTAACAATACGGTTGGGTTACTCCTTAGCTTGAATAATCCTGTTGAATTCCGGGCGCATGACCAAGCACTCCTCTGAACAGGGAAGCCCTCCCTAACCTCCATAAAGGAAGTAAGGAGGGCTATCGACTTTATACCCAATATTAACCAATCCGAAGCAGCTAATGCCGGACTGAAAGTTAAAACGGTTTCCATTTCAGCTTGCTGGCATGCTTATAACGCTCTGCGACTTCCGGCCAGTAGACCACGTTCCACCAATCGTTGATGTAATCCTTGCGTTTATTTTGATGTTTAAGGTAATATGCATGCTCCCATACATCCAGGGCGAGGAGAGGGACGACGTCCCACTGGGAGAGATTTTGATGTTTCTCGGCCTGCAAAATTTCAAGCCGATGGCTGCGCGGACTCCAGACGAGGATCGCCCAGCCGCCGCCTTCCACTTTGTCTGCTGCTTCGGTAAAATGCTTCTTGAATCGATCGAAGCTTCCGAAATCCTTCTTGATCTGCTGGGCAAGCTCTCCGCCCGGTTCGCCGCCGCCCCGCGGGTTCATGATGTTCCAGAAGATCGTATGCAGATAGTGCCCGGCACCGTGAAACGCAAGCTCGCGTTCCCAGTGCTTCACGAGCTCGAAATCGCCGCTTTTTCGGGCCTCCTCCAATTTCTTCTCTGCCTTGTTCAAGCCGTCGACATAGCTTTGGTGATGAATGTCGTGATGAATCCGCATGGTTTTCTCGTCGATATAAGGCTCGAGCGCATTATAAGCGTAAGGCAGTGGAGGGAGGCGGTGTCCGCCAATCGGCACAGCCTTGCCGCCGCTGTCTCCCATGCCTTGAATGGACAGCTCGGCTTCGGGAGTAGACGGCGGAGGAGACGTGGCCTCGTGCAGCGTCATCGACTGCAGCGGCATATCCACGTCCATGAATCTCTCCAGCGCTCCGGCGGCGTTCAGTGTTTCGAGTGCATTCAGGAAATATTCGGACTCCCGAATCACATGGTGCAGGACCGTACCGGCAAGCGGCACTTTCTGAACGGCTTCACTGTTCTCTTTTAGGCTGTGCAGCTGGCGAATGAACTCCCTGGACTGCTCGCAGGAAGCGCGCAAGAGCTGCTCGATCTGGGCCAGCATTTGAGGCGTGGGAGAAGCATTATAACTTAGAATATGGCGTAGAAGTTCGTCTGTCGCCTTCTCCGTGTCGGAGAACACGAGGGCCCATTGATCCAGCATCTTCACGTAGACCGGCTCAAGACCGGGCAACACGGCTTTGATCAGCGCGATGTGTTTTCTCTCCTGATGCTTCCAAAAGCGAATTTCCTCCAGTAAACGCACCGGGAGCTTCGCTCCATAATGAAATAACATGTCCGTTCCCTCCAGTATCAGGTTCACTAAACACACTATATTCATTTGGCGGCCTGTATTATGAAGGAAAAATAAAAACCCCCGCTGCATCAGGCAGCAGGGGAGTAGAATCGTATCATGAAAGGCACGGTCTCTTCGCTATATAAACCACTGATGAACACCTCAGGGTTCGTCCGGCGTTTCGAGTTTGCCGAGGAAGGTCGATACTTTGCGCAGATATTCCCTAGGGTGCTCGCGGAAGATAAGCTCATGATGGGCATCCTCTACAATCCAGGAATCGGAATCCGCATGCGTCTGGTTGGAAGCGATTTTCTCGGCAATCGGGTAAGGAGCCTTATCGTCTTTCGTTCCGTGGATGAACAAGGTCGGGAACGGGTAATCGTGCTTCTTCACCTCATTGTACGGAATCTGGTCCAGACTTGTGCCGTTAAGCACAGGGAAGAGCAGCTCCAGAATCTCCAGCGAAGGATGACGGGGGAGATCAATCTGGTTGTGGATATTGTGGTAAAGCGTGTCCGGCTCCAATAAAAAGGCGCTGTCCAGAATCATGGCATCCACGTCCTTGGTCTCAAGCCCTGCCTGCAGCGCGGTGCCGGCCCCCATGGAGAACCCCCAGACGACAATTTGCTTCGCGCCGCGCTGCTTCACATGCTCAATGGCTCCAAGAAGCTGGCGTTTCTCCTCCTTGCCGCCGGTCGCCACTTCCTTGCTGGTCTGGGAGGCAAAACCGTAATCAAACATGAGCACATTGAAATTCATGTTATGCGCGTAGTGGGCGATATCGTACATCGGCACCCAGGTTTCCTCCCGGTTGGCGCCGTAACCATGGCTGAGCACGATGGTTTTCGAGGAATTCTCAGCCGGGATATACCATCCATTGATATTTCGTTTCCCGTCAATGGAGTGGAACGTGACATTCTCGTAATTCATATCTTTCGCAAGCTTGGGATTGGAATAGAGCGGAGCCACCGTCGGATTCGACAAAACCCAAGCGATATAGGCATGAAGCGCAATAAAACAGAAAACGAGGAAAAAAACGACAGATAATAACAGCGCTAATATAATATGCTTTAGACGAACCAAGCCCGTGGACAGCTCGGCAGGCGCGTCATTCAATTGGGAGAGTGGGGCATTACTACCAGTCGTAGTGCTCATAAGTGGCCCCTCCTTACCATATAGTATGAGTGCGTTTCGTGAACATGAAAAAGTTGAAATTATAATAATCGTATGCCCGGATGCCTATAAAGTCAATGCAAAACCATAGATTGTAAGACAACTGTAAAGTCCCTGTCCCCATGGTTTACTTTTGAGAAGAATTCTCATATAATTCTTGTAACCAGGTTTCATACAATGAAACAGGAGAGGAGCTGATCGGGATGGAAGACCGCAAATTAACGGTACGCGCCGTAGAGCGGGCCCTTGATATCTTGATGTGTTTTACGAAGGATGGCGAACTTGCTCTCACGGAGATTTCTTCCCTTATCGGATTACATAAAAGCACCGTCCATCGGCTGCTAACAACGCTGGAAGACAAAGGATTCGTTGTGCGGAACAAAGAGACGGAGAAATACCGGCTCGGCTTGAAAATATGGGAGCTGTCGATGCATCTGTCCCAAAGCGACGACCCTGCCATTCGCCTTCAGCCGGCGATGGAGGCTTTGCGGGATCGGCTTGGGGAAACGGTAAGTCTGTATTTAAGGGACGGTTCGGATCGTCTTCGGATTCAAGCGGTTCAGAGCAACCAGGGGATCCGCCGGGTCGCCCAGGTCGGCGTGCGGCTGCCGCTCTCGGTGGGCGCGTCCAGCAAGGTTCTTGTGGCCTTTGCGCCTGAGGCGGACCAGGAGGAGCTGCTGAATGCGCCGGATTGGCCGGAGGCGGTCGATAAGAACGCGTACCGGCAGCAGCTGGCGGAAATACTGGAGAACGGTTACGCGATCAGCATCGAAGAGCGCGAGCCTGGAGCTGCTGCCGTATCGGTGCCGATCTTCGACCGCAGCGGCCGCGTCGCCGCCGCGTTGTCGATGTCCGGGCCTGTAACCCGCCTGTCGGCCGAAACGCTTCGCGAGCATGCGCCAATTCTGATGGAAGCGGCACGGGAAATGGGAATGATGATTTAATTTATTCTATTGCCGGATCAGAGACAGCATCACTATAAGTTATTGAATGACCGGGAGGCTGCGTGTGATACAGCCGCCCGAAATAACACCGTCCAAACGCTGTCCATTTTCAAAGAAGGCTCGGCCATAGGTGATATTTCTTATCAGGATGGAAAAGGACCGTCCCCCATGATCTTGGTGATCCGGGGAACGGTCCTTTTACCGCTGCAGCTCAGTATGTCACAGGCAAGTTCAACTTAGGTCAGCTTCACGTTCTTTTCCTTCATTTTCTGATTAAGGATTTCTTGAAAGGTCAGAGGTTTGTCCGTCGCTTCTTCTTTCTTAGGCGCTGCCACCGGGTGCGGCGGCTGGTATTGATAGTGGAACGAAGCCATCGTATGTATTTTGATCATCGGTACCTTCCTCCTGGATATGGGTTTCCGCAATGTTGTGTACCCATTAACCTGTGTGGCCTAATTCGAAACGGAATATCCAGTATTCAGGAAAAAAGTACCGGGAAACAACAAAATCCCCATCATCCATGCGCGGATGATGGGGATTTTTGACTAAGGTCAAATCGCCTAGAAGAATGCTTTATTGGTTCGATGCGATCATTTGACGCAGTACCGTTTGGAGGATACCTCCGTTATGGTAGTAATCCACGTCCACCATGCTGTCGAGTCGAGCGATGGCTGGGAACTCGAATTGGGTTCCGTCTTCGCGCGTAGCGACAACCGTCAATTCCTGGCCTGGCTTCACGTCGTTGCTGAGGCCGAGAATATTGAATGTCTCGCGGCCGTTCAGACCGAGGCTCTTCCAGCCGTGACCTTCCTGGAACTGGAGCGGCAGAACGCCCATGCCCACCAGGTTGGAGCGGTGGATACGCTCGAAGCTTTCAGCCAGTACAGCCTTGACGCCGAGGAGATACGTACCTTTTGCCGCCCAGTCGCGGGAGCTTCCCGTACCGTATTCTTTACCTGCGATAACGATCAGGTTCTGTCCGCCTGCTTGATAATTCATCGATGCATCATAGATGGACATCACTTCTTCCGTTGGCAGGTAAGTCGTAACGCCGCCTTCCGTACCTGGAGCGACCTGGTTACGGATCCGGATGTTAGCGAACGTACCGCGCATCATGACTTCGTGGTTACCGCGGCGGGAGCCGTAGGAGTTGAAGTCTTTGCGTTCCACGTTGCGATCGCTCAGATATTTGCCGGCAGGGCTGTTCGTTGCGATGTTGCCCGCTGGAGAGATGTGGTCCGTCGTAACGGAATCGCCCAAGAGAGCCAGCACGCGCGCTTCCTTGATGTCCTGGATGTCGTTCAGGCCTTTGCCCAGGCTTTCGAAGAACGGCGGGTTCTGAATGTAAGTGGATTGATCGTCCCACTCGTACAGCTCGCCTTCAGGCACAGGAATCTTGTTCCAACGCTCATTGGCGGTGAACACGTTCTCGTACTTGGCGCGGAATGCTTCAGCGCTGACGGACAGGCCGATCGCTTCGCGGATTTCCGCGCTCGTTGGCCAGATGTCCTTCAGATACACAGGCTCATTGTTCGGATCGTAACCGATCGGATCGTTCTGAAGATCGATGTTCACCGTGCCTGCCAGGGCGTAAGCAACAACCAGCGGCGGCGAAGCCAGGTAGTTGGCTTTGACTTGAGCATGCACGCGGCCTTCGAAGTTACGGTTACCGGACAATACGGCAGCTACCGTCATGTCGTTGTCGGCAATCGCTTCGCTCACTTCATCCGGCAATGGACCGGAGTTACCGATGCACGTTGCGCAGCCATAGCCTGCCACGTAGAAGCCAAGGGATTCCAGATAGTGCAGGAGACCGGCTTTTTCCAGGTAGTCGGTTACGACGAGGGAGCCCGGTGTCAAGCTGCTCTTCACATAGCCAGGCTTCTTCAGTCCGCGTTCAACGGCTTTCTTGGCCAGGAGGCCTGCGCCGAGCATAACGCTTGGGTTCGACGTGTTCGTACAGCTGGTGATGGCCGCGATTACAACCGCACCCGTACCCATTTCGCTGGTAGAG
This sequence comes from Paenibacillus sp. cl141a, assembly GCF_900109305.1. Classification (NCBI taxonomy): domain Bacteria; kingdom Bacillati; phylum Bacillota; class Bacilli; order Caryophanales; family Paenibacillaceae; genus Paenibacillus; species Paenibacillus sp. cl141a. The sequence goes on from NZ_FNZO01000011.1 coordinate 171,936, forward strand.
CCGTCTTTATGGTTAACTTTAACGGTCTCTGCGATTTTCTCGTCGCTGAGTCCATATCCGCCCTTATCGATCGGCGTACGGATGATGTCGTTAAAGTTTTGTTTCATGCTGGTAAGCTCGATACGGTCCTGCGGACGTTTCGGTCCGGCCAAGCTCGGCACAACCGAAGCCAGGTCCAGTTCGATTACGTCGGAGAACTCAGGGTCCGGCGTATCGGCCGTACGGAACATGTTTTGCACTTTATAGTAGTTCTCCACAAGCTCAACCTGCTCATCGGAGCGGCCCGTGTTGCGAAGATAAGCCAGCGTTTCGTCGTCAACCGGGAAGAAGCCGATCGTAGCGCCATATTCCGGAGCCATGTTGGCAACCGTTGCGCGGTCAGCCAAGCTGATGTTGGCGAGGCCTGGACCGTAGAATTCTACGAATTTGCCTACGACGCCTTTCTTGCGGAGAAGCTCGGTTACCGTGAGGGCAAGGTCAGTCGCGGTAGCGCCTTCTGCCAGGCTGCCTGTCAGCTTGAAGCCGATAACTTCAGGGGTGACAAAGTACAGCGGCTGGCCGAGCATGCCGGCTTCCGCCTCGATGCCGCCGACGCCCCAGCCCACAACGCCAAGACCGTTGATCATGGTTGTATGGGAGTCCGTGCCTACGAGGGAATCAGGGAAGACCAGCGTTTCGCCGTCAACGGTCTTCGTAGCCGCAACGGAAGCCAGGTACTCCAGGTTAACCTGGTGAACGATACCTGTTCCCGGAGGAACCGCGCGGAAGTTGTTGAATGCCGTTTGAGCCCAGCGGAGGAAACGGTAACGCTCCTCGTTGCGCTCAAATTCAAGCTTCATGTTCGTTTCAAGCGCTTGGTCGGTACCAAAAGCGTCGACCATGACGGAGTGGTCGATAACGAGGTCGACCGGAACGAGCGGATTGATCTGTTTAGGATCGCCGCCGGATTTTTTTACAGTGTCGCGCATGGCTGCAAGGTCTACGACAACGGGTACGCCGGTGAAGTCCTGCAGTACGATACGGGCAGGGATAAACGGAATCTCCTTGTTGTTGTCGCGTCCTTCGTTCCACTTGGACAAGAGTTTTACGTGATCTTCGGTAATCGCGCGTCCGTCAAACTGGCGAACGGCAGCTTCAAGCAGCACCCGAATGGAGAAAGGGAGCTTGGACACGCTGCCGTATCCTTGCTCTTCGAGCGCCTGCAGGCTGAAATAGCGGTAACTTTTACCGCCCACCTCTAGGTTGCGAGAGATGGAGAATTGATCCTTTGCTGGCATTGATGAACCTCCTTAAGTCATTTCATAAATCGAATAAAGACAGTTAGGGTTAAATCCTTTTTGGTTTCACTAGATGAAACCTAATTTCATAAATTGACTACTTTAAGTATAACGTTTTCAACTCCCCGCGTAAAGCATTTTTTATAGAAGAAACGCATTTCAAAAAGATGAAAACAAGCCTGTTTTCTTACCGAAAGCAGCCGCTGCAATCCCGCGTGCAAACCCGCGTTTCTGCATTCTCTTGACCGAAGTTCATAGCCTGAAGATTTGCTTCATATAGTTGTGATAGGGAACGGCGTGAATGGCAAGGTTAGAGGAGGAGAGAGGATGAACAGTTTGAAGCAAGCCGAGAAGCCTTGGAAGCAAGCTCTATATATTTACGTCAATCAATATAACCAAAATCGCGTGGACTATTCCTCAGGCCTGAAAGAGCAAATTGTGGCGGACCTGAACTACCTGGTAGAGAGAGGAGAGAGGCAGTTTCGCCTGCAATCGTGGTATGCGGAGCGGGAGGCAACGCCGCTTAAGAGCGAGACCCGTGCCCGTCTTCAGCGCATCCTGAGGGAAACGGAGGATGATGTAGTCGCCGACGTGCGGCTCCACAGCGTCTTTTATTATGAAAAAAGAGGGATGACGCATCGGGAAGACACGGTTGTCGGGGAACGGCTGACGCTGATTCGGGACGGGGATGCCTGGCTGATCGTCGGTATTGAACGTCTGCAGGATGAACGCCATCCTTTGCAAAGGGCCGATATTCCGGGAGCAGGCTCGGACGCGGCCGGAAGGGAGCCGTCCACTCCTTTCATGAACGGACGCGTATACGCCGCTGGCAGCAGTCCGCGATCAGGACGTTACGAACGGGAAGCCGCAGCTGCCTATGCCGACCGTTGGTGGGATTCGGGGAATCCGGAGTTTGAGGAATTCGACGTGGATTGCACGAACTATATCTCCCAGTGCCTCTTTGCAGGCAAAGCCCCAATCCACTATACTGGTAAAAGAGAAACGGGATGGTGGTACAAGGGATACGTCAACAAACGGGAGTGGTGGAGCTACAGCTGGGCGGTGTCGAACAGCTTCGCGCATTATCTGAATGCCAGTACCACGGGGCTTCGGGCCGAGCGGGTGGAGCGTCCCGAACAGCTGATGCTGGGGGACGTCATCGTGTACGACTGGGACGGCGACGGCGCGTTTCAGCACAGCACCATCGTGACGGCGTTTGACGCGGGCGGGATGCCGCTGGTTAATGCGCATACGGTATCGAGCCGCCACCGCTATTGGGACTACCGGGATTCCTATGCTTGGAACGATAACACCGAATACCGGTTTTACCATATTCCCGATTATTTTTAAGATGACAGCATGTCATGCTGCAATACGGACAAGAGAGAGGTTAACATGGGACAGGATAAATTGACGGTTGGTTTAGTATATGGGGGAAAATCCGGCGAGCATGAGGTGTCGCTATCCACGGCATTCGCGGTCATGAACGCTTTTGATTTTGATAAATACGAGATTGTCCCGTTTTATATTTCAAAGCAGGGAACCTGGAGAATCGGCAGCAAGATGTCGGCTCCTTTCGCCCGGCAGGAGGAATTGAAGCTGGCCGAAGGGGAAGGCACGCAAACGGCGCTGAACGCCGTGTTCAGCAGACTGTACGGGGAAGAGAATCAGGCGGTCGATATTATGTTCCCGCTGCTTCACGGGACGTTCGGCGAGGACGGGACGATCCAGGGGCTGTTCGAAATGGCGGACATCCCTTACGTGGGAACCGGCGTGCTTGCATCCGCTGCCGGGATGGACAAAGTCGTCATGAAGAAGCTCTTTGCCCAGGCAGGGTTGCCGCAATGCGAGTACTGCTATTTCAACCGCACCCAGTGGGAGCGGAGCCAGCATGAAGTGCTCAAGAACATCGAGGACAAACTCGGATTCCCGAGTTTCGTCAAGCCGGCTAACCTCGGCTCGAGCGTCGGGATTTCCAAGGCCAAGAACCGGGAGCAGCTGAAGGCAGCGATTGAATCCGCGCTCCGCTTCGATGACAAGATCATCGTTGAAGAGTTCGTCGATGCGCGCGAAGTGGAGGTCAGCGTGCTCGGCAATGACGAGCCGATGGCGTCCGTTCCGGGTGAAATCGTCTCTTCCAGTGAATACTATGACTACGCGGCCAAATATACGGATGGACAATCGCAGATGCAAATTCCGGCCGAGATCGACCCGGATACGGCGGATCGGCTGCGCGACCTGGCCATTGCCGCCTTCAAAGCGATTGAGGGCGGGGGCATTACCCGCGCCGACTTCTTTGTCCGCCGTTCGGACGGTGCGATACTGATCAACGAAGTGAACACGATGCCGGGCTTCACGCCGTTCAGCATGTACCCGCTCTTGTGGCGGGAGACGGGCGTTTCCTATCGCGAGCTGCTTGACCGGATGATCGAGCTGGGCCTTGAGCGGTACCATCGCAAGCAATCCCTGATTTATGAGAACCAGGCGTAAGCCGTCACAATAGGATATGAAACACCAGGGGGAGTCCGCGCTATTCATTACGGCTCCCCTTGAGTCTAATATTTTGGGATGAAAGGAAGAGACATGATATGGGATTTCAAACCGAGTTCAATTCCGTTTGTAAGTTTAAAAGCGAGCAGGAGCTCTACGAGCTGCTGGAATACGGCCGCGGGAAAATGCTGAAGGACGGGCTCCGGGTGTTTCCGACGGGACAGAAGGTCATTGCCTATACGCCGGATAACCGGGCGGTGGCCATCGTCCTGATCACCGCATGCGTATCGGAGATCAACTTCCAGGGGCGGGAGGTCACTTCGGTCGAGCTGCAGCTCATCCGCAAATTGACGGATGAGGAAGCGCGCGTACAGACCGCGCTCGCGCACGAGATGTTCTTCGGAGACCATGCATGATTGTCCGTTTCGGTTATGTGGCCATGTCCACGGTCGTGCAGAATGCTTCTCCTTCCAAGACGATGACGATGAAGAGTTTCATGAAGCTGAATGACCGTGAGGCCGGCCTGCACAAACTGGAGCGGATCGCGAATGAGAATCTACATAATACCCTACGGCTTCTGAAGCATAATGCGGCTCACGATATCAAGGTATACCGCTTCTCGTCCAAGCTGATTCCCCTGTCCACGCATAATGACATGCGGGACTGGGACCCGTTCCCGGCTTTGCGGGAAGGCTTTCAGGCCATTGGGGAATTCGTGAAAAAACACGGGATGCGGGTTTCCTTCCATCCGGATCATTTCACGGTGCTGAGCACGCCGCGTCCCGAAGTGCTGGTCAATTCGGTTCGCGACTTGGAGTCGCACGTCCGCATGCTGCAGGCGATGGAGCTTCCTGCTTCCATGAAGAATAACATTCACATCGGGGGAGCTTATGGGGACAAGCCTTCGGCAGCCGCCCGATTCGTTGAACATTTTCATGAGCTTGACCCGCACATCAAGGAACGGCTGACCCTTGAGAATGACGATAAAACCTTTACAGCCCAGGAAACGCTGGCCGTATGCAAGCAGACCGGGCTGCCGATGGTGCTGGACATCCATCACCAGTGGGTCAATAACGACGGCGAGGCGCCCTGGGAGCTGTGGCCGGATATCCTTCGCACCTGGGAGACGCCGCTGGCGCAGGCCGATTCGGAGCCGGCGCAGCCGCTCCCGCCTAAGATTCATGTCTCCAGCCCCAAGAGCAAGACCGATATCCGCAGCCATGCGGACGGGGTGGATGTCGTGCCGCTGCTGGCTTTTTTAAGGAATATTGCCGGGGCTACGCCGAAAGTGGACGTGATGATCGAAGCGAAGATGAAGGACGGCGCCTTGTTTGACCTGATGAAGGATCTGGGAAATTATACGGAAGAGGGCATTACCATACTCGACGGCGCTTCCATCGAAGTGAACCCTTAACCGATAAGTTGAGCTTGTTAACACTTGCAAGTTGATGGGTTTTGGGTTACGTTGGAAGTAGCCAAACAGGGATTCCCCTTAAGATAATGACATTGGACTAAAAAGTTCGTTCTCGCCAAGCATTCAGGTGCACAGCATAGGACGGACTTTTATTGAAATAGGCGGAATTTTCGCGTGGCTGCCCTTTCGGCTGCCGTAATGACGGAATAGGATGTAGAGATTTCCAAGATTACTAGATTTATATAGAAAGTAGAGTGAGTGCTTTGAACGAGAATGAAAAGATTCCTTATGTTGTCAGCAGTAAGAGTTATACCGCCGTTGCGATTAATTGCGCCGCGAAAGCGGGAGAATGGATTAAGAGCAAATTGGGCACCGTCAAGCAGCTGAGCACCAAGTCTTCGGCACAGGATATCGTAACCGAGGTCGACAAAGGCGCGGAGCAGATGATCCGCAAGCTGATCCTGACGCACTTCCCGGATCATGCGATCCTGGGAGAAGAAGGGGTTGCCCCGGGTACGGATGCCTATGCGAAGGCGCTTGAGGAAGCCAAAGACGAAGAGTATCTTTGGATTATCGATCCTGTGGACGGCACGACGAACTATGTTCACGGATTTCCGTTTTACTCGGTATCCATCGCGCTGGCTCATCATGGAGAAGTGATTGTCGGCGTTATCTACGACCCTTCCCGGGACGAGTTGTTCGTGGCGGAAAAAGGCAAAGGGGCTTACGTTCACGGCAATCCGACCTATGTCTCCACGGAGGAGCAATTGTCGGACAGCTTGCTGGCCACGGGCTTCCCGCTGGACAGCAAGGTCAACTTGCCGCTCAACATGGCGGAGCTTCAGGCGCTGCTGCCGATGGTACGCAATATAAGGGCGGGCGGTTCCGCCGCGCTTCATCTTGCTTATGTGGCGGCCGGCAGGCTGAGCGGATACTGGGAGCACGGCTTGAGTGCCTGGGACGTTGCCGCGGGCGCGCTATTGGTTCAGGAGTCCGGCGGCAAAGTAACCGATACGGAAGGACGGCCCTACGATCTGTCGGTGCGTCATTTAGCGGCAACCAACGGGTTGATTCATCAGCGTTTTTTGGATACGCTAAAAGATGCGGGCGAGGCTTTGGTCCGCTAAACGGTCACCATCCGCAGAGGAATGCCGTTCACTATTAACCGCTTGATAAAAGGAGTGTGCGTACGATGAATGAGAAGTCGGATCAGGATTTGGAGCGCCAGCTCAGCGAGATGTTAACGGACGGTGAAATGGAGAAGAAGGATCGGGAGAAGGAGGAGCGCAGGCTGCTCTCTCCGAAATATGAGATCCGGATTCAGACGCAGCTCGATCCCATCGTGGAGGAGACGCTCAAATACCGTAGCATGGCAAAGGAATTGGATGACCGCTATGACAAGTATATCAATAAGGCGGTTAAGAAGGATAAGCCTGAGGATTCAGGCAAAGACGTGTGATAGCGCTTCAAGGAATATTGCGGTATTGGAGCCTAACATCATCCTAGTTCGGTATCAGGAATGGACAGCATGAAACGGGCTGTCCATTTTTTTGTGCAGCAATCAAGATAAGACTCTTCATGACGGTGCATGTCGGAGTCAGGATGTGCGACATTGTCCATATAGGGGGGGGGGAGATCAATGCGGGTTCAGCTGAAGGCTTCTCATTTTTTGGCAGGATTATCAGGCATGGGTTCCATCCTGTTGTGGTGCATACTTATCATCTTTAATCCGTACACGGACGTTATGAACTGGAGTCCGGCCCTGAATACGTTCATTATGCTCTTTCTGCCGGGCTGCTTGGCGTTGATTGCGATGGTGTATTCGTACAGATTGCTGCTGCTGATTGCTTTTGGATGGTCGATACTGCCAAGACTGTATATGGCAGGCACGCCAGGGATATTTGCTTGGTTTGGAGTTACCTCCATAGGCTATCTATTCGCTTATCTTCACATGAAGCCGTATCGCCCGACTTGATCCGGTACCATTCTCCTGGTGGTGGTGGTAAAATAAGGCTGTATCAAGATTTTCGACGTTAAGGGAGTGAAATCATGTTCAAACAATGGAAGAAGGGGCTGGCGGCAGTAACCGGCAGCTTGACGCTCGCGGTGGCGCTAGTCGGACCGGGCGTTGCGCCGGCTTATGCCGATGAGGCTGCAGCTAAGAATACATATCGTATCGTAGCGCTGGGGGATTCGCTGACCGTCGGGTATGAGCCGGGAATGGATCTGAACAGCAAGCCTTACGGTTTTGTTGACCGGTTGTATGAGCAAGGGCTGTTCCATGGCCGGACCGAAGTCACGAATCTGGGGATCGGCGGGTTGAAGACCGACGGGCTGAACAACTACGTTAAGGCCGTCCTGGATGAACGGGCGATCACGCCGGAGGAGCTGCAGCCGGGACTCAGCAGCATCGATCCGCGGACCAAGCAGATCGGCGCCGATGCAGCGAAAGCCAAGCCGATGATCGCCGAAGCCGATCTGATCACCATTACGATCGGCGGCAATGACATGATGAGTCTTGTCAGCACCGTGGAAACGTTAAGCGATGAGCAGCTGCAAGCCAAGATGCAGGAACTGTTCCAGATCTATAAGGACAACGTGTCATCCGTCATTACGGGCCTGCATTCCTTGAATCCGGATGCCGCGATCGTCGTGGCCGACCAGTATAATCCGGTTCCCAAAATCGCCGATGAAGTCGCGTACGCGAAACTGGTTGCGGCATCCGGTGAGTTCACGAAGCTGGTGGACGGGGTGGCCGGCGGTTTTGCAAGCCAGGGCGTAGACATCAAGGTAGCGCATGTCGCGAAGAAATTCGTGGGCTCCGAGCTGACGATGACCCATATCCTGAAGGATGACATCCATCCGAACCAATACGGATATGAAACGATGGCCAGCGTGTTTGCCGAGACGATCTGGGGCAGCTATCAGAAACCTCCTGTTCAAAATGAGGGGCAGCCGATGCGCATCGTCGTGAAAGGGCAGGAGCTGAATACGCCTTACAAGCCGATCCTCCGCGACAACCTGAATTACGTAGCCATACAAGACATCGTAAACGCCGTGGGGGCGACTACCAAATGGGAGAATAAAACATCCAGCGCAACGATTACTTTCGGAGACCAGACGGTCGTGGTGAAGATCGGCGACAAAACCGTTCAAGTCAACGGAACGGCCGTACCGATCGATACGCCGGCTTTCCTGCACAAGGTAGGAAAAGAGGATAAAACCTACGTGCCGCTCGCCGTGATTGCATCCGGCCTGGGCTTTGACGTTCAGTACAGTTCCAAATTGCGTACCGCATTCATCAATTTGTAATTCCATGAGCAAGCTGCACCGGCTGGAAGGAGCCGATGCAGCTTTTTTTGTGATTTCCCCGTGACGGCCTACGAGAGCAATCCTTTTTTTTCCCTCGTTATGGTCGACGGTGCGATAGAGGATCGGATGGGGATATCGTCTAGAGATTTGCACACAGGGTTGTGACGTTTTTAACATGAGATGCTCCCGGCAGGTGTTACAATACTACATCATTTCCCTTGAATGGGTGGTGTGACGTTGGCGCAGATTGGCCGCCCGCTCCGGACCGGAAAGTGGCAGATCCGTGAAATGGGCAGGGAAAGGCTTATCGAATGTCGAATCTTGGAAGAAACATAGATATGGCATTATAGGGGGATCAAGGAATGAATGGACCGATGATCATTACGTTGTCTGTTTTGGCCGCGGCATCCGTATTGTTCATGTCGGGAAAAGTGCGGTCGGATTTGGTCGCGATCGGCGTGTTGATGGTACTTATGCTAACGGACATTTTAAGTCCGGCTGAAGCCCTGTCGGGCTTTTCCAATTCGGTTGTCATCATGATGATCGGTTTGTTTGTTGTGGGGGGCGGCATTTTCCAGACCGGGCTGGCCAAGATGGCCAGCGGGAAGCTGCTGAAGCTTGGCGGAGGAAGCGAGACCCGGCTCTTGATCATGATCATGCTGGTGACGTCGCTCATCGGCGGATTCGTCAGCAATACGGGCACGGTAGCGGTGATGCTCCCCATCGTTGTCAGTCTGGCATACAGCGCTGAGATCAATCCGGGGCGGCTGCTGATGCCCCTTGCGTTTGCAAGCAGCTTGGGCGGCATGCTCACCTTGATCGGAACGCCGCCGAACCTTGTGATTCAGGAGACGCTGATTAACGCAGAGTACGAACGGTTGTCGTTTTTTGCTTTTCTGCCGATCGGCCTGGTGTGTCTGGCAACCGGGATTCTCGCGATATTGTTCCTTCGCCGTTATCTTCCCAGCAATGAAGAAGGAAGAACGGGGGACCAGGGCGGACGCTCGCTCAGGGAGCTGGCCAAGCAGTATCGGCTGACCCAGAACCTGTATCGGATTCAGGTCGGAGCCGATTCCTCCATTCGCTCCAAGACGCTGCGGGAGCTGGATATTCCGGCACGGTTCGAAATCAACATCATTGAAATCCGCCGTAAAATGTCGGCCAAGAATCAATTCTTCAAAACGATCAACCAGGAGATCGCAGGTCCCGGGACCGTGATAGAGGAAGAGGATATTCTGTACGTGAATGGTCCATTCGAGCGGGCCTCGGAGTTTGCGGAGACATACGGGCTTGTCATGCTGGACCAGGGTGTGCCCGAGCATCGTAAACATGCCGAAGAGTCGCAGTACGCCACAAGCGACGTCGGCATTGCGGAGGTGATGCTGACGCCGTCCTCGCGTCTGATCGGCCGGCTCGTCAAGCATTCGGGATTCCGCGAGAAGTATCGGGTGAACATTCTGGGCATCCAGCGTAAAGAACAGTATCTGCTGCATCATCTGAAGGAAGAGAAAATGCGCTTTGGCGACGCGCTGCTCGTGCAGGGCACGTGGAAGGACATTGCCCTGCTGGCAGCGGAGCAGACGGATGTCGTGGTGGTGGGGCAGCCTGCAGAGGAGTCGCGCAAATTGACGATGGATCACAAAGCGCCGATCGCGGCGGGGATCATGCTGCTGATGGTGATCCTGCTCGTGACGGAATGGATTCCGGCGGTGGCCTCCGTGATGATTGCCGCAGTGTTGATGGTGGTGTTCGGCTGCGTGCGCAACATGGAGGAAGCCTATAAGACGGTCAACTGGGAGAGCATCGTCCTTATTGGAGGGATGATCCCGATGTCCATTGCCATCGAGAAGACGGGAGCCGCCACGCTGATCTCGGATATGCTGGTTCATTCCCTGGGCAGCTATGGTTCGCTTGCCCTGCTGGCAGGGGTGTATTTCACCACTTCGCTGCTAACGCTGTTTATCAGCAATACGGCCTGCGCGGTATTATTCGCGCCGATTGCGTTATCGGCTGCGATCCAGATGGGAGCCAGTCCGTATCCGTTTCTGTTCGCCGTTTCGATTGGAGCAAGCATGTGTTTTGCGTCCCCGTTCTCCACGCCGCCCAACGCGCTCGTCATGTCGGCAGGACGTTATAAATTCAGCCATTACGTGAAGGTCGGCCTGCCGCTTCAACTGACGATCGGGCTCGTCATGATGGCGGTACTGCCGCTGTTCTTTCCGTTTTAAAAAAGGGAACCGGCACCTAACACCCGCATGTTCAATCCGATGAGGATCGCGCATGCGGGTGTTATTCCATTTTGAGGGTAGATAGCGTGGAAGACGGGCGGTCAATACTCCTCATACCTCGACAGATCGACTCCCGCCAGACGCTCCTGCCCCTTTTGCAGGAAATCGCCTGCCGCAGGGCTAATACATCCACTTAGGACATCCTGCCTAATCGTAAAAATGCGCATCATTTCCGTAGAAATGACTACGCTGATCCCGCTGGATTGTTGCTATGCTTGATAAAGCCGGAGGTGCAAGAGCCGATGAAGAACCGCTTCAAAAATCCGCTGGGCCGCATGAACATCAAACAGCAGATGATTCTGCTGTTCCTGGTGCTGGTCATTCCGTTATTCGGGCTGAACGCCTACGGGAATTCCATGGCCGGTCAGATCCTGAAGCGCCATGTGACCAATGCTTATATCGAACTGAACAAACAAAATTTCAAGCTGATTAACCGTGACATTGAAACCGTTAACAAAGTAACCTCCACGGTCATCCAGAACTCGCAGATCCAGCAGCTGGATCCCTTTGCCGAGGTTACCGTACTGGAACGCGTCAAAAATTACGAGCGGCTCGAAAAGATGCTGATTTCCTTCTCTCAAGAAACGGATGAGCGTGAACCGGTCTATTACTCGCTTTATGTGTACGACCCGGACAACAGCTACTTCTTTGCCCCGTATTACCCTGACCGCAGAAAAGCAGGGGTATATTTTTTCTCCGACGAGAAGGAGAAACCCGCCTGGTTCGATGAAGCCGTGGCCATGAAGGGGAACGGGTATCTGAAGCGCATGGCCAATCTGTCGCCGCCGGTGCAAGGACGCCAGGATCAAGAGACTTTAAGCTATGTGCGGGCCGTTAACAATATCTATCGGGGCGGTACCATCGGCGTACTGCTGGTCACCAATTTGGACGCGCGGATCGGCGAGTCGTTGTCGACGGTCTCGATTCCGGATGGGGAGCTGTATTTTACGGATTGGGACGATAATATCCTGACCTCGTCGGTACAGGGCACGGCGGGCAAGCTGGAATTGCCGCCCGAAGCGGATCCGGGCCATTCCACGATCGGCGTCATGGACGTGATCACGTCGGATTTCATCTATGTCATCGATTACAATTACGTGCTCCAGCAGAAGCTGGTTTACAAGGTGCCCGTCAAAACGCTGCTTGCCCAGCAAAGCGAGATGAAGCGCGTCATACAGGTCATTTCCGTCGCTTATTTTGCCGTGGGCCTCATTATCGTCTTTTACTTCTGGCAGTCGCTGATGACGCCGCTCCAGAAGCTGGCGCATTTCGTGAGGAGGTACGAACCGGGAAACGTCGTACCGGAAACTCCTTATCGGCGCAGAAAAGACGAAGTCAGCGTCCTGATCTCCACGATCTATGACATGGCCCGCCGACTGAATGACTTGATCCATTACAAATACAATATGGATTTGAAGCAGAAGGAAGCGCAGCTGCAGCTGCTCTATCAGCAGATCAATCCCCACTTGCTGTACAACACCCTGGAGAGCATTTACTGGAAGAGCACGATGGAGGGCAATACCGAGTCCGCCGAAATGATCAAGGATTTATCCAAATTGATGAAGATCAGTCTCAGCCGGGGCCGGGATCTTATCACGCTTGGGGAAGAGCTTGAGCATGCGGGGGCTTATATGAATCTCCAACTGAATCGTTATGATTATCAGTTTACGATCCGCTGGGACGTTCCCGAGGCATTGCTGGCGAATCATGTGCCGAAGATCACGCTGCAGCCGCTGCTGGAGAACGCGATCATTCATGGCATTAAAAATATGGGCGAGGACGGAATGATCCGCGTATCGGGTCATCTGGAGGGTGATCGATGCCGGATCGTCATTGAAGATAACGGCTTCCGCCCCGTGAACTACGAGTCCATTCACCGGCTGCTCCATGATGATGCACCCGATCATTCGCTGGGCTACGGCATCCGCAATATTCAGGAGCGGATCCGGCTGCATTTCGGCAGCTGCTACGGGCTGCAGTATGAACCCGGGGAAGAAGGGGGAACCCGCGTGACGATCACGATACCGCGAACAGAAGCAGCAACCATTACAGCAACCGGACAGGAGGTTTCCTGATGTACAACATTTTGGTGGTAGATGACGAACCTTTGATATGCAAGGGCTTGGCAGGGCTGTTAACGTCCTCGGGCCTTGCCATCGATGACATAACCACGGCCTACAGCGGGCAGGAAGCGCTGGACTACATACGGATGGGAGATATCGACCTGCTGGTCACCGATATCCAGATGGGCGAGATGAACGGCATTGAGCTGATGCAGCAGGCGAAGATCGTGAAGCCTTGGGTACAGACAATCATTATTTCAGCCCATGAAACATTTCAATATGCGCAGCGGGCGCTTCAACTCGGAGCCAAGGATTATTTGATCAAACCGCTGAACAGCGAGCAGTTTCTGGATTCGGTCCGCAGCGTGCTGCTCAAGATGGACCGGCCGGCTCCCCAGGTCGAGCCGTTTCTTATGGCCGATAATGAGCATTTCCGGATGGAGGAGCCGCCGTCCGAAAGAATAGAGCGGCTGAACGAGCGACTCGCCAGGGAGCCGGATCCATCGGCTGCTGTCGGTCCCGACGAGTCGGAGCTGGGCCTGGTCGGCCCCTATTTTGCCGTTATCAAGATGAAACTGGGCCTGGCGGAAGAGCGCAGCGCTTCTTTTTCCAGTCATGATATACACCTGATTCAATATGCCGCGCTGAATATCGCCAAGGAGCTGCTGGAGCAGGAGCCGCACACCTTAGTGTTCTATTCGCCGGAACGGGACGTCAACATCATCCTTCAATGGAGCGAGCAGGAAATGGAGGAGAACGCCAGCGGGAAAATCCACCACCTGGAGATGATCGGCCGGAGTCTGCACCACCATGTGGAGCTGCACCTGAAACGGAGCTGTACCGTGGGCATCAGCCAAATATTGAGGGGGCGGGAATTCTTGAGCGTGCTCAGCCGCCAGGCAGACAAAGCGATGCTGTGGAGCGAGCAGCTGCATGATTTCCATGTCTTTTATTACGGGGATTTCAATTGGCACAATTATGCCCAGGAGACGTCGCAGGAGGTGCTTTCGAGCCAGAGCAACCGGATCGTGGAGAATACGAGGCAATATATCGATGAGCATTACCGCCAGAAGGGATTGACCATTCACGATGTAGCAAAGAACAATCACGTGAGCCCCAACTATTTGAGTTACCTGTTCAAAAAATATACCGGCAGCAGCCTGTGGGAGTATGTGGTGAAGCTGCGAATGGAGGAGAGCAGGGCATTGATCCTGAACACGGATCTCCGCCGGTACGAGATAGCCGAGCGGGTGGGGTATGAATCCCCGGAACATTTCAGCAAAATCTTCAAAAAATACTACGGCGTCAGCCCAAGCGAGCTAAAGAAGTAAGATCCGTCATACTTCACATAGTTTTAGACATGTTCGAAGGCTCCCCGGCTTTTTTACAATAAAAGCTAGACATTGAATAAAGGAATGAGGGAGTCGGATGGAAGAAACGATCATGTCACAAGGCCAGGCTCGGATCGAGCCCGGCCGCCGCGCCCGGAAGGAACATAAGCGCAAGCCGCTGTGGAGGAAGTATATATGGGGGTATTTGTTCCTTGTCCCGGCCATAGCGATCTTTATCGTCTTTTTATGGGTGCCGATTTTCAAAGGGATCTTTTACAGCTTTTTTCATATCGATTTCGTAAAAGGCAATACCTTTGTCGGTTTGGATAATTACGCCAACGTTCTGAGCAATCCCGACCTGCTGCTATCGGTCAGGAATACGTTGTATTTCATGCTGTTAACGCTTGTCATCGGCTTCTGGGTGCCCATCGCCGCATCCATTGCCATCTCGGAGCTGAAGCTGTTTCAAGGGTTCGCCCGGATTGCCGCGTATCTCCCGTTTGTCGTGCCCGGGGTCGTGCTCTACGGCATGTGGCGATGGATGTACGATCCGGTGGGTCCGGTCAATGCGTTGTTCGGCTTCTTCGGGGCAGAGCCGGTATCGTTCATATCGGATAGCCGCTTCTCGATGGTGTCGCTGGTCGTCATGGAGACATGGCAGCAATTCGGATCGGCGATGCTGATCTATCTGGCAGGAGTGCTGAGCATACCGAAGGATTGGTATGAAGCCGCCGAAATCGACGGTGCCGGCGTGTGGGCCCGGATTAAATACATCACGCTTCCCTCGATGCGCAATCTGATTGTGCTCATGCTGATTCTGCAGCTGATCGGCACGTCACAGGCGTATCAATCGCAGCTGGCGATGCTGGACGGCGGACCGAACAAGGCCACGCTCACCTATGCGCTCCTTACCGTAAAATATGCGTTTAACCAACTGGATTACGGGGCCGGAACCGCGATGGGCATCTTGATGTTCCTTGTGCTGAGTTTGCTGGGCATCCTGCAATTCAAGATGAACAGGGAGGAGTACTAGGATGAAAGAGAGAGGCATTCTGTCCGCTTCGGATTTGAGAAAACCGTGGAATAAGGCGGTTTACGGGTTTATGGTGCTGTGCATTGCCGTGATGACCTTCACGATGCTGTACCCGATCGGCATGACGATGTTCAACGGATTGAAGAGCAATCAGGAGATCAACACGTTTCCGCCGCGCTTTTTTCCGTCGGAATGGCATTGGGAGAACTTCCCGAAGGGGTGGGCATACATCGACCTGCCGATGTTTCTGAAGAATACGCTGCTCATTTTCGGCGGTAATCTGCTGGTCACGATTCTGGTGCTGGGCATGGCGGCTTTCAGCATTTCCCGCATCCGGGTTCCGTATCACCGGGCCATCTATTTCTTCATTCTAATGACCTTGTTCATTCCGGCATCGAGTTACATGATTCCGAATTTCGTCAATTTGAAGGAGCTCGGCCTGCTGAATTCCTACTGGGCCTTCTGGCTGCCGGCCGGAGCGAACGCGTACTTCTTCCTGCTGATCAAAAACTTCTTCGACGGCATTCACCCGGAGATCTTCGAGGCGGCCCGCATCGATGGCGCTTCGGAGATGAGCAGCTTCCTAAGGATCGCCATACCGCTATCCGTTCCGATCTTCGCGACGCTGGCGATTTTTACATTCTCCACGGCATGGAACGACTGGTTCTGGCCGTCGCTCGTCATGCAGACCCAGGACAAATATACGCTGGCTACGGCCATTTACAAGTATGTCATCAACGCAAGGAGCCTGGACAGCAGCGTTAAATTTTCGATCCTGTTCATGGTGATGGTGCCGCCGATTTTCGTATTTCTGGCGTTCCAGAAATTCATCATGCGCAGCGTCAGCCTCTCAGCCGTCAAAGGGTAGGGCGGCAGCGGTACACATCGTAGCACTGCACACGATCGTCATATGAATGCACATCGTCCTTTCCGGATTTGGCTTTTATGATGGAGAGAGGAAAGGACATCATTATTTCAATAAGGAAAAGGGGAGTATCCATGCGCAAGTTCTCAGCATTACTGATCTGCCTTATGCTGTTCAGCTCCTTGCTCGCCGCATGCGGCGGCGGTAAAGCGGCGCCGGAGGTCACGAATAAAGAGGGAGGCACCGCCAATTCGGGCGGGACGGCTACAACGCAGACGGAAGAGCCGAAGGAGGATATCGCGGATCAAAAGATCACGATCAAGATTCACTATCCGCTGCCGGATGATACAACGCTGCGTCAGCAGGAGGATGATAAAATCGCCCGTTTCCAGGCGAAATATCCGAACGTGACCATCGTGAAGGACGACTGGCAGTACAGCGTCAACGAAATTGGGGTGAAGATGGCTTCGAACGAAGCGCCGACATTTTATAACACTTGGGCCACGGAGGCACAGCTGCTCGTGGAGCGGGGCTGGGTGGCCGACATTACGGAGTTCTGGAACGAATGGGAGTACAAGGACGACATGAATCCCGTGCTGCAGGATCAATTCATCGTGGACGGCAAGGTGTACGGCGTTACGCAGAACGGTTATATCACGTCTACGATCGTGAACAAGAAGCTGCTGGACGCGAAGGGCGTGCCCGTACCGCCGATGGATTGGACATGGGACGATATGTACAACACGGCGAAAGGCGCTGCGGATCCGAAGGCCGGCATCTCCGGAATCGCGCCGATGGGCAAGGGCAATGAAGCAGGCTGGAACTGGACCAACTTCTTGTTCGAAGCCGGCGGGGATATCGAAGTGAACGAGGACGGCAAAGTGAAAGCGGTGTTTAACTCGGAAGCCGGCGTGAAGGCGCTGGATTTCTACAAGAAGCTGAGATGGGAAGCAAACGCCATTCCGCAGGACTGGGCTCTCGGCTGGGGCGATGCCGTCAGCTCGTTCCAGCAAGGACGGACGGCGATGGTCATTGCAGGCGCATTTGACGTGATCCAGCCGGCATTGAACGAGGGCGGCATGAAGCCAGAGGACGTGCTTGCGTATCCGATGCCTGCGATGGAGAAAGGCGGAGCGCACCACGGCATTTTGGGCGGCAACTATTTGGTCATCAATCCGAATGCCACGAAGGAAGAACAGGAAATGGCATTCCGCTATATCACGTTTGATTATTTTACGGATGATGCGCTGAAATCGGTGGAAGATACAATCAATGCCCGCAAGGCCGAGGGCAAATATTTTGTGCCGACGCCGCTGGAATATTTCAGCGACGATTCGGAGTATGCGGCGAAGGTGAAGGCGATCTACGATAAGTACGACAACGTCTACGAATATGATCCACAGCTCTTCAGCCTGTTGGAAGGAAAGCCTGAAGCGCAATTCGGCACGCAGGATTACTATGCGGCCATGTCCAACGTGGTGCAGGAATCGTTCTCGAAGGAAGGCACGGATTCCAAGAAGCAGCTGGACGAAACGGCCAAACTGGTTCAGGAGAATTTCTTTGATAAGATCGAGCAGAAGTAGGAAAGAGGCTACCCAGGATGGGATTGGGGAATATGGCAGTACAAAAGAGAGACGTCGGAGCGGCGTCTCTCTTTCGCTTTCTCATATCCCTGGCAATAGTTGCTAAAACCGGGCGAAAGTTCAGCCCTTCAAGCAAGGCCGCCTGATTGGTGTTCCGATTCTCTACCCCCACAGGCAACTTTCTTTGTATTATCTTTCATTTTCAGCGTTCCAACGAGAAAAGAGCCATATTGTCTAATGATTGCTATTATGACGGCCTTAAGCCAAGAACCATGCGGCTTACTTGGAATCCGCCTTCGGAATGATCGTCTTCGCGATGCGTATCAACTCTTCGACAGCGATGTCACTTGCGGTAGCGTTGAGCGAAAACATGTAGTGATGACCAGTGGTTGGTTCTTCATAGACCCAGTCCAGCTGCGCCAGCTCCGCCGAGTTTCCGCCTTTCCACGTTTTTTGCAGCACGTCCTGCCCGTTGATCACGATTTTCCGGCTGGTCATGCCCGTGTTCTCATCCCAGTAGGAGGTCACGCTTCCGTGGTCCCCGTTATTCAGAATGGTAAGGGAGACATTTTTGTTGCCGCTGGCATAATATACCGTCGAAAGCCAGAATTGATCGGTGAACTTCACCGGCATCAGCGCGTAGTCCTTCCCGGAAGCTTTGGCTTTCTCATGCAGCTTTTTGGCGATGTCGGCTTTTTCCTGCTCGGTCAGCGGGTTCACGTCAGTCTCACGCTCCATGTGCACGTTGGCGTTTGTGAACGAATATGTGCCCGAACCGGACAGCTCCTTGGCTAGCGGAAAGCCAGGCACATTCACCATGTTTTGCAGCTTGGCGAAATCCTTGACGGCATGCGGAGTGGACTTGATGTCGATGACGTGCTCGGGATTGTCCGGTACGACATAAATGATGGCGGCTTCGCCCGGCTGGATCTGTTCGTCCCAGATGGTGTTCATGAGATGTATGCGGTTTAGTTCCTTTTTCGAATAGCTTTTCGGCGAAGGCGCCTGAGCGTTCGATTTTTCCTCATAAAGAACTTCTCCCTTGCTGTTAGTTAAGGAATGGTACTGTACTGCGGCAAATCCGGTTGACGCGGTAAGCAGCATACCGGCCATCATGAGAATGCTTACTTTGTATTTCACGAAAAATCGCTCCTTTTTAAGTTGTTTTTTCCGAATCTGGTTCATGACACGTTTCTGGAGGACCGTCCCGGGCGGCTCAACCCTTTGAAAGAGTGGTTTCAGGTCTTGGCCGTTTTCCATGCTCATTCGTTTCTTCCCCCTCGGCGATGGCGTAATGTTTGCGGAACTTGGCTGCGGCCCGCTCAAATTTTTTCCTTAGATAGGTTGTGTTTTGTTGCAAAATAAGGCTGATCTCATGATAGCTCTTGTCCTCAACACAGCGCAGGATGAGCAGGCTTCGTTCCTCGGCGCTCAGCTTAGCCAGCGCCCGGAGCACAGAAGGATTATAGTATTTGTGCTCGATGACCTGATCGACATGCCTGTTATCCTGATCCTTCTGATATAGAAAGGGGAGGTATCGAGATAGTTTTCGCTTGCGGAGCAAGTCGATGCATTGGTTGCAGGCGATGCGGTAAAGCCAGGCTTCGAAGGGCTTGTCCGGTTCGAATTTAGATAGATTGCGGTAAGCTTTCAAAAAAGCTTCCTGGGTGCAATCTTCTGCTTCGGCATAGTCGCCGAGCATGTGATAGCAATAGTTGAAGATGGCTTTATGGAATCGGTTCATGATCAGCTCATATTTGTCGATCTCTCCCTTCAAAACATCAGCAACGATCTGATGGAATGCTGGTACATCCAAGTGGTTTCACCCCTTTACAATTTGTATTACGTTTGGGCAAAGGACAAATGTGACAAACGGATTCAATAAATATTATTGGCAGGAGCGTGCATTTGGCAAAATCGAGTAGGAGTAGGAGTAGGGAAGGGGACGCTGCTAGGATGAGATTCTGCAGAATAAAAAAAGAGACGCCGGAGTGGCGTCTCTCTGCTGATTCATTTCCTCAGCAATCGGAGCTTCATTTGGACCGGGAGTCCGTCCTCGTTAAGCCCGATTGGCTGATTCGATATTGGGAATCAAGGGTACCGCAACGTCCCGCAAATCTTAGTAGATCTCGCTCGCATCCGCCGGCAGCTGCCGGACATGCTGCAGGAAGCCCGTTACGCGCTGATCCTGCCCCATATCGTATTCAAAGCCCAGCTGCTTGGCGACATCCAGCGCGGTTCTGCGGAACAGCGCTCCCATCGTAAACAGCGCCTCCCACACCTCTTCGTAGGTTCCGCGAGGGTAGGTGGACATCAGCTCGTTCCAGCTGTCCGCAGACATATAGTTTTTCAGGTACTTGCCGTTCTTGCCCACGCTGAGCGAGAAATCGGTCTGTGTGCCCACCTGCCACTCCAGCATTTTCATCAGCATCGGACGCATGATGTTGTGAAGATGGTCCTGGGCATACAGGATTTCTTCACGCCACAAGCCTTTGGCGACATACGTGGATACCCACCAGAACTCGTTGCAGCAATCCTCGAAAAAGGCCGCCGACGGACGCTGTACCCAGAAATCCTCGTCGGACGGAGCAGGAACCTTGGGAAAGGTTTGATCTTTATCCATTAAGATCCGGATCAGTTTGTCTTCCTTGCAGTATTTCTCCTTCTCCTCGATGGGGATCAGGGTCATGTCAATCCGGTTCCCGTCGGTAAATAACATCAGGTATGAGAACCAGCCTCCAAGGTCGGGAGGGAACAGGTCCATATCTTCCGGCGTCTGCAGAATCAACCGTTCCCCGAAGACGTCAATCCAGTTTGGATCCTGGATAAAGCTCTCCATATCCGTAACATGAAAGCTGATGTCGTAATCCTGAAAAATATCCTTAGGCACGTTGGGATTCGTTCGGGAGCCTTCCAGGGTCACGGCCCGAACCCGCTCATCGCGGGCTGCATAGCCCAATACCAAATCCATCATTTCTTGCTCGCTTCTCATGTGTTCGTAGCCTCCGTATTCGTATTTGGACTACCGACGATTCGAATCGAACAGGTCAGGAGGTCCACGGATCCGGATCGCAGAAGCATGGCATGGATGTGGAGCAGGTTATAACTTGTTCAACAGCTTTTTCATGAGGAAATCTCCTTTCGCGTTCTTTGAATTTATCTAGGTTAATTCTTCATTGCCTTAAAAGATTCCTCCGCGGCCTCAAGCGTTGCCTCGATGTCCGCATCCGTATGGGCCGTGGTCATGAACCAGGCTTCGTATTTGGAAGGGGCCAGGTTCACGCCGCGGTCCAGCATGTGGCGGAAGAAGGCCGCAAAGGCTTCGCCGTCGGTATCCTGCGCTTCGTCATAGTTCGTTACCGGATGATCGCAGAAGTGCGTGGAGAAGGAGCCCCGGATGCGGTTGATCGTGAGCGGAACGCCATGGCGGTCTGCGGACACTTGCAGGCCTTCCGTCAATTTGATGGTCAAGCGCTCCATCTCCTCATACACGCCTTCGCCCTGCAATACCTCCAAGCAGGCGATTCCGGCCGCGATGGAGGCCGGATTGCCAGCCATGGTTCCCGCCTGATAAGCCGGGCCGAGCGGGGCAACCTGCTCCATCACGTGCTTCCGGCCGCCGTAAGCGCCGATCGGCAGTCCGCCGCCGATGATTTTGCCGAGAGCCGTAAGATCCGGCTGAATCGCCTCGTGATTGGCCAGACCCGCATAGGTTTGGGTGGATCCGTAATGGAAGCGGAAGGCGCTGATAACTTCGTCATAGATGACCAGCGACCCGTTGTCGTGCGTCATCTGGCACAGGCCTTCGAGGAATCCCGGCTTTGGCATGACCATTCCGAAGTTGCCGACGATCGGCTCGACCATCACGGCGGCCACATCTTCGCCCCATGCTTCGAGGGCAGCGCGCAGGCCTTCCAGATCGTTGAAAGGAACGGTAATGACTTCCGTGGCAATGCTGGCCGGGATGCCGGCGCTGTCCGGAATGCCGAGCGTGGAAGGCCCGGAGCCCGCAGCCACGAGGACCAGATCGGAGTGGCCATGGTAGCAGCCGGCGAACTTGATGATTTTGTTGCGCTTGGTGTAAGCGCGGGCGACCCGAATCGTTGTCATGACGGCCTCGGTGCCGGAATTGACGAAACGTACCTTGTCCATGGAAGGGATGGCTTCCTTCAGCATTTTGGCCAAGGTAATTTCAAGCTCCGTCGGCGTTCCGTATAGGGTGCCGTTTTGGGCAGCCGCCGTGATCGCCGCCGTAATATGCGGATGGGCGTGTCCGGTAATGATCGGGCCGTAAGCCGCCAAGTAATCGATATAACGGTTGCCGTCCTCGTCCCAGAAGTGGGCTCCGCTTGCGCGTTTCATGAAGACGGGGGCACCGCCGCCTACGGCTTTAAACGAACGGGAGGGGCTGTTTACGCCGCCTACGATATGCTGCAGCGCTTCTTGATACAGGGCTTCGGAACGGTTTCTTGAGGTTGACATGATAGTAAACTTCCTTTCTTCATGAAGCAGGACAGGAAGCTAGATTGACGTAGCGCCCTGTCCTGATTGCTGTAAGTGTATTAGTTGCGATCCGTTGTCGCAGATGGTGTTGCGGAGCTTTCAGAGTCGCTGTTCTCGGAGTCGGTATTCCCGGTATCGGTGTTCCCGGAATCACCTTCCGTGCCTTCGCCGCCTTCGGTCTCAGGGTCTGGCGTCGGCGGGTTCATGATGTCCTGGATATACTGCTTCAGCGTATCCGGATTGCCGACCGTTAAGACGGCCGCGCCGCCGATATGCTCTTCCTTCAGGAGTTTCATCGGAGGTACCTGCTCGCTGCCGCTCATTTTGCTCTTGTAGGCGACGTTCGCAAGCTTCCACATATCCTCGACATCGAGATTCGTATCAATATAAGGGCTGACGGACTTCAGGATGTCCGGAAGCTTCATGATGGAAGTGGTGGTCTGCATTTTCTTGGCTACGGCCTTCAGGAGCTCGCGCTGCCGCTCGGTGCGGGTGAAATCGCCCATCGCATCATAGCGGAACCGAACGTATTGCAGTGCCGCGTTGCCGTCCAGATGCTGCATGCCTTGCTTCAAATCAATGTCGTACTCGTTCTTGTCCGCTTTACTTGAATAACTCATGTCCTTCTCCACGTAAAAATCAACCCCGCCGACGGAATCAACCAGCTTCATGAAGCCTTGGAAGTCCGTATAGACGTAGTATTGAATCGGTATGCCCAGCAGATCGCCTACCGCCTTCATGGCCGTGTTCGGGCCGTGCGTGATGGCCGTATTGATTCGGTTTCGGTCATACCCGGGTATTTCTACGTAAGTATCGCGCAGAATAGAGAATAAGTGCATTTTCTTCTTTAGGGGATCAATCGAGGCAACAAGCATACTGTCGGAACGAGGAATTTCCCCTTCCTCGAAACCGCGCGCATCGACGCCCATCAGCAGAATGTTAACCGTCTCCTTGCCTTCCCACTCCGGCGGGGCAGGGACTTTGGCATCCACCTTCTCGATTTCCCGAAAAGGGGAGGCTTCGCCAGTTTTCTGAAGACTTTGCAAGCCGTCATAAAACGAGGCCGCATAATAGATGCCGTAACCGATGACGGCGGCCAGTATGATGCTGACACTCCATATAATCGTCTTCTTTGTTTTTTTGGTCATTGGGTTCTTCCTTTCGGATTACGCTGATGAATAAATTCGATAGAACATTTGAATATTCGACATTCATTCTATTATAATTTTTTTCGAAAAGACAATCAATTTTACGGGCCTAAAGTCCGTATAGCAGGAGTTGAGCCTTATCGCAGACCAAAAGCAGTTGAAGATTGGAAGCAAGGTGCCGGATTTTTCACTTCCGGCTTCGAACGGGGAGAAGGTAGCATTAAGCGATTTTCGTGGGCGCAAAGTCGTGCTGTTCTTCTATCCGAAAAATATGACCCCAACCTGCACCGAGGAGGCTTGCAGCTTCCGGGACAACTATGGTGCGTTGGAGCAAGCCGGCGCAGTTGTGATCGGGATCAGCCCCGATCCGCTGAAATCCCACGCCAAATTCATCGATAAGCATAGCCTGCCCTATTTGCTCTTGTCTGATGAGGAGCATAAGGTAAGCGAAATGTTCGGCGTATGGCAGATGAAGAAGATGTTCGGCCGTGAATATATGGGTATTGTACGCTCAACCTTCTTGATTGATGAGAAGGGGAAGCTGGCCGGCGAGTGGCGGAAGGTGAAAGTGAAAGGCCATGTCGAAGCGGTTCTCGCAGCCGTGCTGTCATAGCTATATATGAAGAACGGTCCCTCGGCATGCCTGAACAGGCATGCCGAGGGACCGTTTTTTTTGAATATATAATGCAAGCAGAGACCTCGAATGAGGGGCTTATCACCTAAATCAGAGGATTTGGCAAGCCTGAATGAATCAGAACTTTAGAACTTCAAAAACGTACCCGTCCGATATTCGCGGAAGGCTTCGTTCACTTCTTCCTCCGTGTTCATGACGAAGGGACCGCGGGCCGCCACGGGCTCCCGCAACGGCTCGCCTGCGTACAGAACAAAGCGAAGAGGCTCCGCAGCCGCTGCCCGTATTTCGCTAGGTTTTCCGTCGATTCCAGCGCCCAGCCACAACACCTGGCTTTTAGCCGCATTTACGCCATTGCCTCCGAAGGTTCCGCTGCCCTCAAGGATGTAGATGAAGCCGTTATAACTGCCGGGCAGGTCCTGCGCGATGGACGCGCCGGGCTCCAGCAGCACCTCGACCATCGTAACCGGAACATGATTTTGGGTGGCGGATACGACATCGCCGGAAGAACCGGAGAAGACTCGCACGACCGCGCCATCCTCTTGTCGGATCGGCATATCCGCGCCTTTCAGGTTCTGGTAGCGGGGAGTCGTCATCTTCTGCTCGCGGGGCAGATTGATCCAGAGCTGCAGGACTTGGGCCGTTATGCCTTCTGACGGCACTTCGTTGTGGATGACGCCGCTTCCTGCCGTCATCCACTGCACGTCCCCAGGCCCCAGCACGCCGCCCTTGGAGAGGCTGTCATAGTGTTCAACGGTTCCATCGATGACAAAAGTAACGGTTTCGATTCCCCGATGGGGATGGTCGTCGAATGAACCGGCCTGGAACTTGTCCTCCATCATCCCGAGAAACGGATCGGCTTTGCTCCAGTTCCCAAATTCGATGACGGGTCCTGAGGCATGGATGGAGCTGTGCCGCCGAAGAACGACATCCCGGACTTCCGTAATATCACGCTGAATGACCGCTTGGTGATTCATATGTCTATCATCCCTTCCGAGTTCTGGATTTGAATTCAGTTTACTAGTAATGTGAATAGGAATCAAGGGACGTAAGAAAATATCAGATTCTAGTCTTTTTTTGAATCGCCCTCCATATAATCTATCAGGAAGCCGAACTCATAGAAACGATGGAGGTAGAGTTGATAATGAAAAATATGGTGCGGGTTACATCGATAGCGGTATTCTTCGGCGTTGTGGCAGTGCTGATCATGATCGGCATGGGACTTGAGGTTCAAGCGCCGATGGCAGACTACGCGGAGCAGGCCCCTTTAGCAGCGGCACCCCTGACAGCAGGGCCAGAGCAGAATGTTCAAGCAAAGACCCGGGAGGCAAGCAAGCCGGTCGCCACCGCTGCATTCAAGAAACCATCGGCCGTGAACGCCGCACCTGTTCAATATAAGAAGAAGCCTAGCGACAAAACGGTATACCTGACATTTGATGACGGACCATCGGATTTAACGCTCGACGTGCTGGATATTTTGAAGCGGGAAGGAATCAAGGGCACGTTTTTTGTACTGGGCAAGGAGGCGGAGACCCGTCCCGAAATTATCAACCGCATCTATGAGGAAGGCCATGTGATCGGGAATCATACATATGATCATCGTTATGACGAGCTCTACGGGCATTTTCAGAATTTCTGGGGACAGATCAAGAAAACCGAAGAAATCATCCGTTTGATTACAGGGGAACGGCCGCAGCTGGTCAGAGCTCCCGGGGGGACGGCCGGACATTTCGACGAAGCTTATTTTCAATACATGAAGCAGGGGGGATATCATGTATTCGATTGGAACGTCGACAGCGGCGATTCCAGGTATAGGGGCGTCCCGGCTAAGGACATCGTAAAGGGGGCGACCACGAAAGTGAACGGCAAGGAGGCGATCGTGCTTCTCCATGACGGTAAAGGCCATGCCGAAAGCGTTAAAGCTCTGCCGGACATTATTTCTTATTATAAAAAGCAAGGCTATGCCTTTGACGTGCTGTCTCCGGAAACCGAGCCCGTACAATTTCGTGCTCAGCAGACCGCCCGCAAGGCTTCACAGCCTTCACAGCAGTGGATTCGCGAACACGTCGCCGTCAACGCCGCGCTATTCGGGACCGGGCGAATGCTGGCCGTGGAATTCGGAGGGCTTGAAACCGCGTTTGCGGCAGGCGAATACAAGCTGGTCGACGGCCGGCTGATGGTTCCGCTGCGCGCTTTGGTGGAGCGGCTTGGCGGAAGCGTATCCTGGAAGTCTCACAACAAGACCGTGCAGGTGACGCTGGCAGGGAATCGCTGGGAAGCCGACCCGGTGGGAGGCTTACTGTTCCCCATGCAAACCGGCGGCAAACCGGTGTCCTCCGATGTTCATTTAATCGGCGGCACCGCTTGGATTCCGCTTCGGGAAGCGCTTGACTTTTCCGGCCGGCCTGTTACAAGAGTGACATATGAAGAAGGCGAGTATCGCGTTCTAACTTTGTAGTCGAAAATTGTATTTTATGTTTGTAATTATGCTTCACAAGTTATAGACTAGTACTTAGAGATATTTATCACAATCCCTAAGATTGTTTCAGATAAAGGAGGGGGAAGTTTCCCCCTGCTTTATTTTTGGCGATAGTGAGTCACCCATAAGTTCGCACTTTTGTAAGTGATGCATAATAGATACCGGTTATCCCAAAATTAAAGCTAGCCGGTACGATCGTCGCCAAGTTCATCTTGGGAATTCACTTAAAGAAAAGGAGGCAATTCATTATGACAGAAACATCTTCTCCACAGCCGTCCGAAACTCCGGAAAATGTTGTAGGAAACCAAGAAGCTGCGGCGTCCAGCCGTCCTGATGTGCTGCTCGAACAACTGCTCAAGCCCGAGGTTCAGGAATCCCTCACAACTCTCGTGGACAATCTTCCAAAACTTACGGAAATGCTGACCGTCATGACTAAGGCGTATGACTTTGGTAAATCCGTAGCTACGGATCCCGTGCTAGCGGAAGACACCATGGCTTCCCTGAGCGGATTCGCGAAGCCGATCACGACAACAGCAAAAAGCGTTGCATCTGCAGCCATCGAAGCCGGAGACCGCGTACACGCTCAAGGCGACCAAGCTCAGATCGGCGTATTTGGTCTGATGAAAATGCTGAAAGATCCTCAGGTTCAAAAGGGTCTTCGCTATGCTCAGGCTTTTTTGGACGTTCTTAACGAGCGCGACCAACAAAACAAGCGTTAATCCATAAATCATACGAAGAACGGAGGATGGTCATGTCTAAACATATTTTAATTTTGGGCGGAGGCTATGGCGGCTTGCTTAGTGCGCTTTCTGCACGCGAGCATTTTGGTGCTGCCGCAAAAATCACGCTGATCAACCGTTTCCCAACCCATCAGATCATTACGGAATTGCACCGTCTGGCAGCAGGCAACATCGCAGAGAAGGCAGTAGCTTTGCCGCTCGACAAGCTTCTGCGCGGCGCGAACGTTGACCTGCGCATCGGCAACGTTAAGGAAATCAAGCCGGATGAGCGTTCGGTTTCCCTCGACGATGGCGGAAACTTTACCTATGATGCCCTGGTTATCGCACTGGGCAGCGAAACGGCATTCTTCGGCATTCCGGGACTGCAAGAGAACAGCTTTATTCTGAAGTCCGTGAACGATGCTAACCGTCTGCGTGCTCATGTCGAGTCCCGTATTGCGGAATACAGCAAAACCAAAAACAAAGCGGACGCTACCATCGTGGTTGGCGGCGGCGGCTTGACAGGCGTTGAGCTTGTTGGCGAATATGCCGATATGAGAAGCGAACTGGCTCGCAAATACGGTATCGACCCACAAGAAATCACGCTTTATTGTGTTGAAGCAGCTCCTTCCATTCTGCCGGGCTTCCCTGCCGAACTGGTTGACCGTGCGACAACAAGCCTGCAAAAACGCGGCGTGAACTTCCTGACCGGATTGCCGATTACCAAAATGGACGGCACGACCGTTGAACTGAAAGACGGCAGCACGATTGAAACCAGCACCTTGGTATGGACTGGCGGCGTACAGGGCAACTCCGTTGTGGCTAACTGCGGCATCGAAGTCAACCGCGGACGTGCGGTTGTCAACGAATTCCTGCAATCCGCTTCCCATCCTGACGTATACGTTGCCGGCGACAGCGCGGTTGTTATGGGACCGGAAGGCCGTCCATACCCGCCAACGGCACAGCTGGCATGGCAAATGGGCGAGCTGATCGGCTACAACATCTTCGCTCAATTGAACGGCGGCGCACCGGCTTCCTTCAATCCGGTATTCTCCGGTACGCTCGGCAGTTTGGGACGTAAAGACGCCATCGGCACCATCGGCGCCAACAAAACCCAATTGAAAGGTCTGCCTGCAACCTTGATGAAGGAAGCAAGTAACATGCGTTACCTGTCCCACATCAACGGTTTGTTCACGCTGGCTTATTAAGCCTGGAAGGCGACATTATATCCAAATACAAGAGATGGACCCGAATTATTCGGGTCCATCTTTTTTTATTGCGCAGCCCAAACATAAGCGCATGGACTTAGGGACAACGTCAGGAAAACATAATACGATGGATACACCCGAAGCGAGGATGCAAGCAGGGAAGGGATTCCCGGGCGTCGCTCCCGACGGGATGTGGGAGAAGGAGGTAAGAAAGGCAGAATGGATGAGCGTCC
The DNA here is from genome assembly GCF_900109305.1 of Paenibacillus sp. cl141a. Taxonomy (NCBI): domain Bacteria; kingdom Bacillati; phylum Bacillota; class Bacilli; order Caryophanales; family Paenibacillaceae; genus Paenibacillus; species Paenibacillus sp. cl141a. The sequence goes on from NZ_FNZO01000011.1 coordinate 200,513, forward strand.
AGAGCGAAGAAGAAAGAAGGTCAGATAGTTATGTAAGCGCTATCTCAAATGGTTCGCAATTTTCATTTCATGAAACAGGAGGGAGCATGTATGCGGGGATACCGTCGTCTTCATTCGATCGTGATTCAACTGTTTTTGTTTTTTTTCATCGGCACAACACTCCCGGTTCTCATCATGGGTTTCCTTTCGTATCACAAATCGGCCTCGATCGTGGAGGAGCAGGTCAGTAAAGTGGCTTCCCTCACGATCACCCAAGTCAGCGACAAGCTGAATATGTTCTTCAAGAAACTGGATGACTCCTCGATGATGGTGCTGAACAGCAAAGTGGTTCACGGCATACTGGAGGATCAGGATATCAGTAAATACGACCTGACGTTGAAGGTGAAGGAGGGGAAGGACCTGCTGACGTCCATCATGATTAATTCGCCGGAGATCTTGGACGTATACGTGTTTGACGTGCAGCGGAACAATTCGGTCCTGAGCGCCGATTCCTTGATGTCCATCCCGGACCAGTGGGATTCTCCCTGGTACCGGGCGATATTGGAGGCGAACGGGCAGGCGGTATGGTTCGGCTTGTCGGATACCTCCTACCTGAAGCAAACGGGAATGGGATTTCCCGTGTTCGGGCTGGGCCGGGCAATCCGGAGCTGGGATACGGGGGAGATCGTCGGGGTGATGTTCATCGAAATTATGGGGGATGTCCTGATCGATGAATTAAACCATGTCCAATTCGGCGACACGGGGTATATGTACGTGGCGAACGACGAGAACCGTTACTTTTACCATCCCGATCCCTCGATGTACGGGAAGCAGTCCCGGATCAAGCTGCCCTCGGGTTTGACGGAATACAACCTGAATAACAACAAAACGCTGATGATCCCCTCGCGCCTGAACAACGGCTGGCATGTGGTCGGCATGGTGCCGCTTAAGGAGCTGACGGCCGATTCCGCCAGCATCCGGAGTTTCACGGTCTGGATCGTATTCGGATCGATTCTGGCCGCGATCGGCATCGGATATTTCATGACGCGGAGAATCGGTAATCCGCTCGTTCAGCTGAGCCGCTTAATGCGCAGAAGCGAGGCGGGCGATTTATCGGTCCGCAGCAAGAATGTAGGACCCAGCGAGATCGGTCAGCTGGGCCGAAGCTTCAACAAAATGATAGAGCAGATCGATCTGCTCATCAGACGGATCGCGGCGGAGGAGTCCGAGAAGAAAAAAGCCGAAATCCGCGCGCTGCGGTATCAGATCAATCCCCATTTTCTCTACAATACGCTGAACTCGATCCGCTGGATGGCCAAGCTGAATCGGACGAATGACGTGGACCGATCGGTTACGGCCCTGGTTCATCTGCTGGAGGGGAGCCTGGAGCGCAACGGTGTGTTTATAAGGCTTGGAGATGAATTGGAGCTGCTTCGGAAATATATGATCATCCAGAATTACCGTTATGACCACCCAATCGAGCTGCAGATCGATTGCTCCGAGGACATGGAGGATCTCCACGTTCCCCGGATGCTGCTGCAGCCGATCGTGGAGAATGCGATCTTTCACGGGATTACCCCGCTTGATGAAGGGGGCGTCATTCAGATCCGGATCACACTGCAGCAGCAGGATGTCATGGTGCGGATCGAGGACAACGGAATCGGCATTAAGCCTGAACGGATCAAGGGACTGCTGTCGTATGAGCAGGATCACTCCAAGCAAGGCATGACCCATATCGGCCTGCGTCATGTTCACCAAACGGTCCAGCTGTATTACGGCAGCAGGTACGGGGTATGGGTGGAGAGCACGGAAGGCGGAGGAACGAGGGTCACGGTCACGTTCGCGAAACAAAGGGGGGACGATTATGTACAGAGTGCTGCTCGTGGATGACGAAGCGATCGCGCGTACGGGACTGCGCTCGACCTTCGATTGGGAGAAATACGGTTACCGGCTTGTCGGGGAGGCCTCCAATGGACAACGGGCCATGAAGTGGATCGTAAACGGGGATCTGGACATTCTGATCACGGATATCGCGATGCCGGTCATGGACGGCTTGGAATTGACCCGGCGGACAAGGGAACTTTGTCCTTGGGTGAAGGTACTGCTGCTCAGCTGTCACAGCGATTTCGAATTCGTGCGGGAAGGCATCAGGCTTGGCGCATCGGATTATATCCTCAAGCCGACGCTGGACGCGGACTCCCTGGTCGCCGTGCTTGATCACATGCGATTGAAGCTGGAAGAGGAGAAGCAGTTGCAGCGGATTCTGACCGAGCATGAGCAGCAGCAGCGGCTGAATAAGAAGAAGGCCGCCGGAAAAATGCTCTTTCAGGCGCTGTCCGGTGAGGCGGATGCACTCGCGAAGCTGGAAGCATGGAACCATAACGGCCCGTATCTGCTGGCCGTGCTCCAGCTAGATTCGGACCTGGGCGCTGCCGCGGCCGGGGTACAGCCAAAGGATTGGCAGGAGGAGATCGAACGGTTCATGGGACAGTTATATGACCAGGCGCCGGAGGCGCTGGCAGCTCGGCTGGAAACGGACCGGATCGCCGTCTGCTTACCGTTAAGGGATGAAGCAAACAGGCAGGCTTCAGGGGACGAAGGAGCTATCCGCCTGCCGATCCGGAGCACGATGGGACTCAGCAGGAGATATAACAGCATGGATAAGCTGCAAGAAGCGTTTAGAGAAGCCGCTGAAAGCCTGGAGGGACTCTTCTTTCATCCAGCTCAACAGATATTGCGGGCAGAGGAGCTCCCCCTGACCGATGCCGATTCGGCTCAGAAGCGGCCGGCTGCCGAGCTGCATGCCCTAAGGGCCGCGCTGACCGTCGGGAACATGGACATCAGCGAGGAACGTCTGCAGTCCATTATGCAGCGCTGGCGTCCCGGATGGATGAAGAAGCCGGCGGTCCTCCGGGAGGCAGAGGACCTTCTGAGCTTACTTGCTATGTTTCATCTTCCCGGCGGCCCGCCGCTTCCGCAGATCGGGGAGGTGGGCAAGCTTCGCACGGTGGAGGAAGTGAAGAAGCTGGTGCTCCAAGGCTTCCATGCGCTGCGGGAGGAAGCCATGCGCCACCCTGTACCGGAATCCACGCTGCATGAGCGGATCGTGCTGCAGGCCGTCCAATATATTAAGGCGCGCTTTACCGAGCCGATCTCCCTGCAGGAGGTGGCGGACGAAGTGGCCGTCAGCCGCAACTATTTTAGCGAATTGTTTAAGCGCGTCACGGGACACAACTTCATTGACTATGTCATTGATCTCCGGCTGAAACGGGCCAAGGAGCTGCTTTCCACAACATCGCTGCGTGTGTATGAAGTGGCGGATCGTTCCGGATTCAATGACGTGAAATACTTCAGCAAGCTGTTCAAGAAGATGGTAGGCATGACGCCAGCTGAGTACCAGGGACAGCATCGAAAATAAGGGGGATTTCATAGGATCGGAAAAGAAACCACTTTTTCGGAACATAATCCGTTCAAAAGCTTTTTGCCAAAATTTTATAATTAAAGCGTTTACAAAAGCTATGCCAGCGAGTCCAAATCTGGTTTGAATGGAGGAAATGAAATGACAAGGAAACAGGTGAGAGGGTCATTGCTTGCAATCATTCTTCTACTATCATCCATACTCCAAGCGTGTGGAGGCGGCGGAACATCAGAGGGCGGGGAGTCCGGAAGCGGCGAGAAGGTCAAGATCAAATGGGCGACCTGGGGAAATCCCGGCGAGCTTAGCCGCTTTCAGGAGCTGACGAAGGAATTTAATAAGAATCACTCGGACATTGAGGTCGAATTTATTCCGATTCCGGGCGAGTATGATCAGAAAATATTAACCCAATTAACAGGCGGGACGGCTCCGGATATCTTCTATGCAGGCGACGCCCTGGTCGTGAAACTGATCGAGAATCAGAGCATTGAGAATTTGACGACGTATATGGAAGCTCCGGAAAGCGTGATCAAGAAAGAGGATTATTTCGAAGGCTTGTGGGGCGCAGCCGTACGGGATGACCAGATCTTCGGGGTACCGGTGGATTGTAACCCGATGGTGCTGTGGTACAACAAGAAGGTGCTGAAGGAAGCAGGGATAACCGAGATGCCGGCCGATCTTCAGGCGAACGGACAGTGGACCTGGGACAAATTCAAGGAGATGGCGGACAAGATCAGGGACAGCAAAAAGTACGGCTACGTGCTGGATAACTCCTGGAACAGCTACCACAGCTGGGTTACTTCCAACGGCGGCCGGGTGTACGACGACGAAGGGAATTTCGTAGCGGCTTCGGATCCGAAGGCGATGGAGGCTTTCCGCTTCCTGTACGACAACGTGAAATCCAAAAACATCACTTTCTCCGGCACGCTTCCCAAAGGGCAAGGCGGGGATGCCATGTTCATGTCCAACCAGGTCGGATTCGTTGCTGCAGGCCGCTGGTACCTGCCGCTGTTCAAGAAGAATCAAGGACTTGAATATGACGTGGTCACATGGCCGACCAACACCGGCAATAAGATCGAGCCGGCCGGTATCCCGACCGCATACATGGTGATGAACAAGGCATCGAAGAATAAGGAAGCGGCATACACCTTCTTCTCCGAGTACGTAAGCAAAGAGGGCCAACGCTTCCGCCTGCAGGGCGGCGGCAATGCCGTCCCGTCGGTACAGGGAACGGATGAGGTGGTGCTGGAAGGGAATCTGCCGGAGCATGCCCAGTTATTCCTGGACGCGCGCGAGATCGGGTATTCCCTGACTCCGTTCGAGGCGGGCATTCCCGGGCTAAGCCAGGATATAACGTCCAAGTTCGAGGCACTGTGGCTGAAAGATCAGGAGCTTGAAAGCTCCTTGAAGGATATACAGGATATGGCCAACAAGAAAATTCAGGATTACAAGAGCGGCAATAATTGATCCAGCTCTGGGGAGGAACGGTGAGATGAAATGAACACGCAGCCTGCAGGAAACTCCGGAGCCGCTCCTTCTCCGGAGCGGTTTCCGGAGAGGAGAACAACCTTAAAGAGCAAGACGTCCGACGGTTTGTGGGGGTACTTTTTTATCTTTCCCCAGATGATCGGTTTGATCGCTTTTTCATTGGTTCCGCTCATCTCGGCTTTTGTCATCAGCATGATGAACTGGGACGGCATGGGGGCGAAGAAGTTTATCGGACTCCAAAATTTCGTGTCCCAGCTTCAGGATGAGGAGTTCCACATCGCTTTGGTGAACACGGTGTATTACACGATTCTGTCGGTACCGACCGGCATCGTTCTCGCCATGCTGGTGGCGGTGGGCTTAAACCGGGTTCGCGGAAAGATTCTGTACCGGCTGATCTACTTCATGCCGAACATTACGATGTCCGTCGCCGTAGCCGTCGTGTTTATGTGGCTGTTCAACGCCGACTTCGGCCTCATTAACATGTACCTGCAGCAGTGGTTCGGGATAACAGGCCCCTCCTGGCTGACGGATTCCAGGTACGTGATGCCTTCGATTGCCCTGCTGAGCGTCTGGATGGGGCTGGGAGGCAACATGGTGCTGTTCCTGGCCGGACTCCAGGGCATATCGAGAAGCTATTACGAGGCGGCCGAGATTGACGGTGCCGGCAAATGGCAGCAGCTGATCCATATTACGATACCGCTGCTGTCCCCGACGACCTTTTTCGTAACGATCATGTCCATCATCGGTTCCTTTCAGGTGTTCGACCAGTCGTTTGTCATGACCTCCGGCGGACCGGCGAAGGCCAGTTATACGCTTGTCTATCACATCTACGAGACGGCCTTTGCGGACTTTACCTTTGGCAAGAGCACGGCGTCGGCGGTCATCCTGTTCGTGATGATTCTGTCGCTCACCTTGTTCCAGATGAAGATGTCCAAGCGGTGGGTGCATTACGAAGACTGACGGTTCGAACCTAGGAAGGAGGAAAACGAATGATACATCGGGGATTAAGGATATCCACCGTGGTGCTGCATATCGTGCTGATTTTAGGCGCCTGCATGATGGCCCTGCCGTTTGTGTGGATGGTGCTCAGCTCGCTCAAGGATTTGTCGCAAGTATTCGTCGTGCCGCCCAAATGGATTCCAGACCCGTTCATCTGGTCCAATTATAAGGATTCGCTGACGGCTCTGCCGTTCGGGCGCGCGTATTTCAACAGCTTCTACATCAATATCATCGTGGTGGTTTCACAGCTGGTTACCTGCTCCATGGCGGCTTATGCTTTTGCCAAAATCACGTTCCCGTTCCGGGAGCCGCTGTTCGTCCTGTTTCTGGCAACGATGATGGTGCCGGGACAAGTGACCATTATTCCGCTATATCTGATCATGAAAAATATCGGGTGGCTGGATACACATCTGGCAATTATCGTTCCTTCTGCGCTGCTGAACGCCTTCGGGGTATTTCTGCTCCGACAATTCTTCAGGGGCATTCCGAAGGAAATGGAAGAGGCGGCCATCGTGGACGGTGCGAATCGCTGGACGATCTACGCCCGGATCATGATTCCTCTAATCAAGCCGGCTTTATCGGCACTCGGGATATTTACCTTCCTCGGGATGTGGAACAACTTCTTTAACCCGCTGATTTTTCTCAGCAGCACGGATAAGTTTACCGTGCCGATGATGCTGAATTTGTACCGGGGGATGTATGCAACGGATTGGACGCTGATGATGGCGGGGGCTTCCATTGCGCTCATCCCGGTGCTCATCGTGTATATCATCGGGCAGAAATATATTATTGAAGGCGTTACGTTATCCGGGATTAAGGGATAGGCCAGCTTGAGCAGCCCGTAAGCGGGGTTCCTTTGTACAAAGGAACCCCGCTTACGGTTATTTGTGTTTGTGTTCCTGTAGTATATTCTCATGGATATACTAGTATGGTAGTATAAGTAAAAATGATTGCGCTTACATTATCGCGCTAAGGAGGACGAGGGCGATGTTCAATGTGCTTCTGGTGGACGACGAACCATGGGTCTTGGAGGGATTGAGAACGATGATCGACTGGGAACGGTTCGGATTCCAAATATGCGGGGAAGCCCTGAGCGCTCCGGAAGCGCTAAAGTTAATGGAACAATGGAAGCCTGAACTGGTGATGACGGATATCCACATGCCAGTCCTGAACGGCCTGGAATTGATTGAGCACAGCAAACGGATACTGCCTCTTCCTCCGAAATTCGTTATTTTGAGCGGATATGATGATTTTGGATACGCGCATCAAGCCATGCGCCAACGGGTCGCCGAGTATTTGCTGAAACCGATTGATGACGAGGAGATCGAGGCAGTGCTTGCCAAGCTCAGCCATGAGATCCAGAACGAACGAGACGCTGAACGCAGCAACCGGAAGAAAGCCGGCCTTGCCGTCCATTATTTGTTGAACCGGCTCATTCGGGAAGAGTTGAGTCCTGATTTGGCCGAGCAAGCCAGCAATGCGATGCAAATCCAGGGCGAGCCGCTGCTGCAGTGCCTATTGATTGAAACAGGGATTACTGAAACGGGAGTGGATTGGATCGAATGGATGACCGATTACGGGCCCCCGAGCTTACTGGGATGCTTCCAGGACAATAGCGGGAGCATCGGAGTGGTGCTGCATGTCGAGCATTCGACTCCGGATGAGGTCATGGAGACTGCGCTGCTGTTGCAGTCTGCTCTGGCCCGGGAGCTTGAAGGGCCGGTTATCGTGGCGTTAAGCGGCACAGGGGAGGGAATCCAGGCGATCGGAGAGCTTTACAGGCAGAGCGCGGAGGTGCGCGACGATAAGCGAAGCCAAGGCCGAAGCGGCGTGTTTTGTTGCCAAGAACCGAGAGGAGCCGAGCGGCTCCGGGGACTTCCCTGCGGATGGATGGACGAATTGCTTTCCATGATTATGGCGGGGGAGCATGCGTCCATCGAGTCATGCTTGGCGCGGATTTTTACGGCCATGCCCGATCATCTCCTCCACCTGAGGGCTTTTCAAGCCGATGTGGCCGATCTGGAATTGAAGCTGTGTCGAAGAATCGCGGAAATGAATGGAGATCCGGATCTATTCATGAACCGGCTGCAAAGGAAGCTTGGTCATCTGAGTGATGCTTGCCATAAAGCGCCGTTGAAGAATTATATGCGGTTGCTCGCGTTTGAGGCCGCTTCGCAGCTGGAAGAGTTAAGCAAGCTTAACGAGCACAACACCATTTTTCAAGTGATTCAGTATGTCGACCGGGAGTACCGGAGCAGGCTTCAGCTTCAGGATTTGGCACGACATTTCCATATGAACGCCACCTATTTGGGGCAGCTGTTCAAGAAGCATGCTGGCAAGCCGTTCAAGGAATACCTGAATGACAAGCGGATCGAGGAGGCCAAGCTGCTGCTGAAACGGAGCGGAATGAAGGTTTCCGAGATTGCGCTCCATGTCGGGTTCCCGAACGCGGACTATTTTATCCATAAGTTTAAGTTGACAACCGGGATTCTGCCCTCGAATTACAAGAATCATGTTGAAAGCAAGCAGCGCTAAACCGGGAGGGTGCCTTCATGAAGAGAATGTTCAGGCTGGGAAATTTCGTGAACGATATTCCGTTGAAAACTAAATTTTTTCTTATTTTTGTCATTGGTGTACTGCTGCCTATTCTGGTGGTCAACCTCATCTTTATGGATCGGATGTCGGAGCTGATCCGGGAGAGAGAGGAGCAGAACCTCGATATCTCGATGGAGCGGGCTAGGAAGGATATTCATAATTTCATCGACGGCGGGGTGGCTGTAAGTCATGCGCTGAGTACGGATAAGACCCTTTACGAAATGCTCGATCGCGAGTATGAGTCCCAGCTGGACTTCTACGAAACCTTTGATGAGCAGCTCCGGAATCGGGTAACGAGCTACATACCGGTTAACAACCAGATTCAGCGGATTAGCATCTTCACCGAAAATTCCACCATTGTGTCCGGCGGCAATTATCATGTGATCAACGATAATGTGCTCGAGAGCGACTGGTATGCATTATGGAGCAGCTCGGCCCATCCGGTGCTGGTGGCGGCGTACAGGGCGGCAGAAGCGAACAACTCGGCATCGACGGTTCCGTACTTAAGCGTGATTGAGAAGATGGATTACTACGATACCTATGACACCTATGAGAAGCTGCTTCGAATCGATATCGATTTAAGCAAGATTTATGACGTCATTGTACGGGAACGGGATTATCTGGATATGTATTTGGTGAACGAGAACAATGAGATTATTATGTCGGCCAGCAGCGGTTATGAAAGAGGGAAGTACAGCGCATATTCGAAGCTTGACCTGGAGCAATACGACGAAGAGGATCGGCATGTGTTCTCGATCGGAACGGCCAGGTACGTGAAGGGGTGGAAGCTGATCGGCATCAACCGGGGGAGCCGGATTACGAGCGCCATGCTGGATATGCAGCTGTTTACCGTTGTATTGGCAGCGGTTGTTACGCTGGTTGCGGCGGTCTTTATTACGGTCATGCTGAGATCCTACAATTACCGGGTGAAGCGTTTGGCGCGTCATATGCAGAAGGTGAGCAACGAGAAATTCGACTTGATTGAACTGGACGAAGGCCGGGACGAAATCGGCGGACTCATCCGGAATTTCAATCAGATGACAGCGAGGATGAACTCCCTGATCAACAATGTGTACAAGCTGGAGATTCAGAAGAAAAGCCTGGAGATGGAGCGGGTTCGGGCTGAATTGAACTTTTTGCAGAGCCAGATGAATCCCCATTTCCTGTTCAATACCCTGAATGCGATATTGGTGGTCTGCACGAAGAATCGATACACGGATGTGACGGATATTATCAAAAGCTTGTCCAAGCTGCTTCGCAGACTCCTGAGCTGGAGAGAGGATTTGGTCTCCGTGGAGGAGGAAATCAGATTTATCGAAATGTATCTCAAAATCGAAAAATTCCGCTTTCGGGATAAATTCGAATATCAATTCAACATCGATATGGAAGCGCTTCATTATAAAATTCCGAAAATGAGCATTCAGCCGCTCGTTGAGAATGCATGCAAATATGGCTTGCAGGCGATGGATGGAGCGGGTCTGGTGACCATAAGCGCTTCGGTTGCCCGTGAGTATCTTCGCATCGTCATTACGGATAGCGGTAAGGGCATTGAGCAAAGCAAGCTACGGGACATTATTCTCTCGGTTCGCAACGAGCAGTTCTCGGGCAACAGCTTCGGCATTCGAAACGTATATCGGCGGCTGGAGCTGTACTACGACGATCATGTCATTTTCAACATTGCCAGCACCCCGAATCAAGGGACAACCGTTTCATTCGAGATTCCGATCCGGCTGTTGGAGTCTCGGGAGCATGAAGGCGGAGAGGGGGAGAACCATGCCTTTCAAAGTGCTGTTGATCGATGACGAACCGGGTGCGCTGGAAGGGCTGGCGCTGTGGATCGATTGGGAACGCTTGGGGTTTAGCGTCTGCGGAACCGCGGGCAACGGAGTGGAAGGCTTGAAGATGATTCATGGGCTTGCGCCGGATTTGGTCATTACTGATGTAAACATGCCGCTAATGGACGGGCTTCATATGATTGAAACCTGGCAGCAGCATCACCGGGATCGCAGTGTGAAATTTGCCATCATGAGCGGCTACAGTGAATTTGAATATGCAAGGAAGGCATTGCGGCACGGCATCCATCACTACATGCTGAAGCCTATTATTGCAGAGGAAGCCGAGGAGGAGCTCGGCAAGATTCATGCTGAGCTGATGCAGGAGCATCGCAGATTAAGCCTGAGTGCGATTGCTAAGAGGGAAGAGGATGTTTCGCTGATCATGCAAACGCTCTTGGAGATGCCGCTTAGGGCTAGCGGCCTGTCGAGGCTTCAGGTTTTATCCTCCGCCCATCAAGAGTGGAACGTATGTCTGATCCAAGCAGAGTCTGCCTTGTTTCCTGACGTCAAGGAAACCGTCGCCCGCTTGTCAGCCCACGCGAATTCGGAGTATGTCATCGATCTGGAATCGAACCGGCTTGGTTTGGTGAACGGTTATTCCCCTGACAACGGAAGCGTACCCTCAGGCACGATCCGCGAGCTGGTCCGCCATTATGCAGGACAGCGGCTGTTTATGGCTGTAGGAGAAGGCCAGCAGTCTCTGGTGCATATCCGTCGCTGCTACGAAACCGCCAAGGAAGCCATCGAGCATCAATTTTATGATCCGGCGTACGGCGGGATGATTTCATATGAAGAGGTACGGGATCGGCCGTTTCATTATCGTTACCCCACGAACCTGATGGATGATGTCATCAGGTCCGTGGAACTCCTCGACAAGAAGGGATACCGCGAGGCTGTCGGATTGGCTGCGTCCAGGTTTGCGGAGCAGCGAATCGCGCCGGGGATCGTGAAGAAAATGGTGATCTATGTTTTGTATAAAATCATGGATTTGGTGAGGGAGGCGGAAGGTGCGGAAGCTCGAATCCTGGCAGCCAAATCCAATGCAGCTGGATTAACGGACGGAACCTTCCATTTGAACGACTTGATGGGAGAGCTGCTGCGCTTCGGGGAAGAGTGCATCGAGCTTCTTCTCAAGGAGCAGGCCCGGCATTCGCAAGGCATAATCCAGGAGATTAACGATTATATTCGGCAGCACTACCGGGAGAATCTGACCATTAAGCGATTGGCGGAGCTTTTTTATCTGCATCCCGTCTATCTCGGCCAGCTGCTGATGCGTAAGAATGGGATTGGCTTCAACGAACTCATACATAATTTGCGGATTGAGGAAGCGGCCGCGCTGTTGAAGCAGAACAAGCTGAAGAACAGCGAAATCGCCGAAAGGGTCGGCTACACCCACTACAACCAATTCCTTAAGCATTTCGAAAAAAGATGGGGCATGGCACCGAATGAGTTCAAGAAGAGGATGTTCTAAAGTTTTTAAGGTTAATGCTTTAATTATAGTATAGTCCGCCTTTGAAAGCGCTTTTAAAATAAAGGAAGGTTACATGAAGAGGCGTATCGACCAACGATGTAACCACATTATGACGGAGGTGCTTTTATGGGGGGTAAGACAAAATCATGGCTTCGGCTCAGCACGGTGTTGCTGTTGTCGCTTTGCATCGGCCTTACGGGCTGCGGGGGCGGAAACGGGAATAGCGGGGCCCAGCCGGAAGCAAAGGACTCCGCAGAACAAACAACACCCGGGACGGACGGGGATAAGATCGAACCATTTGAGGTGAGTGTTTTTATCGGTCAGCCCGACCAGCAACCAACACCTGACAACAAGATTTATAAATTAATCAGGGAAAAGACAGGAGCATCCTTCAAATTCGAGTTCCTGGCAGGCGATATTGACCAGAAGCTCGGCGTTATGATTGCAGGCGGCGATTATCCGGACATGATGACAGCGAATCAAAAGCTGACAGCTGCCGGTGCCTTTATCCCGCTCGAGGATTTGATTGAAGAACATGCGCCAAACTTGAAGAAGCATTATGAGAAGTACTGGAACATGATGAAAGACCCGAATGACGGTCATATTTACAATCTTCCAAACTACGGTGTAACGAATGCTGATGTTACCTCGTCTTATTATTCGGGCCCAGCCTTCTGGATTCAGAAGGACGTATTGGCAGAGGCAGGATATCCAGAGGTTAAAACCTTGGATCAATATTTTGACATCATTAAACAATACAAGGAAAAGCATCCGACCATCGACGGTACCCCGACGATCGGCTTTGAAATTCTGAACTATGACTGGAAAAACTGGGGCCTGTTCAATGCTCCTCAGCATTTGATCGGTCATCCGAATGACGGCGGTGTAGTTGTTAAAGACGGCAAGGCGGAAATTTTTGCCGATAAGGACTATGCCAAACGTTATTATAAAAAGCTGAACGAAATGAATGCCCTGGGTATCATCGATAAGGAAACGTTCACCCAGAACTTTGACCAGTATATGGCGAAAATCTCCAGCGGTGCAGTTCTTGGCATGTTTGACCAGCACTGGAACTTCCAAAGCGCAGAGGACGCGCTGATTACTCAGAAGAAAGATGAAAGAACGTATGTCGGTCTTCCGCTTGTATTTGATGAAAGTATCAAGGATCATTACAAAGATCGTCCGGCTCTGAACCTCAATAACGGTTTCGGGATCACGGTCAACGCATCCGAAGAGCAGGCGATCAGAATTATCAAATTGTTGGATACGCTGATTCAAGAAGATTGGCAAAAAATCTTGTCCTGGGGGATCGAAGGGGAAGATTACATTGTCAAGGACGGCCGCTTCATGAAAACGCAAGAGCAGCGCGATCTGTTTACCGATGCAACCTGGAAGCTCGCGAATAAAGCCGATTCTTTCCACGGTCAAGCACCAAAAATGGAAGGTTTATTCTCGGACGGCAACGCTACGGACGGCGCTGCACAGCCTGAAGAAATGGTAGCCGCTTTGAGAGAGTATGACAAGAACTTCCTTGCCCAATACGGTTTCAACAGCTATGTTGACTTCTTCAGTCCAGCTCCTGAGAACGAGATTGCTTACCCGGCATGGTCGGTCGACCTGGTAGACGGATCTGAGGCGAAAATCGTGAATACGAAGCAAAATGAGTTGTCCACGAAGTACTTGCCAAAAGCCATTCTTGCTAAACCGGAAGAATTCGACAGCGTCTGGGATGAGTACGTCAGCGAAATCCGCAAGCTCAACATCAAGGCTTACGAGGATCGGATTAATGAAGTGCTGCAATGGAGAAGAGACACTTGGTCTGTTAAGTAAAGCAGCGGAAGGTACATGAATCGGAATGGGGAAGGCTTCTTGCCTTCCTTTTTACGAAATATAGGGTTTTGGGGAGAACAAACTTATGGAAGAGACCGTAGTCAAAGACTCTGCCGTCCGCAAGCCTAAGAAAAACAAGAAAATCACCTGGGCCGTCCTCAAAGAACAGAGACAGTTGATCTATATGTCAGTGCCTCTGATGGCATACATCATCTTGTTTGCCTACGTTCCTATTTGGGGATGGACCATGGCTTTCCAGGACTACAAGCCGGCTAGAGACTTTAGTGAACAGAAGTGGGTAGGATTTAAACATTTTGAATTCCTTTTTAAGGACGATAGTTTCCTGCAGGTGCTTCGCAATACGCTGGCAATGAGTGTTATCAATATAATTCTTGGTTTTACGACTGCAATTATTCTTGCATTATTACTGAATGAAATCAGAAAAGTATTTTGGAAAAGAACCGTACAGACGATCTCCTATCTTCCGCACTTTCTATCCTGGATTATCGTAACCGGGATTGTCGCGACGAGCTTGGCTTCGGACGGTATCATCAATGATATTCTTATGAAGCTGCATCTCATCAAGGAGCCGATCCAATGGCTCAGTGAAGGCAAATACTTCTGGGGAATCGTCGGAGCGTCGCATGTTTGGAAAGAAGTCGGCTGGAATACGATTATATATTTGGCTGCGATGGCATCCATCGACCCGGCGCTATATGAAGCTGCCGATATGGACGGGGCAAGCCGCTATCGGAAAATGTTCCATGTCACTTTGCCGGGCATTAAGCCAACGATCATTATTCTGTTGATCATGCAGGTTGGCCACATTCTGGAGGCAGGCTTCGAGGTTCAATACTTGCTGGGCAACGGTCTTGTTGTCGACTGGTCGCAAACGATTGACATTTTCGTACTGAAGTACGGGCTTGCCCAAGGCAATTACTCATTAGCAACGGCTGCCGGTATATTTAAAACGGTCGTTAGTGTGACGCTGTTATTGATTGCAAACGGAGTCGCGAAACGGCTAGGGGAAGAGAGGCTGCTATAGTGAACAATCAAACAATCAGCCCTGGGCCAGCAACTGCTGCCGCAGCGACTAAACCTGTCAGAAAAAAAAGCGTTGAGTCGATCCTATTTAATACGTTCAATACCTTGTTTATGATTGGTCTTGTCGTTGTCACATTATATCCTTTCTTGAATACGATCGTCGTTTCCCTGAATGCGGGGAATGATACGATCCGAGGCGGAATCTATCTCTGGCCAAGGGAATTTACATGGCAGAATTACAAGGCGGTATTCGCTTCTGGAACGATATATGACGCGTTCTGGATTTCCGTGGCAAGAACGGTGCTGTCGACGCTGCTGAATCTGGGTCTGACCACGATGCTGGCGTATACGCTGAGCCGCCGGGAATATGTATTTCGTAAGCCGATTACCTTGATCTTTATTTTGACGATGTACTTTAACGCAGGTTTGATTCCTGGATACTTTCTGATGAAGGACTTGAACCTGATTAATTCGTTCTGGGTATATGTGATCCCGTCGATGATCAGCGCATTTAATATGATCGTTATCCGGACGTATATCGGAACGATTCCGGAAAGCTTGGTTGAATCGGCAAGAATCGACGGAGCCGGAGATTTCAAAATCTTCATCCGGATCATCTTCCCGCTATGTAAACCGGTGCTGGCAACCATTGCACTGTTCGTGGCCGTGGGGGCTTGGAACTCCTGGTTCGATGCATTCATCTATACCTCCTCCCGTCAAGAGCTGAGTACTTTGCAGTATGAGCTGATGAAGCTCCTATCATCCAGTATGAACGCGAACAGCAACCCGGCAGTAGCTGCCGGCGCGGGGATGACGAAGGACTCTGCGGTGAATATGGTAACGCCGATTTCGATTCGCGCTGCCGTAACGGTCGTGGCATCCGTTCCGATTCTGCTGGTCTATCCGTTTCTGCAGAAATATTTCGTTGTCGGGTTGAACGTGGGCAGCGTCAAAGAATGAACAAGATTTTGCTGGAGGACAGATCATAACGGCAACCGATGAGGAGGCAAGCATTTCGTGTCTAAGAGAACGATCATTAGAAAGATCAGCCTGATGCTGATCGCGTTCTTGCTGCTTATTCCGCCTAGATGGAGCGCGGCGGCAGTTGAACCGGCCCAAACGCCCGCTGATCAGAATCTTGTGATTCACCATCATTTCGATGGCGGGACGGAGGGGTGGTTCAAACGGGGGACGGAGACGGTGACTTCCGCTACCTATGCTTATGAAGGAACAGGGAGCTTGCTGACGGAGGGAAGGACAGCGACCTGGAACGGACCGGGGTTTAATCTATCCGCCACGAATCGGCTGGACAAGGGAGCGACATATGAAATTTCCGCTTATGTCCATCTGAAGGAGGGCACCCAAGGGTCTCAGAAGCTTCAGCTTGCCATGCAGCAAACCGGGGCCGAGCCCGAATACGTGAACTTCAGCAGCCCGGTCGATGTAACCGCCGACGGGTGGGTGGAGGTAAAAGGCCGTTACAAATACGATGCCAATGCATCAGCCCTGCAGGTGTATTTGCAGAGTCCGAGCAGTCCGGACGCCGCTTATTATATGGACGACTTCAAAGTCCGGCTGATTGAGCCGGCACCGGACCCGGGCAATGGGATGCCGGGAGGAGAGAATACGGTCGTATGGGATTTTGAAGACGGAACGACGATGGATTGGGTACCTCGCGATTCGGAGACCGTAGAAGCTTTGCCAGAAGCAGCCCATAGCGGCGGCTACGGTTTAAAGGTCCATGATCGGACGAACAACTGGAACGGGCCCAGCCAGGACGTCAAAGACATCATGGTGAGCCAAAAAACGTATACGATCTCAGCCTATGCCAGGCTTGAGCAGGCTCCTGCCGCTTCTGTCAAACTATCGCTTTCGATGGAGAATAAAGCGGCGGGCGCAGCAGAGACGTCCTATACGACCCTCGCCTCAGCCTCCGCGAGCGGCACGGAGTGGGTGGAACTGAAAGGAACCTTCGGCTTCAGCTCGGCTATGGAAACATTGAAGCTGTACGTGGAAACCTCGGATCTTTCCAATTTCTATGTCGATGACATTAAGCTCGCTCTGCCGGGCTCCATTCAGACGGATATACCCGCACTGAAGGATGTGTATCGAGAGTATTTCGAGATCGGGGCAGCCGTGGAGCCCAAGCATCTGTCCGGCGTGCACAAGGAGCTTCTGGATTACCACTACAACTCGCTTGTTGCCGAGAACGTGATGAAACCGGAATCTCTCAATCCGAGAGAGGGAACCTATAACTTTACCAACGCGGATCTGATCAGGGATTATGCCAGGGATCATGATATGAATCTCCGGTTCCATACGCTGCTGTGGCATCAGCAGGGCGCCGAATGGATGCTGAAGGACGACAAGGGCCAATATCTTGAAGGCACGCCGGAGAATAAAGCGCTCGTCCTTCAGAGGCTGGAAGCATATATCCATGAGGTGGCCGGCCGTTATAAGGGAGATGTCCGCGATTGGGACGTCGTGAATGAGGTCATTGACGAAGGGCGTCCGGACGGCATGCGGGACAGCCAGTGGTACCGGATAACGGGACTCGACTATATCCGGACCGCATTTCATGCGGCGCGAGACGCAGCCGGACCCGAGGCCAAGCTGTACATCAATGATTACAGCACGCACAACCCGAAGAAACGCGATTATTTGCTGAATCTCGTAAAACAGCTGAAGGCGGAAGGCGTTCCGATCGATGGCGTGGGCCATCAAACGCATATCAATATCAGCGGGCCCTCCATCCAGCAAATCTCGGATTCCATCCGGATGTTCGGCGAGGCGGGCTTTGATAATCAGCTTACCGAGCTGGACGTTTCGGTGTACACGAACAATACCGACGCCTTCCAGACCGTTCCTCAGGAATTGCTCGACAAACAAGGCTATCGGTACAAAGAGCTGTTTGAAGAATTGAAGCGGCTGGACCAAATGGGCGTTGATGCAGGCGTGGAGGGTGGCTGGATCAGCAATGTCACCCTTTGGGGGATTGCAGACGACCATACCTGGCTGCATGATCGTCCCGCGGGGACGGGCCGCCAGGATGCCCCGTTTCCTTTTGACAAGCAATATCAGGCCAAGCCAGCTTATTGGGGAATGGTCGATCCCTCCAGGCTAACGATTGTGAGAAAAACCGGAATGGCTGTGGAGGGTAAGGCCGTCATCGACGGACAACCGGATGCTTCCTGGAATCTGGTTCCGGCACTTAAGACGGAGAAGCTGGGATCGTTGTCTGCCGAATTTAAGACGCTATGGGACAAGGACCATATTTATGTCAGGGTTGACGTGAATGACGGATCGATAGCCCCGGGGGATCAGGTTGATATCTTCGCGGTGGTGAACGGTACCCTGCAAGAAGTCCGGATTCAGCGTGGAGCCGCCAACACGGCAGAGACCGCGGGAGGTTACGCTGGGGAGGCTCTTCTTAAGCTACACGGAACAGGGGCATTGGGCAGCGACATTTATTTCGATGTCAGGGTAACGGATTCCGGTTCGGATGACGGTTCCGAGCATGGCAAGAATGGAGCGGTGGTGTCCTGGAGCGATCCAAGGCATGCCCAGGAGAGCGATCAAGACGGACTCGGCATTCTTACGCTCGCTGCTGCGCCGAAATCGGCCCAGGCCCGCTACGGCACCCCGAAGGTGGACGGCGAGCTGGACGGCGTCTGGAAGGACGCCGCGGAACTGGCAACCGACGTGTGGGTCGAGGGTAACAGCGGCGCAACCGCAACATTCCGGACGCTATGGGATGAGAATTACCTGTATGTTTACGCCATGGTTAGCGACAGCTTGTTGTCGGATGCTAGCCCCAACGTATGGGAGCAGGATTCGGTAGAGATTTTTGTGGATCAGAATAATGGAAAGACGGATGCTTACCAAGAAGATGATGGACAGTACCGGATGAACTTCAACAATCTGCGTTCCTTTGGCGGTTATGCGGGCGAGGATAACTTCACTTCGGCAGCGAAGGTGATCGACGGGGGATATGTCGTTGAAGCAGCGATCCGCCTCGACAAGATCAAACCTGAGAAAGGGACGGTCATCGGATTCGATTTGCAGGTGAACAACGATGAAGACGGCCAGGGCACAAGAGACAGCGTGGCCATCTGGTCGGATCCGACGGGCCAGTCCTATCAGAACACCTCCAGGTTCGGCGTGCTGGAATTCACGAAGAGCTCCGCTCCTGGCGGAGGAGACGGAAACAGCGGCGGTGACGGAGGAAGCGGTGCGAACGCGGGCGGAGGCGGAAGCAGTACAAGTCCAGCTCCAAACACGCCTTCACTCGAAATCCGGAACAACGCCGGGCTGATTCTCGCTGTTCTCTCGAGCCAAGTCCTTCAGCAGGCATTGGACAGGGCGGCAGCCGGTGTGGAAGGACCGAAGCGAGCAATCGTGGATATCCCGGCTCAAACAGAGGCCCAGTCCTACGAAATCAATTGCCGGGCAAGTGGCTGCTGGGGAACTCGGAGGTTGTGTTGATCCTCCAAACGGAGTTCGGCGCACTGGAGCTGCCAAGCGCATGGGTTCGGGGAGCCGGAGTAAAGGATACGGAAACCGTCACGCTGCGTCTGGCGAAAGCTTCGGGCAGCAATCCGGGTGCAGCCCTTCGCGAGGAGATCGGTGATCGTCCGGTGTTCCGGGTAGAGGCTCTTGCCGGCGACCGGGCCCTGTCGTGGAAATCGGGCAAAGCTCGCCTGATCTGGTCGGTGCCTTACAACCCAACCAAGGAAGAGCTGGCACAACCGGATCATATCTTTGTCAGGGAGATCGATGCCAACGGGCAAGGCGGGCCACTTGCTGACAGCCGTTATGATGCGAAACAGGGGATCGTTCGCGCAACGCTGCCGCATGGCGGCACGTTTGCAGTCGCTTCCGCATTCAAGACGTTTCATGACCTGAAGCATGTGCCGTGGGCGATCGATGCGATCGAAACGATGGCATCCCGCGAATTTATCCAAGGGGTAAGCGAAACGATGTTCGATCCGCAGAACGAAATCACCCGGGCCGAATTCCTCGTTATGCTCGTACGCGCGCTGGAGCTGGAAGGCTCGGGCGAAGGCCGGGCAGCATTCGGAGATGTTACGTCTTCGGCCTATTATTACCAACACGTGCAAATCGCCGCAGAGCTTGGGCTCGTTCAAGGCGTCGGCGGAAATCGTTTCTCGCCGGACACGCCGGTGACGCGCCAGGACATGATGCTGATCACGCAGCGTGCCCTGGAGGCGGCAGACAAGAAGCTGGAAGGCGAAGGGGCGCTGGATGCTTTTGCCGATGGGGATGAGGTTGCCGAATATGCCAAATCGAGTGCAGCTCTGCTTGCAGGGTCGGGCATCGTGAACGGCATGAACGGCAAAATCGCGCCGAAGGCTTACTTTACGCGTGCCCAGGCTGCCGTGATTCTGGAACGGATTTGGAATTGGGAACTGATTAAGACCGTGAATCGTTAATGCGATGATCGGACGTGAACGATGAAAAGCAGCATGTGCGTATGAATGAGATGGAGGCCACCCGTTGCAACGGGTGGCCTTTTTCGTGCAGATCCTTCAGGCCAGGCGGGCGGCGCGCTTTAAATCATGCGGGACAGGCGAAGCCTTTTCTAGCAAAAGACGTCTATCTTCGTGCTTTCTTGGAAAACCTATTCATAGATTCAAGATTCTAAGCTAACGCTATTAAATAATCTATGAATATGGGTTGGAGGTTGATGTTCTTGTATCGTTCATCCGTTCATGCTGAAGAAGCCGATCATCCGGAGTGGGCGCCAGATCTTCTGGGGAGGGTTACCAAACGGATCGGCAGCGTCATCGTCGGACATGAGGAGCAAATCTCGTTAACGATGATTGCCTTGCTGGCCGGAGGCCATGTGCTGCTGGAGGACGTGCCGGGAGTCGGGAAGACCATGCTGGTGAAGTCGGTGGCTGCGTTAATCGGCTGCGATTTCAGCCGCATTCAGTTTACTTATGATCTGATGCCAGGGGACATTACGGGCGCATCGGTCTATTATCCGCACACGGGAGAATTTGTATTTAGGCCCGGACCGGTGATGTCCAATATCGTGTTGGCCGATGAGATTAACCGGGCATCGCCGCGGGCGCAATCCGCGCTGCTGGAGGCGATGGAAGAGGGGCGCGTCACCGTGGACGGTCATACGTATCCGCTGCCTGCCCCGTTCTTCCTGCTGGCAACGCAAAATCCGTACGAATATGAAGGCACAAGCCGCCTGCCGGAGGCGCAGCTGGATCGCTTTTTGATGAGATTATCGCTGGGCTATCCCAACATGGAAGGCGAATTGGAGCTGCTGGAGCGGGGAATGGGCAGTTCCAGACTGGATGATCTGAAGCCGATCATGATGGGCTCCGAGCTCATCCGGATGCAGCAGAGCGTGTCCCGCGTCTTCGTGGATGACACCATCAAACGCTACATGGTCAGTGTGGCCGATGCTTCCCGAAGGCAGCAGGGCGTATCCCTGGGCATCAGTCCGAGAGGGACATTGGCGTGGCTCCGTGCTTCGCAGGCAGCCGCATTCTTGACAGGCCGAATGTATGTCATCCCGGATGACTGCCTGCGCGTTGCCGTACCGGTGCTGACCCACCGGATTCACCTCGGTCATGATGCACGCGCTGCCGGCGTGACTCCTTATGAAATGGTAGAATCCATCCTTACGAGGTTTGATCTGCCGCGCCAGCGCAGCCGGAAGGGAAGCATCTCATGAGACGGCGTCTGCTGGAATGGTTGAGAGGCATAGCCATCTGGTCGGTGTCTTGGGGGCTCTATCTTTGGTTAGGCGGGGAAGCGCTGCGGCTTGTTTGGTGGGCATCCACGATTCTATTGCTGGGAGGGGCTATGACGAGCTTGCTCGGTCCGACCCGAATCGCCATCTCGCACATAAGCTCCCCTTTGTGCATTCAGGCTGGAGACTCCGTCCAGATGACGGTTCATGTTGCCTACCGTTGCATGCTTCCCCTGCCATGGCTTATCATCACCGACCGCATCGGCAGCAGGACATATCGCAAACTGCTGTTCCCGGGCATGCGGCGACGACTTGAGTATACCTACCGGCTGAACCAGGTTCCCCGCGGAGTCTGGTCTTCGATCTATAGCGAGGTGGAATGGGGTGATCTGTTCGGCTGGTTCAGAACAAACCGAAGTCTGCTCAGCGATTCGGGCGGCCTGATCGTGCTGCCAAAGCCTGCGGCGTGGCCTGTGGCCGAGATGCCTGTGCATGGAAGCGATATGGATACGGAAGATGAACGCGTACGCTTCCGCGTTTGGAATGAAATGAGAGGATCGGGCGTGCGCGATTATGTTCCAGGGGATCCCATGAACCGGATTCATTGGAAGAATTCCGCGAAGCTTGGCCGCTTGCAATCTTTCATGCCTCATGAGGGCTTTGGAGCAAGGCAGGGCGTTGTGCTGGATACGTCGCTCCAAGGGTATGAGGGCCATGAAGCCCGGAAACCGCAGGAAGTATTTGAAGAAGCGGTATCGGCTGCAGCGGGAATGGTATCCCGGCTTATACGCCATGGAATCCCCTATCAATTATGCATGGGTGGGACGGATTTAGAGGGTTCATCGATTGAACGCAAAGACGGGTCCAAGGGGCAGCCGGATTCGTTGGTGCCTCTGGCCTCTGTTCAGCTAACCGGGAATGATGCGATGCGGAACCGAAGATTCGAGCAATCCTTTAATTCCCCGCAAAAGAATACGGATTGGGCTATCATCACCGGTTACTTCCATCAAGGCGCTGCTGACACCGGGATAAGCCTCCTGAATGCAGGCTGCAGAAAGGTGACCATTTATTGTACTCTAAGCGTAAGGCGGTTGAAATCGGCTGAAAGCACATTGGCGGCTCCATCAGATAATCAGGCGCATCCGCCGTGGGCGCAGGAATTTTTCGGCAAAGGCGGGAAGCTGGTGTATGTACATGAAAAACTAGCAGTAGAGGTAGAGCACCCTATCAAGATCGGAGGTGCCGTCCATGACAGGACCGGGCAGCTCGCCCGTTAGGGCTGGCGGCAGTCGGGAAACAGGGTCATTCGGATCAAGGAATGTGCCTTCGGTATTCGTTTCCAGATTGTCGCACGGAACGCTGCTTCATCGCATATTAATCACGCTGCCGGTGATGGGACTTCTGTCAGAGTGGCTCTTGCCCCTTCGGAATGCGGGTGAAACAGGCGGCCGGTTTGTGCTGGAAACCTTATTCCTATGGGCTTTGTTTCTGCTGCTTCAAGGGTTGTTTACATGGCGAGGCTGGGTATGGCTGCCGCTGAATGCCGGGCTGGTGGTCTGGCTTTGTTCCCGGTTGTTTGAATATAGCGATCCGTTCGCATGGCTGTCCGATTACGTTTCGCTGATACTTCCAGGCGACGCTTCGGCTTTCAGAAATGCGTGGGAGTTTACGATCTTAAGCCAGGAAACGAGGACGATCATCCTCCTTGTCGGTTGGGGCATTATGGTATCTGCAGTCCATATGCTGGCTCTGTATCGCCGGACGGTTTGGCTGTTTGGCGGTTCGACGCTGGTTTATTTGGCGGTGCTGGAGTCTGCCATGGAAGAAAGCGTCTATGGGGATATGCTGCGCGCAGTGCTGTACATGTTGCTGGCCCAGGGCATGATGCAGATCCTTAAGCTGAAACAGGAAACCGTGGAGGGGACCTCTTCGGAAATGGACCTCCCCGAACCCATGCGAACCGGCCGCTTGTCCGGGCTGCCTGTGCTGCGCTGGAGCCTGTTTGTGCTGCTGGCCTCTGTTCTGATCGCGGGGATTACCCGAGTAGGAGGGGGCTTGGGCGAGCCTTCGCCAGGCATGGGATTGAGTGTGGCGGAAATGGCGGAACGACTGGCGGGATGGGGGGATCGGCTCCGCGGAAATGCGGAACCGTCGATTCCTGCCTCGCAGGTTGCGGGATATGCTTCCCAAGGAGAAGATTTGGGAGGCCCTCTGACGCTCAGCGATGCATTGTATTTTACGGCGCAATCGCCTGTACCGACGTATTGGCGCGGAGACACGTATAATCGATATGACGGTCGGAAATGGGATGCAGATCCCTCCATCCGCAAGCCAGTCAAGCTATCCGAGGACCTGAGCGGTTTCCTGCCGTATTGGGAGCGTCCTTCTGGAGAGACGATCGTGCAGTCGCTGACTTTTGTACAGGAGACTCCCGTCCCGTCTTTGCTGTCGGGAGGCATTATTACCCGCGTGAAGGAGATGCATTCTTCCAAAGAGCTAGGTACACCTAGGTTGGCCGTCGACAGGCTGTCCGAAACGATTTCCTTGCAAGGCGAGAGGGCGGTGTCCGGTTACACCGTAGAGACTTTATACGCGCAGCCGGAGGAGCAAGCGCTCCGCAGGGCGAACGGGGACGATCCCGAATATATGGAAGAAATGTATCTGGAGCTTCCCGAGGAGCTGCCCTCCAGGGTGAAGGATTTAGCTCAGAAGATTACATCGGACGCCGCGGGAAGGTATGAAACGGCGCAAGCTATCGAATCCTATTTGGAGCAGAACTATACGTATACGCTGCAAACCTCCGTGCCACCGGGGGGCCGGGATTTTACGGATCATTTTTTATTCGATGCGAAGGAAGGGTACTGCGTTCATTTTGCTACGGCGATGACTGTCCTGCTCCGATCCGAGGGCATCCCCGCACGCTATGTAACGGGATTCGCGCCTGGCGATCGGGTGGCCGGCACGATGGATCGTTACGAGGTCGCCCAAAAGAATGCGCATGCGTGGGTTGAGGTGTTTTTCCCGGGACAGGGGTGGGTCCTGTTTGATCCGACTCCGGGCTTTGGGGTCGAGGGGATGTCCATGCCTCCGGCTGCCGGCGATTCCGGCTCCGCCGGAATGATGTCATGGCATACCTTGTGGAGTACCATGATCTACGCTGCCGTTAAAGTGCTCCTTGTGATATCCGCCATCGGTCCCGTGATGTTTGGGGTCGCGCTTTTGTTGATCCTCCCTCTTATTGTGGCCGTCATTTGCCGAATTCCGGCCCTGCGCCAAAGTTGGGCCTTCATGAGGATGGCCCGGACGATAGCGGTCAGCGGGCGGGAGGGACTCGTATCGGCGGCGGTATGGGTCTGGGACAAGCTGCAGCGCACGTATGGGGATCTGGAAAGAGGGCAGACCCTGCGTCAATACGTCAGCGCCCTGTCGATAGCCGATGCCGAATTCAGGAGGGAGCTGGAGGCATTCGCGTCGCGCTGGGAGCGGGCTGCGTACCAGGATGAACCGTGGTCCCGTACGGAAAAAGTACTCTTTTTGCGCCAATGCATTCGAATTGTAAAAAAACTGGCATGAAAACAAAGGGCCCTCTTTCTTGACGGTATGAATTGGGGTTGCGTATAATTAATTTCATTAATCAAGGGAGGCCCGGTAATGAATAAGCCTAATGAAATCATCGTTGTTTTGGACTTCGGTGGACAGTACAACCAACTTATAGCACGACGCATTCGCGATCTTGGCGTTTATAGTGAGCTTCTGCCATACAATACGCCGGTCGAGAAGATTAAAGATCTCTCCCCGCGCGGCATTGTTTTCTCAGGAGGTCCTTCCAGCGTGTATTCCGAGAATGCACCGCATGTGGATCCTGCCATTTACGATCTGGGACTGCCTATCTTTGGCATTTGCTACGGCATGCAGCTGATGGCTCAGCAGCTGGACGGAAAAGTAGAGCGTGCTTCGAAGCGCGAATACGGTAAAGCCGAATTGGAGTTCGCTCCGAACTCGACGCTTGTCAAAGGGATTGAGCAGAAACAAACCGTATGGATGAGCCATGGCGATCACGTGGTATCGCTGCCTTCCGGCTTCAAGCTGGATGCAGGAACGGAATCGGCTCCGATCGCCGCGATGAGTAACGAAGACAAGAAGCTGTACGCCGTGCAATTCCATCCGGAGGTTCGCCACTCCGTCCATGGTAATGAAATGATTAAGAATTTCCTGTACGAAGTGTGCGGCTGCGAAGGCAACTGGAGCATGGAGACTTTCATCGAGGATCAGATTCGCGAAATCCGTGAAGTGGTCGGCGAGCAAAAAGTGCTGTGCGCGCTGAGCGGCGGCGTTGATTCCTCCGTTGTGGCCATGCTGATTCACAGAGCCATCGGCGATCAGCTGACATGCATGTTCATCGATCATGGACTGCTGCGCAAGGGCGAGGCCGAGAGCGTGATGGAGACCTTTGTCGGCAAGTTCGACATGAAGGTCGTCAAGATTGACGCTCAGGAGCGTTTCATGTCCAAGCTGAAGGGTGTGGACGATCCGGAGAAAAAACGTAAAATCATCGGCAACGAGTTCATCTACGTATTCGATGAGGAATCCAGCAAGTTCGATGATTTCGCATTCCTGGCTCAAGGCACGCTGTATACCGATATCGTGGAAAGCGGAACGGACACGGCACATACGATCAAGTCCCACCACAATGTCGGCGGGCTGCCTGAAGACATGAAATTCGAGCTCATCGAGCCGCTCAAAGCCCTCTTTAAGGACGAAGTTCGCAAAGTCGGCGAAGAGCTTGGCTTGCCTGACGAGATCGTTCATCGTCAGCCTTTCCCTGGCCCGGGTCTTGCGATTCGCGTACTGGGCGAAGTAACGGAGGACAAGCTGCAAATCGTCCGCGACTCCGACTACATCCTGCGCGAGGAAATCGCGAAGGCCGGTCTGGATCGCGAAATCTGGCAGTATTTCACGGCGCTTCCGAACATGAAGAGCGTCGGCGTCATGGGTGATGCGCGCACGTATTCCTACACCGTAGGCATCCGCGCCGTAACCTCCATCGACGGCATGACAGCGGACTGGGCGCGCATCCCATGGGATGTGCTGGAGAAAATCTCCGTCCGCATCGTGAACGAAGTCGAGAACGTCAACCGCATCGTGTACGACGTGACTTCCAAGCCGCCAGCAACGATCGAGTGGGAGTAATTTTTATACTGCCGCACTAAACATAAAAACCTTCAAATCCACATCCGTGGGATTGAAGGTTTTTTTGCGTTGGTCAATGAGCTTTTCTCTTTAAACAATGGATTGAGGCTCTGGTTTATTGCATGCATCTTTTGTCTAATAAGATGAATTTTACGTTAAGGTGCAATGGGTATGAGCGAGCTTTTGGGAAGTTGAACCAAGACCGAACCTGTAAGGAGGAAAAGAATGAAAGCTATCGTCATTGACCGTTATGGTGGCAAGGAAGAGCTTCAGGAAAGAGAAGTACCCACTCCTGCACCGCAAGCGCACCAGGTCTTAGTCAAAGTGGCCGCCACCTCGATCAATCCAATTGACTGGAAGCTGCGTGAAGGCTATTTAAAACAAATGATGGATTGGGAGTTTCCCATTATTTTAGGATGGGATGTTGCCGGGACCATCTCGGAAATCGGGAGCGAGGTAACGGATTGGAAAGTGGGGGACGAAGTGTTTGCCCGCCCGGAAACGACCCGTTTTGGCACATATGCCGAGTTTACTTTGGTGGATGACCACCTGTTGGCACGCAAGCCTGCTGCTATCTCATGGGAGGAAGCGGCATCCGTTCCGCTCGCGGGACTCACTGCTTGGCAGGCGCTGTTTACACATGGTGAACTGACCAAAGGAGAGAAGGTATTGATTCATGCAGGCGCTGGCGGCGTCGGCATGTTCGCTATCCAGTTTGCCAAACAAGCGGGAGCTTACGTCATGACGACCGCCAGCGAACGCAATCATGAACTGCTGGCCTCGCTCGGTGCTGATCGGATGATTGACTATCGCACGACCCGATTTGAAGATGAATTATCGGATGTGGACGTTGTGTTCGATACGATGGGCGGTGACGTGCAGAAGAACAGCTTTAAAGTACTGAAACAGCATACCGGGCGAATCATATCGATTGTCAGCGATTTTGATGAAGAACTGGTAAGAAAATACGACGTGACCGCCAAAAATATATGGCTGGATCCGAATGGCCAGCAGCTTCAGGAAATAGCCGATCTGTTAGAGCAAAAAAAGGTAAGAGCCGTCGTGGGAGCTACGTTTCCTTTTTCGCGGAAAGGGCTCTACGATGCCCATGCATTAAGTGAGACCCACCATGCTGTAGGTAAAATAGCCATAAGTTTCTCCTAAGGAGATAGACGATTCCGATTTCATCCTGCGTGTCGGTTTCGACCCGCGTCTGCCACCATCGGATGTAAAACACCTCACCGGGCGGATTTCGATGATCAAGTGCGCATCTTCCCAGGTTTTGGGTTATTTTTAGTCGTATGTAGGTCGGTCGTCCTAGAGCAGAAAGCTTTTGGAAGGGCGATTCCCGAACATTTCTTTAAACTGACAAGTTTAATATTCGTTTTTGTTGTTGACAAGGCTGGGCTTCTCGTCCTAGAATATGTGTAGAAACCGACACGACAACTACAAATAACGAGCTTTTTCGTATAATCCCGGGAATGGGCCCGGGAGTCTCTACAGGTCACCGTAATGATCTCGCTACGAAAAGAAGAGCGGCAATATAATGATGCGGACTCGTCCAGCATTCGAGATCGGCCTGCAAGCTGGAGCAACGCTCCAATGCAGCAGACCGGTTATTCGATAAGGATGCTGCCCGGCAGCATGCGAAAGATTGTTTTGCGGCTCTTTTTTCAAGCGACGGCCCTAGGGATCTATCCTTAGGGTCTATTTGTATGTTGCCGGTCATTAATTTAAGGGGGATATCTCTACAATGGAGCGTTTCTTTAAACTAAAGGAACACGGAACGAATGTAAGAACCGAGATTATCGCAGGCTTGACGACCTTTATGACCATGGCTTACATCCTGCTGGTCAACAATCTGTTCCTGGGTCCTGACGGCGCGGGCATTCCACAGGAAGGCGTATTCTTCGCTACCGCTGTTGGTGCCGGTCTCGTGACAATGGCCATGGGCTTTTTCGTTAACATTCCGGTTGCGCTGGCACCAGGCATGGGTTTGAATGCGTATTTCATGACAGTTGTATTAAGCTCGAACGGTGCGATTACTTGGCAGGCGGCGCTCGGTGCCGTATTCATCTCCGGTATCGTCTTCATCATTCTTACGGTAACCAAAGTACGCCAAATGCTGTTGACGGCGGTTCCGAACAACTTGAAGATCGCCATTACCGTTGGTATCGGATTGTTCATTACGATCGTTGGCCTGAAGCTGGGCAATATCGTTACGGCTTCCATCAACCCGGGAACGGATATCTCTCATCCGGTACCAGGCGGTGCCTTCAATCTTGGTCTTGGAAATTTCGTTGAAAACAAGGATACGCTGCTTGCGATCATCGGGCTGTTCCTGATTGCCATCCTGATGGTCCTGAAGCTGAAAGGCGCTCTGCTTATCGGTATCGTGCTGACGACGCTGATCGGTATTCCGATGGGCGTTACCGATTTGTCGAGTCTGAGCAGCGCGAGCTGGATTCCTTCGTTCGATAATCTGGCTGTCGGTCAGATGGACTTGAAGGGCGCGCTCGGGATTGGTCTTATCGAAGTTATTTTCATCTTCACATTCGTCGAGCTGTTCGATACGTTCGGAACGCTGGTTGGTACGGCCGGCCGTGCCGGACTTCTGAAGAACAAAGAAGAAGGCGAGAAAAAGCTCGGCAAAGCGATGCTCGTGGATGCGGGCGGCGTAAGCGCAGGCGCATTCCTCGGAACTAGTACGATCACGGCCTTCGTAGAAAGTACTTCCGGTGTTGCTGAAGGCGGACGTACAGGCTTGACTGCGGTCACCACAGGCGTACTCTTCATTCTGGCATTGTTCCTGGCTCCGATTGCGCTGGTTGTTCCTTCGGCAGCTACGGCACCCGCACTTGTCATCGTCGGCGTCCTGATGATGAGCCAGGTACGCGATATCGAGTGGGATGATTTCATGCAAGCTTTCCCGGCATTCTTGACGATCATCCTGATGCCATTCACAGGCGGTATCGCGAACGGGATCTCCGCTGGTATCATTGCTTATGTGGTTCTTGCGGTATTCGGCAAATTGATTGGCCGCACGGATACCAAGGTGCATTGGCTGATGTGGATCTTGTTTGTGATCATCTTGATCCGATATGCGTTCCTCGGTGCAGAATAGTTAAATTCGAATCTAAATGATGTACAAATAAAGCGAAAGCTCTGGGAGTCAGTCCCGAGCTTTCGCTTTTTTCTTAGGTCCGCAACAGCGGTTGAGAGACAAACGATTCGGTAGTCTTATAGAATCTGTTGAACTAAGCTAGCATTTTATATAATTAAGAAGAAAAAGGATTAACCGCAGGTTATACTGCGGAATAAACCTGTGAAGCTTTAATGACCTCTAAGCGCACAGGCTGGTATTGGATGATGTGAGCGGTACGCGGCGAGATCATCAAACCGTAATACGAAATGACGGCTTCTCTCCATGCCATAAGTGCCTTTAATATGAAACCGTACGTTTAATATATTAGGGGCTCAGTAAACGCAGGTTATACTAAACTGCATTATAGTAGAATTCTCTCTATGAATATTTTTTCAAAAAACACTTGCGTTCCGAATCGACGCATGGTATATTATATTTCCGGCCGAGAAATACGGCCTGGAACAAATGCTTGGATCAACAAGCCAAAATGAATTCGAAAAATAAATTCAAAAAAAACTTGCAATGATCGAGCGGATGTGGTAAGATATAAGAGTTGCTAACGAGATAACTTGTTGGTGACAAACGAAGAAGTTGATCTTTGAAAACTGAACAACGAGTGAGTAAAACGAACCACTTCGGTGGGACGTTGAAATAGAGAATTGAACAAATTCTCGTCAGTTAAGAAATGAGCAAGTCAAACTTTATTGGAGAGTTTGATCCTGGCTCAGGACGAACGCTGGCGGCGTGCCTAATACATGCAAGTCGAGCGGACTTGATGGAGTGCTTGCACTCCTGAAGGTTAGCGGCGGACGGGTGAGTAACACGTAGGCAACCTGCCCTCAAGACTGGGATAACTACCGGAAACGGTAGCTAATACCGGATAATTTATTTTGCAGCATTGTGAAATA